>CAZXIX010000001.1:0-160034 GCA_964640855.1 uncultured Saprospiraceae bacterium
GCTTCCTTTCTTCTTTTCCTTAACGCTTTCTCTAAAAGCGAGTGCAAAGATAAACCATAGTTATTTACCGCGCAACATTCACAGGAAGAAAAAATTCATTCTTCCGAAAAAAAGAACCTTTCAGGTGAATGGATAGCGGGCTTGGACCATGAACATCAGGGAATGCACTGCCCTTTCCAGACTCAATTTAACTGCCCGTTCATTTTAAGTCGGACTTACAAGATAAGTCTTCCGAGAGAAAAATCCAACACTCCCGCTATAATTGTGGATTGTTTTTGTCCCGTTGGCTCCCGTCTTTTGAGCGGGAATGGCAACCAAAAAGAGCCAACCCCTCAGGGCTGACTCTGGTCACCAAAATTTTCGCTCAACTACGGCTTCTAGATTAGGGTACAAAAAGCCTCCCGTAGCTAAGGCTATCCTCGGTTTTTGCACCTTGCCTGGCCACAAAAATGAATCTTTTTCGCCATCAGCAACCCTTTTCCAGACACACCCTAGTTGCCTACCAACAATTTTTGCGTAGCTACTCTGTCTCCGGAGGCTAACCTGACCCAGTACATTCCTTGAGGGAGGTCTGTGAGGTCGAGTTGGATAAGTTGTTTCCCGGATGAAAGATCTGCCCGAATGGTTCTGCTGACCGGCTTACCGCTCAGGTCAAAAAGTTGCACCACAACCCACTCCGGTTTTCCCAGACTAAATTCCAAAAATGCCCGGGCCGAAGCGGGATTCGGGAAGAGCTTCAGGTCCGTTGCCGTGACAGGAGCTGCCTCAACATGCGTTACGACATCGCTGTCAAAGGACCACCGAATCGGGTTTGCCATGCTATTCCCGTATTGGTCTTTCAAATCCGATACTTGTACTTCCAGCACTTGATCACTGACCTGGCCTGGGTCCAGGAAAATTTGGTTTTCCGAACAACTGATCTGCAGCTCGTAGGTTTTCCCCGAAGGTTGACCGATGACCGTGATCATATCCCCTTCAATAAGCGAGCAGTCCAACGCCTCATCAAAGGTTACCGAAATGATGTCCCCTCCGTCGTACCGACCATCCGAGGGTTCGGGCACCCCGAAAAGCGAGGGGCCCCTCCGGTCAATCTTCCCCCTTGACTTTTCTGTGTACTTCACCCCTTCCTGACAACCTAGTACGGCCCGCAACTCATAATCTCCATCCGGAATATCCGGAAGATTCAACAGGACGTTCGTTCCTCCAGCGCTGTTGCTCAGTTCTTCTTTGGTGAATTCTTGTAGAGTAGCCCAAACCTGGGTGCCCGATGGGGCATATTGAAGCCTGACTTCATTCAGGGCATCCAGGTCGTAGCCCCTGATATTTACGTCCAATAGATCGTTGTCCTCTTGATTGATCAACCAACCGCTTTCCGGACGGTGAAGAACAATGTCGCTGCAAGGGCTGTCAAACCGAACCGACAAGGAAAGGGTATCGGCTATGGACCGATCCCCGCAGCCGGACAGCAGGACGAACTTCAAGTCATCGTAATCGAAAGCGACGGGTCCGCGCTCGATGGTTACTGTGGCGTTGACCGATTTGCCTGCCGGTATGCTGAAGGGGGTAGGTACACCTCCCTGGATCTCGCTCCCACCCAATTTAATTCTGGCTCCGTCCGGATTGCTTTCCTGCAGGAAAATTAGGTTGTAGAATTGATCCTCGTCGCTTTGGCTGGTATTTCCCAACTGGATCTGGAAGACTGCCTCATCCGCAGGATCAATGCCGGTACGGATACGCGTGTTGGCTACCAATTGCACGCCTTCTCTCGGTTGGGAACCCGGTTCCCAAGGACAGCTGCTGGTCCCGCTGGCCAGAGAAAATACGGGCGTCCCGTAAACTTCATCGGCCAGGATATCGACGCTGAAGAAATCCCCAACGTCGTCATCATTCAGGAAGTAGCCGGTGGTCCGGCTGTAGGTCGTGGATGTGAAAGCCGATGCCCCAAAGTCCATACGGAACCTTGTTTCCACTCCCCCGCTGACACCTGCGCCACCTACTTCAAGCCCCGCCTCTGCCGCCACGGCAGATTCGAGATAAAGATTGAATTCAATGCTCCCCGACTGGGATTTATTTACTTCCGTAGAAGAACTGAAAGGCACGCCGGCACTGAATGATCTATTTTCGATGAAGGTGGCTTTTTCCTTCAATTTATCATTCAGGCCCAGGGTCTGTTGCCAAACCTCCATTTGATCCCGGTAAAGCTGAGCTGAATCCGACCCTTGCCCCTCGTAAATCCGCCGAAGCGTTTGCAGTTGCGGGAGCAGGGTATTCCGAATATGGCCTTCGGTGTACATGAAGGTGGTGGCGAAACCATCGTTCCCTATGATCAGGTCAACGGATTTATCCACCCGGCAACGGTTCTCATCGTATTCGATCACATCGGTCAGCGCGTAGATCATATTCATAGCCGAACCGATATAAACATCACCCTCTTTACCGGTAATGTCCGGATTACCGGATGTAGCATATCGCTGGGCATTGATGATCTCCACGTCCAGTTCATTCTGAGCTTGCACGCTGGCTCCGACTTCGAGCGACTGTTTGATCCTGCCCCAGATCTCCGTCTCCGTACTGACGCCAATGCCGGCTTCAAATTTGGTTCCGACTTTTACCTCGCCCCATGCCCTGGCGCCTGTGCTCAGCTTCGAAGAAAACCCCAGCGCAAAACGGGTAGATGTTCTTTCTTCCAGATAGCTGTAACTGGCATCCCCGGGCGGATCACGCAGGATCATAAAAGGGACTTCGGGCGAGACCGTGGAAAACGTTTTTTCTCTGGGTCGATTTCCCGTAACGATCAGCTGTTGACTGTAGATATCCGTTTGCCCTTCCACGTTCGCCAGGATTTCAATTTGTTTGGTATGGGGAGCAATAATATTGGGTTCTCCCGGCAGCAGGTCGTAATAGGCAATTCCTCCTTCCAGGGGGATCGTATCCCGCCGGAAGGAATCCCCTACGTCGTCCAGAATGATCACATGGCCGCTGCTGGTCAGACAAGATTCATTTCCGAAACTCTCAAAAACCCGGATCTCAAGAGGGTAAGTACTGGTCTGATGTACAACCGGAAGATCGCAAACCGGATCCGGCATACCCAATACCCTTATTTCAGGAGGCTTTCGGAAAATGAAATTCTTTTCTGCAGTTCCCCCGGTCAGGTCCAGGGTATCCGCTTGGAAGAAATTCACGACTTCTTCCCCGTCTATTTCCGAAGGATTTTCAGACACAAAGCGGGTGACCTCTACCCGATAGGCTCTCGAAGGGAGCAATACCTCGTAGTAACCCATGGGATCCGATGTGGTTACGGTCTTCTGGAAACATTCTGCCGGACCATCCAGCGCGGTGAACGTAACGTCCGCTATGCCGATGAAGATATTGCAGCCTGCCAGTACATATCCCCTCAGGGTATCTCTTTGGGTATTTTCAAAATTCACTCCGTTCAGGTCTTCATCGATGAAAAATTCCTTTTCTGGCGGGCTGAAGCTATGTCCTTCAAATTCGGGTGCAATATCATAGATCCCGGTCTCCTGAACCGTCAAGCTATAGTTCCCTTGGCCATCCGTCAGAGTTCCCTGAAAAAGGTCATCCACCAGAATCCGGACATCCGCAAGGCCGCAAGTGTCCCCGTCCATCACTTGAGTCACCCTTCCTGTCACCGTAAAGGAGGTAGTATCGATAAAATTGACGTCGGGGAAAGAAGGGTTTTGGAGATCCAGCGTTCGTTCTAGAAACCCAGGATTAAAGCCCCGGTCCTCCAGGGAAGGAGTGATCCTGAATTTAGCCCGATCGTAATAATAAATGTCCTTGATCTCATAAAAGCCCGAGCCGTCTGTGATGGCACAATAGGCAGACTTCCCGTCTGCCCCGTCCGGGATGCTATCCAGTCGTTCGGCACAAACCGTAACTCCACTTACCGGTCCACCGAAAGGGGCTTTTACCTCGCCGGTAATGGTTCCGTTTGGCGTACGATATCCGGCATCCACCAAGGGAGTGTAGTCGTTGAGCTCATCATCTCTGACGGGAATGACCCGATAAGAATAGTTGAATCCGGGGATGCCGTCTCTATCATCGAATTGGGTGGTGCCGCTGCCCAGGTCAGCTTCGAGTTGCTCATCATCTCGCCATACTTCAATTTTATCGGCGAAAGAGGAAAGATTGGTCCACGTTATCTTGGTGCGATTGGAAAACTCTCCATCCGAAGCGGTGATCGTAGCCGGTAGGGTGGATCCTTGGTCTGAACGAAAGCCGGATGTATGCCCGCCCCAACTGTTGGTATAGGTACGTACATAATAGGTGTGGGTCTCATTGGGGCTTACCTGAGTATCTGTCCAACTTCGGGTGGAGCCGCTTACCGTGGCTACAAGATTGCTCAGGTCGTCCCGATAAATGCGATAGCCGTGGTTTCCGTTGGGAATATCGGTGCCTTTTTCCCAAGTGACATGGATCGTATGCAGGGCTTCTTCGTCGGTAGCCTTTACATTCGTCGGGGCTTTAATAGAGGAAGATGTTCGGGAAAGGCTTCCCGTGGAATTGCCCGTCCCGCTGCAACCGATCCAGCAATTGAACAAGGCATTGTTGGTGCCGGACATGCTTCCGGTCCATGAATACGTCAGGTTCCGGCTGGGGCCTACCGCTACACTGTAGCTGGTGCCGCTATGACTCCGTGAGGTAAACGTAAAGGTCTTGGTTGAGCTCCCGTACCTCAGCTTAACCACCCATTCGTTATCGCAATCGCACCAATGCGGAAAGTCGTTGAAGGTGAAGTACATGTAGTAGTCGCTGCCATTGGACGAGATGTTCCATGTCCAGGCGTTCGTTCCACGGGCCCCGCTCGTATCGTGGGCACTTCCTTCGGCCGATTCAGGCAACAGAACAGGCCCATTCGGATGAAAGATCTGTCCTGGACTCACTTGGGTAAAGGACAAAACAAGCAGGATAATCAGTCCGGACAGCACGGAAAGTCTTTTCCGAAAATGGATATAGAGGAAAAGATTGGATATGGGTTTCATGATCGAAATTTTGGTGACTGCAAAAAGGTCTCAAGGGTAAAGGCGACAAAAAGCCCCGAAACCGTTAAAGCAGTTCCAAAAATTTCTGATTCGGCATCCTGCCGGGAGTTCAGCCTGCTCCGATTTGGCCCGGATCTTTTACCGGAGAGGCGGTCAGAGTTGTTTTTTTTCGGAAAATTTCGAACAGGGTTGTACAGGAAAAGAGCAGCAAGTAACCATAGGCCATGTCATCAACGGGGATGGAAACGAGGCGAAGCCCAAGGTATTCGTCGGGATTGTATTGTACGATCGGGGCTTCGGTGAATCCTCCGGTCAGCACGCCATTCACCAACATAAACGGGATCAGGGTGACCCCGTATCCGAGGTAAAATCTGCTTCGCCAGCGTGCCGGATAAAACCATAAATGGAAGCCTTGAAAGGCTGCGCACATCAAAAAGGTGGTGGCCGTGTAGATCTGATTCAGGTGGATGATCCCTATTGCCAAAAACCCGACCCACAAAACGGAAGAAATGTAAGGTTCCCCTTTTCGAAGCGGATCCTTCTCTAAATAAACCCTTAAGCACTCGTAAGTGAAAATGCAGGCATAAGGAACCGTGAAAAAGAACAATAACTCCTCTACCGGGAGATCCATGAAGTACCAACCGGTCAGATAATCCGGATTGAACCCCCAGACGCCGGCATGCGTAAAATACTGGTCCCAGACGATGAAAATAAACCCGACCACGCCTATGGCCGGAAATAAATATTTCCAATAGCGGTAGAAATGAACTTTTCGATCGAAGCTCAAGGCCAGGACGGGCAAAAGGCTGAAGATATGCAAGTAGAGGTAGGCATAGGGGGATTCCAGCCATGAAAAGTTCATCAATACTTCCACTTCATTTTGCAGGGCGGCGGCGCTTACGGAGGTGAGTCTCCAAAGCAACAGAACGAGAAAAAAAGCGGATATCCACCAGCCCAACTGGAGCCTCAATGAGATCCGGTCGTTGGTTAGCCTACGGCCAAAATTCATAAAAGATTGAGCTGATTCTTGACGGCCGAGCTGAGCAGAAGATACATTTTGCGACTATCCGGAACCCGGATCCGCTCCTGCTGAACCTGAGCCGCCGGCGAACGCTTGATCTTCTGGAAAAGATTAATATAATAAATGTAGGCCAGGTAAACGCCAAAGCGAACCCCTTTGGGAAGCTGTACGATTCCCAGATAGGCATCGTCAAAGTCCTTTTTGATATCCGCCTCGATGGCCTTTTTCTCTTCATTGTTGAAGCGCGAATAATCAATGCCCGGGAAGTAAACCCGGCCCCGGTCATCGAAATCGGCTTTCATGTCCCTAAGGAAATTGATCTTCTGGAAAGCCGAGCCCAGACTTTTGGCCGGAGCTTCGAGCCGGTGGTACATTTCGTGATCCCCTTCGCAGAAAACCCGCAAACACATCAGGCCCACCACTTCCGCGCTACCATATATATACTTTTGGTAAAGGCGGTCTTCATAGGCGGAATGCTCCAGATCCATTTCCATGCTATCCAGAAAAGCGTCGATGAGATCCTGCTGAATGTCGTAATCCCGAACGACCTCCTGAAAGGCTTGCAAAACGGGATTCAGGCTGATGCCTTCGTCTATGGCCAAATAGGTATCGGCCCGGAAGCGGTCCAGCAACTCCTTCTTATCAAATTGGTGGAAGGTGTCCACGATTTCATCTGCAAATCGAACAAAACCATAAATCGCGTAGATCGGCGAGCGATACTTCCGATCAAAGGCCTTGATGCCCAGAGAAAAAGAAGTACTGTACCTATTGGTTATCAGTTTGCTGCACTCCAGACACGTTTTCGTGTAAAGCTCTAACATGACGAGTTGGTTTTTATCCGGTCAGTTTGCAGGAATGAATTTTTCTATTTCGTTGGCCACCACTCTTCCCGAGATCAAGGATGGCGGAACGCCAGGCCCGGGAGTCGTCAATTGTCCCGTGAAGAACAGATTCTTGACCTTTCGGCTTTTCAGCTTGGGCTTTAAAAAAGCCGTCTGGAGCAACGTATTCGCCAGGCCATAGGCATTGCCCCGAAAAGCGTGGTAGTCCTGCTCGAAATCCCGGTGGGCAAAGTCCCGGCGATAAGAAATCGCGGAGCGGATGTCCTGACCGGTCAGTTTTTCCAATCGGTCCATCACGATGTCGAAATATTGCTCTCGTTTTTCATCTGTATCCTCCAGCCCGGGCGCCAGGGGTATCAAAATAAACAGGTTTTCCTTTCCAACCGGTGCGACTGAAGGATCTGTTACCGAAGGTACGCAAACATAGAATAACGGTTGGGTTGGCCATTTGGGATCTTCGTAGATCTCTTGGGCATGCAGCGAAAAATCGGCGTCAAAAAACAGATTGTGGTGCAAAAGGCCTTCCAGCTTTTTATCGACCCCCAGATAAAAGAGCAGGGAAGAAGGCGCCATCGTTCTTTTTTGCCAGTACTTCTCGGAATACATGCGATGCTCGGGAGCCAGCAACTTCTGTTCTACATGATGGTAATCGGCGCCTCCCACCACTACGTCGGCTTCGAAAGCTCCGTTTGAAGTCACCAGCTTGCGGGCATGACCCTTGGGAACGACGATTTCCTGTACCTCTTCCCCCAGCCGGATATCCACTCCTTTCTCCTGAGCCAGGCTCACCATGCCCTCTACGATCCGGTGCATGCCTCCCATGGGATACCAGGTTCCCATGACCATATCCGCATAATTCATCAGGCTGTACATGGCCGGCGTCTTCTCGGGAGTCGCACCCAGGAACAGAACCGGAAACTCCAGCAACTGGATCAGATGCGGATGGGAAAACAAGCTTTTGACATGCCCGGAAATGGAACTGAACATCTGCAGGCGGAACAGACTGGAAACCACTCTTAAATCCGCGAATTCCAGCAGAGAATGTCCGGGTTTGTGTACAAACTCATTCATTCCCACCCGGTACTTATATTCCGCTTCCTTCAGAAACTTTTCAAGAGCCCGGCTGCTCCCGGGCTCATATCTTTCGAACATAGCCTTCAAGGCTTCCGTTCCAGCCGGTACGTCCATGATCTCTCCCGGACCGAAGTAGATCCGGTAAGAAGGGTCCAGCCGGGTGAGTTCGTAGTAATCGGAGGGCTTTTTCCCGAAATACCCGAAGTATTGTTCGAAAACATCCGGCATCCAATACCAACTTGGCCCCATGTCAAAGACAAACCCATCGGCTTCAAACTGGCGGGCTCTCCCTCCGGCCTGATCATTCTTTTCGAGGATGGTCACCTGATATCCTTTATCCGCCAGGTGCGTAGCCGCAGAAAGACCTGCAAAGCCTGATCCAATAATGACAGCGGTCTTGTTCAAATGAAATTCTTTTGCTGAGCAAAACAGCGGCCTCCCCGGAATGTTCAGGCCGCCTTTTTACATTCCTTTCAGGGGGGCCGGGGGTGTGGGTCCGCATGCTGTCAGCGGTTCTTGCCCTTCGGGTGCATCCTTTACCTTTTGAGGCCAAAAGAGACAGACAACCCGTAACGAAACCCGACCACCATCGGGGATTTACCCTCCATCCCAATCCTGATCCCAGTAGGGGTCCGGCAGTAGGGGCGGATTAGCACAAATGCCTGGCCCTGGAGAATGAGATCATTTTGCCGGGGGCCATGTCCGATAGCCTCCCCCCAGATCGTAGATCAGCCGGAACCCGGATTCTTCCAGGATGGAGGCTGCTTTTCGGCTTCGGACCCCTGCCTGGCAATAGACCATGACCGGCTTTTCCTTGTCCAGGCTTTCGATGAATTCCCGGAAACCGGCTTCTTCGAGGACGTCGACATTGGTCGCTCCCGCAATGTGACCCCGGGCAAACTCATCAGGCCGTCTTACATCCAGCAATTGCGGGTCTTGCAATCCGGTGAGACGGGCTTCGAATTCCCGGGCCGAGAGGACTTCATTGGTGGATTGGGAAGGGGTGGTCTGCCCGGTACAAGCCGACAACTGAAGGATCAATCCACCGAGCAGAACCCAAATTAATCTTGGCATGCTTTTTTTCCCTCTAGTATAAGAAGGAAAGCAGAATTGCGGTAGTTATTCCTTTCGGGTAAATTCCAAAATACCCTCCGGGCCTCCTCTTTGGCAAGGATCCTTGATCGCCGTAAAGGTAAGTTTTTCGCCTTCGACCTTGTAGACGAATACCGTGTCATCCGGGCAACTTACCTCTCCCTGATTGTCTACGATGGTGACCTGATCTCCCTCGACGGTCCATACCCCTTTGATGTCAGGAGTTCCGTCATTACCCAGGTCGATCTGATGCTCACCACCTTCCATCAATTCGAGCAGGACCTCAATGGGACCGCTTTCGGTTTGATAATCGATCAGCCAGGCTCCCTGGAGATCGGATTGAGACCAGCCGAGCGCTGGCACCAGCACTACCATCAGTACAGGAATAATGGATTGGGTACGCATGAAATGGATTTTTGATGAAAAAGAGTTTCAAAGTAGAGATTAATCAGAGTTGATGCAGGAGAAGGGACGTTAAATCTTCGTTAGTCAACCATAGAACCAAAGGTGAAAATTGCCGTTGGTAAAAATGTACTTACTTTCGACACGTGGAAGAGAATTTGAGGCGTCTCCTTGACTTATACGTCGAGGATGAACGCACCCGCCAGATAGCAGATCTCCTGAAAAAGGATACACCCGCCAGGCTTCAACTATTGGGTCTTCGCGGAGCACAGGACAGCTTTATCCTGGCCGCTCTTTTCCTGCGCGACCCGGGGTTTCACTTATATGTAGCCAACGATAAGGAAGAAGCTGCCTACCTGGAGAACAATCTGTCCGGTTTGCTCCCGGACCGACACATTCACTTTTTTCCGGACTCGTTCAAACGGCCCCAGAATTTCGAGCAACTACAGAATCATTTCGTGCTGCAGCGGACCGAGGTGGTCAATCAATTGACCGGTTCGGAAAGCCCGGGTGAGATCGTGGTCACCTATCCGGAAGCTCTCTTCGAAAAAGTAGTCGACCCCCAGATCCTTCAGTCCAACCGCATCGATATCGTAAAAGGGGAGTCTCTGGATGTCGATACCTTGCTGGACTTGTTGGTAGAATATGGTTTCAAGCACGAAGACTTTGTTTACGAACCCGGCCAGTTCAGCATTCGGGGCGGCATTGTGGACATCTTTTCCTACGGCAACGATTATCCCTACCGGGTAGAGCTTTTTGACGACGAAGTGGAAAGCATCCGCACTTTCAATCCTACGACTCAGCTTTCCGTCCAGAAGATCGGCCGAGTCCGGATCGTTCCGAATATCAACACCCGCTTTTCGCAAAAAGAGAAGGTGTCTTTGTTGCGCGTCATGCCCCCCGATACCCGGGTTTGGGTTAAGGATTTTCAGGTGCTGATCGACAAATTGCAGCAATGCTTTGAAAGAGCAGAGGAGTTTTCCAAGACCCTTTCGCTGCTGGAGACGGAGGACCTCAAAGAGATCTTCGAGGATCGGGCGTTCATCCGCCCGCACGAGGTCGTCGGGGATCTGGAAGAACGACCCCTCATTGGGCTGAGCGAACGGGCTCAACCCCTTGCTTTCCAGGAAAAGTTCGTCTACGCCTCTCGCCCTCAGCCCAGTTTCAACAAGAACTTCAACCTGCTCATTGAAAACCTGAAAGAAAACACGGAAGCCGGTTTCGAAAATTATTTGTTCACCGACAATACCAAGCAGCTCGAACGCTTTTATTCCATTTTCGAGGATTTGAAAGCGGAGGTTCAATTTCACCCGGTCACGCAGGCCATCCACCAGGGCTTTTTCGACCTGGACCTGAAATTGGCTTGCTACACGGATCACCAGATCTTCCAGCGATTTCATTCCTATAAACTGCGAAGGGGCTTCACCAAGGATCAGGCCATGAGCCTGAAGATGCTACGCGAATTGCAGCCTGGCGATTACGTCACGCATATCGATCACGGAATCGGGAAGTTTTCCGGTCTGGAAAAGCTGGAGGTCAACGGGCAGGTTCAGGAAAGTGTGCGTCTGATTTACCGAAACAACGATCTTCTCTACGTCAGCATCAACTCGCTGCACAAAATTTCAAAGTATACCGGAAAGGAGGGTACGCAGCCGCGCGTGGACAAGCTCGGTTCGGACAGCTGGAAAAATCTCAAACGGAAAACCAAAAAGAAGGTCAAGGATATTGCGGCCAACCTGATCAAATTGTATGCCGAGCGAAAGGCCAGCGAAGGATTTGCCTTTCCCAAAGACGGGTACCTGCAGAATGAGCTGGAAGCTTCCTTCATTTACGAGGATACGCCCGATCAGTTCACAGCCACTCAGGATGTGAAAGCCGATATGCAAAAAGAGTACCCCATGGACCGCCTGATCTGCGGGGACGTCGGGTTCGGAAAAACGGAAGTCGCCGTTCGGGGAGCCTTCAAAGCCGTCGTGGCCGGAAAGCAGGTCGCCATACTCGTTCCGACTACGATCCTGGCCTTGCAGCATTATCGCACCTTCAGGGAAAGGCTGGAAGAGTTCGATATCCGGGTCGATTACATCAACCGGTTTCGGACCACGGCCGAGCGCAAGCAGATCTTCGAGCAACTCAAAGCGGGCGAAATCGATATCGTGATCGGCACACATGGCCTGCTCAACAAAAAGGTAGGCTTCAAAGACCTGGGTTTGCTCATCATCGATGAAGAGCAAAAATTCGGGGTCGCTGCCAAAGAAAAGCTTCGCAACCTCAAGGTCAATGTAGATACGCTGACCCTGACGGCCACGCCCATCCCCCGCACTCTCCAGTTTAGTCTGATGGCTGCCCGGGATCTGAGTATCATTCGCACGCCTCCGCCCAATCGCCAGCCCATCCATACCGAAAATCGCATTTTCAGCGAGGAGGTCATCCAGGATGCCATCTATTACGAGGTGCAGCGGGGAGGCCAGGTTTTCTTTGTGCACAACCGCGTAAAAAGCCTGCCCGATGTCACTGCCATGATCCGGAGGCTATGCCCGGATGTGGATGTGGCCATGGCCCATGGGCAGATGGACCCCAAGGAACTGGAATATGTGTTGCTGGCCTTTATTGATAAGGAATACGATGTTTTGGCCTGCACCAACATCATCGAAACCGGTCTGGATATCCCGAACGCCAATACGATGATCATCAACAATGCTCATCAGTTCGGTATGAGCGACCTGCATCAGCTGCGTGGGCGAGTGGGCCGGAGCAACAAAAAGGCTTTCTGCTATTTGTTCAGCCCCCCCCTGAGCACCTTGACCAGCGAAGCCCGGAAACGCCTGAAAGCCCTGGAGGATTTCAGCGAGCTGGGCAGCGGGTTCAACATCGCCATGCGCGACCTCGATATCCGGGGTGCCGGCAATCTGCTGGGCGCTGAGCAAAGCGGGTTTATCACCGATATCGGATACGAAACCTACCAGAAAATCCTGAACGAAGCCATACAGGAGCTCAAGGAAACCGAATATCAGGATCTGTTCGCGGAGGAACTCGCCAACAAACACGACTGGGTACAGGAGGTGCAGATGGATACCGATGTGGAAATGCTGATCCCGGATGAATACGTGAAGAATATCCAGGAAAGGTTATCTCTGTACACCGAACTGGATAATATCGAAACGGAGGAGAAACTGGAAGCTTTCGAGCAAATGCTGCGGGACCGCTTCGGCCGGATCCCCCAACCCGTTTTTGCTCTCTTTGACGGTCTTCGGCTGCGCTGGAGCTGCCGCCGCCTGGGCTTCGAGCGGGTGATCTTGAAGAGAAACAAGCTGCGCTGTTATTTTGTGGAAAACCCCCAGAGCCCCTTTTTCGAAAGCCCGCTTTTCCAGCGTATCATGCAGTACGTAGCCAGCCAGGGAGCTCTGAAAGGACTGAGTTTCAAGTGGTCCAACAAACATCTCATCCTGATCAAGGAAAATGTAAAGTCGCTGAAAGAGGCCAATGGCTTGTTGCTGGACCTGGTGGAACAGACCTCCCTGGTGACAGAGACTTCCTGATTTCTCCGATTTACTTAAAGCACATCATACTGTAGGTATGCTCATCGTTCTGGTAGGTGTGCTCCTTTTCTATCGCCCGGGGATCCCCGCAAAAGGGCTCGGTGAAGGAGTTATATTCCCCGTTCTTTTTGTTTACGATCAATTTTGTGCACGTGTAACATTCCGTTTTTACCGGGCAGGAAGTCAAAAACAAAACCAACCCCGCCCCCAATCCAAACAGCTTGATTCTCCGCATATCCAATCTTTCTCTTCTGATTTATTTTCCACAAACCACACTTTACTACATTAAAAGGCCTCGCCCCCGTAAGAAGCCTTGCAGAATCCTGTAATTTTTAATTTACACAAAATTTACTTTCAATTAACACTCAAAAAGGAGAAATCCAGGAAAAAGGCCGGCCTATGCCGCCGAAATAAGAAAAAGGGCCGCCCTTGCGGACAGACCCTTTCACACACTCATTTCGAAGCTTTTGAGAGATCGGCCCTCCGAAACCGGGATCCGAACCGGGTATCCTGCTCCTTAATCTCCGCCGCTTTTCACCCGGCTCTGTTCTTCTTCCAGGCCGGTCTTGCGACGACGGGATGACTTCACCTGCTTGTTCCCCAGCAGAATACTCAGATTGAGGCGGAAGCGACGGCTGTCCCAACCTCCGTTGGCAATCATAAATAAGGTGTTGGTATCGCTCACCCCGTACCAACGGTTGGTCCGGAAAATATCGGTGATCGAAGCCTTGAGGTTGGCGCGTCCGTCCCAGAGTTTCCACTGGACACCGAAATCCATGGCCCCCATGGACCGCATCTCGAAGGTGCCCTCCCAAAGCGAGGGAGTATTGTACCAGCCGGATAGTTCCAGCGTAAAGTCCTTGGGTAATTTGAAACTCATCTGGGCATAAACGTTGGCGGAAACCACATCCACATCAACGACCAACGCCGAGACCTCTTCGTCGAAACCGCCCCGGTTTTGTGTGTAATAACCCGTAACGCTGCCGTAGAGACTCCACCAGTCGGTAATTGTGACCGGTGCACTTACGCTCAGGCTGTAGTTGTACTGCTTGGCCAGATTGAGCCAGGTAATGAAAGAGCCGGTCACCCCGGTCGTATCGGTCAGTCGGGTAATGCGATCCCTGGTGTAGCTGAAACTGAAGGTCGTGTTCAGGCGGTAATTGAAGGTATGGGTCAACTGAACGTTGTTGGCGTATTCCGGATTCAGGAAGGGATTTCCCTTTTGGAAGGTCAGTTCATCCAGTTTGTACTCAAAAGGATTCAGGTCCTGATAGTTGGGCCGGTTGATCCGGCGCGTGTAGGAAAGCTGGAAGCTGTGCTTTTCGGCGGGTGTGTAGGTAAAGCTGGCCGAGGGGAAAAAGTCGATATACGATCGATCCACCTGCGATTTATCCGGGCTGTCGTAACGGGTCAGTTCGCCCAGGGAGTTGGTCTGTTCGGTCCGCAAGCCCAGCATGAAGCTGATCTTCTCGAAGCTGTGGTGGTAGGTGGCATATAGCGCATTCACGTTTTCCTTGTACAGGAAATCATTGCTTCGGGTGGAATCCAGCACCGGCATATCGATCCCGTTTTCCTTTCGGATGTCGAAGAACTGGAAGCGGTTGTCCGTATTGACCTGGGCAAACTTTCCCCCCAGACCCAACTTTCCTTTTTCACCTATCGGCCGCTCGTAGTCCAACTTGGCCGTGTACATATCGATGTCCGTAGGCGAATGGATCCGGGTATAGCTCCTGGATAATATGTTCTCACTGGGGTCCTCGTAGGCATTCAGGAGATTCTGCAGATTTTCGTTTCGGAAAAACCCGTAGTCCAGGTCGATAATCACCGATTGTCCTTTCTTATCCTCGAATTGGTAATTCAGGTTGAAGTTGGCGTTGTTGCGGCCCATATCCCGCTGAGTGTTTGCGACCAGGAAACTGTCGATCCCGGGGGTACCCACCTGTCCGATGCTGGTGCGCGAATCGCTGCCGCTCTCATTGTCGGAATAGTTTCCGGTGACCATAAAGCCCAGCGTATTCTTGTCGTTCAGGAAATAATCCATGCCCGCTTTGTAATTATGGGACTTCCATGCCCAGAATTCATTGCTTCGCTGGTCGAAAAAAAGACCGTTCTGCTCGCGATACATGTTGAAGTCTTGCGGATTCAGTCCGTCGCTGTAGCCATAGCTTCCGAAAAAGTTGATCTTCTTGTTCCGGTAATTCCCGTTTCCTGAGGCATTGTACCAGGGTTGCTGGCCTACGGAGAATCCGGCCGTAAAATTGCCGTTGGCGCCCAGGCTTCTGTCCTTCTTCAGACGAATATTGATGATACCGGCGTTACCCTCGGCCTCGTATTTGGCGGATGGGCTGGTGATGATCTCAATGGCTTCAATGTCTGTGCTCTGGAGGCTTTGGAGGTAGTTGGCCAGATCGTCGCCTCGCAGGGGAGAGGGTTTCCCGTCAATAAAAACCCGCACGCCGCTCCTTCCCAGGAGGTTGATGTTGTTGTTGTTGTCCACCACGACCCCCGGCGATTTGCGGAGCAGTTCCAGGGCGGTATTCCCCGTGGCATTGATGGTATTCTCTACGTTGACGACCATTTTGTCGGCCTGGATCTCCAGCAAGGGTTTTTCGGCTACCACTTCCACCTCGGCCAGTTCGTTTTCGGTGTTTGCCAGGTTGATGGTCCCCATGTCCCGGTTTCCGCCATCTGACAGATCGATGATCCCGGAGTGGTAAGGCCGGCTTCCCACAAAGGAGATGTCCAGGAAGTAAGCGGCGGGCTCCAGGCCGGAGATCACGAAATTTCCGGACTCATTGGAATACTCCAGCTTGACGATCGAGGAGTCGATGGCCGACTTGACCACTACGTTGGCATAGACTACGGGTTCTTCCTGGCTGTCGAGCAAGGTGCCGTAAATCCGGGATTGGGAATGGCTTAAAAAAGGAATAAACAGGAGCAGCAGCCCCCAGGGGAGTACACTAATTTTTTTCATCGTCGGGTGTTTGAATGTGTGATTACAAAGCCAAACCTACGGGAAGCAGGCCGCCCTTGCTTTCTTTTTCGACAAACGGAGCCCGACTGTCAACCAAATGTCAGGGAAACCCACCCGGGCCGGGAAAAGAACGGGATTCGGGTGGATAAGAGAAGGAAAGCGTTTCGGAGAGGAGGGTTAATCTTCGTCCTCGGGCGGCTCTTCATCCTCGCCCTGCACCAGGGATTCGTCGCGGACAAGGGAAAACTGTCGCATTTCCAGATACTCGGTCCGATTCCGGGTCAGATCGATGGCCAGAAACAGAGACTTCATAAAGCTTCGGTGATCTGCTTCGTTCTTCCCGGCAATGTCCATAGCCGTACCGTGATCGGGAGACGTGCGTATGGCGGGCAGGCCGGCGGTAAAGTTGGTGCCGCTGCCGAAGGAGAGCAGTTTGAAAGGGATCAGGCCCTGGTCGTGATACATGGCCAAAAGGGCATCAAAACGGGTATGGCTCTCCGATCCAAAAAAACCATCGGCCGGAAAGGGCCCCCGGATCAGCATGCCCTTGCTCCGGTATTCTTCCACCACCGGTTTGATGATCTCGAGATCCTCCCGCCCGATGACCCCCCCGTCGCCGGCGTGCGGGTTCAGACCCAACACCGCAAGGGTTGGTTTCTCCAGGGCAAAATCCTCGATCAGGGAACGATGCAAGAGATCGATCTTCTGCCGGACCAGACCCGGAGTAATGCTCTCCGCCACCTGGGAAATGGGTATGTGATTGGTCACCAGGGCTACCTTCATCTGGTCGCTTACCATGAACATCAGGCTTTCCTCCACCTCCAATTGGTGGGTGAGAAATTCGGTATGCCCCGGATAGCCAAACCCGCATAAGCTCATAGCCTCCTTATGGATGGGAGCCGTCACGAGGGCGTCCAGTTCTCCCGATTTCAGAAAGGAGGTAGCCGCCTCCAGAGACTTGAGTGCGTAAATCCCTCCGGCTTCCGTTATTTTTCCGAGTGTAATGTTGACGTTGTCCTGCCAGCAATTGAAAACATTGATCTCATCATCTTTGGGTTCACTCAGGTCGCGGATCACGTGATACCGGATGTCGCTGTTGACGATATTCTTGTGGTAGGAAACTACCTTGGAAGAACCAAAAATGATCGGGGTACACTGTTCCAGCACCTTCGGATAAGCCAGAGTCTTCAGAATGACCTCCAGGCCGACACCATTGATATCCCCTACCGTTATCCCGATTTTGGGTTTATTCATTCTGCAATCGTTTTTCTTCTTGCGCCTATTCCTGTACCTTGTCGGTAAGGTGCATCGGTAAAGATACTGAACCCGCCGACAAGGTAATCCCAAATCCAAGCCATGTCCGCTCCTCGCGCCAAAAAATCCTACGGGCAACATTTTCTTACCCAACCCGCCATTGCCCAGCGAATAGCCGAATCTTTTGTAAAAACACCCGATCGGGTGCTCGAGGTCGGTCCCGGAAAAGGCATGCTGACCCGGCACCTGATGAAACTCCCTTGCGAACTCCTGCTGGTGGAAGCCGATCGGGATATGGTCGATTATCTCGACCACCACTTCCCCGAACTGGCCGGACACATCATCCGGGGAAATTTCCTTCGCATCAACCTGCGCCAGTCTTTCCAGGAGCAGGAATTCGGGCTGATCGGAAATTTTCCCTACAACATTTCCTCCCAGATCCTTTTCAAAATGCTGGAGAACCGCGAACTCATTCCGGAAATGGTGGGTATGTTCCAGCGGGAAATGGCAGAACGCATCATTGCCCCCCCGGGAAGCAAAACCTACGGGGTGATCAGTGTACTGACCCAGGCCTTTTACGAAGGGAAAATCCTCTTCGGGGTCGATCGAAAGAATTTCAGCCCGCCCCCCAAGGTAAAATCCGCCGTGATCGGCCTACAGAGGCTGGAAACGCCCCTGGTACCGCAAGAGCACTATAAGGGCTTTCGGCGCGTGGTGAAAATGGCGTTCAACCAAAGACGGAAAATGCTCCGGAACACACTCAAGCCCCTGGTCCGGGACAAGGAAGTCCTTTCCAGCGAACTTTTCTCTCAGCGGCCGGAGCAGTTGAGTGTGGAACAATTTGTCGAAATTACCCAGCAGATCGAAGATCATCTCCATTCCTGACCTTTCCCCACAGGGGAGAGCGGAAGGGATTTGTACTTTTGAAAACCATTCCATGATTCAATAAATATAGAAGTATGACCCTGGAAGAACGCGTCAGCTCAGATTTGAAATCTGCCATGAAGGCCAAAGACAAAGCCGCCATGCGCGGCATTCGGGCCATCCGCCAAGCCATTCTGCTGCAAAAAACGGACGGATCCGGTGATGATCTCACACCCGACATGGAGATCAAACTCCTTCAAAAACTGGTCAAACAGCGCCGGGATTCCCTCGACATCTACGAGAAGGAAGGGCGCGAAGATCTGGCTGCGGTTGAGCGGGAGGAGATCGAGGTCATCCAGAAATACCTGCCCGCCCAGCTCAGCCCGGAAGAACTTGAGAGCGAGGTTAAAGCCATTGTAGAGGAGACCGGCGCCCAAAGCATGAAGGATATGGGCAAAGTGATGGGTATCGCCTCCAAAAAACTGGCCGGACGGGCCGAAGGCAAGGATATCTCTGCCGCAGTCAAAAAGCTGCTATCCTGATTCCATCTCCAAAAGGATGGGCAGACAAGGACATCCTCCCGCTTTTTATGGGGAAGCCCTCATAGCCCGGATGTCTGAATTTTAACCTCCCGGCATGTAGGTACCTTTCCGCCTTCGACCTGAAGTCTGGTATTTGACATCGCTCCAAACATGCTTTAACCGCCAAATACAAAACCTACTATGAACACCGACTTTCTGCGCCAACTCGGTATCCACGAAACCAACGCCGGTAGCTCTACGGGCCTGGAAGCCACTGACTCCGGAGACTATCTGTCTTCTTATTCTCCCGTTGATGGCAACCTCATCGGCCGGGTAAGCATCACGAGCCGGGAGGAGTACGATTCCGTCGTTTCTACCGCCCGGCAGGCTTTCTTGCCGTGGCGGAAAACCCCGGCCCCTCGCCGGGGAGAGATCATTCGCCAATACGGAGAGGCCCTGCGTGAGAAAAAAGATGCATTGGGCCGGCTGGTCAGTTACGAGATGGGGAAAAGCCTGCAGGAAGGTTGGGGGGAAGTGCAGGAAATGATCGATATCTGCGATTTTGCCGTAGGACTGTCCCGCCAGCTGTACGGACTGACCATGCAATCCGAACGACCCGATCACCGGATGTACGAACAATGGCACCCTCTCGGTCCCGTGGGTATCATCTCTGCCTTCAACTTTCCGGTAGCTGTTTGGTCCTGGAATGCCATGATCGCACTGGTTTGCGGAGATGTGTGCATTTGGAAGGGTTCTGAAAAGACGCCGCTCTGTGCCGTGGCCTGCCAGCGCATTTTCAGGGAAGTGCTCGAACGGAATGATCTTCCGGAAGGCATCACCAACGTCATCACGGGCGATTACCGGGTGGGAGAATGGATGACCCAGGATACCCGCATCCCGCTGATCTCCGCCACGGGTAGCATCCGCATGGGCCGTATCGTAGGGGCGGAAGTAGCTTCCCGCCTGGGACGCAGCCTGCTGGAACTGGGCGGCAACAACGCCATCATCATCACGCCCAGCGCGGATAAGGAGCTGGTGCTGACCGGGGCGCTTTTCGGCGCCGTGGGTACGGCCGGGCAACGCTGCACCACCACCCGACGGCTGATCATACACGAATCGATCTACGAGGAGATCAAGGATAAATTAGCCAACGCTTACCAACAGCTCCGCATCGGGAACCCCCTTGACGAATCCATCCACGTCGGTCCGCTCATCGATAACGATGCGGTCCAAAACTACCTCAACGCGCTGGACCGGATCCGCGACGAAGGGGGGACCTTCGTCGTAGAAGGCGGGGTGCTGGAGGGCGAGGGCTATGAAAGTGGATGCTATGTAAAGCCTTGTATTGCCGAGGTGAAAAACGATT
Source organism: uncultured Saprospiraceae bacterium (assembly GCA_964640855.1). Taxonomy (GTDB): domain Bacteria; phylum Bacteroidota; class Bacteroidia; order Chitinophagales; family Saprospiraceae; genus JAJDFU01. The sequence goes on from CAZXIX010000001.1 coordinate 19,950, forward strand.
GGGCCATTGTGCAGGAAGAGACCTTCGCGCCCATTCTGTATCTGATCCAATACTCGGAACTGGAGGAAGCGATCCGTTATCACAACGGCGTCCCGCAAGGATTGAGCTCGGCCATCATGAGCAATGACCTTCGGGAGGCGGAGCATTTCCTGTCTGCGGCCGGATCGGATTGCGGCATCGCCAATGTGAACATCGGCACCAGCGGGGCCGAGATCGGCGGTGCCTTTGGCGGGGAAAAAGAAACCGGCGGCGGCCGGGAGAGCGGCTCCGATGCCTGGAAAGCCTATATGCGCCGGCAGACCAACACGATCAATTACAGTACGGAACTGCCGCTGGCGCAGGGGATCAAGTTTGATTTGTGATGAATGGTTTCTGGATGGCTGAATGGCGATTCGGGCATTTTTACATTCGGCATTCCGCCATCCCAATCCCCACTTACCGACTCAACCCCTCAACTACCTACTTATCCCAGTTTTTACGACGGCGGGCATAGCGGACAAATTGGTCTGCCCTGGAGCGGCATTCCAATCGATGCCAGACTTCACCCCCCACCAGGGCGATCATGCCCAGAAAAAAAGTGCTGTTGCGGACCATCTGCACATCGGAAGTCATTTCGGGAAAAAGGGGATTGACCATGAGCATTTCGAGTGCGATGACCACCGCGGTCAGAATGAAAAGGACCACACTGGCAGCCGGTAGCCAGCCGAGCCAGTTGGGCCGTTGCCGGCGGTAACACCTCGCCAGAAACCGGGCAGGATCCCGATAGGCCGGGTTGATCCGGATCAGTTCCCGAAGGATGTGGATGGCCTCGCGGGTTTTCCGGATCTGAAACAGAGACGCCGCCTTGCGGAACAAAAGACCCTGAAAAATATCCTCTCCTTTGAAGAACCGGATGTTGTGGTTCATGCAATCTTCTATCAGCTCATCCACCACGCTGAGGTGCTTCTTGTAGGCACCAACCTGGAACAGGGCATCCGCATACCCCTCTTTCAAAAGGAATACCTCTTTTTGCCGGAGACCGACTATTTCCCTTTCATGGGATTCGTAAAAACGGATGCGTTGATGAAAGGCTTTCTCTTCGATTTCCAGGAAATCGCGAAGTATCTGAGAGCGAGCGGTTTTTTTGGTCGAACGAGGCATTTTCCCGGAAATCTATGTTTGGCGTAGGGTATATAAAACGGGTCTGCTGGGACTGACATCAATCTGAAAACTTACCACATGCAGGTTCAATAAATATAATCCATCTGGAATAGAATTGTTGACATAAACCAGTTCTGAAATCGTGCAATCTGTCCTGATACGGTCAGGATATTGCCAGAAGGCTTTATGCGCCTGGAGGCGGCCGCCGTCTTCTTCCCGGTCTACGCTGGGAAGATCGACCAGCAGGTGCTGCAGCCCCCATTCTTCAACCAGCCAGCTGACGGCGTGGTGATCCAGATAAGACGGGTTGGTACCCGAATACTGGGCATGCCATTTGAAGTCCTGCTCGTTGGGTAAGGTGCGGATCACCAGGGCGGGCGTAGGCTCCGTTTCCTCCAGGATTTCCTGCAGTTGTTCCCGAAGGATTATCCGGTCGCCGTCCGGTTTTTTCTGAGGGTAAAGCGTGATGAGTCGTGCCGGAAAATGGAAATGGGTCAGGCAGTCGAATAGCGAATAAGGCTCTTCGGAGATATGACCCACACACTCGGTATGCGTCCCGTTCCCGTGCGGATTGATCCGCACATTCCTGAAATTCACCGCCCCGCCCTCTTGGGTAGATCCGACGAAGTCGCCATCTCGTACCGGCAGGGTCTCATAGCGGGGTGCGTAGAAACAGTTCACCCCGGCCTCGCCCTCGAACAAGGGGATGGAAATGTCCAGCGGCTGGTCCAGATCCGCCTCGCAGGCTTGCCCGGCCCAATTCAATTGCACGATCATCGGTCAGCGATTTCGGGTATCGACCCCCCAGGATAATTTGGCCCGTATGGTGTCCATAAAATCGATATCCATCATCCGGATCAACTTGGTGGAAAACGGATTTTTTTTCACGGCCAATTGATGGCCCGAGGTGATCATCTCAAATCGGGAATCCAGGGTCGCCAGGAAATTTTCCGTTCGCCCTTCGATCTCGAAACTCACGACATTGTTGTCGGAAATAACGATGGGCCTGACATTCAGATTATGAGGTGCCACCGGTGTGATCACAAAGTTGCCGGAGGTCGGAAAAATGATCGGTCCTCCGCAACTCAAAGAATACCCGGTAGAGCCGGTAGGAGTGGCTACGATAATGCCATCTGCCCAATAGGAATTCAGGTAGGCCCCGTTGACGTAGGCATGCACGGTGATCATCGCCGAAGTGTCCCGCTTGAGCAAGGTGAAATCGTTGAGCGCAAAACGGATCTCTCCAAACAGAGGCATGTTGCTTTCCAGATACAGCATGCCCCGCTCCTCCACTTCGTAAGTGCCCCGTTTGAACAGCCGCACAGCCTCCTGGACTCGCCGTTTCTCAATACTGGCCAGGAATCCCATGCGGCCCAGATTGATCCCCAGGATCGGGACCTCGTGCTGACGGATCAGGGTCGTAGCGGAGAGGATCGTCCCGTCTCCGCCCAGAGTGATCATGCAGTCGTACTTCTTGACCGCAAAATCAAGATGGCTTTCGAAGGACCCTATATCGCGCTTGAAAACGATCTGGCCCTCAAGTTGCTCCAGGTAAGGTTTGTAAACGTAGGTCGTGATATCTTCTTCGTGAAGGGTATCAAAAAGGGTCTGAACATAGGGTTTATCGCCTTCCTTGAGAAGTTGACTGTAGACCACGACCTGCATGGATTGAAGCGTTTTGGAGCATCAGGCCCTCACCTGATCAAATGTTGAAATCGAGGCGTAAAAATAGGCCATTTTCAAACAAGTGGTTGTAGCTGTACTCAAAGCGCAGCACTTTGTCGTAGAAGAAGATGATGTCCAGGCCAACGCCAAGACCGTACAGGATCTGATTTCCGAACTGATTGAACTCCCGGTTGAAGGGGTCATGCACGAAACCCACGGAACTGTTCAGAGAACCGACGAAGCGCACCGGCATACTGCGCAGGGATTTGATGGGCATGACCTTTCCGAAATTTACCCGGAAGTCGGCCAGCCTCATCCGGAGGCGGTTCCGAACATAGAGCATGTCCAGGCCGTCAACCACATACAGGTCGTAGCCGTAGAGATAGGCTTTTCCGAATCCGAGCGCGCGGTAATCGTTGAAGGGCTGCCGCTGGCGAATCAGGGAAAACTTGCCTCCGGCTTCAAACACCGTATTGAAACGTTTGCCCAGGGGCACGTAAATGCCCAGATCCGGTTGCACAAATAAATTGTTCCGGTCGTTGTGCAAGCCCAATCCGTCCTTGCGGACGAAGGCGTTGAAAAAAAATCCCGACCAGGGATAAGGCGCCACATCTACTTTCTGATAGTGGAACCGGTAGAAAAGGGAGAGATATCGTTGGCGGATGCGACCATCCAGGAAATAATCCGGATTGAGCTCAGAGGCTACAGAGGGGTCCACCCGGTTGTTCCGGTACTCCAGACCGAAAGTGTGCCAGGTATGGTTCTGGGGCCTGAAGGTGAGCGCAGCCAAGGCGTTCCATCGGAAAAAAATAAAGCGTTCTTCGTTCCGATGAAAGAATTGGACATTCCCCGCATTGGTGTAATTGACCTCCCGATATTTGGCGAATTCCCCGGCAAAATCAAGTCGGATATTCTGATTTTTATCCAGGTAGGGCGTCGTATACTGAAGCGAATATTGGTGTGAGTAGCCGAATTTGGCTTGAATTTTGAAACGGTCTCCGTTGCCAGTTAGATTGGTGTGGGCAAAATCTCCCCCGATGCGCATCCGCTGAAAAGAGCGATTGTGCTGAACCCACCAGACTTTGATGTTCCGATCCACCAGCTCAAAAACCGGGGTGGGATAGATGTACAAAGCTTCCCTAACGCTGACCACGACCTGCCCATTCTCCGCCGGGCCTTCCAGATACACTTTCCCTTCATTGAAAAGACTGGTGTTCAATACCCATTCTTCACTTTCCTTCAGCACCTGGGGCAGTCGATCCAGGGTGATGGTATCTCCAATGGAAAAGGTGAGCTCCCGCAGGATGATTCGATCTTTTGTGCGCTTGTTCCCCTCCAGCCGAATGTCTTGAATAACGGTATAACCCTTGTCCTGAGCGAACAAAACCAAGCTGCACAAAAGGCAGACTGCCAACCCCACACCTTTACCAATAACAGAGGACATGTATCGCGACGAAGCTTATCCCATCAAGATAAAAAAGTGATTCGGTTTTCGCGCGGGTGTAACTGCCTATTAATTAATGGGTGACAAAGAAAGAAGAAAGGGAGGCCCCCCGAATTAAGACGGTGAAGAGAACCCAGGAAACACAAGCTGAATGCAGATCGCAGTTGGAACAACCGAATGGATTTTGCAAATTTAGACTTCCCCTCAAAGAATCCAGCCGCCGAACGACTCCTTTTAAAGCCCAAACCGCATGCAGGCTAAAAACCCTTATCTCCCAAAAAAACGAAAAGGTAAAAGCAGCCATCGAGATCGAAGACAATGACCCCGGAATCCCGGCAACAATTCCGGATAAGGTCCTGCGACTCTTCTTCACCACCAAAAAAGGAAAGGGCACCGTCTTGTCCATTTCATTGCCAGCTTGAATGTCGAAATAATGGCTAAAGAACCCATACTACAAATCGAAGAACTAAGGCTTGAGAAGGAAAAGCTCCAGGAGCAACTGGACAAATACAAGCGCGAACTGGAGATCGAGGCCGCCCTGGAAAGGATCCGCACCCGGGCCATGCAGATGACCAATTCCGACGAGCTGATCCAAGTGATCCATGTCCTGCGCCATGAAATGGGGACGCTCGGCCAAACCGGTATTCAAGCCTCGGCCATCAACTTTTATCCGGAAGGCTCGGATACTTTCGACCTCTATTTCGCCTACCGGCCACCTCATGAAAAAGAGACCGAAGTCCTGACCGGTATAGCCACCTTGCCCGCCGATTCGACTGCCCTGGCCCGGGAAATGATCCAACACTATCTGGGGGAAAAAAGGGAATACGAAATGCATCCTTCGGGTGCCCCTCTCCAGGAGTGGTACGATATGCTGATCGACCGGATCCCGGAAATGGCTGATTTACTCGAAAAGGACAGGCCCGAATCCATTTACTGGTATTTCACCGATTTCTCGGGTGGGACTTTCGCGCTCACCTCCCTGGAAAAGCCTTCCCCGGAATCCAAAGAACTCCAGCGACGTACCACAGCCGTATTCGAACTGGCCTATCGCCGTTATCTGGACCTCCAAAAAGCGGAAGCCCAGGCCCGCGAAGCACAGATCGAGACTTCACTGGAACGAGTGCGGTCCAGAACGATGGCCATGCAAAGTAGTGAAGACCTTTCCGAAGCTGCTACCGTCCTTTTCAAGGAATTGATGGCACTTGGTGGTAATTTATGGTCTTGCGGTTTTGTATTGCTGGAAAAAGAGCATGGCGAATATCGCATGTGCACTCCGGAAGGTGAACTGGAACCTCCTCTTTTTATTCCCAATCAGGGAGACCCCTCCACAGAACATTTGGTGGATGGCTGGATGAAAGGGAAAGACTACTTTTCCGAGGTAGTAGAGGATAAAGATTTAGAAGCCCACTATGATTTTTTATTCGGGCTTCCCGGAGTTGGTGAGATTTTCCAGACGGTAAGGGATAGTGGCATCGAATACCCCTCCTGGCAAGAAAATCACGCCGCCTATTTCTCCCAGGGCTTCCTTTTTGTGATCAGCCTGGAGCCTAGCCCAGACAAAGAAATATTCAAAAGATTCGCTGCCGTTTTCGAACAGACTTACACGCGCTTTCTGGACCTCCAAAAAGCGGAAGCACAGGCTCGCGAAGCGCAGATCGAAGCCGCCCTCGAACGGGTGCGGACCAAGACAATGGCCATGCACCGAAGCGATGAGCTCAAGGAAGTAGTGGGGGAGATCTATCAACAGATCAAAGGACTTCAAATGGGGGATTGGGGTTCCAACATTCAAATCTTCCACGAAGAACAAGAGGCTTTCGAGGTATGGGTCTCAGAGGTATCCCAAAATGTATTCCCGGAAAGTTTCTGGTTCCGCGGTATCGGTCACCCAGATGTACAAAGGCAATGGAATGCCTGGAGAGCCAAAGAACCTGAATTTCATTTAATCCTGAAAGGAGATCAAAAGAAGAGTTACGATGACTACGTACTGGAGCATACCGACTTTAAGCGTTTCCCCCCGGAAGTAAAAGCCAACATCCGGTCTATTGGCGAGGCATATTTTTCCCAGGCGTACATGCGGTACGGGTTTATTGTCGCCATCAGCACCCACTCGAGCTTGTCGGAAGAAAATATGGAAATCCTCAAGCGCTTCGCCAGGGTATTCGAACAAACCTACACGCGTTTTCTTGACCTGCAGAAAGCAGAAGCACAAGCGCGCGAAGCCCGGATCGAAGCTTCTTTGGAAAAGGTAAGGGCCAGAGCCCTGGCCATGCGGGATTCCGGCGAACTTTCGGAACTGGTATCTGTACTCTTCACCGAGCTGGAAAAGTTCGATTTCGCACTTTCCTTTTGCATCATCAACATCATCGATGCCCCAAATTTGTCCAATACGGTGTGGGCAAAGAGCCCGATCGAAGGCAACCCTCCGGAATCTTACTTCATGAAATTTGAAGACTACCCTTTTCACCATGGGTTTTTAAAAGCGTATCTGGAACAAAAGCCAACCTGGGTGTACACGCTCGAAGGAGAGGAAAAAGAAACCTATGATGCTTACTTGTATAATGAAACAGAATTTAGTCGCTTCCCAGAAGACGTGAAGACGGCTAATCGCGCCCTGGATAAGTATGTTGCTTCCTTTGTTTTCAGCGAATTTGGAGGCCTTCAGACCGTTGGCGATCAACCCCTATCCGAAGAGAACCTGGAACTACTTGCACGTTTTGGAAAGGTCTTCGAACTCACCTACGCCCGATTTAATGACCTGAAAAAGGCAGAAGCACAAGCCCGAGAAGCCGAGATCGAAGTAGCCATTGAACGGGTCAGGAACAAGGCAATAGGTATGCGAAGTTCTCATGAGCTTGCCGATCTGGTCATCACCGTTTTTCAGCAGCTGCAAAAGCTGGATGTAGGATTGGCCCGATGCCTTTTATGGATCTTTGATCCGAACGATCTTTCCGCAACGGTTTGGATGACCGACTCGGAAAACCCGGACCATGCCGATAGCCATCACGTATCCAACCATGACCATCCTGCCTACCAAAGCTATCTGGAGGGCTGGAAAAACAAAGACCCAAAATGGGAATATATTCTGGCAGGAGAGGATAAGGTGCGTTGGGATGAGATTCTCGTCTATGGCTATTTCAGAAGACTGCCCGAGCAGGTCAAGGAAAAAATGGCCGAACCGGAAAAGATCATACTCACCGGATCCTTCAATACCTATGGCGTTATACAGACTGCCGGGCTGGATCCCCTATCCGAACAGAGCAAGGAGATCCTCCTGCGATTCAGCCGGGTATTTGAACAGGCCTACACCCGATTCCTCGACCTGCAACGGGCGGAAGCCCAGGCACGCGAAGCGCAGATCGAGGCCGCTCTAGAACGAGTAAGAGCCGAAGCCATGGCTATGCACAAAAGTGAAGATCTGATACAGGTAGCGACCTTGATGAATAATGAGCTAAAGAAACTGGGATTTCAACAGATGGTTCATGCTGGATTTTGCATTGTGGATGAAACACAAGAGAAGCAATTCCTCTGGGGCTCCCAGACAGACACCCAACTGCTCGAATATTTCGAACTTCCTCTTTTTGGAGACCAAGTATTTCATGAACGCTATGAAGCCTGGAAAAGCGGTACCCCGATTTTCCATCAAGTGTTAGGCCCAGCTGCTCTGGAGGAACATTTGTCCGTTGCCATACCGGATGATGAGGTAACCGAAAGGGAAAGGGATTCCAAAACAGATATGCCGGAAACCATCTATTTCTATTTCGGTAGTTTTTCCTACGGCTTTCTGCAACTGACCTGCTTGGGTGAATTATCGGAAGAGGAAGAAACGATCCTGACTCGTTTTGCCAACACTTTTGAACAGACCTACACCCGCTTTCTCGATTTGCAAAAAGCGGAAGCCCAGGCTCGCGAAGCGCAGATCGAGGCAGCCTTAGAGCGGGTACGTGCCCGGGCTATGGCCATGCAGAAGAGCGAAGAACTATCGGAATGCTCGGAACTGTTGTACCAGGAGTTCCTGAAATTTGAAATCGAACCTTATGCATGTGGTTATATCATTGCCCATGAAGCGAATAAGGAATGGCAGTGTTGGAATACCAGCCCCCACGAACCTATTTTCAGGGAATACTGGACCCTACCTTTAAAAGGGGACTGGGTACTTCAAAATAGATACGACAGCTGGAAGCGGAAGGAGAAATTGCATAGGGAAGTGTTGGAAGGAAAAGCCAACATTGAGCACCACAAGTACATTGCCAAATACGCCCCCCTGACCGAAGAACAATTCCTGACTTCCCTTCCCGAAAAGCTGATCATCTATACGGCAAATTTTTCGGAAGGCCACCTTTTGCTGATAACAACGAAGGAATTAAATGCCGATTTAAAGCAAGTATTTATTCGTTTTGCGGAGGTGTTTGAATTGACCTATACCCGCTTCCTTGATCTGCAAAAAGCGGAAGCCCAGGCTCGGGAGGCGCAGATCGAGGCAGCCCTGGAGCGAGTGCGCGCCAGAGCCGTGGGCATGCGCTCTAGTGAAGAATTATCAGAAGCCGCAGAAACTTTATATGCCGAGTTCTTCAAATTGGGTGTGGAACCTTATTCTTGTGGCTATCTGATCAACGATGAGGCGAACGGGCAATGGGAGGTTTGGCTGACCAACCCCCATGAAAATTCTTTCAAGCAGTTTTGGACTGTCCCCTACGAAGCGGATCACCACCTGAAGGCCCGCTATGAGAGCTGGGAGCGTGAAGATAAATTTCATTGCGCGGTACTGGAGGGGCAGGAAAAACGGGCCCACCATATCGCCATTTCCCATTATGCTCCCTGGAAGGCAGAATTAATCGACTCCCTTCCTCCTCGTCTGGTATTCAACAGCGCCCACTTTACCTACGGCCATTTGCTGGTTATCTCCGCTGAGAGACTTCCCGATGAAATCGAGCAAGCCCTGGTCCGATTTGCCAATGTTTTTGATCTGGCATATCGCCGCTTTTTGGATCTGCAAAAAACGGAAGAACAACAGAAACGGATCCGGGTCGAAAGGGATCGGCTGGAAAAAGCACTGGAAGAATTACGGTCCACCCAGGCGCAACTCATCCAGCAGGAAAAGTTAGCCAGCCTCGGTCAGCTCACCGCCGGCATCGCCCACGAGATCAAGAATCCCCTCAACTTCGTCAACAACTTTTCGGAGGTCAGCCAGGAGCTACTGGAGGATATGCGAGAAGAGATCGAGAAAGGCGATTGGGAGGAAGTAAAAGACATCGCCCGCAACCTGGAAGAGGTCCTGGAAAAGATCCACCAACACGGCAGCCGGGCCGATGGTATCGTGAAGTCCATGCTCCTCCACTCCCGTGGCGGCAGCGGCCAGATGGAACCCACCGACCTGAACGCCCTGGTCCGGGAATACGTCAACCTGGCCTTCCACGGCATGCGGGCGGGAAAAGAACCCATCAACGTCAGTATTGACCTTCAGCTGGATGAAAAAGTAGGCAAGGTTCCTCTTATAGCCGAGGATTTCAGCCGGGTGCTCCTCAACCTCTGCAACAACGCTTTCGATGCCATGCGGGATAAACTCAGAGCTGATCCCGGGAATGGTTACCAACCCAGGTTGGAAGTTGCAACCGGAAAAGAAAAAGGCCTTATTATTCTGGAAATATCAGATAACGGTCCGGGTATACCCGAAGAATTCCGTGACAAGATCTTGCAGCCCTTTTTCACTACCAAGAAAGGGAAAGAGGGCACCGGACTGGGATTGAGCATTTCTAATGATATTGTGAAGGCACATGGGGGGAAGATGAAGGTATCTTCTGTAGAAGGAACCGGAACCCAATTCGCCATTTCACTAAACCAATAAACCTAAGGCCGGTATGAAAATCTTGATTGTCGACGACGAAACAGATGTGGAAATGCTCTTCCGGCAAAAATTCCGGAAGGAAATTAAGAAAGGAGAACTTGAACTGGTCTTTGCTTTTTCCGGGGAAGAAGCCCTGGATGTGCTCGGGCAAACCGAGCCGCCCAGCGTGATGTATGTATTTTCCGATATTAATATGCCGGGGATGACCGGATTAGAGCTTCTGTATCAGGTTAAACAAAAATACCCCCAGATCCATGTCAGCATGATCTCCGCCTACGGGGATGCGGAGAATCACCAGCGGGCCATAGAAAGCGGAGCTGAACAATTTTTCACCAAACCCATCGATTTCGAGCAACTGAAAAAGGCCATAGCCCAATTAATGGAGGAACAGTAGCATGAAGTATCCCGCAAAAATACTGGTGGTGGACGACGAGCCGGATCTTGAGATCCTGATCAAACAGAAGTTTCGGAAAAAGATCCGGGAGGAAGAATACCGATTCGTGTTTGCAGCTCACGGAAAACATGCCCTTGAGCAACTCGAAAAACATCCCGATATAGATATCGTCCTGAGCGATATCAATATGCCTGAAATGGACGGGCTGACCCTTCTTTCCCGGCTTCGCGACGATCACAGCCTGCTCAAATCGGTGGTCGTTTCAGCCTATGGCGACATGGACAACATCCGAACGGCCATGAACCGGGGGGCCTTCGATTTCATCACCAAGCCGGTCAACTTCAAGGACCTGGAGATCACCATCGACAAAACCATAAAGTACGTCCGCCAGATCAAGAACACCCTGGTTGCCATCCGCGAGAACAACATTCTCCGCATGTACGTTGACGAGTCCGTATTACACTTCATGAACAGCAAGGAATACGAACAGCAACTGCTGCAGAATGAGATCGTGGAAGGTACCGTCGCTTTCATCGACATCTGTGGATTTACTTCCTTTAGTGAATCCCGGCAACCGAATGAAGTGGTGAGATTATTGAATACCTATTTCGACCTGATGGTCAAAGAGATCATTCGCTTCGACGGCCAGGTAGACAAATTCATCGGGGATGCCCTCATGGCTATTTTCAAAGGAAAGTACGATCTGGACCGGGCACTGGATGCCAGCCTGGCCATCCGAAAAAGGATACGCGAGCTTTCGGCCAATGCAAGCAAGGGAGAATTTTATCCGGAAGTATCCATCGGGATCAATTCCGGCGAAATGCTATCCGGAAACATAGGCTCGGAAACCCTGAAAAGGCTCACCTTCACCGTCATCGGCGATGTAGTAAATACTGCCGCCCGGCTGCAAGCCCTGGCCGAACCCGGTCAGGTACTGATCACCGGTGAATCTCATAAGAACATTCGGGAATCCTTTAAGTGCCGGAAGCTTGAGAGCATCCCGTTGAAGAATAAGTCGAAGGTGGTGGAACTGTATGAGGTGTTGGAGTGAGAGAGAATCGGATAGCAGCTTATTGGATAATAGATCGTAGACGCTTCCTTCGCAACTCCTAAACATTCAGGTACGACATCAGCGCATCGTAGCGGTCGCGAAGGGTATCCAGGTACTCGATCTCGTTGAAGGTGGCTTTCACTTCGTACTCATAACGTTCGAAAGTGGAGAGTATGGGTTGGATATTCTGCCGGTTGATCTTAATGGTGATTTCCAACTGGGCTGAATCCGGACGGGAAGTAATGAAAGAACTGATGATGGAGGCATTTTCAGACTCTACGATCCGGGCGATCTCAGAAAGGGAGTAGTCTTGCCGGGCTACTTCCAGTACCAGGGTGCTGCCCACTTCTGAGAACGAGGCCGACTTGGCGAAATAACGCAGGGCATCTCCCACGGTGACTACCCCCAGGTAGTGATTCTCATCGTTCACGACCGGGATCAGCGTGAGATTCAGTTCGGCCAGCAGGCGCATGATCTCGGAAATATGGTCTCGCCCCTTCACATAAGGCCGGTGCAAGGAAAGGCTGTAGGACCCTACCGGCTCAAGCGCATCGAAATTCAAGATATCATCTTCGGAAATGACGCCCAGAAGTTCTTTGTTGTTGACAATGGGCAGGTGCCGAACGTAGAAATCATCCATCATGCCGAGCGCATCCTCGCCCTTGTCGGAGGTTCTCAGCGGTACGATTATATCCGAGATCAGTGCGTCGGCTGTCATTTTCTGAAGTTTACACTTTTTAACAGGATCGTATTCCGCTTGTTTGTCCAAGATCTGGAATCGGCCCGTTCATCTAAGCAATTTCTTTTTCTGAGCGTCGAACTCCTCCTCGCTGAGCAGGCCCTTTTCCTTAAGTTCGGCGAGTTTTTTTAACTGTTCCAACAAGTTATCGTCTTCTTCCTCCTCTTTCTCAGGACTTTCCTTTTTTTCCTCCTCCCCGAAAGGATTGGTCTCCGTTGTCCGGAATCCCTTTGCCTCAAAAGTATCGTATTCAGGCTGTATGCGCAGGTACGCCAGTGACTCATGAGTGCGTATACGGTCAAAGTCATCGAATCCGAGAGCTACGGCCTTGTCCAGCATTTCGAAAGCCTTATCCGGCCGCTCGTTGATGGAGTAGGCACAGGCCAGGTTGAAATGCGTGGCTATGTCTCGGGGTTCGATCTCCAGGGCCTTTTCGAATTCGACAACGGCCCCGTCGTAATCGTAATCCTTGAATTTTCGAATCCCTTCGGCCTTGTGCGGGTTCGCTTTTTTGGGACGGACCCGCGCTTCCGGCTTCCTTTGCTGAGGAGTATAGTCTGGTCTTTCCCTCGGTCTTTGGGGTTCGTGCCAATAAGGTTTAAAAAGATCTTGCTGATTGTGCTCTTTTCGTACGGCCCGATAATAATCGCGATTGTACTTAATATCGAAGGTATCCTGATCCATAGACAGGAAGACGATGGCATCGATTATCCCCAGCACCATCGAAATACCCGAGAACATCAGCAAGGCATACAATATGCCCAAGCCGACTTGCCCGAGATAGAACCGATGGATGCCGGCCCAACCGAGAAACAATGCCAAGATGCCTGCTGTCTCTTTTCTTTTCATCTATAGTTTAACTGAAGCTATGGCCTTTTTGGTTTTTGCTGAAGCTAATATTAAAATATGTAAGTGTCCAACCATTTTTGGTGGACATATCCCTTTCAAAAGTAGACCAGCGATAAAAAAGGGCTGTCAGATGCCTGGGATTACCCAAAACGACGGCCGGAAAAAACGGATCAGGCCGATCACCTTTCAATAAACCGGCCCGAAGATCTTGCAGGTCAGAACCGTGAAGTCATCCGGATAAACGGTTCGATCCCCCTTGAAGTTCTCCAAATGGCTGATCAAGCGCTGATTGAAGGCTTTGGCCGAAAGATTGTGGTGCTCCATGACAAAACGATGAAGCTCTTCCTCGAGGAGGAAGTCTCCCTCTGTATTCTGTATATCGGTCAGCCCATCGGTGTAAGCCATGACGAGAGCTTCTTTGTCGAGCGTCAGTTCGCCGATCTCGATCCGGGCCGGTAGTTCCTTGAAGGACCCCAGCATGGTGCAGCCCGCTTCCAATTTGAGAATCTGATCTTGAGTCACCAGCAGGGGCGGATTGTGGCCCGCATTGACATAACGCAGCAAGCGGCTTTCCCGGTTGTATTCAGCAATGAAAAAAGTGATGAAGCGATCGCCCCGGGTGATCAGGTTGACGGAGGTATTCAGGGCCTTGATGAAATTTCGGAGGTCGGTCCGCTGCTGAACCAACGTGTGAAAGTTGGCCTGGAAATTGGCCATCAGCAGGGCAGCGGCCACGCCCTTTCCGGAAATATCGCCCACGCAGAAAACGATCTTGTCGTCTTCAAACTCCACGAAATCAAAATAGTCTCCTCCGACGCCGAAGTGCGGCTTGTAGATGCTGTCCAACTCATAACAGTTCGTACTCGGCAGGTCAGAAGGTACCAGCATCCGTTGCATCTCGCTGGCCAGTTCCATCTCCCGTTTTAGGCGCTCCTGCTCGAGCTGCCGTTTAAACAACCGCTTGTTCTCAATGGCCGAAGCGATGATGTTGGTCAGGGTGGTAATGAACTGAAGCTTACCCAGCAGATCTTCATCGTCCTGAAATTGCCCCACGAAGACATAGGCAATGGGCTGCTCCTTGTGCCGCACGGGAATCACTACTTCAAACTCGGCCAACAAGGGATGCGGGTCATCGCCCAGATTGGTCATTTCGGTAAACTCGGGAAGGCGATCCTTGATGTCGGTGCACAGGTTGGTATGCTCCAGACCAATCGATGTGGCGCAGGTCCAGGCCCCGTTTTGCTCGACATAGAGAGCCATCTTGCCCAATCCGATCTCCCATTGCAGGAAGTCGCGATACATTTTGAACAGCCCGGCCGCTTTCTCGTTGCTGTTGATCGCCTGGGTGATCTTCAGCAAGTGGTTGATCTGGTGCTGCTTGAGATGGAGCTCCCGTTCCATGGCTTCCAGCCGACTTTCCGATTTCTGCACGGGTACAACGCTCATAGGATGTTTGGTTTAGGGATGGTTCATAAAGATAGGAAACCCGATTGGGAATCAGGGGGATATTACATCTACGTAGAATCTGCCTGATGCACAAATGAAAGCCGGGTGTTTCAAGAGTTCATTATCTTAATAGCCATCTTTTCAATCTTCTACCATACATAAGATCACATGCCGTCGATTTCTTTTTCGAACGGGGAGATCCATTACCAAATCGAGGGGCAGGGATCCCGCAACCTGGTCCTGATGCACGGATTCGGGGAAGACAGCCGGATCTGGTCCGATTTCCTTCCGCCCCTGCTCCGGGCAGATATGCGCATACTCATGACCGATCTTCCCGGATTCGGAAAATCGGATTCCCTGCTGCCCGACTCCCTGGATCACATGGCCGACTCCGTCCGGGCTTGCATCCAGGATGCCAGGCTGAAGAACTGCATCCTCATCGGCCATTCCATGGGTGGCTATATCGCTCTGAATCTTGCCCGCCGCCATCCGGCCCTACCTCTCCGGGGGCTGGGCCTGTTCCATTCGCATCCCTATGCCGATGAGCCGGAAAAAAAGGAGAACCGAAGTAAGACCGCCGAATTCATCCGAAAGAACGGCACTCCTCAATTTGCGCAGTCCTTCGTCCCGAAGATGTTTGCCGAAACGTATGCCGCTGAAAATCCACAGCTTGTGAAAAACCTTGTGGAAAATACATCAGCCTATTCTGAAGAGGCCATGGCCAGAGCCCTGCTTGCCATGCGAGATCGCAAAGACGAAAGGGAAACCCTGGCCCATCTGCCCGTTCCTGCCCTGTTCATTCTGGGAAAAAAGGATCAACTCGCGGATTTTGAATCGATCTTGCCCCAGGTGATCCTGCCGGACACCTCACAAAACCATTTCCTGGAGCAAGTTGGGCACATGGGCATGCTGGAAGCGAAGGAGACCTGTCAACAGGCAGTAGAAAGCTTTGTGGAATTCTGTTACGGTATGCACGGCTGACGACTGGCGGCTCTGCGGGTTATTTTTTTTCCGATGGATAGACCGCAAAATCTGTCCCAGAAGCCATTAAGTTGCCCTGTTCCTCCTCCGGTTCAGGAGTAAGGAGGGGAACACCTCGGAACTGCCTGAGGTTACCAAACAGATTTTCATTCTTTCATTCTTCACTTCAACTTCTCATTCCCCCGGTGCCGATCTTTATCCCGCCTGGTTTTTTTCTCCAGGCTGCGCTGAAAAGCCTCGGTCAGATCCACGCCGGTCTGGTTGGCCAGGCAAATGAGGACGAAGAGCACATCGGCCATCTCCTCCCCCAACTGAGCCGGAGCCGCCGCCTCATCCTCCTTCCGTTTGAAAGATTGCTCTCCATACAGCCGGGCCATCAGGCGCGCCATTTCACCCACCTCTTCCATCAGTATCGCCGTATTGGTCAGTTCGTTGAAATAGCGGACACCGATATCCCGGATCCAGTCGTCTACGGTTTGTTGAGCTTCTTGAATGGTCATTTTTTGATGCTGTGATGTCACGATGTTTTGATGCCGCGATATAGCATCTTAGACCCTGACAAGCAAAGCTTTGTCTGGGAATCCTCAAGATGGTAATTGCTATTTCCGGGGATCAATCCAGTTGCATGGAACACTAAACCATCTACCTATCTTCTGATTTTCTTATCTGCCTATCGATCACTCCCGATTTTTCGAATCGATCCAGATCGTGACCGGACCGTCGTTCACCAGGGCCACTTCCATGTGGGCGCCGAATTCGCCCGTATCTACCTTGAGTCCGCTGGTTTCTCGTAATTCCTTGACCATAGCCTCATAAAGCGGAACGGCTACGTCCGGTTTGGCGGCTTTGATGTAGGAAGGCCGATTACCCTTTTTGGTGCTGGCATGCAGGGTGAACTGGCTGACCAACAGCAGTTCTCCTTTAATGTCTTGCACAGAGCGGTTCATAACCCCATCCTCGTCGTCGAAGACGCGCAACTGAAGGATCTTTTTCGCCAACCACTGGATATCTGCATCCCCATCTTCGTTCTCGATTCCCAGCAAAACCAGGAGGCCCGGGCCGATCTCAGCCATTGTTCCTCCCCGGATGGTAACGGAGGCTTGGCTTACCCGCTGGATCAGTGCGCGCATGATTGCGATTTGATGAAGGACGATGGGTTTTCGCTTTTCGGAGAGGGCATGTAGGGTAAAACTCTATTTTGCACCTAAAACAAAGACAACTGATCCGAGCTGGGCTGATGGAGGTCCGGAGAGTTATTCCGAACGGAATTGACCTTATCGGATACCACATAGAGATCCAGAATGCCATCGGGAGGGGTCTCGGTCAATTGGATAACTTCCTGGATCCCGATTTGGGCGAGCCACTTTTCACGCTGTTCCGGTCGGTGCAAAACCACCGGCATCCGGTTGTGAATGGGCGAAACTTCGGCATTGGGAGGAGCCGTGATGATGGAGAACGTTCGAACGGTACGGTCAGGTCCTTTCCATTCATCCCATACCCCAGCCAGGGTAGCCAGGGATCCGTCTTTCGGGAAGATGCGATAGGGAATTTTCCGGTCGCCGTCCTTTCGCCATTCGTAAAAGCTGTCGGCCAACACCAGGCAGCGCTGCCTGCGGATGGGAAGCCGAAAAGAGGGCTTGGTCTCAATCCCCTCCCGTCGCGCATTGATCAATCTACCGGAAATGGTGGCTTCTTTCGACCAGAAAGGCAGCAAACCCCAGATGAAAAACTGGAGTTCCCGCGGTTTATCGTTGGTGATGACATAGGCTTCCTGAGTGGGGGCAATATTGTAGTTGATCCGAAGGTTCTCACCCACCTTCACCTCCGGCAATTGTTGATGGATCTTCTCCCGAGAAGCGGCAAATGAAAAACGACCACACATATCTTTCTCAACTTTTCCAATACAAGGTAGGAAAAATTGAGGTCGGCGCCTACTGGTACAGGATTACAAAAAGCAAGCCTCACCGGGTGGTCTTTTTCCCACAGGGATATGTTAAGTGAGCCTTAAGAACGCGTCTTCTTTCCACCTTCTCCCGGCCACTTTCGGTGGAAAACCTTTTTCTCCCCAAATCCCGGATTTTTCTGAACCTCCAAAAGGGTACTTATTGACACTAAAAAGTCAAATTGAAACCTTCCCGCATCAAAAAGATTTGCTGTTGGTTTATTCTTTTAAACTGTGCATAATTTTGCAAGAGATTGAAACTGAAAGGCGCAGGTTGTTTAATATAGGTGGAAAGCAAACCAATCGCTGGGGAAAATGGAAATTCCTAGTGAGGATGGCTTTTTTTCTCTACAAACTAACAGCCCTAATAATGGTGGATGGAAAAGATTTTTAAAAAAATAATTTTCATTACCCATCAAATAGCTTTGTGGAAAGTTTGTTTTTGCGCCGAATAAAAAAATATTATTAGGATCATGACTCGCTATCCAAAGGCCGTTTCCTATTGGTTGATCATTGGTTTGATCATGGTTTTCTTTCAGGTGGTGATCGGCGGGGTTACCCGGCTGACGGGGTCCGGATTGTCCATTACGCGTTGGGAAATCGTGACGGGCACCCTACCTCCGCTCAATGCGGCTCAATGGGAGGAGGCCTTTGATCTATATAAGGATACCCCTCAATACAAGAAGATCAACGAGGGCATGGACATGGGGTCCTTCCAGTTCATTTACTTCTGGGAATATTTTCACCGGCTCTGGGCCCGGCTCATGGGATTCGTTTTCCTGATCCCCCTGTTCATCTTCTGGCGCAAAGGCTGGATCGATCGCTACCTCGGGAAACGGTTGGCCGTGATTTTCTTTCTGGCAGCCCTGGCTGCTTCCTTTGGTTGGATCATGGTGGCCAGCGGGTTGATCGAGCGGCCCTGGGTCAATGCCTACAAATTGACCCTGCATCTGGGTATCGCCCTGAGTTTGGTAGCCTATTTATTTTGGACGATCCTGAGAGTCTCCTATCCCCGGCCCCTGGCGGGGACGAATCATTTGCCCTTCCGGGGGGTGGCCTGGTTTGGGGGAATCCTCGTTGTACAGCTCTTACTGGGTGGCGTGATGTCGGGGATGAAAGCGGCCCTTTTTTATCCCACCTGGCCAGATATGAACGGTGTGATCCTACCGGAGGTACTTCAGGACTGGGGATCTTATCGATGGTCTCAGCTGGTAAACTACGACGAGGGAGGATTTGCCGTCGCCTTGATCCAATTCCTGCACCGATCAACGGCTTATATTCTGGTTCTTCTGGGCATAGCTCTCTCGGGGATCCTATTGCGGAAGTCGCTTTCCAGACCTCTGTATCTGGGTACTATTGTTTGGCTTGTCCTTCTTTTCGTGCAGGTTGGGCTGGGTATTGCCACCGTTATGAATAGCCAGGCATCTATACCGGTCGATCTGGGCGTATATCATCAGGCGGGGGCCCTGTTGCTTATGATGGCAACCTTATTTATCGGTTATCACGGAAAAGGAGAGATTCCGGATGCTCCATCTGGGGGGGTAAAACGCAAACCCATCTCCGTGGAAGCCTGAGAAAAGAATTGCCTCCAAGCAGCCGGCTGGTTTATTCCCTCATCTTCTTCCGGGCTTTTGGTCAAATCTTGTGCCTGATCATTGAACCCCTGACGGATTTCCAGTAGGTTTGATCCAGTGCGGATTAAGTTGCCCCACGGTCAAGAACAAGTAAATGCCCATCTTTCGCCTTTCGGATTTTTCCCTCGACTTTCCTCATCCGGAATTGGCTTCGGACGAGGGCATACTGGCTGTGGGAGGAGATCTTTCGCCGGAGCGATTGCTGGTGGCTTACCAGATGGGCATTTTCCCCTGGTTCAACGAAGGGGATCCGATCCTGTGGTGGTCGCCCGACCCTCGCTTCGTGCTGTTCCCGGATGAACTGAAAGTATCCCGGAGCATGCGGCCTTATTTCAACCAAAAGAAATTTGAAATTAATCTGGACCGGCGCTTTGAGACCGTCATGGAAGCCTGTCGCATGATCCCGCGTCGAGGACAGGGGAAGGGAAGCTGGATCACTCAGGACATGATCCGGGCCTATTCCAAATTGCATGAGATGGGATTCGCCCATTCGGTGGAGGTCCTGAAAGAGGGAGAATTAGTGGGTGGTCTTTATGGAATTTCCATTGGAAAATGTTTTTTTGGAGAGTCGATGTTTGCCCTGGAAAGCAATGCCTCCAAATTCGGATTCATCTGGTTGGTCCAGGCGCTCCGGGATCGCGGGTTCCAGGTCATCGATTGCCAACAGGCTACCCGGCATTTGGCCAGCCTGGGTGCCCGTGCCATTGACCGGAAGGACTTTCTGGAATTGCTGGCCCGAAATCGATCTGAAAAAAATCTGATCGGGAGCTGGTCTTCCTGGTCAAACCAAGCCTAGTTAATTATCCATGCGGATCACTCTAGCCGTCCTACTGCTTCTTCTGGGATTAGCCTCAACCGCTTCGGGGATGAGCTTTATGGCGCCTTACCCGGAAAATATCTTCGCCGATCCGGTCGAAGGAGAAATTCAGCTTTCGGGTACTTTTGGTGAGCTCCGGGCCAATCATTTTCACGCCGGCATAGATATAAAAGGCTACATAGGCAAACCTCTTTTTGCAGCGGCTGAGGGTTTCGTCTCACGGGTCAAGGTAGAGGAAGGCGGTTACGGAAAAGCTCTTTACATTCAGCATCCCAACGGGTTTACGACCGTATATGCCCACTTAAACCGCTTCACGCCCGAGATCGAAGCCTGGATCAAGCAACAACAGTACCGGAGGAAAACCTTTGAAGTAGACCTTCGTCCTCCGCCTGGCCGATTCACTTTCGATCGGGCTCAACCCATAGGTCAGATGGGTACAACCGGCTATTCCTTCGGGCCGCACCTCCACTTTGAAGTCCGTCGATCCGATACCCAACGCCCTACCAATCCTCTGTTTTTCGGGGTGAAGGTCCGGGACGACATCCCGCCCATGTTCCGGGAATTGAAAGTCTACGTCCTGGATGAGCGAAAAAATGTGCTCAGCGAGCAAAAGATCAATGTTTTCAAAACTCCCCGGGGGTTCCGGGTGGTCGGGGATACGGTCTATGTGCCCGGTTCCCGGGTGGGATTCGGGCTGAAGGCCTACGACCAGATGAACGGAATCCCCAATCGCAACGGCCTGTTTCAGCTGAGTCTTTATCAGGAGGAAGAGCTGCAATACCGGATGGAAATGGAGAGTTTCTCCTTTGTGGAAACCCGGTACCTCAATGCCCATCTGGATTATGCCGAGAAAACACTCCATCGGTCCAACTACTACAGAGCCTATATTCAACCCGGTAACAAAGCTTCCATTTACCTGGAGTTGGGAAAGGACGGGACTATATCCCTGGCAGAGGGACAGACCCGGCAGATCAATCTGGCCGGTAAGGATTTCAACGGGAATCGATCGGTCCTTTCCTTTTGGGTAAAAAAGAAGGGTGAGATCCCGGAAGCAGGAAATTACGAGGTAACGCTCCCGATAAGCGACCGGTTATGTAAAACGGAATCGGGATTTGAGGCGTGTTTCCCGAAAGGAAGCTTTTATACCGATGTTAATATCCCGCTCATCCTCGAAAAAAACGATAGCCTGAGTCCCTATTCCCCCCAGGTCTCCCTGGGAGATGTCTCCATTCCCGTACACCGGTACTTTTCCGTGCGCCTGCCGGTGACTCAACTTCCAGCAGAGCAGAAAGGCAAAGCATGTATAGCCTATCAGGGCGAAAGGGGCAGTCTGGTGAATATTGGAGGAGAGTGGGATAACGGGCACTTGGTCAGCCGCCACCGGGCTTTCGGCACATTCCGGGTCGCCCTGGACGATGAAGCGCCGGAGATCGAACCCCTGGGCTTTAAAGCCGACATGAAAAATGCGGATCAGCTCCGGTTTTTATTGCGGGATAATTTCCCCACATCGGGACGAGCCCGGGGCTTGCGTTATCGGGGGTGGATTGACGGCGAGTGGGTTCTCTTTGGCTATGATGCCAAGAACAGCCTTCTGTGGCATGATTTCAGCGATGGGAAGGTAGGACCGGGTACGCATTCCCTTCGACTGGAAGTGCGCGACGACCGAAATAATCTCGCTGTCTGGGAAGGAGAATTTACCCGTTAGCCTTTCCAGGTTGAACTACCGTTTTTCCTTTTTGTTGGACTAGGAAACATCGCAAAAATGACGCATTTAAAGGAAGGTGACAAAGCGCCTGATTTCACCGGGCTGGACCAAAACGGCAATGAGATCTCCCTGTCCGATTACCGGGGCAAAAAACTCATTCTTTTCTTCTACCCGAAGGACAATACACCGGGTTGTACGGCGGCGGCCTGTAGCCTTCGCGATAATTACTCCGACCTGAAAGCGCGGGGTTTCGAGTTGCTCGGAGTGAGCCCGGATAGCCAGAAAAAGCACCAGAATTTCATAGAGAAGTACGATTTCCCGTTCCCTTTACTGGCCGATACGGAAAAAGAGGTATTGAATGCTTATGGTGCCTGGGGGCCTAAAAAGATGTACGGCAAGGTTTTCGATGGCGTCTACCGGACAACTTTCATCATCAACGAAGACGCACGCATCGAGAAGGTATTCTCCAAAGTGAAAACCAAAAACCATGCGGAGCAGATCCTGGAATCTTTGGAAGTCTGAATTATAACCAAAACCGAGGGCTAAAATTTAGGGGTTGCATTGACCAGTGCTGTAAACAATAGAGCCAGGCGCATAGCAGAAGAGATGCGCTCATCTTCCAATTGATCTTCTACGACCCATTCCCTCGGGTCGCCCTGCCAACGCGTATATACCCGGAACTGACCGAATTCTTTTTCCCGGATCTGCCATTCCTCCGCTTGATGAGGATATTTGGCCTGGAAAGTGAATTGAACCTCGTGCCCGATGATCCGCCACTGGGTGGGATCTCCCCGGTACACTGCCCGAATGGTGGCGACCTCCTGACCGAGTCGAAGTTCCCATTCGTCGGTTCTATCCGGCCATTTGAGGCGGGCCTGACCGTAGGTGTCTTCGTACCGAAGTCGGTATTCAGGCCCATCCTCCCGACTCAGGCTCATCCATTCCAGAGACCCCGCTTCCCCTTCTTCATTGTACAGGATCCACTCCCGGAAGGAATCTGACCAACGGGTGGCCGCTCCCACGAGTACCTGGCCCTGTGCAGATATGTTTTGGCAGATCAAAAGGACCCAGATGAAAAATGTAATGGAGTTGCCTTTCATACCCCTGCTAACGGAAGAAAAAGAAAAAGCGTGCCGGGCAGGTATCAGAATGGCAGATCGTCATCCGGGGCCGGTGGCTCATCGGTAGCGGTCGGAAAGGGATCATCTGTGGAAGCCATGCCTGAATCCGGAGCCTGCGCCTCATCCGGTTTCGCCAGACGCCAGGCGTTGAGATTCGTAAAGTATTTTCCTTGCCACTCGCGTCCACGCAGATCGAAAAAGACCTTTATGGGTTCGTTTTCCTGATACTCATCGATCAGGCCGCAACGGTCCTGGGTGAGTTGAAATTTGACGAAATTGGAGTAGCCCCCGTCATTGATCTCAATGACGAACTCCCGGGCCTGAAAAGTATTGGTCTTTTGTTCGGTCTCGAAGATTTTATGCAGCTTGCCAACGATCTCAAAGGACATGATCTAGTATATTTTGCTTGTGGGCGAATGTAACAAATCCTAAGCCAAGACGAAAGATTAAGCATGCTTGCACACCTACTTCCTACGTTTGCACATATACGAGATATTTCTCCAGGAAATAGGGATGATCCGTCCAGTCACTCAGGGGGTATCGCTCGTAGTACTCGTGTTTGCCCAATGCCTGAAACTCCGATTTGAGATCGCCCCCTTTCAGGCAAATGAGTCCGTTGGGAAGGGCGTGTTTGTGGCGTTGGTGAATGAGAGGCCTTGACCAAAGGATCAGCTGATCCAATCGGGCCACGGCCCGGGAGACCACGAAATCGTAGCGGCTTTTCGATTGCTCTGCCCGGATATGTTGGGCGCTCACATTTTCCAGGCCGAGGGTAGCACTGATCTCGCTGACCACACGGATCTTTTTGCCGGTGCCGTCGATCAGGTGAAATCGGGTATCCGGAAACAGAATGGCCAACGGGATGCCGGGCAGACCTCCTCCGGTACCCAGGTCCAGCACCTCGGCGCCGGCCTGGAAGGAGATCAGTTTTCCGATCAAAAGGGAATGCAGCAGATGGTGAATCTCCAGAAGATCCATGTCTTTGCGGGAGATTACATTGATCCGGGCATTCCATTCCCGGTATTGCTCGGCGAGCTGTAGGAGCTGATTCTGTTGCACTGCAGAAAGCCCGGGGAAAAGATCCCAAATGGTTCCCATAGATTACCCGCTTTTCCAGGATTCAAAAACATCCCAAATGCCGCCCGGCGGCGGGGCTGTGATCGTTTCGCGCTGCCCGGATACCGGATGGATAAAGGACAGCTGCCAGGCATGGAGCTGGATCGACCGGTCGCGGTTGCCTCGTTTGTATCCGTATTTGTTGTCTCCCCGGATGGGGGCTCCGAGGGCGGCCAATTGGGCCCGGATCTGGTGATGGCGGCCGGTATGCAACTCTATGCGCAGCAGATCCAGCTCCCTGGCGGACTCCAGAAGCTCAAAATCCAGTTCGGCCCGCTGAGCATGGGGAGTCGATCGATCCTGCACATCCACCTTGTTCGCTTTCGGATCCTGTGTTAAATAATGGGTCAGGGTTCCCTGCGTTTCGGGAGCGGGTTTTTTCACAATGGCCAGGTAGATCTTTTTCACTTGTCTGTCTTGAAACTGGCTGTTTAAATGAGCCAGGGCTCTTTCCGTTTTGGCGAACAAGACCACCCCGCTGGCCGGGCGATCGATCCGGTGAATGAGATGAACGGAGCCCTGGGTGTAGATCCGGGCCAGTTCGAGGAGGGATTTACCTTCTTGCGGGTCCGGCTGTACAGCCATCCCGGAAGGTTTATTGAAGGCGATCAATTGGTTGTTCCTGTAGATCACCAACTTGCCGATGGGAAATTCCGCCATATTCAGTCCACCTCCTCATAGTCAATGAATTCGCCGTCGTCATCCCGGGAAGCAGAACCTCGGGACGGCACCTCCTCGGTCTTTCGGGGCGGTTCAACCGCAGCGGGCTTTTTGTAGAAGCGATAAACGAAATAAAGGATTCCGGCAAGCAGGAGCCATTTCAACATGGAGTACTCTTTTTGCAAAGGTAAGGACATAATACAGAACAGGCTATGGAGCAATCCTTTACTTCCTCGAGGAAAAGGGTGCATGCTATATTTTATTAGCTTTGTCGGACGTTATGAACAGAGGCTCCTTCGGCCTTTGCGGAGGGTCCGCATTGCCCTGCTAATTACCTGAAAAACTGTATTCTGATCCATGAGCTGGAAAAATCGAATCAATACCCTTGCGGGATGGCTGGTGTTCGCCATAGCCTTAATTGTGTATTTTCTTTCGGCCGAGCGTACCGGCAGCCTTTGGGACTGTGGTGAGTTTATCCTGGGGGCCTACAAGCTTCAGGTAGTCCACCCACCGGGAGCCCCTCTCTTTCTGCTGGTCGGCCGTCTTTTTACCTGGTTTGCTGAAATTTTTTCGAACAATCCTGCGGACATTGCTTTTGCCGTCAACCTATTGTCCGGCCTTTGTTCGGCTTTTGCCGCGGCCTTTGTGGCCTGGTCCACCTATTATCTGGGTAAACTGACCTTGGTAGGCCGGGAGGGTGAAACCAACACGGTACAGGAATACGCCCTGGGCGGAGCCGGGATCGTTTCCGGACTGACCACGGCCTTCTGCACCTCGATCTGGTTTTCCGCAGTGGAAGGCGAGGTCTATGCGATGTCTACTTTTTTCACGACGATCACCTTTTGGTCTATGATTCGCTGGTATACCCTGCCCAACGAGGTGCGCCACGACCGTTGGCTGGTCTTTACCGCGTACATGGCCGGTCTTTCCATCGGAGTACACCTGTTGAGTCTGCTTACTTTTCCGGCTCTGGCCATATTCTACTATTTCAAAAAATTCCAAAAACACACCCTGCTGGGGGCGCTGGTGGCCGGCGGGGTGGGAACCGCACTGATCGGCTTCATCCAGATTTTCATCATCGTCGGCATACCGAAACTTTGGTCGGCCATGGAATTGCTCACCGTGAATAACTTGGGCATGCCTTTTCACTCCGGCCTGATCCCCGTATTTCTGATCATTGCCACCCTCATTTTCTTTGGCCTTCGCTATGCCCACCAAAGGAAAAACGCTGTTCTGCAACAGATTATCGTAGGAGCTACCCTGGTGGTGATCGGGTTTTCCACTTTCGGCATGGTGGTCATCCGGGCCAATGCCAGCCCGCCCATCAATATGAACAATCCCTACGACGCGATGCGCCTTCTGCCCTATCTCAACCGGGAGCAGTACGGTGAGCGCGCCTTGCTTCGCGGGCCCTCTTTCAAATATCCTCCTGCCCGGGAGTACATCTCCAAAACAGAAACCGACGATCGTTGGGGCCGGGTGGATGACAGGTACGAAGTGGTGGATCAGAAGATCTCCTACGAGTTCAAGGATCAATACAAAATGCTGTTCCCCCGCATGTCGGATTACACTCAGGGACGGCCTCGCCTGTATAAAATGTGGATGGGGCTGGATCCCGATAAAGATCTGCCGGCTCGCCGGCCCGACCAGTTTGATAATTTGAGCTTCTTTTTCAACTATCAGGTGGGTTGGATGTACTGGCGTTATTTCATGTGGAATTTCAGCGGCCGGCAGAACGGGGTCCAGGGTTATTATCCATGGGACAAGTCTGCTGGGCACTGGATTACCGGGATAGGTTTCCTGGATCGGGCCCGGCTCGGCTTTGACAAAGGCGATCTTCCCGAGGCGATGGCAACGGATAAGGGTCGCAACACCTATTTTCTGCTGCCCTTTCTCTTTGGTTTGATCGGATTGTTTTGGCATGCCCGACGCAGGCAGGAGGAATTCCTGGGATTGCTGGCTCTGTTTCTGATTACGGGCCTGGGCATTATTGTCTACTCCAATCAACCGCCCAACGAACCCCGGGAGCGGGATTATGTACTGGTTGGATCGTTTTTCATTTACTCCATTTGGATAGGGATGAGCGTGCTGGCCTTATTTCAAATGGCCACGGAGCGTTTCCGCTTGAACGGCATTCCGGCGGTAGCCTTGTCTTTTCTACCCGTATTGATCGCACCGGTCTTGATGGGAACCCAGAATTTTGATGATCATAGCCGTCGCCTTACCACCGGTGCGCGTGATTATGCTTCCAATTTCCTGGAATCTACCAAGCCGAACGCCATCATTTTCACCTACGGGGATAACGATACCTATCCTCTCTGGTATGCCCAGGAGGTAGAAGGCATCCGGCCAGATGTTCGGGTCATCAATTTGAGCCTGATCGCAGTTGACTGGTATATTGATTTGCTTCGCCGCAAGATCAACGAGTCGCCGGCGGTGAACCTGACCCTGCCTCAAAATGCCATTCGGGGTAAAGAACGCAACCAGGTTTTCTACTACAACAAAAGCAATCAGAATCCTCCGATGGATGCCCGTCGCGTCCTGGAATACATTGGCGAGCGGCATCCGGGGCAGATGCAGGGCTATCGATTCGATTACCATTATCCGACCCAGAATGTTTACATCCCGGTTGACAAGGAAAAATTCATCCGGAACGGGCTATTGAGTGAACAGGACACGGCCAATATGGTGGATCGGATCCCCGTGAACCTGGGGCGCAGCATTCTGAAGGACGAGCTGGCCATTCTGGATATACTGGCCTCCAATCTGGGTGAACGGCCGATCTATTTCGCGGTGACCTGCCGGAGAGAAAAACTTCTGGGGCTGCAAAACTACATGCAGTTGGAGGGACTTGGCCTGCAAGTGGTGCCCGTTCGCTCCGACATTCAGCAGGGATTCGGCCTGGTCGGATTCGGTCGGGTAGACGCCGATGCCGTTTATGAAAATGTCATGAACAAGTTTCGCTGGGGGAATTTCGATAAGTATGATCTGTTTGTGGATCACAGCTACGCACCTAGCGTGCAAAGCCACCAGCTTGTCATGCTCCGGGCTGCCAATCAATTCATCGACGAAGGAGAAACCGAGAAGGGATTGGAATTGCTCGAAAAATATTTTGAGGTTTTCCCGCACATGAATTTTCCCTACGACTACAGATCGTATTTCATGTTGCAAAGCTATTTCGAGGCGGATGCCTACGACCAAGCCAAGCCTCACCTGGAACTCCTGGCCGATGAACTGGAAGACCGGCTTCAATTCTATTCCGGTCTGGACCAGGATATACTCAATCCCGGCTTCAAGTACGATTACGATCAATCCGTACGGACCTTCTACAGTATGATCATGCAGGTTCGGCAAAACGGAGATACCACCTTTGCCGACGAACTCGATACCCGCTTTGCTCCCTATAAACCGGCTATGCCGGAACCCAATTTCCAAAATTGACGGCATGGAAGTTCGATCTGTAGCTATCGGCTGTGATCATGCCGGCTTTATTTTGAAAGACCGGATCAAGACCTTCCTGGCCAAACGGGATATCCGGGTTTTGGATTTCGGGACGGATTCGGCAGATTCTGTTGATTATCCGGACTTCGCGCATCCCGTAGCCCATTCGGTAGAAAGCGGCGAAGTGGATTTGGGTATTGTCTTTTGCGGGAGTGGCAACGGAGTTGCCATCACGGTGAACAAACATCAGGGCATCCGGGCCGCTTTGTGTTGGGAGCCTGAGTTGGCGCGTTTGGGCCGGGCACACAACAATGCCAATATCCTGGCCCTTCCGGCACGATTCATTTCCGAAGAACTGGCCGTTGAGATCGCCCGGGCATTTCTGGAATCGGATTTTGAGGGAGGCCGGCACGAGCGCCGGGTGAATAAGTTACCTTTGAAGGATTGACAACGAATCCTTTCCCAAGATGAACAGACGTAAATAAACCAGAGTGGCCCGGAAGCTATCTTTCCGGGCCCAAATTTTTTAATCAAACTGCTGCCATGTTCTGCAAGATTAAGCGCGTACTCATGTTGATTCCCATGCTCTTTTCGCTGGGATTTCTCCAGGCACAATTACGCGAACCCATACCCGAGGCCAATGAGTTAGCCAATACGATCACCCCAGAAGAATTGAAAGTTCATCTGTCCAGGCTGGCCTCTGATGAAATGGAGGGTCGTGAGACGGGCACTCCCGGGCAAAAGAAAGCAGCGGAGTATCTGGCGTCCGTTTTTCGGGAATGGGAATTGCCCGCGATCGGAGAAGACAACGGTTATTTCCAGGAAATTCATTTTAACAATGCCTCCTGGGAAAAAGTCGCACTGGCTATCAACGGGAAAGAGGTCCCTCATCTGAAAGACTTCTTCGCCCTTCCCTCCAACAATCCGGAAGTTGCTGAGCACTCGTTCGAAGAGGTCACTTTTCTGGGTTATGGCATCGATGACCCCGCCTACAGCGATTATGAAGACATGGATGTGAAAGGGAAAGCCATTTTGATCTATTCGGGGGAGCCCTTTTCGAGGAAAGGCATCAGTTATCTGACCGGCACCAGCGAGCCTTCTTCCTGGAGTACGGACCTGTCCCGGAAACTTAGCCTCGCCAAGGAAAAGGGCGTAGCTGCCGTTTTCATCCTGGCATCGGATTTCAAGAAAGATCTGCAAAGGACCCGGAGATCGATGCTGAACCGGGGGCTCCAGTTGGGCGAAGGCAGAGTTGGGGATAGCTACCCTGCCAACGCTGTTTTATCCTCAACGGTGGTAAGGAATATGCTCGACAAAAAACTGAAAAAGGTGGTCAAGCTTCGTCGGAAAATGGAAAAGCGCGGCAAAGCCCGATCTCTGGTCTTCCCAGCCGAAGTTGAAATGGAACTATCGAAGAAGCTCTATGAATTGAGCGGAGAAAACGTGATGGGTTACATCGAAGGTTCGGACCCCGAACTGAAAGAGGAGATCGTGGTGCTATCTGCCCATTACGATCACCTGGGCAAACGGGGCAACGCCATCTACTATGGAGCGGATGACAATGCTTCGGGAACCAGCACCGTTCTGGAGTTGACCGAAGCCTTCGTGCAGGCCAAAGAAAAAGGACTTGGTCCGCGCAGATCGATTCTGGTCCTTCTGGTGTCCGGTGAGGAAAAGGGATTATTGGGCTCACAGTATTTTGCTGAAAATCCGGTCTTTCCCCTTGAACAGATGGTTGTGGATATCAATGTGGATATGATCGGAAGGGTGGATAAGAAACATGCCGCCGACTCCAATTACATCTATGTGATCGGTTCGGATCGGTTGAGCACAGAACTACATCAGATCAACGAAGAGGCCAATGCTACTTACACTCAACTGGAGCTGGATTATACCTACAATGCCGAGGATGACCCC
Source organism: uncultured Saprospiraceae bacterium (assembly GCA_964640855.1). Classification (GTDB taxonomy): domain Bacteria; phylum Bacteroidota; class Bacteroidia; order Chitinophagales; family Saprospiraceae; genus JAJDFU01. The sequence goes on from CAZXIX010000001.1 coordinate 49,854, forward strand.
AATCGGTTTTATTACCGTTCTGATCACTACAACTTTGCGAAAAACGGGATCCCGTCCATTTTTTATTTCAGCGGCACCCACGACGATTACCATCGGACCACCGACACGGCAGACAAAATCATGTACGAAAAGATGGCCAGGGTCGGTCGGTTGATCTTCCATACCGCCTGGATCATTGCCAATCGGGATACGCGCTTAAAAGTGGATAAAAAAAACTGATCCGGAATAAATCCGGATCAGCGGAAAGTGAGGATCGGCTAACCCCCCTTAATAATGCCGATCCCACTAGGCTTGACCTATACAAGGCAGCCTGGTGAGTTGCTCTCAACGAGGAGAGTAGCATATAATTTAAAAATCCGGTGTGTAGATAGATCGGCACGAAGGGTGCCAAAGATTAGCCTATTTCTCAGTGCTCTTGGTCATACAAAGAAAGGCAATTCCCTTATTTCAAACAAAGGGAATTGGAGCGGCGGCACCAAAAAAACAGGAAAGCCGGGCTATTCAAGGCTCTCCAGCTTTTGACTTTGTCATATTGGCAGAATTAGCGCACTGGCATGGCAGTTGCAAAGCTTAAATAAAAATCAAATTGCATGGAAAAGGGTAATATTTCAGTTCAAACGGGGAATATTTTCCCCATCATTAAGAAGTTTCTATACTCGGATCACGAGATCTTTCTGCGGGAGCTGGTGTCCAATGCCGTGGACGCCACCACCAAAGTAAAAGCCCTCGCCAACCGGGGAGACCTCAAAGGCGAGTTGGGGGACACCCATATCGATATTCTTCTGGATAAGGATCAGAAAACCCTGACCGTTCGGGATCGCGGAATCGGAATGACAGCCGAGGAGGTTAAGAAATACCTGAATCAGGTCGCCTTCTCCAGTGCCGAGGAGTTCCTCGAAAAATACAAGGACGAGAGCATCATCGGCCACTTCGGACTCGGTTTCTATTCGGCTTTTATGGTAGCGGATAAGGTGGAAGTGCAAACCCGATCCTGGAAGGATGAGCCGGGGGTCACCTGGATCTGTGAAGGAGATCCGGAATATACCATCGATGAAAATGAAAAAACCGAACGCGGGACCGACGTGATCCTCTACATCAATGAGGAGAACAAGGAATTTCTGGAAGAAAGCCGAATCGAAAGCCTGCTCCACAAGTATGCCCAATTCCTGCCGGTTCCTATCCATTTTGGCACTCGTGCCGTCGAGGAAGAAGCAGAGGCCGAAGGAGAAGAAGAAAAGGAGAAGATAACCAGGGAAGTACCCAATGTTATTAACAACACCGACCCGGCCTGGAAAAAAGCTCCCAACGAGCTGACAGACGACGATTATCAAAAATTCTACCGGGAGATCCACCCCTTCAGCCCTCCGCCCCTTTTTCACATTCACCTCAACATCGACTACCCCTTTAACCTCACCGGCATTTTGTATTTCCCAAAGCTGGGAAATAACCTGGAAATGCAAAGGAACAAGATCCAACTCTACAGCAATCAGGTCTACGTCACGGATGAGGTAAAGGATATTGTCCCGGAATTTCTGACCCTGTTGCATGGAGTTATTGACTCTCCCGACATACCCCTCAATGTTTCCCGTTCCTACCTGCAGGCGGATTCGAACGTCAAAAAGATCACCGGATACATCACGCGGAAGGTGGCCGAAAAACTGAAAGAACTATTCAATCAGGACCGAAAGGCTTTTGAAGCCAAATGGGACGACCTCGGCGTTTTCATCAAGTACGGCATGATCTCGGATGAGAAATTCTACGAAAAAGCCAATGATATTGCCCTGCTGAAGGATGTAGAGGGAAAATTTTATACTGTGGAGGAATACCGGGAAGCGATCAAAGAGGTGCAGACCGATAAATACGACAAACAGGTTTTCCTGTACACACACGCACCGGATCACCACCAGAGCTACATTCAGGCCTGTCAGAATCGTTCCTACAAGGTGTTGGTCCTGGATCAGATCATCGACACCCATTTCGCACAGCACCTGGAATACAAGATGGGGAATGTCACTTTCGTAAGGGTGGATTCGGATACGGTCGACAACCTGGTGCAAACGGACGAAGCCAAGGAATCTGTGCTGAGTGAGCAGGATCAAGAAAAGGTGAAGAAGCTGTTTGAGGGGCTCGTAGAAAAGGAGATCGGGCAGGTGCAGCTCAAACCCTTGTCGCCGGACGATGCCCCCGTCACCATCACGCGTCCGGAGTTCATGCGCCGGATGAAGGAGATGCAAAACCTACAGGGATTGGGTGCGGATATGCTGCCTGACAACTACAATATTGTAGTAAATACCAATCATCCACTGGTAGCGGAGCAATTGCTCGCTGAAAAGAAAGCCCGGCAGAAAGAGCTGGGTCAGTATCTGTACGATCTGGCCTTATTGAACCAGGGCATGCTCAAGGGAACCCGGCTTACCGGCTTCGTCAAACAGAGCCTGAATTTTCTGGGCGGGAAGAAGTGATCCCGACCGGAGTCAGATAAGATGGAAAGGGGTTGGTATGACACCAGCCCCTTTTTTGGATTGGCTTAGATCCGGATGGAATGAAAAATGTAATCCAGATAAAGCATGTAGTTTCGTTTGTCGTTTCCCGGTGAGTAGACAAAACCATCCAGGAAGAGTAGCTCATTGGTCTTGGGATTCAGCACCAGGTAGGAAAGGAAGGGGCCTCCCATAAAATCATTTTCGATTTCCCAGATACCGCGAGCCTCAATGGCAAACTGTCCGTCCAGCTTCGTTTGATTTGTAAGCAGGGGTAGATCCTGGTCATTGATCTTCATGTAGGTGTTGGGCAATTCAGAGGAAATGTGTTTTCGCCCGATGGAATCTCTTATTGCTTTTATGTTTTTCCGGGAAAGCTGCTGCTGATCGGTATAGGGCATTTTCCGGAAGATCAGATTACTGCTGGTGAGGTCCGGGTGTTCTTTCCGGAGCCAGATGATGCCTTCGTCATTCTTGGCCAGGAAATAATCGCCCGGAATCCGGATGCTTACCCCCAACTCCTCCTTAACGATCCGGTTGAGCTGTGTGTTTTCGCCATCCAGATAGACGGTAGCATCGAGCCGCTCGGTATCCATCTCATCGATCTTCTTCATGACGGAATTGTAAGACCTTTTGATCGTCCGGATCAGGTCCTCCTCGGAAGTACCGAACAGGTATAAGACCAATTGGCCTTTGGCCCATTTGTTGCGTGAGATGACCGATCGAAAATCCGGGTCCTCATTGGCCCGCCGTACCGCCTCGCTACCCAGTTCTTTGCACATCATCGCAGCCGTAGAAGAACTTTGGTCGTTAATGTTGGCCAGGAAGATCAGGATTCGGAGCTCTTTCCGAAGCGGATCTGACCGGAATTCTTCATAGGTGAAGTGACGAGCATCCAGGATGGGTTCCGGCTGAGGCAATAGAGGAAAGGGGCCCGTGTAGTATTGCTGAAGCGTATCTCCTACTTCACCTCCCCAGATGGCGGGGTCGGCAACGACGGTAATGTCCCGCATCTTTCCATAAGCAATGGGCTTGGCCTTCAGAGCCGAAGCGGGGTTGTTGCCTTCCGAACAAGAACTTGTCAGGAAGATAAGAACCGGTATAAAATAAGCGATTCGAAAAAGGATATTCATATTCAGGTCGAATTCGGGAGCAATAGACTATTTTGAAATGCAAGTCCGATTATCGGATGGGCAAGGAAGCGATCTGAAAAAACCGATCCGATCTGTTCCTAAGATGCCTTCCACCTTGCTTTTTGGTGGATGAAAATCCAGGCAGGATTTTCAGGGTTCTTTCCCCTCACCCATTCTATTGATGTAACTCAAAAAAAACGGCCGTCGGTTTTTTCCGAGGGGCTTCTAAAAAAAGCTTTCGATCAGGGTTTCTTCAGAAATACCTTCGGCCTCGGCTTTGTAGTTGCGTACGATCCGGTGGCGGAGTACCAGAGAAGCCACCGCCTTGACATCCTCAATATCCGGCGCATACTTTCCGGCAATGGCTGCGTGGCATTTGGCTCCCAATACGAGGTACTGAGAAGCTCTGGGCCCGGCGCCCCAGGAAACATAATTATTGGTTTCCGGAATCGCATTGTCGGTACCGGGCCGGGTTTTGGAAACCATCCGCACCGCGTATTCAAGCACATTGTCTGTCACGGGTATCTTGCGGATCAGACGCTGGTAAGCCAGGATCTGCTCAGCGGTAATGACGTGATGAAGGTCGTATTGGGGCAGGGCTGTGGTGGTTTTCACCACTTGAAGTTCTTCCTCATAAGAAGGATAATCCAGTTTGATGTTGAACATGAAACGGTCGAGCTGGGCTTCCGGCAGAGGGTAGGTCCCTTCCTGCTCGATTGGGTTCTGGGTGGCCAATACGAAGAAAGGATTGGGCAAGACATGGCGAGTCCCGGAAACGGTGACCGAGCGCTCTTGCATGGCTTCCAGCAGGGCCGCCTGGGTTTTGGGAGGTGTCCGGTTGATCTCATCCGCCAGAACGATGTTGGCGAAAAGGGGACCCCGGTTAAACCGGAAGTGCCGGTCTTCATCCAGGATTTCTGATCCGGTGATATCGCTGGGCATGAGGTCCGGGGTAAACTGGATCCGCTTGAAATCGAGATCCAGAACCTCGGCAATGGTACTGACCAGCAAGGTTTTGGCGAGGCCGGGGACGCCTACCAGGAGGCTGTGGCCATTGCTGAACAAGCTGATAACAACAGCTCTGACTACTTCTTCCTGACCTACGATCACTTTGCCGATCTCCCGGGTAAGGGTTTCATAGGATTTACTTAGAGAATCAACAGCTTCTACGTCGGATGAGAATTGAACTTGGGACATGAACGGGTTTTTACTCAGTTACTTCAGGGAACCTTAAAAATGCGAAAAATCAAGTACAATAAGCTATGAAACGTACCGGTGAATCCCATTGTTTCCCCGATTCCGGACATTAGTCGGGTTTGCCCTACAGAACACCTGTTTCAGCTGAGTCGGTTGCCCGGAAATAGGATTACATTTCGAAATCAAGGCCGCAGATGGCAGCATGCACATCGGAGGCATTTCCCTTTGGGCATGACCGGAACCCGATCCTGAAAGAAAAAGTTGATAATCCGCATGGCAAAATCCGTTTCCTTTTCCCGGGGCTTGAGCAGCATTCTGTTTTGGTCTGTTATTTCCGCCGCTTTCATCGGGCCCGGTACGGTCACCACCACCGCCCAGGCCGGCTCTGCTTTTGGATTGCAGTTGCTCTGGGCATTGGTCTTTTCGATACTCGGGACCCTGGTCCTTCAGGAGGCGGCAGCGCGTCTGACCCTAGGGAGCGGAAAAAGCCTGGGGGGTGTTCTGGCCATCCGATACGGAGAAAAAAGCGGGATTCGTTGGGCATTATTCCTGATTCTATTTCTTGGTTGCTCGGCCTACCAGGCTGGGAATTTGCTGGGAGCCACCGAAGGGCTTGCATTGCTCGGGTTGGAAGACTGCAAGTGGCCGGCAACGGTACTGGCCGGTTTGGCCATCCTGGTTTTGTTTTCCGGCAGCATCCAGTGGGTAGCCCGATTTCTGGGGCTGGTGGTAGCTTTTATGGGCTTTGCTTTCATCTACCTGGCGGCGAAAGGAGGAATTGGCCTACACGGTACAGCCGGCTCGCTCTCCGAGATGAACTGGTTGACTCTGAGTTTGATCGGCACCACCCTGGTGCCTTACAATCTGTTTTTGGCATCTGGCATCAGCCAGGGGCAGGGATTGCGGGAAATGCGGGTAGGTCTGGCTGGAGCTATCCTGATCGGGGGCCTGATCTCCATCGCCATCCTGGTGGTAGGAACACAACTCAGCGGACCTTTCGATTTTCAAGCCTTGCGCCTCGCCTTGGAAAGGGGTATTGGCTCCGCGGGGGGCACCTTCCTGGCTTTCGGGCTACTCGCCGCCGGATTCACCAGTTCCGTAACCGCACCTCTGGCCGCTGCCGTCACCGCCCGAAGCCTTTTGGGGGAAGCCTGGACAGAGCCGGGGTGGCGCTATCGATCGGTTTGGCTGGGGGTACTGTTGATCGGGTTGTTGTTCGTCTGGCTGGAAGTGAAGCCCATCCCGGCCATCATTGCTGCCCAGGGACTCAACGGACTTCTGCTTCCGGCCGTTGCCCTATTCCTCTATGCGGCTATGAACGACCGGCGGATCATGCCCACCGGCTTTCGAAACAGCCGGATTCAAAATATCCTTTTTCTCCTGGTGGTAGCGGTGGTACTTATTCTGGGAATAAACCAGGTCATACAGGCTGTCTCCCGGATCGGGTAGAGTTGGCCTCAGAGCACAAAAAAAGCCCTTCCGATTTCGGTCGGGAGGGCTTACTAAAGGCTTATGAACCTTTTGGATCAGGCCAATTGGGTGGAAACGAATTTGAGTTCGCCCTGGTATTCACCTGCTTTCAGCCGTTTGCTCACGGCTATGAAAGCTTCGATGGTCTGATCGATATCCTCTTGCGTATGCACGGCGGTAGGGATCATCCGCAGCAGGATCATTCCCTTGGGAATCATAGGATAGATCACCATGCTGCAAAAGATGTTATGCCTGTTGCGAATGTCGTGGACCAGATTAGCCGCCTCGTAGGGCGTGCCATGCATGTATACGGGCGTCACGCAGGCGTCAGACAATCCGAGATCGAAGCCGGCTTCCAGAAGTCCGTCCTTCAGGGCATTGGTATTTCGCCAGAGCCTGTCTTTCAACTCGGGCTGCGAACGGATGATCTCCAGCCTGCGGATGTTACCGACGATGAGCGGCATGGGCAAAGTCTTTGCAAACAGCTGAGAGCGAACGTTGTAGAGCAGGTAATGAATGATATCCCTGTCTCCTGCTACGAAAGCTCCTATGCTGGCCATGGATTTGGCAAAAGTCGAGAAGTAAAGGTCGATCTCGTCCTGAACGCCTTGCTCCTCTCCGGCACCCGCACCGGTGGCGCCGAGAGTGCCGAAACCGTGTGCATCGTCAACAAATAGACGGAATTCGTATTTTTTCTTTAGCTCTACGATCTCTTTCAATTTCCCTTGTTCGCCGCGCATGCCGAAAACGCCTTCGGTCACGACCAGAATGCCTCCGCCGGTCTTGGCGACCAATTCGCTGGCTCTCTTCAATTGTTTTTCGAGGCTATCGATGTTATTGTGCTCAAAGGGCAAACGACGACCAATATGGAGGCGAACTCCGTCGTAGATGCAAGCGTGACTGTCGCTGTCGTAGACGACCACATCATGACGTCCGAGGAGGGCATCGATCAGGGATTGAACGCCCTGGAAACCGAAATTCAGCAGCAGAGCAGCTTCTTTCTGGACAAACTCGGCCAGCTGGGATTCCAGCTGGTAAATGAGTTTATTGTCCCCTGACATGATCCGGGCTCCCATCGGATAGGCAAGTCCCCAGTCTGCGGCCGCTTCGGCATCGGCCTTTCGCACTTCCGGGTGGTTGGCCAATCCGAGGTAGTTGTTTATGTTCCAGATGATGTGTTCTTCACCCTGGAATTTCATGCGCGGACCGATCTCGCCTTCCAACTGCGGGAAAGCGTAGTAGCCATGCGCTTCGTGCGCATATTGCCCCAGAGGCCCGCGGTTACCTGCAAATTTTGCAAATAAGTCCATATCCAAATTTTGATTTTAATCGCTTAGTTCCTTGATAATCAAGCAAAACCGATGGGTCTTGCCGGTTTCTTCACAGCAGGGTCCAGGCGAGTGAATAGGGCTTCAAACAGTTGGTAAAGATAAGTATGTTTACCATACTTTCTGAATTAAAGCCGAATCAGAAACCCATTGGCTCCATTGCTTATTGTAAGTGTGGAGCCGTTGGGTGGGTAACCCTTGATTGTTTTCCAGGGGTAGCCCCTGATTGGCCCATTCAAATATACTGCCGTACAGGTTTTCAACCTGCTCGAACCCTTGCTTTTCGGTCAGTATCCGGCCGACCTTATCGCTTCGGTAACCGACCGAACAGTAGATGACGATGGGAGTATCCCGGGCCAGGTTTTCGATCGGGCTGAGGTCCAGATCATTGCCGAAGCCCACCCACAGGGCATGGGGAATATGGCTAATCTCGTATTCCTCCCGCTTTCTGGCGTCCAGGAAAACGACACTATCTCTTTGATTATAAGCTTCTTGTACCCCAATTAATTGGGTTTGGAAGGGAAGGAGCCCGACCAGCATCCGATCGAAGGCGGGGTTGGTCAAAGCGGGCCGGGTCTCTGGAGCCGACTGTCCGCAGGCAAACAGGGTAGAGCCGAGCAGCAAAAGGCACAATATTTTCCGTGCGAAAAGTAAGAGAGGCATACACTCAAATTTTTACGGAACCTTGACCGACTGCATCTTCGATCACCTGCTGATCCTGGCAAAGGGGCTTGAGTTCCGACCGGATGAAAGTCTTTACTTCTTCTGCCGAGGTATCCGGATAGAGGAGATGCAGATTGGGGCCGGCGTCCAGGGTAAAATACAGGGGACAGCGGGTTTCTTCACGGAATTGCCGGACTTTCCGGATGAGGGTGATGGTGTTGGGTTCCAGGAGGATGAAAGGCGGCTTGGAGGACATCATCAAGCCGTGCAAGGTCAGGGCTTCCTGTTCAAGGACCTGTCCGAACAGATCCAGATCTCCGCTGGCCAGAGCCTTCAACATGCTGGCCAGGTTGTTATTGGCCTGCTGAAAACGTATTTCTGCGAATGGGTGATTTTTCATCAGCTGATGCCCGGCTGTGCTGGAGACTTCTTTTTTCTTGCGGCTGACCAGCAAAATGTCGTCGTGAAAGGAATGGAAAACGGGATCGGTTTTCTCCTGGATGCCAATGGCAAATTCCTGGCTGGCCTCCGGGAGCTGCTCGTTTTGCCCCCATACAGCGGCTACGGGGAACAGAGACCGGCAGGCGCTTCCCGAACCCAAGCGGGCGACGTAGGAGGCTTTGCGCAGAAATTCATTTTTGTCCCCGGGTGTTTCAAAGAGGATTTGCTCCAGATCGCAGAGTCCCAGGGCCAGGGCGCTCATGGCGGAAGCGGAGGAGGCAATGCCGGTAGAATGCGGAAAGCTGTTCTGGGATTCGATCCTCAAACGGAGTTGAGCGAGAAAAGGGAAAACAGGCTCTAAAGACTCGAGGTATTTCTGAATCCGCCCGGCGAAGGACGGATTGGGTTTTCCTTCGAACCGGAATTCGAGTTCTATTCCCGGATTAGGGGTTTCTTTCGGGGAGTAAAAAATCTTCGTTTCCGTGTAGGCTTCCTGTAGGGTGAGGCTTACCGAGGGGTTGGCGGGCATCTGCCGGCCATATTTCCCCCAATATTTAACCAGGGCAATATTGGAAGGGCTGCGCCAGGCAACCTGGCCCTTTTCAGAGAATCCCGTCTGCAAAACCCTTTTCGGGTTATCGTATCGTTCCATTTCCGGTCAGCCTTTTGATTTGGATCCATGGTCAAGGCTGCAAAATTATAAAAAGGGAGGTAATGGGAGTGTGGAAAGAATCACGGTTGTCCATACTGCAGCGGATGTTCCACGTGGAACAATCATGCCATCGGACTGCGCCTTGGGCCCTATGTCTGTGCCGCAGGATCTGGCGGTGAATCATGGGCATGTGTGCAGGAAAGCTTTGAGCTCGGAGAACCGGGCTTCTATTTTTTGGGCGTTTCCTTCTCGGTGCTGAAGTCGGAGCAGGGGTTCGGGAATGTCCGGTGGGTGGCCGATCGCCTTTTCGATGACCGGGATGAATTTGGCGGGATGGGCCGTAGCCAGCACGACGGTCTGTTCGTCGGGCTTGATGGATCGGAATTTCGTGGCCGCCAACAGGCCTACTGCCGTGTGCGGGCATGGTAAATAGCCGAATTTCTCCAGGGAAGCGCCGATCGCCTGCAATGTTTCTTCGTCGGAAAAATAAAATCCGGAGATATTTCTTTGCATCAGGTTCCACGTGGAACCATACAGGTCGAGAAGACGAACGAAATTGGACGGATTGCCTACGTCCATGGCGTTGGACAAGGTGGGAATTGAGGCCTGAGGTTCGAAAATTTGCGTTTCCAGGTAATGGGGAACAATCTTGTTGGCGTTGGTGGCAGCTACGAAATGATGGGCAGGTAATCCCATCCGCTGGGCCAGGATGCCGGCCGTCAGGTTTCCGAAATTACCACTCGGCACGACGAAAGTGGTAGACTTTTCCTTTCTTTTGATCTGTTTCCAGCCTTCCACGTAGTAAAAAGACTGCGGAATCAGGCGAGCAATATTGATGGAATTGGCTGAACTCAATCTCAACCTTTGTTTGAGCTCGGCATCCAAAAAGGCCTGCTTGACCATCTGCTGGCAATCATCGAAATTGCCATTCACCTCCAGCGGAAAAATATTTCCCCCCCAGGTAGTCAATTGTTTTTCCTGAAGGGGGCTCACTTTCCCGGAAGGAAACAAGATCACCACCCGGATACCGGGAGTCTCGAAAAAACCGGCGGCTACGGCCCCACCGGTATCCCCTGAGGTGGCTACCAATATGGTAAGTTCCCGATCGGCATTCCGATTGAAATAGCTCATCAGGCGGGCCATGAACCGGGCCCCGAAATCTTTGAAAGCTAAAGAGGGTCCGTGGAAAAGCTCGAGGATATGCAGGTCAGGGGTCAAGGACAGCAGGGGTGCCGGAAAGGAAATGGCCCCGTGGATGATAGACTCCAACTCCTGCTCCGGCAGACTGTCTCCCAGAAGGCTCCGGCTCATCCGGAAAGAAAGTTCCGGAAAAGAGAGGCCCTCCAACGCATCCCAGAAATCGATAGGAAGCTTTGGAATGGCGGACGGCATATACAGCCCATTATCCGGGGGTAATCCCCGCATGACCGCCTCCTCCAGGCTGACCCGCTCATTCCGGTTTCGGGTAGAATACAGTTCCATTTTCAGCATTTTACGGCACCCTGCGGATTGATACCGGATTGGAAAATTTGGGATGAGATCTTGCGATCCGCAAATGCCTTTTCCATGGCGATGCCTACTTCCTCGGCGACCAGGGTGTTGGGACTCAAGGCAAAAATGGCCGGCCCGGCCCCTGAAATGCTGCATCCCAGGGCCCCGGCCTTTCGGGCAGCGTCCTTCACCTCATAGAAATTCGGGATCAGCCCGGCCCGCTGGGGCTCTATGATCAAGTCCTCCATAGAACGAGCGATCAGGTCCAGGTCTGAATTGAACAAACCGGCTACCAACCCGCCCAGATTGGCGCTTTGCTGAATGTGATCGGTGAGTTTAACCCGCGGAGCCAGCACAGCTCGTGAGTCTTTTGTCAATACCTGAATGTCCGGCAGAATGATCGTGATCCGGAGACCGGCCGGAGCGTGAAGCCGAACCACATCCAGATCCGCATTGCTCCGGACCAGGATTATGCCTCCCAGCAAACAGGGCGCGATATTATCCGCATGCCAGGCTCCGTCGGCCGCGTGTTCCCCGGCTACGGCAAAGGGCAGGAGCTCTCTTTTCTCAAAAGGCCGGCCCAGCAATTCGTTGGCAGCCATCGCTCCGGCTACAGCAGAGCAAGCACTGGAACCCATCCCGGTTCCGAACGGCATTTTTTTGTGGATCTCCATTTCCATGCCAAAGGAGGATTCGCCCAAGGCCTCCAGCAACCGGACCGCCGCTACGCCGGCCGTGTTTTTACGCACATCGGTCGGTAACTTTCCCTCGGCTCCCAGGATCTGGGAAATACTTACCCCCGGCTGGTCGCAGGGGCGAGCGATGATCTCGTCGCCCGGGGACTCCAGCGCCAGACCCAGTATATCATATCCCACCGCGAGGTTGGCCACACTGGCGGGCGCGAAGATTTTTATTCCTGCTCGCATCAGCTCAGGGAGTTTCCGATTTTAAGGATCTCTGCAAATACGCCGGCTGCCGTCACCTCGGCGCCTGCGCCGGGTCCGCGCACCACCAGCGGCCGGTCCCGGTATCGGTCGGTGGTGAAGACGATCATATTGTCCGAACCGTCCAAATGGAAGAAAGGATTATCCGGGCCTACTTCCGCTACCCGGATGCCCGCCTTTCGGTTCTGCCGGTCCAGGGTAGCCAGGAATCGCAGGCGATGGCCCTTCGATCGGGCTTCCTCCACTCGTTTCATGAATTCGCCCTCCCATTCTTCCAGTTTTTCAAAAAAGTCGGACACCGAATGAGCTTCCATACAGCTTTCGGGCAGGAAGGGCTCCAAAAGCACATCGCCCATTTCCAACTCCAGCCGACTCTCGCGGGCCAGAATGACTAGCTTGCGGCGGACGTCGTTGCCGCTCAGATCTTCGCGGGGATCCGGCTCGGTCAGGCCGGCCTCCCCCGCTTCGCGTATGGCTCGACTCAAAGGAGTTTTTTTATCTAAGGCATTGAATATGAACGACATAGATCCAGAAAGAACGCCTTCGATCTTCAAAATCCGGTCACCGCTGACCATCAGGTCGTGCAGGGTGGATAACACAGGCAGGCCGGCTCCCACGTTGGTTTCATACAGGAACTGAATTCCTCGTTTTTCGGCCTTTGCCTTGAGGCTTTGGTACTGCAGGAAAGAAGAAGAGGCGGCTGATTTGTTGGGTGTAGAAATGGAAATGCTGGCTTCCAGGATCTCATGGTAGAGGTCTGCCAGACTATTTTCGGCCGTATTGTCGACGAAAACGCTGTTGGGCAGATTGAGATGTTTCATCCGCTGGATGTATTCCTTCAGATCTACCGGCTGACCTTTATCATTGAGCTCTTTCTTCCAGACGGACAGATCGATGCCCTCCTCGCGGAAGAGCATTTTCTTGCTGTTGGCCAGTCCCACGACCCGGATCTGGGTAGACATTTTTTGTTTCAGGAATTCTTTTTGCCGATCGATCTGCCGGAGGAGGGTCCCTCCGATCAAACCAACGCCTACTACGAAAAGATGCAACTGCTTCACGTCCGACAGGAAAAAGGCCTCGTGGAGGGCATTCAGGGCCTTGGTCTCGTCCTGCTGGGCGATGACAACCGAAATATTCCGCTCTGACGAGCCCTGGGCTATGGCCACCACGTTGATCCCGTTTTTGCCGAGCGCGCGGAACATCCGGCCCGAGATGCCGGGTTGGGAACGCATGCGTTCTCCGATTACACCCACTACGGAGAGGTCTTCTTCCAGCCGGATGGGTTCCACGCTGCCTTTCGAGATTTCAAGTTTGAATTCTTCGGAAGCGGCATCCATGGCCTTGCTCACCTCATGGGGCAAGATCGCATAGGTGATGGATTGTTCGGATGAGCCCTGGGTGATCAGCATGATGTTGATCCCCACCCGGGCCTGGCTGGCAAAAAGGCGGGCTGCCATCCCGGGGACTCCCACCAGCCCGGATCCCTGCAAGGTCAGCAAGGCTATCTGATTGATGGAAGAGATGCCCGTCACCGAGTAGGGTCTCTTCTGCGCCTGCTTGGTGATGAGGGTTCCTTCGAACGACGGATTGAAAGTATTACGGATCCGGATCGGGATGTTCTTGTCGCGAACGGGGCGGATCGTCGGGGGGTAGATTACCTTGGCTCCCAGGTAGGAGAGCTCGATGGCTTCAGCGTAGGTGAGGCTGGGCAAGGTGAAGGCCTTGTCTACCCGGCGGGGATCGGCTGTGAGCACACCGTTGACATCGGTCCAGATCTCGAGCACTTCAGCATCCAGTGCTGCGGCGATCAGGGAGGCGGTATAATCCGAGCCCCCGCGGCCCAGGGTCGTGGTTAGCCCTCCTTTGGCCGAGCTGATAAAACCGGTGACCACCTGGATCGGGTCCGACTTTTGATAGTGTTCCCGAATGAGTTGAAAGGTGATTTCTTCATGAACGCGGGCAGCGCCGAAACGCTTGTCGGTGCGGATAATCTTTCGGGCATCCAGGTATTCCGCCGGGATACCTTGCTGGTTGAGGAATTCACTGATCAGGAAGGCGGAATTCCTCTCGCCAAAACTGAGGACGTAATCCATGGTACGCGGAGAAGCCTCGCGGACCAGAAAGATGCCCTGAAGCAGATTTTCCAGGACATTGTGGTTGTTTTCGAGTCTGGGCAGGACCTTCTCCAGATAGTATGGCTGGAGTAGCTCATGCGCCAATTGGATGTGTCGCTGGCTGAAAGCGGCCATCTCTTCCGAAAAGACGGGGTCTCCCTTTTCAGCCAGGGAGGCAATTTTAAGCAGGCTGTCCGTAATGCCGCCCAATGCAGATACGACCACGGTAAATGGAGTTCCTTCCTCCTGCAAAGCCCGCAAGATCCCGGCGACGGTCCGGATCTGGTCGCTGTCCCGGACAGAGGAACCACCAAATTTCATGACTTTCATAAGGCAAATTGGGCTTGTCCTTTCAGAAAAAATAAAGGGCGCTTCCCGACGAAAAAAAGGGAATCGTTGGGATAAGAGCCGAAATCATCGGGAAAAAAGGAAAAATATCCGGTAAGGCGAAGGAAAGAAAGGGCAAATGATCAGCTCAGCCCCATGGACTTCTGCAGGCTCAATGCTTCGTTCTCTTTCTGAGTCATGATGTGCTTTTCGTCCGGGCTTTTGTCTGAATAGCCGCAAAGGTGAAGAACACCGTGGATCATTACCCGATCCAATTCCTCCTTTTCCGGGACCCGGAGTTGAGCCGCATTTTCCCGGACTCGTTCCACGCTTATGAAAATATCTCCCTCAATTCGGGGGGGAGCCTGGTAGGGAAAAGTGATCACATCGGTAAGGGTGTCGTGGCCCAGGTAAGTCAGATTGAGTTGATGGAGGTAGGCGTCGCTGCAGAAAATGAATTGGACTCGAATGAGATCTGCTTTTTCTTGTCGGAGCACGGCTTGTATCCAGGGCAAGTAAGATTCTGCAGTAGGCGGGTTGTAAGCTTCCCATTCGCTGAAAAGTCCCAGCGGGGCTTCTTCCGGATGTTCTGAGGGCCAGGGATCGGGTTCCGCCGGGAGGGTCATATACAGAACTGCATTTCGACGGTACTGCCGTTGTTGTGAAACTCTATATCGTCGCACAACTCCCGCATGAGGAATACGCCTCTTCCTCCGCAGGCTTGGATGTTTTCGGGCCGGGTAGGATCGGGAACTCGCCTCAGATCAAAGCCTCGCCCCTCGTCGGAGACTTTAAAGACGATGTTGTTACCGTCTTTGTTCATGTGCACATGGACCCATTTATTGCGGTCATATGCATTTCCGTGAGCGATGGCATTGTTAACTGCTTCTGTGAGACTAACCAGGATATTGCCGTACAGGTCTGGTCTGATTTTATACTTATGTACCAGCCTTTCAACATATACCTCCAGCATCGCTATACTGGAGGGTTCTGAGGGAAGTTTCAGCATAAATTTTTTGTTGCTCATCTCGTACAAGCCTTAAAATTACGTTAATATCAGCAAACTGTCAACCCGCAAAGCCAACCGAATAGGGCATTGGGGCAGGTTAGGGTGAGGTTTCGGCTTGGGATTATGAGGATAGCAGTTACGTATTCGGAAACAACTTGTTATCAGCGATTTATCAGTTAGGAAACAAAATCATCTGGTTTCGGGTTCGCTTAGTTTTTTGAAGTATTCCTCCACCAGGGCCTTGTAGTAGGGTTTCAAACTGGGCGAAACGGTCTTATACTGTTGCAATTCTGCCTCTCTTTTTCTCAGGTATTCTTCCAGGGCCTGAGGACGGGTGGGCGGAATTTGATCAGCGGTTTCGGACTTTCGCTTTTCCTCGAATTCCTTTTGGCGTTCGGCCTTTTCGAAATCCAATAAACGGGACAGGATATCTTGTTGACGTTGCAAAAGCTCGTTGGTCAACTTTTTATTCACCAGATCGCGCTCCACTTTGTCCATTTTGTCGATCATCTCCTGGATTTTGGGATCTCCCTGACCGCTTTGGCGGAGCTGCTTTTGCTTTTCTTCGAGGGCTTTACGCAGTTCGGCTTGCCGGCGGGCCATTTCAGCAAATTCCTTGGCGGAACCCCCTTCGCCACCTTCTCTTTGGCGGCGCATTTGTTCGCTTGCCTTACGCATCTGCTCGTTCAATTTCTTTTGCCCTTCGCTGATCTGGTCCCGGGGCTCCCTCCCCGGTTGCTGGCTGGATTGCTGTCCGGGTTGCTGGGACTTCTGCATGCTCATCATCATGGAGGCGAGCTGCTGTTGCATCTGGTTGAGCGTTTCCGAGAGCATGAGCGCCAGGTCGTTGACATTTTTCATGGTGCGCTGCTGGTGTTCGGAGGCCGGTGTGAGGCGTCTCTCCTCCAGTTCGTCGATGCTGTTGTCGAGGTTGGATTTGATTTCGCCTACCTTTTCGGTGACGAAGCTCTCGATCTGGAACACACGTTTGGCCAGGGCTTGCAGACTGTCTTGCACCAGGCGGAAATCGTCCTTCAGCTTGAACTGCTCCTGGATGAGCTCTACGTAGCGGGGCGTGTTGATGCTGGTTTCGGAAAAATCATCGATCAGATCTTCCTGATCAAAGGATAACTTAACCAGATTTTCAAGCAGCTGCCGCAGGGCGTCAATGTCTTCGGTCATCTGTTGCATTTGGCCCGATTGCATGGCAGATTGCATTTGTTGGGCCATTTGCTGCATTTGCTGGGAGGTTTTCTTTTGCTGCTGAGACGCACCCTTGTTTTGCTGTTGCTGCAGCATTTGCTGGATTTGTTCCAGATTTTGCTCGATCTGTTCCATCTGTTCCTGCTGATTTTCGAGGTTCTGGGGCGATTCCATTTCCTGGTTTTTCTGCTGGATCTGCTCCATTTGTTCCATGATCTCCTGGAACTCCTCGTTTATTTCCTGCTGCTCCTGCTGGATCTGTTCCTGCGAACTGGGCTCGGATTGATTTTCCTGCTGTTGTTCTTCGGGCGATCTCTCCTGACCCTCTTGCTGTTCGTTGTTCTGCTGCTCGCTATTTTGCTGTTCTTCGGTATTCTCTTCCGAGCTGATCTCCTCCTGGGAGTTCTCGGATGGATCTTCGGATGACTGATTCTCTTCCTGCTCTTGCTCTTCCTGGTTCGGGTCGGTTTGTTCGGTTTGTTCGCTGAGGTTTTCCTGTTGTTCGGCCAGTTTTTCCAGCTGTTCGCCGGCTTCTTTCATTTCCTGCTCCAATTCCAGTTTTTTGTACAGCTCCAGGAGGCGATCCAGTTCCAGTTCCATTTTCTGATCGTTCATCTCCATTTCCTCCATCATTTCGAGTGCCTGATCCTTATCCAGTTCCTCGAGCAACTCCTGGATCTTCTGCATCAATTCCAGGGTTTCTTCGTCGATGGCTTCTTCAAAGAGTTCTTCCAGCTTCTTTTGTTTTTCCTGGGTTTCAGGGTCGGCCGGATCGAATTCCTCTTGATTTTTCAGGTTTTCCTGAAAGTCTTCTTGCGCCTCCTTAAGTTGTTGTTGAAGCTGCTGCTGGCGTTCCATCAGCTTCTCCAGTTCTTTTCGGCTCTGCCAATCCAGTTCCTTTTCCTGAAGCAATTTGTCCCGGGCCTGCTTGAGTTCTTCCTGTATGTTTTGGGATTCGCGCAGCGCGTCTTTCAGGTTTTTCTTGATTTGCTCGTCGTTCTGGTCGGACTGAGCCCGGTACTCCTCCATGGTGGGCATGGAAAACTGCATCAATTGGGTACGGGCTGCCTTGCTGCCGTTTATGCCGTCGTTATCGTAGATTTCGAAATAATAGGTCACTTTCTCGCCGGGAAGGAGGTTTAGCTCATTCAGGTCAAAAATGTAGTCGAAGGCCACATTTTTTCCCGTCGGATTGTTCAGTTTGGTGCTTTGCAGGGGTTCAACTTTTCCGTCGGCATTTGTCCGCTGGTACTGGAAGGTGAGATTTTTCAGGCCGTAGTCGTCGGAAGCTTGCCCCGCGAAGAAGCGGACCTTGTTCAGGGAGCTATCCTGAAATTCCTCGGCTTCGATCACCGGATACCGATCCGGAATAACAGCAATGGAATAGGTAATGGAATCTGCTTTGGGGAGCTTGGCGTTGGAAATGAAGAGCTTGTAGAGGTCGGATTCAAAGAGTTGTTTCTGATAGGTGAATCGCTCGCGGCCTTGCCGCTGTGTCTGCTCCAATTGACCCTTATTGGAAAAAAGCATCCAGACGGTGTCCGTAAAAGCCGCTTCCAGTACCCACCCGGCCCGGGTACCTACGGGGACGGAAAGATCTCCGAGATTAGACAGGATCTCGTCTCGGCGACCGGTGTAGGCCGGGTAGTCCAGATTGACCTCAAGATCCAGGATGTTGGGTTTCTGGAGCACATTTAGCGTATACTCCCGGGAGGAAACGGGGTCTGAGACCAGGCGGAAATCCAGATCCTTCTGGACGTTATTGAATCGGTAGGCGAAGCGATCGGGTCCCAGTTTCTGCATGCGATAGGGAAATCCTTCCACCTCCACGAAAACTTCGTTGGGAAGTTGACCGCCGCTGATCTGTACTTCCAGGAGGAAATTTTCGTATTGGACAACGGTGAGATCGGGATTGATCAAGTCGAACGAAAAGGGTGCCGGCCTTTCAAACTCCTGGCTGTTGTTGATCAGTCGATAGGTGCTGTCCCGGATCATGCTGGGGGCTGCTATCAAAAGAATGAGGAGCAACAAGAGCGGGGGAAGGGCATAGCGGGCGTATTTCCGGTTTTTAGAAAGATCAATGGCCGATTTGAAAGGGACCAGTCGGATCTGCTCTGCCTTTTGATCAATTCCGGCCAGAATGAGATCATTTCGCTCTTGTCCGCGGCTTTGTTCTCTCAGTTGAAGAATATTCAGCAGCTTGTCTTGCACGTCCTGGAAATGATCGCCAATGATAACGGCAGCCTGAGCATGGGAAATGACCTTCCCCAGGCGGAAAAAGTGCAAGAGCGGTTGTACGACCCAGAACCAGGAAGCCAGCAGACTCAGGCCGATAAAGCCGAAAAGAAGCCCTTTGCGGCCGGCTGGAGAAAAATAGAAATTGTGCTCCAACAGACTGATGAGCAAAAACAAGCTGAGAGTAAGCCCGATGGCATAAAGCGTGCCCCGTATAACCTTATTGAGGTAGAATTTACGGATAAACTGGTCCAGCTTCTTGATCAGTTGATTGTAGTTGTCGGATTGATTCATGCCAGTCGGGTTAACGGGAAAAAGCTTTTCGGAAAATGCCTCCGCCTTGTAAACACAAAAATATGAAGGTATCAGATCGAAAGCGCTTTGTCAACAGCGGTCCTGCCACAAAAAGACCGTCCGTCAACAAAGCGCATTATTCGTCCTTCTTCTGAAGAACGTTGAATTCTTCAGATATGTTTCCCAACTAGAATTGCTGGTAGAGTTGCTTGAGCTGTTCGTCCGTTTCCTGCTCCTTGATCCCCTCGAGGAGTTCCTCCAATTTGTCTATGGTGCCTTTATATTTTTCGTCTCCGGTTTCGACAGCTTTGGCGGATACTTCTTCCTTGAGTTGGAACAGGGCCATAGCCGAGCCGTATCGCTGGAAAAGATCGGATTCCGCATCGGTTGCCTTGGCATAAAGGTCTTGGGCCCCGATCTCCATGATTCGGGGGGAGCAGCGTCCGAGCAGGGCGGCATATTCGGACAGAAATCCAACGCCGGCCCAGCCGTTAAACCGAGAAGCATTTTCTTTGAAGAAGTCCAGGTGGGTCGAGTCGCCGGATTGGCTGTAAACCTGCGCTACTCCGGTCAACAGACTGAAGCTTTCTTTTTCTTCCAGCTTCTTTGCCAGCTGAAGCGCCTCGACGGAGTCCGTATTGTTCAGGGCGGAAAGAGCGGTGCCGATCACCGCATAGGCGCTATCGGCCTCCAGAATGTAGGAGGTCAGTTCGGACATGCCTTCGACATCCGTAGAAGACAAGGAGCGCAGAGCCGTTGCGCGCACCAAGGCATGCGGATCCTTTTTTGCCATGTCCATTAACTTCTGCTGGATCTGTGCATCTTCCGTCCCTTCGAAGTAGGCGGCGGCCGAGTTTCGCATTTCCCAGACGGGATCGTCCAGGGCTTCCATGACCAGTCGATCGGTATCCTCGTAATCACTGCGTGCTACGAATTGCAAGGCAGGGAGCCGGTCCAGAATACTGGTGCTGTTTTTGAATTTGAATATCTCTTCCTCCAGGTTTTGCTCCGGAGTGATTTCGGCCAAAAGGACGTGTTCCGGATCGAAGATGACCGCTTGGGGAGCTCCATCCACCGGAAAGGAGAATTCGTGCTCCCTTTGGTTGATTTCGATCTCATGCCGTGTTTTCTTCCCCTGCCCGTAGTGAATATCGACGGCAGTAGGAATTCGGTAAATGATCTCTCCAAGTTCCGGGGTTTGGGTCTGCGTGACGGAGAGGGTGACTGCGCCGGATTCCGGATCGTAGGCATGGGACACATCCAGTTTGGGGTGGCCCTGCTGGAAAAACCATTGGTTGAAAAACCAATTCAGGTCTTCGCCGGTGACCTTCTCGAAAGCCAAGCGAAGATTGTGGGCTTCTACGGCCGTATAGGCGTTGTCTTTCAGGTAAGTATTCAGCGCGGTAAAGAAGGCGTCGTCGCCAACGTAGTAGCGAAGCATGTGCAAGACGGCGCCTCCTTTATTGTAACTATGGGCATCAAACATTTCTTCTTTATCGTCGTAACCGAAGTGGATCAGCGGATGCGCCTCCCCGCTGCCGGCGCTGTAGAAGTATCCGCTTCGTTCCGACAGAGCATGCAGGTCGGCTATCTCCCGCCCGTATTTGTGCTCCAGCCACAGGTATTCGCTGTAGTTGGCAAAACCTTCGTTCATGGTCAGGTTGGCCCAGCTTTCACAGGTCACATAATCCCCGAACCAGTGGTGGAATAATTCGTGCGCCACGATGTTGTCGTTGCCCTGGTCAATGAGGTCGCCGGTATGTTGTTGCACAAAATCACCGAAAATGACAGCCGTGGTGTTTTCCATAGCGCCGGAGACGTAATCCCGCACCACCACCTGCGCGTATTTGGGCCAGGGATAGGTCATGCCGACTTTCTCCGAGAAGAAGCTGAGCATTTCCGGCGTATGGTTGAAGATCTTTTTGGCATCAGCTTCGTATTCGGGTTCTACGTAGTATTCGACCGGGATCCCGTTCCATTCTTCCTTTACAACGGCAAATTCACCGATGGCCAGCATAAAGAGATAAGGCGCATGAGGCTGCTCCATAACCCAGTAATCGGTGCGGGTCCCGTCTTTGTTCTCTTCTGAGGATTTGAGGACTCCATTGGAAAGGGAAGCCATTTCAGCAGGTACAGTTACATAGATCTCCTGGGTGCAGCGTTCGTTGGGCTTATCGATGGTGGGAAACCACTTCGAGTTGTTCTCGGTTTCTCCCTGGGTCCAGATCTGGCGGGGTTTGTTGGGGTCTTCCCCGGTGGGATTGATGAAGAACAGCCCTTTGTCGGAAGTGATGGCAGCGCTCCCTCCCTCTTCGGAGGGGAATGCCGTGTAATCGATCGCAATCTCATAGGTCTCGTCGCGCGTGTAGGTTTTATCCAGTTGAATGGTCATCCGGAGGCCGTTGTAGGTGTATTCCAGGTCGGTGCCGTCTGCCAGTTGTACGGAGTGGAATTCAAAGCCTTTGGCATCGAGGGTCAGGGAGTTGACGGGATGGAAGAGCGGCCTGAACTTCAATTGGGCTTTCCCGAGAACTTGTTGTCCTTCCCAGTTGAAAGCCAGTTCCAGGCGGGTATGCAGCAGATCGTTGTCGCGATGATAGCTTTCCTGGTACAGGGGGCGAGGCTCCGGGACGGGCGCGGATTCCGGTTCAGGCAGGCTTAATTCTTCGGGGAAGTCGGCTGTGGTGAAGGTATCTATCCCGGAAGCAGTGGATGTATCAGGCGTAGTGGCGGCTACCATTTCTTCGGTTGTAGAGCCGGCACTTGTTGCAACCTGAGAAGATTTACAAGCCGAAAGCACCAATATAATGGCGATCGGCAAGAAAAGATTTTTCATTGAATATCGGTTGTACATTAGAAACGTAAGGGAATGATCCAGATCTGTGCGGGAAATCATTATTTCCTGCGGACAAGATCTGCTATTTCTGCCTTCCATCCCAAAGATGTGAAAGTAAACGCTTTGAGGAGAGCCGTTATTGGGAGCGATCAGCTGCTGACCTCCTGGGCGGTGACTTCTTCCAGAAACTCGGCCAGGTATTTATTAAAAGTTTCTACATGTTCCATCATGGGTGCATGGCCACATTTATCTATAAGGATGAGCCGGGAATCCCGGATCAGTTTGTGGAATTGCTCCCCGACGAAAGGGGGCGTGACTATATCGTCTTTGCCCCAGACCAGGAGCACGGGGACATTCAGCTTGCCCAGTTTGTCTGCCAGGTTGTGCCTTACGGCCGATTTGGCAGTGGCAATGATCCGGATGGCCTTGTTTCGGTCGTTTACGATATCGTAGACTTCATCAACCAACTCTTTGGAGGCGACCGAAGGATCGTAAAAAGTACTTTCTGTTTTTCTCTGTACGAACTCGTAATCCCCTCTTTTGGGAAAGGAAGTGCCCATGGCGCTTTCGAAGAGTCCCGAGCTGCCGGTGAGGATTACACTCGATATTCGTTCCGGATGTTCCAGCGCATAGAGTAGGGCGATGTGTCCCCCCAGGGAATTTCCCAGGACGTGAACTTTGCCGTATCCTTTGTATTCGACGAATTCGGAGACGTAATCTACCAGCCCGGAGACGGTAACCTTTCTGATGGGGAGTTCGAATATGGGCAGGATGGGAACGACAACGTTGTAATGCGTACCGAAATGGCGGATGATGCCCTCAAAGTTGCTCAGTGCCCCAAACAAGCCATGGAGTAAAAGAAGGGTATCCTCACCCTTGCCTGTTTCAATGTAGGTGAACTTGCCTTCTTTGATAATTTTGTGATTCATGCTTTCGGACCTAGGATTGCAAATATAGAAATGCAAACAGGCAATGGTATTAACCAGGGGGAATTTTGCGCTTCCCGGAGAGCCGTTCGCTTTACAAGATAGGCATAATAAGCCTTTTCAGAAACATAGAATTCAGGTCGCAATCTTCTGTAAACGAGAAAAAACTTACCTGAAATAAAAAGTGTTAATTTTTGTTTTGTTCGGAAATTCTAGCTTGCTTTGCATCATTCAATTCAACCGATAGCAAAGTTCTACCCACCTCAAAAGGATCTTCGAACCAAAACCCAAATCCATTTTAATCATTCAAAATTTAAATCAACCATGCGTCTGATAGCAAAATTACTCGTTATTGCCTTGGTTATCAGCTTCACACAAGCCTGTGTATCCAAGAAAAAGTACGATGAACTGGCTGCTGCAAAAGAGCAGACTGATCAGGCCCTCGCCCAAACCCAGCAACAAGTTCAGGACCTGGAAAGTGAAAACGAGCAAATTCAGGCTGAGCTCCAGTCTGAAAAGGAGCGTCTGAATGGCGAAATCGCTTCCATCAAGCAGGATCTCGACAATGCCAAAAGCCAAATGGCTCAGGTCAGTGAGAAGCTGAACATGACCGAGGAAGAACTTACTGATTTGAGAAAAGAGATCAACGATATGTTTGCCGGCTACAAGGCATCCGGTCTTAACATGGAGGCTCGTGACGGCCGCCTGTACCTGATGACAGACTCCGGCATCCAGTACAACAGCGGATCTTCCCGCCTGAGCTCTGAAGAGCGTTCTGCTCTGGATGCTTTGGCCAGCAAGCTGTCTTCCAACAAGGACCTTCACATCCTGGTGGAAGGTCATACCGATGATGTACCCGTAAAAGAAGGTGCTGCTATCGGGAACAACTGGAACCTGAGTGTTGCCCGTGCCATGGGCGTCGTTCGCTACCTGATTCGCCAGGGTGTAGATCCCAGCCAGGTAGCTGCCGTTGCTCGCGGTGAGTACATGCCGACTGCGGACAACGACACGGCTGAAGGTCGCGCCGAAAACCGCCGTACGGTCATTCTGCCCGACGTAGCTGCCGGCCTCCTGATGGAGAAAGGTGAAAACTAATCAGGTTGGATATCCATCCGACCCATTAGCAAAAAAGCCGACCCTGTTTTCAGGGTCGGCTTTTTTATTTTGCTCACCGCTCCGCCCGTGGTTCCGCTAGTCGTCCTCAGCAAGAAAGGGTTCGACCAGCCTTTCCGCTTCCCGGAGAGCTTCCTCCAGATCGTCGTTGGTCAGTATCCGGTCAAACTTCGAGGCATGTTGCATTTCTGTTCTGGCCTTGGCCAGGCGCATTTGGAGATCCTCCTCGCTTTCGGTTTGTCGCTTTCGAAGCCGATCCTCAAGAGCGTTGAGGGAAGGTGGCCGGATAAACAAGCTTAAAGACTGCTCGGGAAATTGGTTCTTCAGGTTTGAAGCGCCTTTCGTGTCAATGTCAAAGACCACTGTTTTTCCCTCAGACCAGAGTTTATCGATTTCCGACCGCAGGGTCCCGTAATAACGACCGGGATAGACTTCCTCCCACTCCAGGAAAGCGTTTTCCCGGATTTTCTCTTGAAATACCTCATCGGTGAGGAAATAGTAATCCTTGCCCTCCCTTTCGTGCTTGCGGGGAGTCCGGTTGGTGGCAGATACCGAAAAGGCAAGCTGCGGGAAACGCCGAAGCAGGTGCCGGACAATAGTCGTCTTTCCGGATCCGGAAGGGGCCGTTACGATGAGCAGCTTATTCATGGGAAATCATACCGTATTGGCAACCTGTTCTTTGATCTTTTCGAGCTCTTCCTTCATACCGACCACCAACCGCTGGATATCTGAGGAATAGGCTTTGGCGCCCAGAGTATTGATTTCGCGGCCCATTTCCTGGCTGATGAAGCTCAGCTTGCGACCCTTCTGATGGTGCTTCTGGCCCAGCACCTCCAGGTAATAGTCGCAGTGCTGCCCCAAGCGAACCTTTTCTTCGTTGATGTCCATTTTTTCGAGGTAGAAAAGGATCTCTTGCTCAAAGCGGTTTTCGTCTATGTTTTCTTTACCCATATATTCCTCCAGGTTGGAATACAGCCTTTGTCGCAGTCGGGTGACCCGGTCCTCTTCAAAAGGAGGGATCTCGGTCAGGGCCTGCTTGATGGCCGCGATCCGCTGCCGCATATCTTGTTCCATGACGGCACCTTCACGAGCCCGGAAGGCATTGAAATTGGAAATGCATTCCCGAATGGCGTCGGATACGGCTTTCCACTCTTCCTCTTCCAGTTCCTCGGCCTCCGTATTTACGACATTGGGCATGCGCAGGATCGCCTGCATGAGATCGCCGGGGGGAAGACGGAGCTCTTCAGACAAATCCAGCAATTCCTGATGGTATCGACGAAAGAGCCCTTTGTTCAGGCTGAACTCCCCTTCACCCAGGGCAGAATGGATCTCCAAGGTGAAGTCTATTTTCCCGCGTTCGGTCTCTTCGGTAAAAATGCGACGAATGTCAACTTCCTTTTCCTTGTATTGCTGGGGAAGTTTGAGCCGGATATCGGTGAATTTGCTGTTGAGCGACCGGATCTCGATGGTGATCGTTTTATCCTTGTAATTGGATTTGTAACGGCCAAAACCCGTCATGGATAGGAGCATGTACACAATTTTGTTTTCGTATTTGCAGACCGGTATTTCTTCTTTCTCCGCTTTTCTTCCTCGATCCGGAAAAAAAGGAAAACCGCTTTGGGCCCGTTATTCCACTCCGGGTTGATTTCGTTTGGGAAGGCCGCAGCAAATATAAGATTTGGATTGGTAACCCCTTTCGGACCCGGAAGGCGGGATACCAGGGGCTAATTCCCTGAAAATTAAGGGGAATCCAAACAAAAAGAAGAGTACTCTTTCTGAATAAGGATTTTTTTCCGACATTTGCACATCTCCGAAAAAACGCGAATACGATTGCTAACTGACTATAAACCAGTAACTAACAATGAGGAAAGCGGACTTGGTTGCGACCATTTCAGAAAAGACAGGCGTTCCAAAGGTAGATGTACTCGTTACATTAGAGGCCTTTTTCAAAGAAGTAAAAGGCTCCTTGTCGGAAGGGGAAAACGTGTACATCAGGGGCTTTGGAAGCTTCATTATCAAGAAAAGGGCTAAAAAGGTAGGTCGCCATATCAAGAAGAATGTAGCCATTGAGATTCCCGAGCACTATATCCCCGCTTTCAAACCTGCCAAGATTTTCGTTGAGCAGGTAAAAACAAATGTGGATGGGCATTTGAACGGACAGGAAGGCTGATCGGGTACCTTTTCCTTTCCACAACGTCCTAATGTTCATGAACCGAAATCAGTGGTTGGCCGTAGGTGGATCGGTGCTCCTGTTCTTGTTGATTTATTTCGGAATGAATACCCGGCCTCCGGAGCAAGAGTCGGGTTCCAGAACGGCTGTTGGAGCGATGCAAGCTACCTCGGCCGAAGTGTTGATCCGAGATGCCGTCAATGACCTGACCCAAGGGCAGATCCTGGAGTTGGAAGTCCTGGAAGAGAGGCTTGCGGAATCCGAAGGGGATCCGGAAGCAAAGGTTGAAATGTTGAAGGGGTTGTCGAGCAGATGGTATGCGTTCGGAAAGCCTGCCATAGCCGGACATTATGCCCGCCAAGTGGCCGAAGAAGTGCAGGATGCAGAAGCCTGGGGAATAGCGGGCAGCACCTTCTCCATCGGCTTGCAAAAGGCGGAAGAGGAAAAAGAGCGGAAGTATTGCCGGCAGAATGCGATTACCTGTTTTGAAAACGCCATTTCGCTGGATCCCGAGGAGGTTTCATATCGGTTGAATCTGGCACTCGTTTACACGGAACAGCCCCTTTCGGATGACCCCATGCGGGGGATTCTGATGTTGAGGGAACTCAACCAAAATTATCCGGACAATGTTCCTGTATTGAATAATCTGGGTCGGTTAGCCATTCAGACCGGCCAGATCGAACGCGCTCTCGAAAGACTGGAGCGCAGTTTCGAACTCGATTCAGAAAACCCAGTGACCGTCTGCCTGTTGGCTCAGGCTTACAAAGCAGGCGGACGACAAGATAAAGCCGGTCTTTTTGCCGATAGGTGCGAAGACCTAAGAAACTGATTGCTTAACATCAAAAGAAATTGCATTATGCCCTGTGGAAAAAAACGGAAAAGGCACAAGATTGCGACCCATAAACGCAAAAAACGCCTTCGTAAGAATCGTCACAAGAAGAAAAACAAATAAATAGGACATCGTGGCATTTGCCGGGATTTTCTCCTGCGATGATATTGAACAAGGAATCGAATCGGCTTTACCAGTCATCCCATTTCGGGATTCCATTTTTGAAAAAACTTGGGAAGGGAAACTCCGAGCAAGGAGTTTCCCTACATTCCTTTTGAGTGACGGTACTTCTTTTCAGAATTTTTTGATAGAAAGGCGTTCCAGTGATAAATCCTTCCGGAGGTGGAGACCAACTAACTTCCCGAGGTCATTTACCGAAAGAACCAATTTTGTTTCCAGGTGAAAAAGACTATAGTTTGGCGAAAACCTAAACATAATTTGGTACCTGGAATACCCCGATACGTCCCGATCAAACCGATTCACTTCCTGTTAGCCTGTTTTTCTGACTGACATCCATACTCCTGGGAATCCGGCAGTCTGCCATGCCAAAGAAATACATCGGTGGATAAGGATTTAATCATTAAGTCTTCACCGGCAGAGGTCGAACTGGCACTGCTGGAGGGAGGCAAGCTGGTCGAATTGCATACGCAAAAGACCAATAATAATTTTACGGTAGGCGATATTTTTCTGGGTCGGATCAAGAAGCTCATGCCCGGCCTGAGAGCTGCATTTGTAGACATCGGACACAAGAAAGACGCCTTCCTGCATTATACGGACCTCAGTCCTAAGCTGAATTCCCTGGCCAAGTTTACCAATAGTGCGGTATCCGGTGGTTCTCAAACCCACCTTCTTGACCACTTCAAGATCGAACCCGATATCCCTAAAAACGGAAAGATCGAAGATGTGCTCAAGCGTCGCCAACCTTTATTGGTCCAGATCCAAAAGGAGCCCATTTCTACCAAAGGGCCTCGTCTGAGCTGCGAAATTACCTTGCCGGGACGGTATCTGGTGATTACGCCCTTCAATGATGTGGTTGCGGTATCCAAAAAGATTGCGAATCCGGAGGAGCGGAAACGGTTGCAAGTGCTGGTAGAAAGTATTCGCCCCAAGCATTTCGGGGTGATCGTTCGGACCGCCTCTGAAGGCAAGCGCGTAGCCGACCTGCATGAAGAGCTGAGCACGCTCGTCAGCAAATGGGAAAGCATTTTTAAGCAAATGCAGACCGAGAAGCCGCCGGCCAAATTGTTGAGCGAGTTGGACAAAACATCCAGCATTCTGCGTGATCTGCTCAACGATTCCTTCAACCGGATCGTGGTTAACGATAAGGACCTGCACCAGCACATCAAAACCTACCTGAGTCAGATTTCCCCGGATCACGTCAAGAACCTGGTACTCCACAAGGGGAGCAAGCCCATTTTTGACGCATATGGTGTGGGCAAACAGATCAAGTCTTCCTTCAGCAAGACGGTGACCATGAGCAGCGGAGCCTATCTGGTGATCGAACAGACGGAGGCCATGATCGTGGTGGACGTGAACAGCGGCCACAAAGTCGGCAGCGGGGCTTCGTCTCAGGCCGAGGCAGCTCTGAAGGTAAACCTGGAGGCTGCAGAAGAGATTGCCCGCCTGCTCCGCCTCCGGGACCTGGGAGGGATCGTCATCATCGATTTCATCGATATGAGAAAGCCCGAACACAAGCGTATGGTGGTGAAAGCCGTCAAGGATGCCATGAAAAAAGACAGGGCCCAACACACCGTTCTCCCCCTCAGCAAATTCGGGCTGATGCAGATTACCCGGCAGCGTGTGCGTCCGTCCGTCAAAAAAGTGACGGATGAAGTTTGTCCCACCTGCCAGGGTACCGGCAAGGCCAAGGCTTCCATACTGGTGGTAGACAACATTGAGCGGGATCTGAACTTCATCTTGCAGTCGCGCCCCAAGTCCAAACTAAAATTGCGGGTGCATCCCTTCGTAGAATCTTACCTGCGCAAAGGATTTCCCAGCATGCGCATGAAGTGGTACCAGCGTTTCTACAAATGGATCCAATTGATCCCGGATTCCAACATCAACCTGACCGATTTTCGGTTTTTCGATGAGAACGACGACGAGATCCGCCTGTAGACGAACGACGCTAGTGCATGGGGCATCCGCAGTTAGCTGCCCGACAGGCGCTGACCAACAAGATCAAAATCCAAAATCCCAGAAGTAGAGTATATCGTTTCATACTTCAAAAATAGGTATCCAAACCTTGACCGGGAAGCCTCCGCCTAAAGTTCTATTTGCCGTCGCGGATTGGGGGCTCGGGCATGCCACCCGATCCGCAGTGATCATGGAATGGTTGCTGGGGCAAGGGTTTGACCTTCATTTGGCTTCTTCCGGCCAGGCTCTGCACTGGCTTCGAAGAAGATTCCCCGGTTGGCCGACCCTCGAGCTACCCCCCTACCGCATCCGGTATCCTTCCTCCAGCATCGAGTTGAATATGCTGATGAACGGACCGGGATTGTGGAAAGCCATCCGAGGGGAGAAAAAACGGATTCGATCCTGGGCCATCCAACACCAACCCGTCCTTTTGCTTTCCGATTGCCGCTTTGGTGCACGCCTTCCCGGGATCCCTTCCGCTTACCTCAGCCACCATCTGAACATAGCCCCGGGTCGATTGCCCCTTGCCCATAGGATAGCTTCCAACTGGCAATATGGATGGATAAAGGAATTTTCGGACTGCTGGGTACCGGATTTCCCCGACGAACCCAATCTAAGCGGATGGCTCGGGCACCCTCCCCCCCTCCGGTTAAACTCGGTACATTACATCGGCCCTTTGTCATCGCTGCCCCGCTCCGAGCCTAATCCCGCTTTTCGAATAGTAGCCCTATTGTCGGGCCCGGAACCCCAGCGGACCTACCTGGAAAAGAAATTGGAAACTCAACTGAGGGATTTTCGTGATCCGGCTTTGATCATTCGAGGTCAGCCGGAAAAGGCGCAGGACATACACCGGGAGGGGAGCCTGGTAACCGCCAACTGGATGACCGCCACCCAAATAGCTGCACATCTGCAAGGAGCTGAAATGATCATTGCCCGACCGGGCTATTCTACCCTGATGGACCTGGAAAACTTTTCCATCCCTTGTTTGCTGGTGCCCACTCCGGGCCAGACGGAGCAGGAATACCTGGCTCAGAACGGGGCTGCCCGCGTGGGGGTGCGGGTGCAAAGCCAGAGAGAGCTGCGGGTCGACCAGGCCTTCCAGGCATTGAAAGGGCTCTCCAGAAATCCGGTTCGAAAATCAGCCGGGGCGGGGGAGCCCCTTTGGCAGCAAAGGATCCATGCTCTTCTTAGCCGTTGAATTGATTCATCGTGTGGGCCAGGCCGATGGCTACAAAGCTTTTGATCGCTTCAGCGGCGCGCTCAACCAAGTCCGGGAGCTGTTCCTGCTCTTCCTCGCCCCATTCTCCCAGGACGTAATCGACCTGCTTTCCTCGGCCGAAATCGTTGCCGATGCCCATCCGTAGGCGTGCATAGTTCGATCCGATCATCTGCTCGATGTCTTTGAGTCCGTTGTGACCGCCTGCGCTGCCTTTGCCCCGAAGGCGGAGGGTTCCGAAAGGGAGGTTGATCTCATCGACCACCACCAGGAGGCGATCCTGGGGGATCTTCTTTTTGGTGAGCCAATGACGGACCGCTTTCCCGCTTCGATTCATGTAGGTCGAGGGTTTGAGCAGGATGAGCGTCCTGCCCCTATGCCGGATCTCAGCGATGTCACCCAGGGTTTCGGGTTTAAATTCGGCTTCGGCCTGCCGAGCCAGGCCTTCGACTACCTTGAAGCCGATGTTGTGGCGCGTTTCTGCGTATTCGGGTCCGATATTCCCCAAGCCGACGATCAGGTACTTCATGCCGGGGTCTGCTTGTTTTTTCTTTTTCCAGAATTTAAGCCGAAACATGGTAATCGCGCAGAGCCTGATTGAGGGAGACCTTCTTATCGGTACTTTCCTTTCGTTTTCCGATGATCAAAGCACAAGCGACCTGGTAATCCCCGGCCGGGAAGGACTTGGTGTAACTTCCCGGGATCACGACCGAGCGAGCGGGGACGCGCCCCCGATATACGACGGGTTCCCGGCCGGTCACATCTATGATTCGCGTGCTCTGCGTCAATACGACATTGGCTCCGAGGACGGCCTCCCGCTCGATGTGGACCCCTTCCACCACAATGCTTCGGGAACCGATGAAGCAATCGTCTTCAATGATGGTTGGCGCGGCTTGCGGGGGTTCCAAAACGCCACCGATGCCTACGCCCCCGCTCAGGTGAACTCTTCGGCCGATCTGAGCGCAGGAACCTACCGTGGCCCAGGTATCGACCATCGAACCCGAGCCTACCCAGGCACCTATGTTCACATAGCTGGGCATCATGATCACCCCTTTTTCCAGAAAGGACCCGTAGCGTGCGATCGCATGCGGCACCACCCGAACGCCCATGTCGGCATATCCTTTTTTGAGGGGAATTTTGTCGTGAAATTCAAAGGGGCCCACCTCCTGGGTTTTCATTTCCTGGATGGGGAAATACAGGACGACGGCTTTCTTGACCCATTCATTGACCAGCCATCCGCCTTCCGAATTCGGTTCGGCCACCCGAAGGCGCCCCTGATCCAGAGCCTCCAGAACCTCTCCGACTGCTTGCCGGGTTTCGGCTTCCCGGAGCAAAGTCCGATCTTCCCATGCCTGCTCAATCTTATTCTTAAGGGATTCCATGCTGCTGTTTTCTTTCAGCGGCGAAGATAAGGATGTTTTGATACCACAGGGACTCCGTATCGGCAGGGCGCCTTACCTGATTATAGCATTTTTCGCGCCAGGATGAAGGGATGATCCGGCATGCCGAAATCACTCAAACTCCAATCGAACGATCTTCAGCTTGTTCCGACGTTCGCTGGGAATGAGCAGTTCGTTGGCATTCACCTGCACCGCATCGCGAAACCGGAGTTTCATATCCAGGTTTTTGGTGCTGAACAAGCTGTTCCGGTCGGTCCGTCCGGAACCGGTCATGACGTATTCGCTGACGGTATTTTCCCACTTGATCTCATCGTTGAGGATCAGGCGCAAGCTACTCGGGGTCTTAAACAGAAAAAAGGAAGAGAACATCCCGAAATCGTTTTGGGAATACTGCTTTTTCGGCAAGACATTGCTCCAGTGCAGCTGCCCGTCGGGATGAATGGACATGGTAAAAAGATCTTCAAAATAGTAGTCGGTACTGGAGCGGGCGTAGTTGTTGTAGGTAAAGCGGCTGGGAGTACCGGAGAAGCGTTGGAATATCCGGTTCTGTTCGCCGATGAGGATGATCCCTCCGTCTCGCCGAAGAACCACTTCCTGCAGAGAAGCTTCGCTGATGCCTTTGCTGGCTTTGACTTCCTTGCCATGGAAGGCGTCGAGGAAGTTTTTGGGAAACGGATTGTAGCGCAAGACCATTTTGTCGGCCTGGGTAGGCTGGAAACGCAAATAGTAGTAGCCCATTGCCTTTTCGGAATTGTTTTCCGACCAGAGACCCACCCCGATGATCTGCTCATTGAGATTGTCGTAACTGAAAAAGGCGTCGAAGGTGACCCGGTCGCCCAGATTGACAGACACGGGTGTGGGGCCTATATCCCCACGACCCAGCACCCAAATATTCAGTTTGTGTTCCTTGCGGCGGGAGCGGAAATTATTTTTATTCAGAATGAAATAGAGTTCGCCTTTGTCGGAAATGACGGCTTGCATGAAATCCCGGTCGAAATTCATTTCCGGCGGCTGGAGCAGTCCCTCCCACATGATCTTCATGCTGTCCAGATCAGCCAGTATGAGCTGCACCCGGTCCGGCTCATCCGAGTAAAAAAGCAAAAGCTTTCGCTCATCTTCGCTGTAAACCATGTCGATGGCGGGGCCGCCAAAGGAAGAACCCACATCGCCGATGACGAGCGTATCCGTTCGGTCAGCGGCGGGGTTGTATTTATTGGCCTGTACGATCTGCCTCCCGTCTCGGCGGTATTCGTAGACTACGATGAAGTCCTCTTTTCCGGGGGCAACGTCCAGCAATTTGGGGTTGCGTTCTTTGACGGTAAGCTCTTTTTCCCAGATCTGGTGCATGCGATCGTTGAAACCGTAAACTTCGAAGGAATTGTTGCGATCGCGAAACAGCAGAATTCGCCCGCTGTATTCCCCAATGATCTCATAGGCAATGTCGTTCTTGAGCGCAACTTCTTCGGATACCGTGATCCGTTGCGACCATCCAAGAAGCGGACACAAAACGAATAACAGAAAGGGGGTCAATTGCTTAGCAGTCATACTCCTATTTACATTCAACAACAAGATAGGCGCGGGAATTATTTAAAAATTGGGAGTTAAATAAGTGTAAAAATAACAAGGTATCCGACGAAAAGCATATTTGAAGAGGGCTAAGTGCTTTCCGGTAGCCTTCAGGTGGTTTCCAGGTTGTCCATTTGCGGGGATTTTGACAGCCACCTGCCATCTTTAACGCTCCTTTTCCTCCTGAACCCTACCTTTGCTTTTCCATCTGGAAACGCGATGAGCAGAAGGAATAAGTTGCAGAAGTTTGCCGAACTGAATGCCTTTCCGAATGTGCTGGAGAACTTCAACCCCAAAGCTCCGGCTTTGGTGGGCGAGCACGGCCGGCCGGTAGAGCGCCGGGGCAAATGGGCGGCTGAGCAATTCGGAAACGATCACCCCATCGTCCTGGAGTTGGCTTGCGGGCGGGGGGAATATTCCCTCGGACTGGCGCGAATGTTTCCGGAGCACAACTTCATCGGGGTAGACATCAAGGGTGCGCGCATCTGGAAGGGGGCTTCCAAAGCCCTGGAGGAGAACCTGAGCAACGTGGCTTTCCTCCGGACCCGGATCGAGCAGATCGCCCAGTTTTTTGGCCCGGCGGAAGTAGAAGAGATCTGGATCACCTTCCCGGATCCCTTTTTGCGCCAGAGCAAGGCCAACCGACGGTTGACGTCGCACCGTTTCCTGGGCGAATACCGGAAGATCCTCCGCCCCGGCGGCACGGTCAACCTCAAGACGGATTCTCCGGAACTATGTGCCTATACCCAAGAAGTACTGGCACAGGAAAAGGATGTGTCCGTCATTTACGACAAGGACGATATCTACCGGGACCCGCTCGATTTCCCCGAGCTGGAGATCCAGACCTATTACGAGCGCATGCACCTCTCGGATGGGCGGAAGATCAAGTTTGTGCGCTTTGCGTTGGGGTAATTGGATCGGCGGATTATGGACTTTCCCAAATTATTCGTTCCAAAGTGTTTTAGTACTGGCGGTTTCAACCGCCAGGCGGATATCCTTGTGGCGACTGGAAGGCGCCGGTCCAGTGCAGGATCACATCATATCCAAGATTAAGCATTCTAAAGTAAAGTCCCTATTTTTACCCAAGGCCCAATACTACTCCATGGCCCCGGAAACCACCACTTATTTCATTAGCTACGCACGGGAGGATACGGTCTTTGCCACCCGTCTGGCCCAAGACCTCCGGGAAGCAGGTGCACGGGTCTGGATCGACCAGCTGGACATTCCCATGGGGGAGCGCTGGGACATGGCCATAGAAAAGGCTTTGAAGAGCAGTTCCGGCCTGATCCTCGTTCTTTCCCCGGATTCTGTTGGCTCGCATAATGTGTTGGATGAAGTTTCCTTTGCCCTGGAGGAAAATAAACGCATCCTGCCGGTCATGCACAAGCCCTGCGAATTGCCCTTTCGGATCCGCCGCCTGCAGTATGTGGATATGACCGGGGATTATGATAAGGGCTTGAAACGCATGAAACGGGATCTGAAGCTCTCCACTCCCCCACCCAAGCCCCAGTCGGAAAAAACAAGGGACCCGGAGGAAGAGCAAGCCTGGCAGGAGGTGGGCCGGATCGATATGATCTATGCCTACCAGCGCTTCCTCAAGCAATTTCCC
The DNA here is from genome assembly GCA_964640855.1 of uncultured Saprospiraceae bacterium. Classification (GTDB taxonomy): domain Bacteria; phylum Bacteroidota; class Bacteroidia; order Chitinophagales; family Saprospiraceae; genus JAJDFU01. The sequence goes on from CAZXIX010000001.1 coordinate 84,633, forward strand.
GATGGGAATAAAAGCAAGGATGCCCGGGATCTGGAAGGTATTCGGGCTAAAGCCTGGAAAAGGGATCACTGAGTTGAATTCCTGCAATAGCAGCAAAATCCGAGACATTCCGGGTGATCAGTTCCAGATCAAGAGTCAGCGCTGTTGCGGCAATTACGGCATCGGGCAGCTTAATGGAATGGAGGCGCCGGATTTCGATGGTCTTATCTTTTATATTGGGTTCCAGACCAATGACGCTGGAGTTTTCCACGAATCCTTTTAGAATTCTCAAATCTTCAGGATGAGCAGATTTCCAACCCAATAGTTCGATCTCAGTAATAATGGAAAGTACAGGTTTATTGGATGAAATGACTTTATCCATCCAGGCTTCCCCTTTCGGAGGAAACAGTTGCTGTAAATAATAGATGACCGTGTTGGTGTCCCATAAATAGGCTAATCCCATTCCTTGCGGAGTTCATCGAGTTGTCGTTCTACTTCTTCCAGCGGCTGCCTGGCCATCTTGCCCTTGAATTCAGAGGCCCAATCCGGGAGCGCGGAGTCCGTTTGGGGCGCTGGTCCCTCCTTCAGGCGAATGAGGTCAAGGTCCTCCAGGTCTTTCAGTAGTTTGAAGGCTTTTTGGTTCAAGATGTCTATGACGATCGATTGCGGCATTCGGTTTCTTTTCTATAAAAACTGTTTTTAAAGGTAACAGGTTCCCGGGATATGTTGCAATGGAGCGTGCAGGTAACTCCACCCTCGGCGACTGGAAGTCGCCGGTGCCTACCAGATGGGGGCGTATTCCAGCTTCACCTTTTCTCCGAAAAACAGGCGGGTTGCCTGCTCAAAGGCGGGGGTGTAATCGCTCACGAAAAATTCATGTTCTCCGGAAGGCCCCGGATTCAGCAAGCCCTGCTTTTCCAATTTGGCTTTCACTGCTTCGGCCACGACATCGGTATTATCCAGGAGGGTGAGGGGGCGGCCAAACCACCGGGCAATGGTGCCGCGAATGAGGGGATAATGCGTACAGGCGAGGAGCAAGACGTCGATGTCTTCCAGTACGGGATCCGAGAGGTAGGTGGTCAGTACGGCATCGCTCACGGCATTTTCAAGGAAACCTTCTTCGATCATCGGGGCAAGCAATGGGGTAGCCAGGGCGCCGACCTGCCAACCGGGTTGCAGATCGTGGAGCTTGTGTTGATAGATACCGGATGCAATGGTGGCTTTGGTGGCGATGATGCCCACCTTTCGGATTTCGGGTAAGCGGGCGGCCCTTTCGACCAGAGAGTCGACCACGTTGACGAACAGGGCTTGCCGGCGAAAGAATTCCAATAAAACGGTGTAGCCCATCGAGGAAGCCGAGTTGCAGGCCACCACGATCATCTTGCATTTTTTCTCAAGCAGAAACTTGGCGATCTTCAGGCAGTAGTAGCGGATGGCATCGGCCGATTTATCGCCGTAGGGAAGGTGAGCGGTATCGCCGAAATAGATGATCCGCTCGTTGGGTAGGAGTTTGATCACGGCATCGGCAACCGTCAGGCCGCCGATGCCGGAATCGAAAATGCCGATCGGCATTTCGGAAGAAAGGTCTTCCATTCGGATTTTTTACATGCCCAGTTTGGCCTTGACCTTGGCGGTCAGATCCTCCGAAGGCTCGTAATAGACCAGTGCCTGTATATCGATGACCATGGTGTACCCGCCTTCCTGTGCGACGGAAGCAATGGCGTCGTTCAATTTTTTGGAAAGGGGCTCCATGAGTTCGGATTGGCGATCGGCCAGTTGCTTCTGGCTATCCTGCTGGTATTTCTGGATTTTGGCCTGCTCCTCCTGCAGACGCTTCATTTCTTCCTGTTCCTGCAGTGGGGATAGTTGGCCGGCTTGTGCCTTTTGTTCTACCTCCATGGCATCGCTTTGCAGATCCTGAACCATCTGGTTTCCCTTTTTTTCGATCTGCTGGCGCAAGGCTGTGATGTTGGCTTCGGCCTGCTTGTACTCAGGCATCTCAGACAGGATCTGGAGCGAGTTTACATAGCCCACCTTCTGAGCGGACAAAGTGGTGGCCAAACCCAGGAACAAGGTGGCCGCTGCGGCAATCTGGATGATTTTCTTCATGATCTTTCTGGTTAACAGTTGGCTGCCGGTTCTCAGTCGTTTAGCTCCGGCGGCGCAAAACTAGTGATTTTTGTGATTATTTCAGTTTGTTGAGTATATCCTCGGTTTTGTCGTATTCCGGGTTGGAGAAGATCATGGCGGCAGAGCTTGATTTGTCAAAGATGAAATCGTAGCCCCGCTCACGAGCATACTCTTCAATAGCTCGGAATACGCGATCCTGTATGGGCTGGACCAGTTCCTGACGGCGCTTAAACAGATCTCCCTCCGGCCCGAAGCGTTGTTTCTGGAGGTCGCGCACTTCGGTTTCCCGGTTCATGATCTCGTCTTCGCGTTGCTTGCGGGCGTCATCGCTGAGCAGGACCTGTTCGGCTTGGTATTTGTTGTACAAACTTTTGATGGCATCGTACTGTTGGGCGATCTCCTGGCGCCAGCGTTGAGCCAGCCCGTCGAGTTCTTCCTGTGCCTCCAGGTAATCGGCATGGGAGTTTAGCAACTTTTGTACATCCACATAGGCCAGGCGCTGGCCAAAGGAAGCTGTGCTGATCAGGAAGATCGAACTCAGGAGCAATACAAGGGAGAGTCGGGACGTCATATCGTTGTGTTTTTGAAACCAAATTCATTTTTATCCACCCTGCCGGACAGGCTACTGCATTTCTGCCCAGCCAGCTGCCTGCAATCGGCTATCTGTACAATTGGAATATGGGTTTTTCCGGGAGATCAAAAGTACGTAATCCTTTGTAGCTGCAAGGACTTGAAATGCGATAGTGCGGTTGTATGAAGAAAGATTAAAAAATGCTTAACGGGGGGAAGGTAAGAATAGGCTGCCGGATAGCCTGAGTGGGGGTTAGGTAAAGAAAAAAGGGGTCACAGGTCTTCCGCCTCCTGCCGGTGATCTTCATGCTGTGCATCTCCTTCCGCCTCCGGAGCAGATTTATCGGACTCCCCCGACCGACCGTTGGCAAAGGCCTTAGGCATGGGGTTGCGAAACCAGACATCCTGCTGTGGGAACGGAATGGTGACATTATGGTCGCGGAAATATTGATCGATCTCGAATCGAAGATCGCTTTTTACGTCCTCGATCCGGATAAACTCACGCGAGTGGAAATGCAGTTCGAAATCCAGGGAGGAATTTCCAAAATCGATGAAGCGAACGAAGGGGGACGGGTAGCCCAGGATGGATTTATGGGATCGGGCAGCCTTGAGCAGGAGCTCTCTCACCAATTGGGTATCTGACCCGTAAGCCACGCCGACAGTCACGTGAAAGCGGGCCTTTTTATCGTTGTGGCTCCAGTTGACTACGTTTTCCACGATCAACCTGGAATTGGGCACTACTACGATGATGTTGCTTCGGGTGAGCACTTCGGAAGTGCGGATGCCGATCCGTTTCACGGTGCCTACGAGGCCTTGCAGGTCCACTACGTCGCCCACCTGAACCGAGCGTTCGGTCAGCAGCACAATGCCCGAGAACAGGTCATTAAAGGTTTGCTGAAGACCCAGGCCCACCCCTACCAGCAGAGCGGCCGCTCCCCCCCAGATCAGGGTCAGGTTGAAACCGATGAACTGAAGGCCGGTAATGATCGCGGTAACGTAAATGAAATACTTGAGCAATTGATTGATCGCAAAGCGCGACCCGGCATCGATCTCCCGGTTTTGGTAATAGCTATCCAGGAAGAGATGGATGATCACCCAGACGATCAGCCGGGCCGACAATATGATCAGGATGAAAACGAAAACATCGGAAATGAGGAGGTCCAGCTCCCGCCCCCCGGCAGAGGCCTCCGGCGGGAAGAGGTTGATGTTCAGACTGGGAAAATATTGCAGCAGAAAGTTTATGGCCAGGATGTAGACCACCGACTGCACAATGCGGGTTCCCCCCTCCAGGATGGACTGCTTTCCTTTCTTTTTTGGAGTCTCATCTTCTCGATGCAGAACGCGTCTTTTCAGGACGACCGAAAAGGCAAGATCGAGCAAACGCGCCAGTTGCCAGATGAGAATGGCCTGCAAAAGCGTCTTGACCGAGATATCCTCATAGATGGGGATGAGAATGTCCGAGCCGGCCATAAGGGCCAGCAGGAAAAGGTTCAGAAAGACCCCGGTGGTTATCCGGCGCACTTTTTTCTTGTCCCGGTCAAAATGTTCGTCATCCAGCCAACGCCGGAAGATCAACCGCAACAGGACGTATCGTATTAAAGCCCAGAAACCGGCCACGACCACGCACAGTAAGAGGGAGGCCATCCGGAATTCAAAATCCCCGATCTGGAAGAGCACTAGTTGGAAAAACTCTTGCATGGTAAGGATGTAGAGCGTCTTGCTCAAGTTACAAAAAGTGGAGGATGCCTTCAGCTACACTCCGGCAGGGGAATTTGCGCCCGAAAAGCCTTAATTTTGCACTTCAAAAGGAGTAAGGATGTTAAGAATAGCGGCAAGGCTGGTCTCTTTTGCTTTTCACCCCTTGCTTATTCTCACCTATATGCTCGTGCTTTTGCTGCTGATCAATCCCTACCTGTTCGGCATCAACCACATCGGGAGTAAGTTCAGCCGGGTCCTTATCCTTCAGTTTTTCCTCTTCACATTTTTCATTCCTGCCTTTTCCATTTTCATGTTGCGGGCACTCGGGCTCGTCAAGACGCCGGATTTGCGGGAGCGCACCGACCGCATCGGCCCCTATATCATTACAGGGATTTTATACCTCTGGCTTTATCAGAATGTTTTGGCCAATAACCAGGTCCCCACTGTTTTTTCCGTCTTTATGCTGGGTTGTACGATTGCCCTGTTCATGGCCTTTTTCATTAATATCTTTTCCCGGATCAGCGCACACACCGTAGGGATGGGAGCGCTGATCGGGATGCTCGCCATCGTGATGACCCAATATAGTTATGGTACCTTTTCAATCCGGCTGGATGCGGTTAGTTGGGAGGTAAATGTGCTTTCCCTTTTCTTAACCATCATCGTACTGGCCGGGCTGGTCGGGACGGCTCGGTTGATTCTGCTTCAGCACAAAAATTCAGATCTCTACGGCGGTTATCTGGTTGGTTTTTTTGCCCAGCTTCTTGCCTTGGGCATTCTGTTGTGATCAGAGTTTTTTGTCCACCTCGGCCAGATCATCCTGATCGTACTGTTTAAACCAGCTCTGCAGTTGCTTTCTGGCTTTTTCTTTTACCTGATCATCTATATAGGTGGCGATGGTGACCAATCCGAAGCTGAGCACGCCGATGTCGTCGGTATAGCCCAATATGGGAGACAAGTCCGGGATGGCATCTATGGGCGTGATGAGGTAACCCAACACGCCCAGGACAATATTTTTTGCCCAGGCCGGGGTATCCTTGCGGCGGTAAGCGTAGAAAAGCAGCAGCGCGCTGTAAACGGCCTGCACCCCGGCTTTGGCGGAATAGCGCCGCATCTTCCCCCAAAAAGCACTTTCGGAGAAGAATTTTACAAAAGAAACAAACGGATTCTTCATAACCTTTTTTCAATCCTATTCTACAACACCAAATATAGGAATGAAAGTTCAGCCAGCCCGAAGGGATTCGAAAGAACCTGGTTGGGGGGGCCAAAATCGGTCAAGCCGTACGAAGCTGCTTTTCCTGAAAGAAGGCATCTTCCAGTTTGCCAAAGCGGTATCCTTCCCGGCTGAAATGTTCCAGGACCTTGGGCAGGGCGTATTCCAGCCGTTCCCGTGCTTTCAGGCTGTCGTGAAAAACGACGATGGATCCCGGCCGGGCTGACCGGACTACATTCTGATAGCAGGCTTCGGGAGAGAGCCCTGAGTCAAAATCCCCGCTGAGCACATCCCACATGACGATCCGGTAGTGCCGCTGCAGGAACTGGGTCTGGCTACGCCTGAGGCGACCATAGGGAGGGCGAAACAGGGCAGAACCGGTCATTTGGGCCCCGCGGCGTACGTTGAGCAGGTAGGTCGTATTATCCGTATTCCATCCGTTCAGATGGTGGAAGGTGTGGGTGCCGATGGCGTGCCCATCCGAGCGAACCGCTTCGAAGACAGCCGGATGCTTCTCGATGTTGTGGCCCACACAGAAAAAAGTGGCCTGAGCCTGATGGGAGCGAAGTTGCTCCAATACCCAAGGAGTGACTTCGGGGATGGGGCCGTCGTCAAAAGTGAGGTAAAGGACTTTTTCCGTGCTAGGGATATGCCAGGTAAACTGGGGGAACAGCTTTTGCAATACCTGGGGCGTCTTGACAAGATACATGAAGAGGTTTTTTGGGGAACTGCCTCGGACAGAAGCTGAAGGTACATCCCTTCATTTGTGTAAGGAATGTGATACTTTTGGCCTGCCGAGGCGGAACGAGAGGGTTGTTCATCTAACTGAAACAACGCCCGGAAACCCCATTTCGCTGCCCGGATCAACATTCTGGCAAAAAAAGATTTTTAATATGAGTTCAAAATCCGTTCGGGTTCGGTTTGCACCCAGTCCTACCGGGGCCCTGCACATCGGTGGCGTACGGACAGCGCTGTACAATTATTTGTTTGCTCGCAAGGAAGAAGGCGCCTTTGTATTGCGTCTTGAGGATACGGATCAGAAGCGTTTTGTACCCGGGGCTGAAGCCTACATCAGCGAATCCCTGCGGTGGTTGGGCATCGAGCCTGACGAGCAACCGGGGACAGCGGGTAAATTCGGCCCCTATCGCCAATCCGAGCGGCAAGCGATCTACCGGCAATATGCCGAGCAAATGGTAGAGCAGGGCACTGCCTACTACGCCTTCGATAGCCCGGAGGAACTTGACCGGAAAAGAGAAGAAGCCAAAGCCGCCGGCGAGCATGCCTGGAAGTACGATCACCGTGCCCGGCTGCAAATGCGCAACAGCCTGACCCTGCCGGAATCCGAAACCCGCAGGATCCTGGAGGCCGGACTGCCTCATGTGATACGGCTTCGGGTGCCGGAAACCGAGCAGATCACCTTTACCGACATCGTTCGCGGGCAGGTCGCTTTTTCGGGCGCCGAACTGGATGATAAAGTCCTGATCAAGGAAGACGGGATGCCTACCTATCACATGGCCAACATCGTCGATGATCACCGGATGGAGATCAGCCATGTAATCCGGGGCGAAGAATGGCTTCCCAGTACGGCGCATCATATTCTGCTTTACCAGGCCCTGGGCTGGGAGCCTCCGCAATTTGCCCACTTGCCCCTGATCCTGGCACCGACCGGCAAGGGAAAACTCAGCAAGCGACACGGGAAAAAGTTCGGCATGCCTGTTTTTCCTCTCGCCTGGGAAGCTGAATCGGAAGAAGATTCCTTTTTGGGTTTCCGGGAATATGGATTCGTACCCGAGGCGGTCATCAATTTCCTCGCCTTCCTGGGCTGGAATCCGGGCACGGAGCAGGAGATCTTTTCCCTGGAAGAGTTGAGTGAGGCCTTTTCCCTGGACAAGATCGGGAAGTCTGGGGCCCGGTTTGACTACGATAAGGCCAAATGGTTCAATCAGCAATACATCCAGCATGCGAGTGACCGCCAGATCGCTGCCTGGCTAAAACCCGTGTTGGAAGAAAAGGGAGTAAGGGCCGATGCTGAAAGGCTGGCGGCTTTTGGCCATTTGTTCAAGGAAAGGGTCACCCTGTTGCCCGATTTTTGGGAGCAAGGCTACTATCTTTGGAAACCGGTCGAGTCCTATGACGAAAAATCCATCCGCAAAAGATGGAAGCCCGAGTCGGCCGCTTTGATCGAGGGCTTCGCGGATACGCTGCAGGAGGTTGAACCTTTTGAACCCGATAAAATCGGAACAGCGACCCAACAATACATGCAGGCAAAGGCCATCCAGCCGGGCGCACTTTTCCCTTTTCTGAGGCTGGCCCTTTCGGGAACGCTGAAAGGACCGGGAATTTCTGAGATGATCGCTTTCTTGGGCAAAGAAAAATCGCTGGCTCGGCTTCGGGCTGCTCCGGGAATCTTCACTGCCCTGGCTGAAAAAAAAGACCATGAGTGACAAAAAGAAAGAAAAGCAAGTCCACGAAGACCTGGAAGGTTTCTCCATTCGCATCAACGAATTCGGGGAGATAACCAAATCTTTTGAGGTGGACAAACTCAACCGTTTTCTCAACGAGAAAGTGGATGATAAAAAGCTTCGGGAGCGCAAAAAAAGGTCCGAAGAAGAAGAGTGATTTTCTTCCCCCAAGACCTCAAAGTATTTTTTGAAAAACTTAATACAAGCTGTTTTAGAAGCAGTTTGGCAGAAAAATGTGGTTAGGGGTATTAGGAAAGGAAGGGGATTATTTAATATTTTGCGTCCAAGTACGGAGAAAAGTGTATGGACATATACCCTCATCCGTTCCAAAAATTAAAATAGTCCCATGAAATTCCGAGCCACCCCCCCAGGAGCGTTTGTCGTTCCTGTCTCTTATCTTCGCGTTCGTTGTCGTCACAACGAAGCTGAGTCGACGCCCACAGCCCATTTTCTCATAAGTCCGAGTAATCCAATATCCCAACCTGCTTAGGGCGAGGATACCTTGTCCATTTCAAACCCTTGAAAAGCATGCAAGAGAATTACGCAAAGCTAATTTCCAAGTTAGGGAGAACAGCCGCCACCTTTAAAATGTTGGGGGCCTTCATCCTGTTCATGTCCTCGGTCAACCTGGCAAGTGGGCAATCATTCCCCACCACCTTGTCGGATACCATCACCTGCGATCAATTGGTCGGGGCAGATGGCGACCAAATACGCAACGATCTCGAGTCCAAAATCACCGACTGGTACGCTACGACCAGTGCGGCGCTCGAAGCTGTCCTCGTTCCGGGCTTTTGTCCGGACGCCACGGTCACGCCCTCGCCGGTTCTCACTACCGTAACGAACGGGATCAACAGTACCACCAATCCCTACTGCTACAGTATATCCGTCACCTGGGAAATCACAGATACCTGCGGGGTCAACCTGGGCGACACCACTTATACTTTCGTAGTGGTAGACGCGGTAGGTCCTGTCATTTCAGGTATTCCCAATGATACCACCTATAATATCCAGGACGCCGGCTCCATTCCCGGCACCACCGGGATCACAGCCCTGGACGACTGTAGCGGCCCCGTAGTGGGACCCATCAACAACCCCGATCCAAAAGTCACACAGGGAACCGGGTGCGATCGATTCAGCTACACCATCACCCGGCGCTGGTCCGCGGTTGACTCCTGCGGAAATGTAGGCATAGATTCCCTGGTCATCACCGTGGTCGATACCACGGCCCCGGAGTTTGATGCAGCCGAAACGGCGATGATCGACACCATCGTCTTCGACAACCAGGCCAATACCTTAGGAATAAGCGTCCCGGACACCCTGACGAAATACCGGCCGACCATCTTCACGGATAATTCCGGTTCTGCCCCCTTCTTGACGGATTCCATCGACACTCCGATCCCGGGGGCTTGCGATCAAAGCTTTGAATTCACCCGGGAATGGATCCTGGAGGATAGTTGCGGCAACCAGGCTTCCTTCTTGCAAAGGGTGATCGTCATTGATACCACCCCACCCACGGCCACCTTCCCTATGGATACCGTGATCGATTGTGATCAGGTCGCCGCCAACTTTAACAATTCAGGCGTACCCACCAATATTGTGGATGCTGCCGATCCGGCCGCAGACTACCTGACCCTGCCCCTTGTCCTGGTAGGAGGAGAAGCAGCGAATTGTCCGAATCAGGATACTTTCCGGGTTGTCTGGACGGTTGTTGATGCTTGCGGAAATGAAGCCAAGGATACCCAGAGGGTTATCAGCATTGATACCATAGCTCCGACATTTGATACGGCTCCTTCCAATGTCACCATATCTTGTGTAGATGGTACCGACATCAACGACGAATTTCAAACCTGGTTGAACGCCAATGGGAATGCGGATGCTTCAGACAACTGTACCTCGGACGTGATCATCGAAAGGCAAAATTTTGGAGGAGGAAGTCCTGTTCTCACCCGGGTGTGTCCCTCTCCCAACAACGTCATCGATAGTGCCACGGTCTGGTTTATCGCCATCGACAGCTGCGATAACCGGGATACCGCCACGGCCACATTCCTGGTGGTCGATAACGAAAAGCCTGAGTTTCTGACCCCGGCTAGTTCTTTTGACCAAACCCTTTCTACGGACCCCGCCGAATGCGTCCGGGATGTGTTCTTGCCTTTACCCCAAATACAAGAAAATTGTGCCATAGGGTTTGAAAATATCACTGTTGCAGAAACGGTTAATGTGACCGGTCCGGGAGCTGGATTTAATCCGGTCAATACCGTCGTGATCACTTTTGACCTCACTACCCTCACTCAGCCGATCAACGCAGAATCTGTTTTCCTCAACTATGAGTTGCAGAACATGGATGCAGATGATCCGTTTGAGAAGTTCAATATTCTGGGGCAAGATCAGACAACCCTGCTGGGTGTAACCTTGAACACACCCACCGAATGCGGTAATGTGACGGGCCAGGTTCCCATCCCGGCCAATTTGTTCAATCTTTGGGCCAGCCAGGCACCTGATCAGTTCATCACCTTATATTTTGAGCCGCAAATCGATCCGGATAACATCTTCAATTCGGAGATCAACAACGTTTGCGGAACCAGCTCTATCGCAGCGGAACTGAACATCGTCAACCAGGCCAATACAGATCTGAGGTTCGAATATGCACTGAATAGCGGGCCACGGATTCAAATTCCTATCGCCGGCATTAGCAGTACGCCATTAGAACTGGACAAAGGCGATAATGTCTTCGAATACTTTCTGACCGATTGTGCCGGAAACGTTTCCGATCCTTACTCCTTTACCATTACGATCGAGGATACGGAGCAGCCTCAATTGATCTGTCCTCCTGATTCCAGCCTTCAGCTGACCCTGGATGACAACTGCATTTTTGAGGGTTTCCAGTTGCCGCTGCCGCTTCAGGCTTCGGACAACTGCCCCTCCAATCAAACCTTTAATCAGCTCCAACCCTCGGTAGGAAATGATGGCATGACCCTGGATTCAGGCGCTGCTTTCCTGGAATTCCTCTTCGACGTCGATAACGGAAATTACAAGAGCGTCGATAGCTCCTCCTATATTTTTACGGGTCTGGTACCCAATGCGCTGGATGCTGTCGATTTACAGATCATACACCGTGGGAATTTCGACAGCCAGGATTATGAAGTTATGGTTTCAGCTTCCGGTGTGCCAACCGTTGGACCGCTTTCTCTTTCCGGACTGCTGACAGACGACTGCCTGAACCAGCACACGGCAACGGTTTCCCTAACCCGGGATCAGTACAATAGCTTGGCTGCTGCCAATAGCGGTACCATTAGGGTGACCGTCAGGCAGACCGCTCCGCTTGTTTCGGATGGGACCAATATCTGTAGCGATACCATTCCTATCGGTGGCGGAATTTTCATCGATAGCAGCAGTTTCTTCGCCGTTAATCTGACCTATACCAACTGGGCGCCCACATACGAGGGCACCGGCGCTACAACCTTTACCGGTCAATTCGAAGGTCCGGATTTCGACCCGATGGAAGACCTGGAAGAAGGGGTTACGACGATTTCCTATACCATCACGGATGCAGCCGGCTTGACGGCTACCTGCTCATACGACGTCACGCTGACGGACAACACCGCACCCACAGCGATCGGCCAGGGTGGCGAAGTAGAAGTAGTGGTCAACCCGGGACAACAAATCCTCGTGTTGGATCCCACGGATTTCGACGGTGGTTCTTTTGATAATTGTACCGCCCAGGGCGACCTGATCCTCTCCGTCAGTCCTTCTCAGGTCAATTGTTCAGATGTAGCCGGTGGCGATAAGTCCATCATCGTCACCCTGACGGTGCAAGACGAAGCCGGCCTCACAGACGATGTGGACGTGAATGTTCGCCTGGTGCAAGCCGAATGGGAACCGACCTTCAGCCTGCCGGTATGTAGCAACGATACGCTTTACCTTTTTGCCAATCCGCCGGAGAATTTCAACGGCAACACCCTGGATTTCACATATGCCTGGACAGGCCCGAACGAGTTCAGTTCCGACCTTCGCAACCCGATCATTGTCAATCCTACCCAGGCCAATTCAGGAACCTACACCGTGCAGATCTTCGGAGATCAAACCGGATGCTCGGACACGGAAGTGGTGCAGGTAACCGTGGATGACCTCACACCCGATGTCATTTCCGAGCAGGGTAAAACAAATTACTGTGAGGGAGAGACGATCAGCCTTACCACCAGTGTCATACCCGGTCCGAATCGGGATTTCATCTGGTACGTAGGTATTCCCGGAAGCGGAAATGAAATCGAGCTCCAGAGAGGATCCCTCCCCAGGGTTGATCTGGGAGGAGGATATACTCCCGGCAGCTATAATTTTTTCCTGGTCGTTGAAACGCCTTTGTGTACCACTGAGCCTTCTCCGATATTCACCGTTACCGTAAGCCCGGTGCCGGTAGCGCAGCCCAATGAGACGCTCATCGAAGTCTGCGAAGGATCTACCTTCAACCTGGGTACTACTCAGACAGGCGTTTCTTACCAATGGACCGGCCCCAACGGGTTCAATTCCACCCTGGCCAACCCGCAAGGCATCGTGGCCAGCGGTCAAACGGATGGGACGTATGAACTGGTGGTGATCAACAATGGTTGCAGCTCGGCACCCGCTCCGGTTCAGGTAAATCTGCTCAGCAGACCGGGCAAGCCTGAGATCGCAGCCGACCCGAGCCCCGCCGTCTGTCAGGGAACGCCTCTGTCTCTGCGAGCCGTTGGAGCCATTGGAGCCGATGAATACATCTGGATCTCTCCACAGCTGAACGATATCTCCACCGGGGCCAACAATACCCTCGACCTGGGAGGTGCGGATCTTGACGAAAGCGGCAACTGGAGGGTAACGGTGCGCGAAGGGCAGTGTATATCCGAAGAATCCGATCCCATTGCCATCTCGGTAGCTCAGAATCCCAACGTAATTGCCGATGCGGAGAGCACCCTGGCTTGCGAAGGCGCTTCCATTGAATTGTTGGGCTCGCCCACTTTGCCCGGAGCGACCTATGAATGGACCGGCCCCGGAGGCGTAAACGTACCCGATGTGCAGAATCCGACCATACCCAATGCTCAGTTGTCCTTTTCCGGGACTTATACCCTTCGGGTGATTACCGCACAGGGATGCGTCGGACAGAATACGGTTGATGTTTCAGTGGTCGAGGGCGTAAGCGTCCAGGACATCGTCGTTGACGCGCCGGCCTGTTCGCCCGGACCGGCTACGGTCACGTTGACACCCGTTCTTTCCGAACCTGACGACGGAGGCTTTCAATACGATTGGCAAGGCATCAACGGCTTTTCTTCCAGCGAAGAGGTGGCAACCATCACGAATGCGACCATCCTGGCCAGCGGTCCGTACAGCTTGCAGGTAACCGATGACAACGGATGTCGTTCCAACCGGTTGGAAGAAGTCGTAAGTTTGACCTTTGCGCCCGCAGCGCCCGCCATCCCTCTGCCCCCTCCGGGCTCGGATGTGCAGTTCTGCGTGGGTGAAACCATCCAACTCCAGACCCAGTCCACCTACTCCGGACAGAATATCTCTTATGCCTGGTATACGCCCAGAGGAGGAGGAAGCCCGATCGTAACGACGGGGCCAAACCTCAACCTGAGCAATGCCACACTGGACGACAGCGGCGTTTACTCGGTCGAGGTAACGGTCGATGGATGTACGTCGCCTCGTTCCGGCACCATTAATATCCTCGTTTCCGAGCAGCCTACGATCACAGCCATCAATAACGGGCCGGTCTGCGAAGGCAGCGAATTGATCCTTACCGGAAGCGAAGTTCCGGGCGCCACGTACAACTGGCAAGGACCCGGCTTCAGCTCAACCCAACGTGTAGCCGTGATTCCTTCTACCGACCTGGAGTTGAACGAAGGTACTTACGAACTGACGGTAGATCTGAACGGATGTCAGGCGACAACCACAACGACTGTCGACATTCTCGAGGTTCCGATCAGTCCGGAGATTTCCGCCAACGGGCCGATCTGCGTTCCCAAGTCCAATAAAGTGCTGGTCTTGAGCGTGGATTCCTTTACAGCCATCCCGGGCGCTACCTACGTTTGGGACGGGCCTGCGGGAATCCTGGATACGACCACTCAACTGAGAGACACGGTTCTCACCAGTCGATTGCCGAACATGGAGGGTACTTATGATTTCACGCTCTTCACCCTGGCCAACGGCTGCGTAAGCCAGCCGGAAGTGGTACAGGTGACGGTGAATACGGTGCCTGATCAAGAAGCCTTTGCCGGACTGGACTCCGCTTTCTGCGAGGGCGAGTTGGTCCGGCTGAATGGCGACCAGCCGACCATCGGAACCGGAAACTGGACCGTATTGGAGCCCTTGCTCAATCCGGAGGTGAACATCACAGATCCAGGCAATGCGAGGACTTCCCTAAGCGGCTTATTGCCCGGTAAGACCTACACCTTCCGCTGGTCCTTGACCAATGGAGCTTGTACCAATTACGACCAGCAAGATGTGAACATCACGGTGAACGCCAATATACCGCTGGACGCCGGGCAGGATCTGTTCTTCTGTGCCGACGAAGCAGCTGCTTTGAATGCAGAGCTTCCCGAAGAAGGCACTCCTTTCTGGACCCAGCCCCCTACGCAGCAGGAACTGGGAGTCCGCCTGATAGATGTGAACGAACCCGGTACCCCGGTAGAAGGCCTCCAACCCGGGAACGTCTACCAATTTACTTTTAACCTGGAGACAGCATGCGGTTTGCGGCAAGACGAAGTTCTGCTGACGGTTTATGACAACGCTCCCTTTGCGGGGGCCAATTTCGATGCTTGCTCGCCGGATCGCTCCGCTCAACTGAACGCGGTAGAGCCGCAAGGAGGTAGCCGAGGAAGGTGGTTGTCCCCCAATTCCAACATCCGATTCTCGAATGTGACCGATCCGAAAAGTACGGTCTTCAATCTGGAGTTGGGCAACAACGTCCTGATCTGGGAGTTGGATAATGGCAATTGCGGACCGATTTCCCGCGATACCGTAGTGGTGGATATGCGGCAAAGTCCACAAGCGACTGACGATACTGTAGAGGTTGATTTCCTCCGTGGGGTGTTCATCACCCCCTTGGTCAACGACTCCTTCCCCGAAGAGGGAGCCACGATCACCCTGCTGACTGAACCGGAATTTGGCGTGGTGGAGGTCATTGGCGATACGATACTGTATATCCATACCGAATCTCAAGTCGGACAGGATGAGTTTACTTACCAGATCCAGAGCCTCGATTGCCCCCCCTCGACAGCGACGGTCCGGGTGAACATCGGGGGAGATGTACAAGTGGGCGATTGCTTTGTCCCGAGCATCATCACGCCAAACGGAGACGGAGTCAATGATTTCTTCATCATTCCCTGTCTGGCAGAAGGGTCCGGGGTGACCGGAAATCTGGTGATCTTCAACCGCTGGGGATCCGAACTCTTCAACTCGGATAATTACCAGAACAATTGGAGAGGAATTTATCAAGGCTCCGAGGTGCCTGCTGGCGTTTATTTCTACCGGGTAAGTTTCAGCGACCCCAATGAGCCTCCCCGTTCAGGATATATCTACGTAACACGATAACATTTTCGGGAGGGATGCCCGCAGAGGCATCCCTCCGAATACCCAATAATCAATGATCATGAAAAAATGGTTGACACTTAGTTTCCTGATGGTGTTTGCATTGGCTTCCTACGCTCAGCAGGAAGAGGTGTATACTACCTTCATGTACAATAAGGTGCATATTAATCCCGCATATGCCGGAGCACCTGGCCGGGCGGAATTGACCTTCGTTGGAAAAGGCCAATGGCTCGGCCTAGAAGGAGCTCCCAATTCGCAGGTCATAACCTTCAACATGCCGCTCGCCAATCAGCGGATCGGTATCGGAGGCGGAGTCGTTCGGAATGAGATCGGCCCCTCGGTCAATTATACCGGCGAGCTCAGCTATGCCTACCGCATCCCATTGGGCCGGGGTTATCTGGGTATCGGCCTTCAGGGATCGATACGGTTCCTCCGGGTGGACTTTTCCCAGGTCCAGGGCAACCAGCCCATCGATGGTGACAATGCCATACCTCCGGGTATGCAGAGCAAGTACATACCCAATTTCGGAGCAGGTATTTATTACGATACGGACCGGTTTTATGTGGGCTTTTCCGTGCCGCGCATACTCGAGAATTCGATCGATCTCTCAGATTCGGATACACCCCTGTCCCGCGAAGTGATCCATTACTACGGTATTCTGGGGGCGAGCTTCGACTTGGGCGAAAGCGTTGTGATGCAACCCCAGGCTATTCTTCGTTTTACAGCCAATACACCATTTGATGGCGACTTTAACGTTAACTTTATGTTCGTCAAGCGTTTTATGGCCGGTGTATCCTACCGGCTGGGTGGCTCCCGGATCAGCGGCATCGGGGAATCCATTGCGCTGCTGGGCGGTCTGGACATAACACCAAACCTCTTTTTCGGGATCACTTATGGTTATGGTTTGAGTGAACTCAGCGACCAGCACAGTGGTTCCCTGGAAGGAGTAGTCAGGGTTATGTTCGGAAAAGCAACGGAAGGTGAAGAATTTCTTAATCCCCGGTTTTTTTGATCATAATCTCGGATATTAAGGGAAACCCATAGACTCAAAAATCCAGCTATGAAGACTTTGTTTTACTTTATCGGCGTCTTTTTGTTGTTAGCCACTTCTGCGGAAGCTCAACGCAACAGGGGAGGTTCGGAAGCTACCCAAGCCACGGCCTCCACCACCAGACTCAGCGGAAATGTGCAAGTAGTGAATGCCGTTGAGGTAAATACCGAAGCCTACGATTTCAGCCCTTGCTTTTTCGATGCCGGGATCGTTTTTGTCAGTAGCAGGCGAAAACACGGTCCCCGCGATAAGAACCTGGGGGAGACTTTTTTCGATCTGTACTACGCAGACCTGGATGGGAATGGCTTTCCCAAAAAACCCATGCCTTTTTCTCTCGAGATCAACTCCGAGCATCACGAGGGGCCGATTACCTTCGATTCCGACTTCCAAACCATCTTTTTCACCCGCACCAACGTCTCGGGTGCGACCAAAGCCAAGAGTTCAGGAGAAGACACCGAAGGCTATGATTCCAAGTCAAATGGAAAAAACAAGTTTGCCAGTTACAACCAATCCGAGGTAGGCCTGAAAATCTATATGGCCAAGCGAACCGTGCGCGACTGGCACGAGGTAGAAGAGCTTCCATTCAATAGCAATCGATACAATTGCATTCACCCGAGCCTTTCGCCGGACGAACAATTCCTCTACTTCTCCTCTGATATGCCGGGCGGATACGGTTCTTATGACCTTTATGTGGTCGAACGTTCGGGTGACGGCTGGTCCAAGCCCAAAAACCTGGGGCCGGGCATCAATACCTCTGGAAAAGAAGCTTTTCCCTTCATTCACTCCAACGGGGCCCTGTTTTTCAGTTCCGACGGATGGGGTGGGCTTGGCGGATACGACCTGTATTTTGCCGATCTCGCGTTGACAGAACCCGTAGCCATCGATATGGGAGAACCCTTTAATTCTGAATATGACGATATCGGGATCATGGTCGATGAGAATGGGACCCGAGGGTTCCTGACCTCCAATCGCCCCGGCGGCCACGGAAAGGATGATATCTACCGGTTTGAATCCGAAGTCCGGGTGGAGGAAGCGCTTAAGCGGAAATCCAACCTGACCAGTATTTTCGGCGACGATATGGAGATCGAGAGTTTTCAACAACCCATCCAGGTGGTTGATGTAGAGTCCGGCAAAGAGTTGGATGGGGCCTCGGTACGCTTGCTGGAATGGGGTAGCGAATCCGGATACAGCATCGACAATTTTTACGACATCGAGTTGCTGCCCAAGGAAGACGGTTCCGGAGAATTTAAACTCCAAATGGTTCCCAAGAATCAGATCGAGATCGGAAGTCCGCTAGCGGTCACCGACGCTGCCGGAACGGCCACCCTTCGGGTAAAAGTGGATCAGGAGTATTTACTGATCATCAATCGCCCGGGCTATTTCCCCAAAGAAGAGCGGATCTCCTTTCCTACAGCCATGATGGATAAGCCGATCGAAGTGCTTTCTATCGGCCTGGAAAGTAGTGATTGCATTGAGCTCCAGGGAGATGTTGTGACCCGGGGCTCCGATGCGCCCATACCGGATGTAGTGGTCAAAGTCATAAACGAATGTACCGGTGAAGAACAGTTGGTCAAGTCTGGGGTGACCGGAGAATTCGGGACTTGCCTGGAAATTGGCTGCGATTATACCCTGGTCGGCCAGCGGCAGGGTTTTCGAAATGGTTATACCAACGTCACCACGGTCCGCTTGCGAGGTAAGCGGGTGCTGACGGCCAACCTTCAAATGGCTCCCATGGAAGGTGTCAGTAGCGAGATGCTGGGCGGCGTACCGATTCGGACCGGCTCCGTGATCGTATTAGAAGACATCATGTACGATTTCGATGGTGCCGAGATACGCGATCAGGAACAACTCAACCTGGAAGCTTTGGTCCAGCTGATGAAGACCTACCCCGGCATGGAAATTGAACTGGGCGCCCATACGGATACCCAGGGAGACCGGGATTACAATCTTAACTTGAGTCTGCGCCGGGCCGAATCCGCCAAAAATTTCCTGGTACGCCGGGGAATCGAGAACAATCGGATCCAGGCCATCGGATATGGTGAATCCCGACCTCGCAACCACTGTCTCGATGGCGTAGAGTGTTCTGAAGCCGAACATGAATACAATCGCCGTACCGAAGTAACGGTGACCAAGCTGGACGAAGACGATCCATTGAAGCCTATTGATTAGTCAAAAACCATACGGGCCTTCCACAAAAGGCCCGTTCTTTTTATTCCCGGGTAAGGTTTTCGCAAAATCCCTTTCCCGACTGCAGCTTCTCACCTATCGGAGACTGGCAAATGCCTTTTGGCTCGGTCTGTCGTATGGCTTTTCCCTGCTTTTTCGCCGGCCGATCGTATGGGGACGCCCGGTCTCTTTTTCCTTTGAGCCCACAACCGCTTGTAATCTCAGGTGTCCGGAATGCATCTCGGGGCTTCGCGCCTTTACCCGGCCTACCGGTAAGGCTTCTCTGGACGTTTACGAGCAGGTGCTGGATCAAATGGCCCCAACGGCTTTTTTCCTTACCCTTTATTTCCAGGGCGAGCCATTGATCCACCCGGCATTTCTTGAAATGGTTCGTCTGGCCAAAACCCGGAGGCTATTTGTGATGACCTCTTCGAATGGTCATTTTTTCACTTCCGAAAAGGCAAAGGAAACCGTTCTCTCCGGACTGGACCAAATCATCATTTCGGTAGATGGGGCCACGCAATCCAGTTACGCCGCCTATCGGAAAGGCGGGAAGCTGGACCTGGTGGTGGAAGGGATCGGCTACCTGGCCGAATGGAAAAAAAAGCTGAACTCCAGGAGCCCGAGAATTGTCATTCAGGTTTTAGCTTTCCGGCAAAACGAAAGCGAACTGGCTGAACTTCGCCGGCTGGGTCTGGCCTGGGGAGGCGATGAGGTGAAGATAAAATCCGCCCAGATCCTGGATCCGGAAAAAGATCATTTCCGGATCCCCCGCAAGGCAGAATGGTCTCGCTATCAAAAACAAGGGGAAAGCGGATATCAGCTCAGGACTCAAATCCATAACCGGTGCAAAAGGCTTTGGTTTTCCACCGTTTTCACCTGGGATGCACGTATTCTGCCCTGCTGTTTCGACAAGGATGCCCAACAGCCAATGGGAGCTTTGGATGATGAGACTTTTGGCGCCATCTGGAAAGGGGCCCGCTATCAACAATTCCGCCAATCGGTTTTGGAGGATCGAAAGCAGTATGCCATGTGCCGAAACTGTTCGGAAGGGTGCCGGGTTTGGATACCGGCTTAGCCCGGAGCATTCTAAGATTTGGCAGAAAAAGTGTAGTTGTTAAATGTCTTGCTTTTATCAAAAATTTGTAAGAACTTTATCCTTCCAACTTGGGAAGGATACCTGTGCATAAGTTTGACCTGAAGCCCAACGATTCAAGGTGGGATTATGAGTGGTCCGACCCTGGATGTGATGCACTGGTTTGCCGGTTCTTATCTGGTTTAATCCCGAACTGATCACAAAAAATAGAGGTTGGCTGCTATCAAACACAGCTTGTTTGAGGTGGTCTTCTTTGCGTTTGGCCCAAATCGGGTTCACCGCGCCTAAAGGGAGGCATCTGATCGTCGAAATCGAGTCAGATACCCTTGCTTGTTATAGACTTAGTAGGTTGCAAACAGCTTTGAGAGACACAAATAGTAAAAAATAATGCTTTTCAAGACCATCATTACGGGCCGACTGCAATTTAACTCCGAGCGGAGTTACAACAATGCCTTGGAATTATACCTGCACAGGGGAGAAGTCTATTACAAAAACGACATCGCCCTGAAAGCCGAAGAAGTTTTCGAAGACGAAACATTGGCCCTGGTCGTCCCCCGGCATATTTGTCAGTTATCGGAGAAGACCTGGAAGAGTACCATTCATTTGTTGGAATATACAGCTCAGTTTGCACTGTCGGGCATGATCGAGGCCTGGATGGTGGAGGATGGCAAAGCGCTTGATTACGCCTTCATTGAGCCCAAAAGCGACAAGCAGGCCGTGCAGTGTTTCCTCAAAGGGCGTCGTTATCTCAAGTTGGAGAGCAGCCCCGAGGAGGCTGTGGGTGAGTTTACCCGAGCCGTAAAAAAGTTCGGCAAACATGCAGCTGCATTCCTTTTCCGCGGAGACGCCTTTTTGAAAATGGGCCGTCTGGAAGAAGCCCGGGCGGATTACGATCGCAGTCTGGAGCTCGATCCTCTGATTTCCTCTGCCCATCTGGGTTTGGGAAAGGTCTCCATGGCCGAAGAAAAATGGAAAGAGGCTATCGCTCATTTCACCCATGCCACCAAGCACAGTATTCCCCTGCAAAGTAAATACTGGGTGGCTCGCCGCCTGAAAGGAGAGAGCCATCTCGAGATCGACGAATTCGAGAAGGCATCTGTCGAATTCAAGTTCTTCACCAAACGCGGGTTCAAAGAGGGAGATCCCAACCATGCAGACCTCAAGAAAGTCTATTTCGACTACGGAAAGGCACTATTGGCCCTGGGTAAATACGAACAAGCCATACAAGCTTTTTCCGAATCCGCCTCTTACGAAGAAAAGTCAAACGTCACCGTCGAGCAGGATGAGTTGTTGATCTTGCGGGGATTGGCGCGCCAAAAAGCGGGTAGAGACGATTTCGAAACAGACTGGCGCAAGGCAGCGAAGAGCGGTTCGGCCCGGGCCAAGCAATTGTTGGCCAAAGCGGAAGCCGTCTGAATAAGAATTACCAAAAATTTAACGGCCGTTTCCCAATATCCGGAATCGGCCGTTCGTATTTTCAGGATGTATGGCTCGATGGTCTCTCCTTTTTTCGTTGGTCCTGGGATGCGTTGTGGCGGCTGCTCAACCCTATGTCACGATCGGTACCGCCAAGAGCAAAGCCGTCAAAGCCTACAACCAGTCTGTGGAATCCGGTATGGCAGGCCAATTTGAAGAAGCCCTGGATCAGCTGGAAAAAGCCCTAAAAGCAGAACCCACTTTTATCGATGCCTTTATCCAGAAAGGGTCGGTCCTTTTTGATGCCCGCGAGTATCCGGAAGCGGCGGCGGCCTTTCGCCAGGCCCTGGATCTGGGGCCGGAGTATGACTCTTTCGTGTGGTATCAGCTTGGGGTGACGCTCATGCGGATGGAAGCCTATGCCGAGGCGATTCCGGCCTTCCAACGATATTTGGCCAAACCCAACCTCCGGGATCGCTACCAGGGTAGAGCCCAGGGCTACCTTGAACAATGCCGTTTCTCCGCCGCCGCGATGGCGAATCCGGTGCCGTTCAAACCTCGCGAGCTCGGCGAGAATGTCAATACCGAAGATCCGGAGTACCTGCCCTCCATCACGGCGGACGGCAAGACCCTGGTTTTTACACGTGTCGTTCGAGGTCAGGAAGACTTGTATTTCAGTCGTTGGGAAACGGGCGATTGGGCTCAGGCTCAGCCCTTGCGAGAGCTCAACACTCCCTACAATGAAGGGGCCCATACGATTTCGGCAGACGGTCGGCTGCTTTTGTTCACTTCCTGCAATCGCGAAGACGGGGTGGGCCGGTGCGATCTCTATTTTTCCGCATTCCGGGGTGGAAAATGGACCCCTCCCCGGAATCTGGGCCAACCCGTGAATACTTCGGCCTGGGAGTCGCAACCCAGTCTTTCGGCCAATGGCCGGCAACTCTTTTTTGCCAGTGATCGGCCTGGCGGGCAAGGGCGCAACGATATCTGGGTCAGCGATCGGAATCCGGATGGCTCCTGGGGTAATCCCCGTCCCCTCTCCGACTCCATCAACACCGCGGGTATGGATCAATCCCCCTTCATCCACCCGGATGGGCAAACCCTCTATTTCATGTCGGATGGCCACCCCGGAATGGGACAGACCGACCTTTACTACAGCCGGCTCAGACCAGACGGGAAGTGGGGAAAACCGCAAAATATGGGCTACCCGATCAATACCATGGCAAACGAAGGGGCCCTTGTAGTCGGCCTATCCGGAGAGAAGGCTTATTTCGCAACCGATCGGGCCGTCATCGCCGGGAGAGCCCCGGAAGGCAGAATACCCTACTCCAATATTTTTGAATTTGATCTCTATCCGGAGGCGCGACCCCGCCCCGTGACTTATTTGTTGGTGAGGGTATGGGATGCCCAAAGCGGTGCTCCCTTGCTTGCCCAGGCCGACGTGTTGGATCTGGAAGATCAGACCCTTTTTGCCAGCAGCACAACGGATGAGAATGGGGAACTCCTGGTTTGTTTGCCTGCCGGGAGGGACTATGCACTCAATGTCAACAAGAAAGACTATCTGTTTTATTCGGAGAATTTTGCACTGACGGATTCCTTTTCCCTGAACCGGCCTTTTGAGGTGGAGGCGGCCCTGGAGCCCGTCGAATCCACCGTTGGCGAAGAGCGTAAGCCCATTGTGCTCCGAAATGTGTTCTTCGAAACCGGCTCGGCCGAACTTCTGCCCGAATCCCAAGGAGAACTGGATCGCCTGGTCCTTTTGCTGGAAGAAAACCCGGACATCCGGATCCGGATCAACGGGCATACGGACAATGTAGGCTCCGAAGAGGACAACCTGCGCCTTTCGGATGCTCGCGCGGCCTCGGTCCTGGCCTATCTCACCCGGGCAGGCATAGCCGGATCCCGTTTGGAGTCCCAGGGCTATGGCGAAACCCAACCCCTGGCAACCAATGAAACGCCGGCAGGGAGGAGACTCAATCGCAGAACCGAATTTGTAGTCCTCAAATAAGCCCCCGGGATTTTAATTCCAGGTATTTATTGATGGTGGCGATAGACAATCCCTCCGGCCGAGATAAGACGGATTGAATCCCGTACTGCCGGAGCTTCTGCACCATCTGATTCTTCTCTTCGAGGAAATTCCTCGCCACGGTTTGTTGATAAATGTCCAGGGTCGTCTGGGCTTCCTTCTCCGCGAAGGCCTTGATCTGTGTGTTCTCAAAAAAGATGACCACGAGCAAGTGGGTGTGGTTGATCCGGCGCAGGATGGGTAATACCCGCTCCAGGGCGTACATACTTTCAAAATTGGAAAACAAGAGGAGTAGGCTGCGCCCGGAGATCAGTTTTCGGGCTGCGAAATACAACAACTCATAATTGGCCTCCAGATCCCGCTCCTTTTCCCGATACAGAGCCTGGAGGATCTTCTGAAGCTGAACCGGCCGGTTTTCGGCTTTCAGGGTGGTACCGATTTTGTCCGAAAAGGTGATCAAACCGGCCTTGTCGTGTTTCTGCAGCGCGATATTGGAAATCACCAGGGTGCTATTGATGGCATATTCCATCAGGCTCATTCCGTCGAAGGGAAGCCGCATGACCCGGCTTTTATCAATCAGGCAATAGACTTGCTGAGCTCTTTCGTCTTCGTATTGATTGACCATGAGGGAATGCCGCCTGCTGCTGGCCTTCCAGTTAATGCTGCGGTAGTCATCCCCCCGGACGTACTCCTTGATCTGTTCGAATTCGTAAGAGTGCCCGATGCGGCGAAGGCGCTTGATCCCCTTCTGCTGGGTGAAGCGGTCAAAAGCATACAGTTCCAACTGCTTCATTTGCAGAACGGAAGGGAAAACGGCAATCTCTGCTTCCCCTGCAGCAGCTATCCGTCTTTCGATCAGGCCGATGGGGCTGGTGATGAAAAGCCAAAGCTTTCCAAAGCCGTAATTTCCCCTTTCAACGGGCCGGACCCGATAAGTCAGCCGGGCCTCCTCGTATGGCGCCAGGCTACAGTATTTCGAGAAATCTCGGATTTGCAGCTCTTCCGGCAATTCGTCAAGCAGAGTAACGCCCAGTTTGAGGTTGCTCCGATTGCGTAGGCCCAATTCCACCCTATTCTCGTCTCCCAGCGAAAATTGCCGGGGTAATTTGCGATAGGCTTCCACCGGTTCCTTCGGGCTGAACAGCAAAAACGAATCCGCCAGGACCAACGCCAGAGACAGGAAGAACAGGGCGACCACAAAAGGATAGAGCGGTGCCCAGAAAAAGCTGAACGCGAACAGGATGGCAATGGCGCCAAAGAGATGAAAGAACCGGCTGCTCAGATACAAGGAGAACCGCATATTGACCTTTTCTTAGCGAGGTACTTCTATGGATTGCAGGATGGTCTCAATGACGTCTCGCCCACTGAAGCCTTCCATTTCCCGTTCCGGGGTAAGAATGATCCGATGGTTGAGCACCGGGAAGACGACTCGCCGGATGTCATCCGGAGTGACAAAATTCCGACCAGCGAAAGCAGCCATTACCTTGCTCATCCGCAAAATGGAAAGGGATGCCCGGGGAGACGCCCCGAGGAAGAGGTCGGGATGCGTTCGGGTCTGAACAACGATCCGGGCAATGTAGTCCAGCAACTCCTCCCGGATGAACACCTTTTCGATGAGAGTGCGACAGCTTTCAATCTCTTGAGGCGAGAATACAGCTCGCACCTCCTGGGCGATCCGCCGGCTGAAATCCTCTCGAAAGCGTTTCAAAATGGCTTTCTCCTCATCCAACTCGGGATAGTCGAGCAGGATTTTCAACAGAAATCGGTCGAGCTGTGCCTCGGGCAGTTTGTAGGTCCCTTCCTGCTCGATGGGGTTTTGGGTCGCAATGACGAAAAAAGGGAATTCCAGCGGATAGGTCTGCCCGTCTATGGTCACCTGCTGTTCTTCCATGACTTCAAACAGGGCGGCCTGGGTTTTGGCCGGTGCCCGGTTGATCTCGTCGATCAGGATCACGTTGGAGAAGATCGGGCCCCGGTTGAAGAAAAATTCGGAGTTCTTCATGTTGAAAACCGTCGTGCCGAGCACGTCGCTGGGCATTAAGTCAGGCGTAAACTGGATTCGATTGAAATCCACCTCCAGCGTTTGAGCCATCAATTTGGCAATAAGGGTTTTGGCAATTCCGGGAACCCCTTCCAGCAATACGTGGCCTCCGGCAAAGAGGGCGGCAAGAATCAGATCGATCACCTTTTCCTGGCCGATGACCACTTTGCCGATCTCTTTTCTGACCCGCTGCGCCGCTATCTGGACCAGGCTGACATCCGGGCCGTGATCGGGTGCTTCGGTCGGGTTGGGGCTCTCGGGGATCTGGGGATATTCTTGTTTGGGTTGTTCTTCCATGGTTTTTGTTTTCGGGCCGGCTATCTGCAAGTTCGGTAAAAATGCTCCAGCAGCTGGTGGTATTCGCCCAGTTTTTCCTCTCTCACATAGTTGGCCTCCTCAACGGCCACACTCATGCTTCGGATCTTTTCGAGTTCTTCCATGGGCACTCCTGAAATGGACTCCAGCTCGGGGAGTTTTTCCCTTCCGAGCCTGCGCCATTTCAGGCCGTACCGGCTGCGCAAAAAGGCAAGAAAAAGCCGGGATTTCTGCTGGCAAAGCTGTTTGTGGTTTTGCTGCAAAAAATAGAGGCGCCCAATGGTGGATATGAACTCCAGGGAGGTGTTGGCATTGGCCTCGCGCACGGGAATGATCCGCTGCCTCCTTCGGGTCCGGAACAGCAGATAAAACAGACCTAGGCCCAGCAGAATATACCAAGCCCAGGCAAGGGAAGGCTGGCTGAGGACGTATTGTAACGGGCTTTCCGCCTGGATGGTCTGGTTGGGCGCCTGATAATTATCGTTCATCCGCCGGCCTACCCGCTCGGGAACCTTGCTGAAATCGTCCCAGTAAAGCGGACCGTCGGGAAGATAGGAAAACAAAGCCTCCGCATATTCGAGATTGGTCTCCTTCACAAGGGAGAAGTTGCTCAGGGCTACCGGGCTGGTGTGCAAATAAAAGGTCCCCTTCCCATAAGGAACCGATGCAAAATTGATGAATTCATCATTGATCCTCCCTAGGGACTCAAAGGCATTGGAAGACTCACAGAAATAGGCATCCCCGATGAAGGTCCAGTTGTAGACCAGCGTGTCCTGCCGCCGTTGATAGTGCTGAGAGACGGGAGGCTTATTGCCAACGCTCAGTGTTACCTCGCGATCCAGGAAAAAGTCGTAGTCGTTCCAGTAAAGATCGTTGCATTCATAATAATAGAGGTGAAACATCAGGTCATACGGAATGGTCTTGCTTGAGATCAGGGCTGTATTTCCGGCCGATACGAAATTCAGGAGGGCAGCCAGGTCAAGGCTGTCCATATAGATGGCCTGCCCTACGAAAACATAGGAGGCGTTTTGGGATTGCTCCGGAAGAATTCCGCGAAGCGAATCGGTCAGATCAGTCAATTTTTCCTCTCCGGCGAAATCTTCCAGCAATTCGTGCAGAAAATAAGTTCCGTAAGGGTCCTTCTTGTCGGCGAGGTAGTGTTCCCGCCAGGAATACCGCCTCTGTTGCCGGGTAAAAAGCCAGACGACCAGTAAAACGGCGGCCGCGGCCAACAACGCGATAAGTGCTATTTTCCTTCGGCTTTTCACGACAGGTCGGGGATTTTTACTTTTTCAGCTCGTATGCGTTCCAGAAAACGCTCGAAAACCGGAGCGGTTTCTTCAAATTCGGCCTGACCCAGTTTGACCGACCCGTACCACAGTCGGTCGAAAGTCTGGGTGACCTGCCGGAAGGTATTTCGCAGCGGTTCTTCTATTTCGCCGAGGTATTCCCAATTGGTTTTATCCTTCTTCCATTGAATAAAACGGCGTTCGCTCAGGCTTTGCAGGATCTGCAGGTAATAAAGCCGGATGGCCCACAGATACTCCTCCTGCTCCAGGGCCTCCCGGAGAAGAGGGTCCAGATCGGCTTCCATCAGATTTTCCTCCAATTCTTCCGGATCGTTAAAATCAAAGCTCTTTTTCTTCACCTTCCTGTCTCGAACGCCCGAGTTGGCATCGATGAGGGTTTTCACGAACAATGCCAGCACGATCATTAGGGCCACAATGGCCATAATCTTGATCGCCGTGCTCAGCGTGGAGGATATAGGCGAAGGGCTTTCCAATCGCTCCCGTTCGCCTTCACCGCTGCCCGACCCATCGGCATCCTCGGGTTCTTCCGTAAGCTCATCTGCCGGTTCGAGATAATCGACCTCCCTGACCATTTCCTCCCACCTGGCCCGATCGAAATTTCGATCTTCCTGACCCGCAAGCCGGGGGCTGAAGGGGAACAGGAGGCTCACCGCCAGCAGGATACTTCCCAAATTCAGTTTTTGACGCAGATTCGGCATTCACTCTTCGGTTTCCATTCCCCGGATCGTTTTTTTCAATCCGATGGCTTCTATTTTCTTTCTCAGGTTCGGGCAATCCCGGATTTCCAGCAAGCTAAAGTAGGTCAAACCAACCGACAGAGCGAAGGCAACCAGGATGAGATAAAGCATAAAGACATAAACAAAGGTGAGCCAAATCGTAGCCAGCTCATTCATCCTTTCCTGACTCAAGGCTACTACCCAGCTCAGCAAATTCACGTAGCCTCTTACCAAGGGACTGTCCACCAGGTTAAAAAGGGTGAACCCGAATAGAAGGATGATGAGGAAAATGCCGACTACCCGGCTCGGACTGACGAACAGAAGCGATATGCTGTTGCCCAGGGAGCGAAGGGGATTACCCGCATCGACCTGGGCCGTAAATGCCCAGAGCAAGATCGGGGGGAATCCCAGCATAACGCCCATCAGGGAAAGGGTAGGGGAAAAATACAGCAGGGCGCTCAGGGCGAATGCCGGAGGTGCGACCACGAGCAGGGAGCGCATATTCGGAAACGAACCCGTAAAGCGTTCGGGCTCTGCCTCGGTGAGCAATATATGGTGGGTGCTTGCCAGCAGGATGGTGAAAAGGATCCCATTAGCGATAGGAAGCCAGGGTACAACCGCCAGCCTGAAAAATTGAACCATGTTTCGCAGAGTGCCGAAGACCTCGGAAGGGTAGAAAAAAGTCTCGCTGGGCAAATTGTAGCTGCTCAGGAAAGCAAAGGTAGAGAAGGCAGCGGCCATCAGCAGGCAAATCCGGATCAGATAGCCCAGATGCCTGCGAAACACCACAAACAATTTGCTGAACACCTCGCCCGAACTCAGGATCTGGCCGAAGTCGATCCCCTTTTGAGCATCCAACTGGAGGGAGGATGCCCGGGTGTAGGGGCTGTCGTCTCTTCGGGCCCGATACACGGGATAAAAAACGAAATAAAACAGGACAAACAGCAAGCTGAGGCCAATGCAGGCTGCCCGAAGCAAGTCGGGCGCTTCCGTATACCGGGTGAAATACCCCTCGATAAAACCGGCCACTAAAAAGAGAGGGAGCGTGCCCAACAGGATTTTCAGTCCCCTGCGACCAGATCGCTGAAAGGCCTGCAGGCGCGAATAAGTACCCGGGAATGCCAGCCCTCGGCCCATGGTCAAGCCCGCAGCGCCTGCGATCACAATGGCCGATATTTCCAGGGTGCCGTGCATCCAGATCGTCAGGAAAGATTCCCGCAAGAGCCCCTGCTCCATAAAGAAATACTGAAAAGCACCGACCATGATGCCGTTGTGGACCAAAATGACCAGGGTGCCGATCAGAAATAAAGCGCCCATCAGAAAGGTGCGCAAGGCTACCAGCATATTGTTGAGCGTGATACCCAGGAACATTTGGAATTCGCCTTTGCTCTTGTAAACCTTCATGGGATCACCCGACTCAATATTAGCCTGGGTCATCTCCACATAGGCATCTCCCATGATGATAGCCGGAAATTCCGGGTCCATGCGCGAAGACAAGGCGCCGATCAGCATGGCCAGAGCGAAGACCAGGAACGATAGCCGAAAATCGGTTCGCGACTCGTATACCAGAAGCGGAAGCTCTTCGGACCAGAACTTTCTGAAGTTCCTTCCACCGCTGCGCGCATTTTTGTAAATGCGCGAAAAGATCTGTTGCGCCAGACCGTTCAGGTAGACCCGGACCGAGCGGTTGGGGTAAAAAGTCCGGGAATAAGATAGATCGTCGGTGATTTGGATGAACAGCCGGTTGAGCTTCTCAACATCAGGGCGATGGCCTTTTTTCAGCTCGCGTTCGAAGTCTTCCCACTTTTCTTTATTCTGTTCGATGAACTTGGTTTCGCGCATGGCCGAAAAGACCCGGAAGGGATCTCGTTTTATTGAATAAGAAGACAGAAGGCTTTATATCCGGAAAAGTCTTTTTTATGATTCCCGCCAGCCTACTTTTGCAAAATGAGTATTATATAAAAACGTTCCAACAAAGGAAAGGGACAACAGTCTTCTTTTAGTATGCGTACGATAGAAATTCGAACAACCCAAAACGTTACCATCGAGTACGAACTGGCCCCGGTTCGGGAGCGGATCCTGTCTACTTTCATTGATCTTTTGGTCGTTGGGGGTGGGTACATCGGTTTTATCCTGGTGCTGTCCCTGGCCTTTGAGCCCATTCTTCAAGGCGATTGGCTGCCCTACATTTTCATCGTGTTGATGCCTATTCTGTCCTATTTGGCCTATCATTTCCTATTTGAATGGCTGGGAGGCGGGCAAAGCCTGGGAAAGCGGGCATTGGGCATAAAGGTGATGCGGCTCGACGGCAAGGAGCCCGTTTTAAGCGACTTTTTACTGCGAGCCTTCTTTCTCCTGACCGACGGTCTCTTTTCCGCAGGTTTGTTGGGGATCCTGCTGATCAGTTCGTCGCCCAAAAGCCAGCGATTGGGGGACATCATCGCGTCGACGACGGTCATTCGGCTCCGGTCCCGCATGCAATTCAAGCTTCGAGACATTCTTAAGATCGAATCCTTGGAGGGCTACCAACCCCGGTATCCGGAGGTTCAGCGCCTCACCGAGGAAGATATGCTGCTGGTAAAAACCGTGATCAACCGTTCCCGCCTCTACCGCAACTCTTCTCACGCAGGGGCCGTGAGTCTGTTGTCAGGAAAAATGGCACATCTCCTGGATATCCAGGAAGTACCCCGGGATCAGATCGGGTTTTTGCGAACTTTACTGAAGGACTACATTGTACTTACCCGCTAAGTCGGGAATTGTCCTTGAAAAGCCTGACTTTTGTTCGGTTTTTAATGATGCTCAGGTCCATGGGAAGAAGGTTCAAGCGGCGAATTGTCGAAAACATCCTCATCAGCGGAATAGCCGACAAGGGAAAAAGCGTAGGTCGGGATGCCGAAGGGCGCGTCTATTTCGTGGATAATGCTGTGCCGGGCGACCGGGTTGATGTCGAGGTATACAAAAAACGCAAGGGCTTTTTCATGGGCTATGCGAAGGCTTTCAAATCCTTGTCTCCCGACCGGACGACTCCCTTTTGTGACCATTTTGAGTCCTGCGGGGGCTGCAAATGGCAACATCTGGATTACGAAGCCCAGGCCCGGCACAAACAGCAGACCGTAGAGGATGCGATCCGGCGCATTGCCAAAATGGAACCCGAGTCCTTTCGCCCCATCCTCCCCGCACCGGAAACGACCTTTTATCGCAACAAGCTGGAGTTTACCTTTTCCAATACCCGCTGGTTGACGCCCGAAGAGATCGGTACGGAAGTGAGCAACCGGGTCAACGTATTGGGTTTCCATCCGCCCGGTTCGTTCGACAAAGTGATCGACATCGAGAAATGCTGGCTGCAGATGGGCCCTTCCAACGCCCTTCGGAACGGCATCCGGGAAATTGCCCGGGCACAGGAGCTCGATTTTTACGACAGCCTGGCCCATCTGGGGTTTCTTCGCCAGTTGATAATCCGGACAACCACCCTGGATCAAAGCATGCTGATGATCAGCTTCGGAGCCGACGATCCCGATCGCCGAAACCGCTTTCTGGATGCCGTGCAGGAGCGCTTCCCCCAACTGACCACCCTGCAGTATTGCGTCAATACCAAATGGAACGACACCTTCCACGATCTGGACATTCATACCCATTCCGGACCCGGCTTTGTGGAGGAGAAACTGGGGGAGGTCCGCTTCCGGATCGGGCCCAAATCCTTCTTCCAGACCAACACCCGGCAAGCCCGGGCGCTTTATGATCTGGCACTCGAATTCGCCGGATTAACCGGAAAGGAAAACGTATACGATCTGTACACAGGCATTGGCAGCATCGCCTTGTACGCTGCCGCAGAGGCTGGCCAGGTAGTAGGGATCGAAGAGGTGGAAGATGCCATAGCCGATGCGCATCGAAATGCCGAGCTCAATGACATCCGGAATTGCCGGTTCTATGCCGGGGACGTCAAGAATATCCTGACCGAAGAATTTGCCCGCCAACACGGCAGACCGGATGTGTTGATCACCGATCCGCCCCGGGCAGGCATGCATGCGGAGGTCGTACAAATGTTATTGAAACTGGAAGCACCCCGCCTGGTCTATGTGAGCTGCAACCCGGCCACCCAGGCGCGCGACCTCCAGCTGCTTTCCGAAAAATACGAACTCAAGATCCTCCAGCCGGTAGATATGTTTCCGCATACGCATCATGTGGAAAGCGTGGCCCGACTGGACCTGA
This sequence comes from uncultured Saprospiraceae bacterium, assembly GCA_964640855.1. GTDB lineage: Bacteria > Bacteroidota > Bacteroidia > Chitinophagales > Saprospiraceae > JAJDFU01. The sequence continues at coordinate 116,582 of CAZXIX010000001.1, forward strand.
AGAACGGATGAACAAATGATAGAGATGGAAAGCAAGGAATCTAGATACCTGGAATTGCAACGCGACTTAAAAGCCTTCCAGAAATTGCTGTCCGGTGCTTCAGACACCATTCTGGAGCAAGAGGTATCCTCCTACCCGATTTTCATTTTGCACCGGGAGCCGGTAGCCATGGGCATTCCTTTGTACCAGCCGGCCGAGGGTGATCCGGGATGGCACATTCACGCCAGTACCCTGGAGGAACTTGCCACGCGCAAGGTAGTGGCCATGGAAAAGGTGGATGGCTTCCGGGAGGTTTTTAAGGATCCGAAGGCGTTTCTCTGCCTGTTTGTCCTGGGAAAAGACCAGGGCGAATTTATATTTCTGCCCCGGGAGGCGGCTTAATCGTCCGCTGGGGTTTTATCCGGGTGGAGGCCGTATAGTCGGGTTGGCAAACTTTTTCGTTGATAAGTTCTAATTGCTCATGAAAGGAATCATACTTGCCGGAGGTTTGGGGACGCGGCTTTACCCGCTTACCCTGGCCGTCAGTAAACAGCTGATGCCGGTATACGATAAGCCCATGATCTATTATCCCTTGTCCACCCTGCTGCAGGCCGGTATCCGGGATATCCTTATCATTTCCACCCCGCAGGATCTGCCCCATTTCCAAAAACTGTTGGGAGACGGTAGCGACATCGGATGTGCTTTTTCCTATATCCCTCAACAGGAGCCCAACGGGCTGGCCCAGGCATTTGTCCTGGGGGCAGGGTTCATCGGAGCCGACCCGGCAGCGCTGATCCTGGGGGATAACATCTTTTATGGAGCCGGACTGAAGGAACTGCTCCAGGCCAGTGTAAAACCGCAAGGCGGAGTCGTTTTTGCCTACCAGGTAGCCGACCCGGAGCGCTATGGAGTGGTGGAATTTGACGACGACTTTAAGGCCCTCTCCATCGAGGAAAAACCCAAACGACCTAAATCCCGCTACGCCGTCCCCGGCCTTTACTTTTACGACAACGAAGTGATAGAGATCGCCCGCAACCTGAAACCCAGCGCCCGGGGCGAATATGAGATCACGGATGTCAATCAAAACTACCTCTCCCGCGAAAGGCTGCATGTGGGCGTACTCGGGCGCGGGGTGGCCTGGCTTGATACCGGCACCCACGATTCCCTGATGCAGGCAGGCCAGTTCATACAGGTGATCGAAAAAAGGCAGGGGCTCAAGATCGGATGCATTGAAGAAGTGGCTTTCGAAATGGGTTTCATAGACGAAGAGCAGCTGGAAAAGCTCGGGCACCGGTACATCAAAAGCGGCTATGGGAAATACCTGCTGGATTTGCTGAAAGAAGACGAGCTCCCAGAAGGAAAATTGGCGCCTTAATTTCCTGGGGTTTCTGGACCTCGTGCGCAGGGAAATTTCCTTACTTTCAAGGAAAACAAAATTCAAACCGATGCTGCGAATTTTCCTGATCCTTTCTTGGGGAATCCTGGTCCCCCATCTCCTTTTTACCCAAACCAATGGCCTGAACGATCTGGATGTAGCCCGTATTCAGTCTGTGACTTCGGCACAGATCTCATCGGATGGCAATCATGTCCTGTTTACGCGCTCCGTCCCGGCCGACCCGCTCAAAGAAAATAAGCCGGCCACCAACACGCTGCACCTTTACCAGGCCGAAGCTGAGATTTCCGTTCCGTTTATGACCCGCCAAAGTGTGCGTTCGGTGACCTTCCGCCCGGCGCACGAAAGCATAACCTTCCTGGCACGTATGCCGGAAGACGAGCTCACCTCTCTGTATGAAATGCCTCTGAGCGGCGGAGAAGCGATACGGATCTTTTCTTTCGAAACCAGCATATCCGCTTACGAATGGTCTTCGGACGGGAGCGAGCTGGCGTTTATTGCGGCCGAACCCCAAGAAAGCAAAAAGAGTTCTGAACTGCCGTATGAGCCCATTCTATACGAAAGCGATTTGACCTACTACCGGGCCTACCTGATGAAAGGCCTAGATCAGGAACCCGAAATGGTCCCTCTGGAAGGGCACGTCCGTTCCCTGAAATGGAGTCCTGTCGGCGACCGGCTGGCCGTTTCCACCTCTCCCACTCCGCTGGTAGATGATTTTTACATGGCCCAAACCATTTTCATCGTCAATGCCAAAACGCTTGAAACGGTGGGCAAGGTAGATCACGCGGGAAAGAAAGGGGATTATGCCTGGAGCCCAGACGGGGCCCGTATCGCCATGATCGCCGCAGACAACATCAACGATCCGATCGATGGCCGGCTGCAGGTGGTGGATGGCCGGGGCGGCAAACCTCAGATACTCGTACCCGATTTTCCGGGCGAATTCAATGATTTTGCCTGGCTGAATGCCAAAACGCTGGTGTTCCTGGCCAGCGAGGGCGTAGAATCAACCATCGGCACGATCAACTACGACGCTTCCGGCATGAAGCGCATCCTGACCGGGACGGAGGTCAATTTTTCCAGTTTTGATCTGGGAAAGGATGGCCGAATGGCTTTGGTAGGAAGTTCGCCCCAGCATCCTTCCGAGGCATTCCTCTGGGACCTGAATGCGGAAGACCGTCCGGAAAGGATTACCGGGAGCAATCCCTGGCTGGAAGAAAAAGATCTGGGTCCCCAGGAAGTGGTTCGCTATGAAGCACGCGACGGGCTGGAGTTGGAAGGCCTGCTCATCTACCCGCTCAATTATGAAGAAGGAGAAAAATATCCACTGATCACGGTCGTACACGGGGGACCCGAAAGCCACTACGACAACGGCTGGATCACGGGCTACAGCAGCCCCGGCCAAATGGCCGCCGCCCAGGGATACATGGTCTTTTACCCCAACTACCGGGGCAGTACCGGACGAGGCGTAGAATTTGCCATGTCGAGCCAGGGCGATCTGGCGGGAAAAGAATTTGACGACATCGTGGATGGTGTGGATTATCTGATCGAAAAAGGTCTGGTGGATGAAGACAAGGTCGGCGTGACCGGAGGATCCTACGGGGGCTATGCAACGGGATGGATGGCCACCCGCTACACCGATCGGTTCGCCGCCGGGGTCATGTTTGTCGGCATCAGCGATAACTTGTCCAAATGGGGGACCAGCGACATTCCGGAGGAATTGTATCTCGTCCATGCGCGCAAGCGGGTTTGGGAAGACTATGACTGGTTCCTGGAAAGAAGTCCGGTCTATTATGCGGGTCAGGCCAAGACACCCTTGCTGATCATGGCCGGCGCAGAGGATACGCGGGTGGATCCCAGCCAATCCATGGAACTCTACCGGCACATCAAAACCCGAACGGATACGCCGGTGTCTCTGGTATTGTATCCGGGAGAAGGGCACGGAAATCGAAATGCGACGGCCCGCCTGGATTACAGCCGGAGAATGTTGGGCTGGTTTAACCAATATCTGAAAGAGGCACCTGCGAGGCCGTAAGGGTTTCATCCGGGTTGACGGATCAGGCGATCGAAAAGAGAAATGAGTTTGCCCAGCTTCGGGACGGAGGCGGGTCGACAGGCCTTCCGGATTTCGCCAATGGACTTTGGCAGGGCGCTCCTTCCCAAATGGGAAGTTGATTTAATTTTGCCATTCATCAACCCTTTTACGACGAAACGGCTTCGTCACGCAAGGTCAACTTTTGATTAAATGGGTTCCTGTAGAACCACCTTTCGCATAAAACCTGCGCACAAAGAAATTCGCAATAAACGGAATCTATGAAACGCCTTTTTCGAATCCTCCTTGTTCTGGGCGTACTGCTTTTGGTCGGTATCCTGAGCATCGTTCTCTTCAACACCTTCAACTACAGTTCCAGGCAGATCAAGGTGGAAGCTATTCCGAAGACGGCCGTATCGGAGAAGGCTGCCGAACGGCTGGGAGATGCGGTCCGGATTCCTACCGTATCGCGCGAGGGATTTATCGATACGGCGGCTTTTCTGCGGCTGGATACCTTTCTGGCCCGTTCCTTTCCCCGGGTGGACTCCATGCTGGTACACAAGCGGATCAACCGATTCAGTCACGTATACAAATGGTCCGGACAAAAGTCGGGTCTGGAGCCCATTTTGCTGACGGGGCATTTGGATGTCGTCCCCGCCGAGGGAGATCAATTGGCCCGATGGACGAAGGATCCTTTCTCGGGCCTTGTCGAGGGCGGTTTTATTTGGGGCCGGGGAACCCTGGACGATAAGGGCGCTTGTCTGGGCATTTTGGAGGCGATCGAGCAATTGCTGGATGAGGATTATGTGCCGGAGCGTACCATTTACCTGGCCTTTGGTCACGACGAAGAGGTGCGCGGAGCCCGGGGAGCGCAGCAGATTGCCCGCTATTTCGAATCGGAAGGCCTTCGCTTTGCCTATGTGATGGATGAGGGCATGGTCATTTTAGACAACGCTCTCCCGGGCTTGGATAGCCCTTTTGCCGGTGTCGGGGTGGCGGAAAAGGGATACGCAACGCTGGAACTGACGGTCCGGCTGGAGGAAGGCGGCCATTCTTCCATGCCGCCCAAAGAAACGGCCATCGGGATCTTGAGCCGGGCAATCTACCGCCTCCAACAAAATCCGCTTCCCGCCCGAATGGAGGGGATCGTTTCATCCATGCTGGACCACCTGGGCCCCGAGATGGCCTTTCCGATGAAAGCCGCCTTTGCCAATCGGTGGCTTACCGGCGGATTGCTGCAAGGCCAGCTTTCCAGGCAGCCTTCCGGAAACGCCATGATCCGGACAACGGCAGCGCCCACCATTCTGAAAAGCGGGTTCAAAGAAAATGTGCTTCCTTTATCCGCCACGGCCAAAGTAAATTTTCGCATTGTTCCCGGCGAAACCGTTGAGAGCACGATCCAGCAAGTGAAAGCAGTGGTGGCAGACGAGCGGATCAGCGTACAGCCCGTAGAGGCGGGTACGGATGTCAATCCTTCTCCGGTATCTGACCCCAATGGTTTTGGCTTCCACACCATCCAAAAGACCATCCGGGAGATCTACCCGGAAGCCGTAGTGGCGCCCGCTCTGGTGATCGCCGCAACGGATGCCCGGTATTACGTGAATGTGAGCGATCAGGTCTTCCGCTTTTTTCCGGTCCGCATCGACAATGAAGATCTCAAGCGCATCCATGGAATAGACGAGCGGATCAGCGTAGAGGCCTACCAGGACGTCATCCGTTTCTACCGGCAGCTGATCAAGAACAGCGCGCGATAAAAAAAGGCGGACTCCACCGGAATCCGCTTTTTCTGCAGGCATCTGGATTTGTCTTTAATCCAGCATCTTCTCGTACGAATAATCCGCATTCTTGAACTCCTCGATCTGCGGGGCGGTTTGGGTGTGGCTATGGGATACTCGGCCGGATCCCCTGTTTTCCACTCCCGGAAGGCTTCGCATATAGCCTCATTAACCCGCCTTTTTCCCGGATGGGCGCCAACAAAATGGGGGCTGCTTTCCGCTTTTTCAACTTTCCTTTCTACTTTCCCAGGAATTCGACAGCTATGGCTTTTCAAATCAGAGCCCAGGTATGATTGATCCTCATATTTCCGGTACGGCGGTAGTACTCACCGGTGGTATTTTCGATTCGGTCAATGCGAAGTCTGCCCATGGCCTGATCCGGGCCACCCGGCGTTTTGATGTCAGGGCGGTGGTCGATCCCCGCTTTGCCGGGCAGGATGCCGGGGTGGCTCTGGAAGGCAAGCCAGCCGGAATCCCGATCGTAGCTACCTTTCAGGAGGCATTGGAACTTAGGGGCGAAAGGCCCGATTTCGCCGTGCTTGGAGTAGCTTTTCACGGGGGACGACTTCCGGAGTCCTTCCATCCCCTGATCGAAGAGATCCTTTCCCTGGGGATCGGCGTAGTGAACGGTTTGCATGAAAATCTGTCGGACAATTGGACCTTCTCTCAACTTGCCGTAGATAATCACGCCATCATTCACGACATCCGGCGGGTGCCTTCGCTGGGGGAACTTCATTTCTGGGAAGGTCGCATCCAGGAAGTAACCTCCAAAAAGGTGGCCGTGCTGGGGACCGACTGTGCCCTGGGGAAAAGGACGACCACCAAATTCCTGGAGGAAGAGTTCAACCGCCGCGGCCACACGGCCGAGATGATCTTTACGGGGCAGACCGGCTGGATGCAGGGGCTACGGTATGGTTTTATTTTTGATGTTATTCCCAATGACTTCGTTTGCGGGGAGGTCGAGCACGCGATCCATTCCTGTTGGGCGGAGGTGAATCCCGAAATCATTCTGGTCGAAGGCCAATCCTCTCTGCGCAACCCGAGCGGTCCTTGCGGCCTTGAGTTCATCATTTCAGGACGTATGGACGCAGTGGTGCTTCAGCACATACCCACCCGGACCCATTTTCACGATCACGAGGACTACGACGCCCTCATGCCCGATCCGCTGGATGAGATCGAACTGATCGAACGCCTGGGCACTCAGGTGGTCGGGCTGAGCATCAACACCCAGGATATGACAGCCGAAGATGTCGCCCGGTACCGGGCGGAAATGGAATCCCGATTGGACATCCCGATCGTCTTCCCTCTGTTGGAAGGAGTAGGTCGGCTGGCCGATGCCATTCTTACCCACCAGGGCAAATACGGAATGTCCCTTAGCCCTTCTTCCCCCGAGCCGTAACTCAACAGTCACCAACCGCATGCAAATCGCCAACATCAAATCCTACGCCCTCGAACTCGGCAACAAGCGCCCTTACACCATTGCCTTCAAGACGGTGGATGAGGTCAAGAATGTTTTTGTGGAGATTGAATTGGAAAACGGGACGACCGGGATCGGCAACGGTAACCCCAGCCAGCAGGTGGTCGGCGAATCCTTCGAATCCTGCCTGGAAGCTTTGCATGAGGAGAACATCAGTTTTTTGATCGGGCAGGATATCCGCCGGTTGGAATACCTGCTTCGGGAGGTGCAAGGTCGATTCCCGCACAACCCCGGTGCGCGTTGCGCGCTGGATGTGGCCTTGCATGATGCCTTCACGCAATTTTTAGAAATGCCGCTGGTAAAATTCTGGGGGCAGCAGCAAGATGGTCTACCTACTTCTGTCACCATTGGGATCAAAGAGGTGGAAGAAACCCTGAAGGATGCCGCGGAATTTCATGAACTGGGGTTTCGCATCCTGAAGATCAAGACCGGCCTCAACCCGGAAGAAGATGCGGAGCGGGTTATCAAGGTGCACGAGCGCTTTCCCCAAATGGTGATCCGGGTGGATGCCAACCAGGGGTACCAACCGGAGGATCTGACCCTCTTCTGGAAAAAAGTGCAAGGGGTAGAACTGGATATGATCGAACAGCCCTTTCCTGCGCAGGATTTCGTTGAGCAGGTTGGCAAACTGGATGAGGGTTTGCAGTACCTGATCGCGGCCGACGAGTCTTTGATTTCCCCAAAGGATGCTTTTTGGCTGGGGCACCAACTGCCTCGCCTGGGCATTTTCAACATCAAACTCATGAAAACAGGGGGCATTTATCCGGCCCTTCAGATTGCCCGCTCCGCCCTCCTGAGCGGTCATCGACTTATGTGGGGGTGCAACGACGAGAGCGCCGCCAGCATTACCGCTGCCTTGCATGCAGCCTATGCCTTCTCCCATACCGAATATCTCGACCTGGACGGAAGTCTCGATGTGGTGGTGGATGCCGTAGAGGGAGGTTTCGAACTGCGGGATGGCTGCATGTATCTGACCGGCGAGCCGGGTTTGGGCGTAAAGCGGGTTGAACAGTAGAACATTCGATCGGGGAACGAGAAATTAGGAGTAGGACTACAAGTGTCCTCCTCGTTGGTTTCCCGCCGCTCCTCGCGGGGCTTAATCAAGAGATATCGATTTTTTCTCCCAAAAATCGGGGTTGGGTATGTAGGATATAGATATCCAATAGGGTCTTGACCCGGGCGAATACCTCACGCAACTGGATCTTCCACCCATATTGAAAAGGTACATCCTGTGCGTTGAAGCCCAACGCCTGCAAGCCTTTGTGTTGAGCAATGTAAACGGCCCGCTCATTGTGGAAGGGTTGGGAAATAATGATGATATCGTCTTCCTGAAATACTTCTTTGCAACGGACGACCGAATCGAGCGTGCGAAAACCCGCGTAATCCAGGTAGATCCGTTCGGCGGGTATGCCGGATTGGATGAGGTCTTGACGAAAGGTAGAGGGTTCGTTGTAGGATCGGGTAGCATTGTCGCCACTGATCAGGATGAAACGCACTTTCCCGGATTCGAACAAACGGACCGCCGCTTCGACGCGGTATCGATAATAGAGGTTGATGGCTCCGCCTGCCCGGTATTTGCTGGTGCCCAGCAGGAGGCCCACTTTTTTCCCGGGCAGGGAATCCGGATCGTCAAAACAAGCCGCGCCGGCTTGGGAGATGCTTTGGTAAGAAAGGAGGACGATTCCGATCAATCCCAGAAAAAGGACAAGGAATAAATATTTCGATATCGTGAAAGACCTGGCTTTCATTCATTCGGTCAATTGGGGATAAAGGGCAATATAGGGAAATCTGGTTGATGCCGTCTGCCATAATACGGCTGCTTTCGATAAATGAAGCTTTCGTTTTATGTCTCTGACTAAACACTTGGCCAAAGAGTTCTCAGATAGACGCCTGGGTTTTCCATACGTTCCAACCCGAAAGAGTGGATTCTCCGTCAGAGGAGTTCTTCTTCGGGAAGTAAGGATTCCATGTCCCCCTTTTCCGACAAAAGGACGGCCAGGCCGCGCGGGCTGTGAAATTGGGCGGAAGCGAAAGAATTAAAGAATGAGGAAATGAATAATGAATAATAAGAGGAGGTAGGGCTGGAGTTAACGAGTGCAGGAGATCCAAATGCCTGGTGCCGGGTACATCCGGGAATAAGCTGATTCGGGAATAGGGGGTTTGTACTTAAAACGAGGATAGATCATCCCAGCTAAGTCGTGGAAAAGGGATTGAGAAGTCGGAGCCCTTCAAGGGCTGAGAAATCTGGGATATTCCGGGTGATGAGCTCCATGTCATACGTCAGAGCCGTCGCGGTAATTGTGGCATGAGGAAGTTTGATGGAATATCTACTCCGGAGATCAATGGTCTTGTCTTTTATCTCTGTTTCCAGGCCGATGACTTTGGAGTTTGCTACAAATCCTTTGAGGATTTCCAGGTCACTCGGGCTGGCCGATTTCAATCGCCAAGTGGGTAGTCTTGCGGCGACCTAAGATCGCCGCTACATGTTTCTTCTATACTGCCCGCCAACTTCATACAGCGCATGCGTGATCTGCCCCAGGGTGCAGAATTTACTTGCTTCCATGAGTTCGGCGAAGAGGTTTTCGTTGTTCACCGCTTTTTGCTGCAGTCGGCGGAGCATCGCCGGGCCTTTTTCGGCACTGGCCCGGTGGAGGTTGTCGCGGGTTTGGATCTGCTGCTCTTTTTCCTCCGGTGTGGCGCGGATGACCTCTCCGGGGATGATGGTGGGCGAACCCTCTTTGCTCAGGAAGGTATTTACGCCGATGATCGGCAGCTCGCCGGTATGCTTCAGGGTCTCGTAGTAAAGACTTTCTTCCTGGATCTTACCCCGCTGATACATGGTCTCCATGGCGCCCAGCACGCCGCCCCGCTCGGTGAGGCGCTCGAACTCCATCAGCACGGCTTCCTCCACCAGATCGGTCAGCTCCTCAATGATGAAACTGCCCTGAAGGGGATTCTCGTTTTTGGCCATACCCAGTTCCTTGTTGATGATGAGCTGTATGGCCATGGCCCGCCGCACGCTCTCCTCTGTCGGCGTGGTGATGGCCTCGTCGTAGGCATTAGTATGCAGGCTGTTGCAGTTGTCGTAGATGGCGTAAAGGGCCTGCAGGGTGGTGCGAATGTCATTGAAGGCAATTTCCTGCGCGTGCAAGGAGCGGCCGCTGGTCTGGATGTGATACTTCAGCTTCTGGGAGCGCTCGTTGGCGCCGTATTTCTCCTTCATGGCCTTGGCCCAGATGCGGCGGGCCACCCGGCCGATCACGGCATATTCGGGATCGACGCCGTTGGAAAAGAAGAAGCTCAGGTTGGGGGCGAACTCGTCGATATCCATACCGCGGCTGAGGTAGTATTCTACAAAGGTGAAGCCATTGGCCAGGGTGAAGGCCAGTTGGCTGATCGGGTTGGCGCCCGCTTCCGCGATGTGGTAGCCGGAAATGGATACGGAATAGAAATTCCGCACCTGTTGATCGATGAAATATTGCTGCACATCGCCCATCAGGCGGAGAGAGAATTCGGTGCTGAAAATGCAGGTATTCTGCGCCTGATCTTCTTTCAGTATGTCGGCTTGAACCGTACCGCGTACGGAGGACAAAGCCCGGGCTTTCAGTTCGGCATAGATTTCCGGCTCCAGCACCTCATCGCCCGTCAAACCCAGAAGCATCAGGCCGAGACCATCATGCGATTCCGGCACTTTGGCCTGGTAGCTGGGTCGGGGCAGCCCTCTGTCGTCGTATTTTTCTTTCAGCCGGGCTTCCACCCGCTCTTCCAGCCCGTTCTCCCGGATGTATTTTTCGCATTGCTGGTCGATGGCAGCATTCATGAAGAAGGCGGTCAGGGCGGCCGCCGGCCCGTTGATGGTCATGGAAACGGAGGTACGCGGATCGCAGAGGTCGAAGCCGGAGTAAAGCTTCTTGGCATCGTCCAGACAGCAAACGCTCACGCCGGAATTACCGATCTTCCCGTAGATGTCGGGTCGGTGATCGGGGTCTTCTCCATACAAGGTGACCGAGTCGAAAGCCGTGCTCAGTCGCTTGGCCGGCATGTCGAGAGAGACGTAGTGAAAGCGCTTGTTGGTGCGCTCGGGTCCACCCTCTCCGGCGAACATACGCGTGGGGTCCTCCCCCTGGCGTTTGAAGGGAAATACCCCGGCCGTGTAGGGGAATTCGCCCGGCACGTTCTCCAGCAGTGTCCAGCGGAGGATTTCGCCCCAATCCTTGAATTTGGGCAGGGCTACCCGGGGAATTTTATTGCGGGAAAGACTCTCCGTTTTGGTGGGCACCCGGATTTCCTTGCCTCGGACCTGGTAGATAAATTCATCTGTGGCATAAGCGGCTTTCTTCTCCTCCCAGCCGTCGAGAATGCGCTTGCAATAGCCGTCCAGGTCCTGTTCAAAGCGCTGGTATTCTGCTTCCAGCAGTCGGATAGCGGGCTCCTTCTCATCCATCGGCGGTCCACCCTCAACGGTCGATCGAAGCGCGTGCAGGGCTTCCCGGATGCCGAACATCTTCCTGGCGATCTCGACCTGCTTTTCCACCCATTTATCGTAGTGGCGGTTGTTTTCGGAGATCTCGGAAAGGTAGCGGGTCCTGGCAGGGGGAATGATGTATATCTTCTCGCTCATCCCCTTGCCGGCATCAAAGCCGGATTGTAGGTCGGCGCCGGTTTTTTCCCGGAGCAGATCCACGATCCGGCGATACAGGGTATTCATGCCCGGATCGTTGAACTGGCTGGCCATGGTGCCGATCACGGGCATGGCCTCGGGATCCTTATCCCAGAGTTGGTGGTTGCGCTGGTATTGCTTTTTGACATCGCGGAGGGCATCCTGGGCGCCTCGCTTGTCGAATTTGTTGACGGCGATCAGGTCGGCAAAGTCGAGCATATCGATCTTTTCGAGCTGGGTAGCAGCCCCGTATTCGGGGGTCATCACGTATAGGCTCACGTCCGAGTGGTCTACGATCTCGGTATCGCTCTGGCCAATCCCGGAAGTTTCGAGGATGATCAGATCAAAGCCGGCGGATTTCAGGATGTCGATGGCACCTTGTACGTGTTTGCTCAGGGCGAGATTGCTCTGTCGGGTGGCCAGGGAACGCATGAATACCCGGTGGTGATTCACGGAATTCATCCGGATGCGGTCTCCCAGCAAGGCGCCGCCGGTCTTCCGTTTGGAGGGGTCCACGGAGATGATGGCGATGGTCTTGTCCTCAAAATCCAGGAGAAAGCGGCGGACCAGCTCGTCCACCAGGCTGGATTTGCCGGCGCCCCCTGTGCCTGTAATGCCGAGTATGGGGATGGTTTTCTTTCCTACCTCCTTTTGGAGGGTAGCCAGCCATTCCCGGTTTTGGTCGGGAAAGTTTTCAATGGCGGAGATCAGCCGGGCAATGGCTTGGGGCTCCTTGTCGGATACCTCTTTCAATTCACCGTTGAGGGCGGCACCTACCGGGAAATCGCATTTTTCGAGCAAGTCGTTGATCATGCCCTGCAGGCCCATCTGCCGGCCATCGTCCGGACTGTAGATGCGGGCGATCCCATAGTCGTGCAATTCCTCGATCTCTTCGGGCAGAATGGTGCCCCCACCGCCGCCGAAGATCTTGATGTGGCCGGCGCCGCACTCCTGCAGAAGGTCGTACATGTATTTGAAGAACTCGGTGTGCCCTCCTTGATAGGAGGTGATGGCAATTCCCTGCACATCTTCCTGGATAGCGGTGTTCACGATGTCCTGCACAGAGCGATTGTGCCCCAGGTGGATTATTTCTGCCCCTGAGCTTTGGAGGATGCGCCGCATGATGTTGATGGCGGCGTCGTGGCCGTCAAAGAGGGAAGCGGCCGTGACCAGCCGAACCTTGTTCTGAGGTTGGTAGGGAGCAATTGGTTGCATGGCGATTGAGTTGGCGCATTGCCTGCCGGCCAGGCTCTGCTTTTAAACTGCAAAAGTACGAATAATTGGCTGCTGAGGCTCTATAGTGTTAATGGCTGGAGGAGGAGAATGGTTGATCGGCGATTCGGGAATTCCGGTTTCCGACCTTGGATTTCCTTGCTCTTTATCCCAGGGCGAAAGAAAAACTCCTACAGAAATCGAACCCTTCCGAGTTCAATGATCTCGGGCTTGAAACGATTCATCGATTCGATAAAAATGGGTCTCGATACCGATACGAAAAATCCGAAATGGCTACCGCCTTCCGGTTTCTGGAAAAAATAGGAACATCGTATATCCAGTGTTTTCACGACCAGGCTCTCATTGCGGATCCGAAGTCCGACGCCGGTAGAAGGGAACCACTCCGCATAGGAGGTAGGAAAGCGAGTTTCCCGAACAAAACCCAACTCGAAATAGCCGTATGGGGCGAACTGAAACCCAATAAAAAACCAGGGCGGGAAACTGATGGATTCCAGGCGCAAGGCCAGGGTTTGCTCGCCGGTCAGGTTGTCTCCCTGGATGTCCCGAATGCTCTCCCGAAGATCCGACTGTTGGATCTCGGATACATCCATACCGTTTTCTGCGAAAAAGGTGAAGAAAAAGCGATGCTTCCACCGCCGCGTGTGAGCCAGAGGGGAATAGTAAACGAATCGAGTTCTGAGTATGCCGGAGGCCAGGGACGACTTGTTCCAGTATAGCCCGCTTTCGACGCGCAGACCGGCAAAACCGAATCGGGGAAAATATCTGCTTGCCCCCAGATCGGCGCCCAGATAATAAGACCGATCAAATTCATTGAAGTCGATCCCGGGGAACAGGCTGACCCGAAATCCGTAGGGAATATCCTCGGTGATACCGAAGGCCAGGATGTAGTTGCTCTTCAAGAACTGGGCCCGGGAAAAGGATAGGCCACCGATAACCGATTTCCGGTTTTGAAATAGGATGTTGCTATCTGCCAGCACCTCCGGCCGGTTTTGAAACTGCAAGTTGACGAACCGGAGCCCTGTGTTGAAAACGGTCCGCTCGTCTTTCCCGATCGACAATCCGTTTCCGACCCAAACGTCCTTGCCCTGCAAGCTAAAAGGTTGATAGAACGTAGTATCCAGCGTAGAGAGATAGTTGGTGTCACTCAGATAGGTCAGCGCCAGACCCCCACCCCATTTTTGGTTCGGCAGCAAAAAGGGGCGCTCCAGGGAACCGCTATATCGTTCTTCCCTCCAGTTGTTTGCCGCGATCAATTCCAGATCGATCAAAGCCCCACCTAGGTTCTGATGGCGCAAGCCCGACTCATACCCATGCACCGGTAGTTTGTCCTTCCGGTAGATGTAGGTCCCATAAACCTCCGTACCCACACCCATCAGGTTGCGATACGCCAGTCCTACACTGAAGTCCTCAAAGCTGCCGAAGCCTCCGGTGACTCCATACGGTAAGCGGTCTTTGGTGATCAGGATCAACTCAACGGGTTCGTCGGATGCGGTGTCTCCGGCGATTTCGATTCGGGTGTCTTCGATGTAGGGCAGGCTACGGATGATGCGTTCCTCGTCGGCGAGCACATAGGGGTCAACGATCTCGCCGGTTTCGACTTTCAGCTTCCGCTTGAGAACCTTCCGGGAAGTTGGCACATACAGACGGTCCAGAAATTGAATAAAGCTGGAGTGTGCCTCCAGGGTTGTGTCCAGGATGCTACCCCCGAACAAAGGTACCCTTACCAGCCGGATCCGGCCGATCTTCCGCCCAGCGAAGGGCTCGAAGAAGGATTCTGCCCTTACCGCTTCGCCGTCCAGATCCTGGCTTTTCCCAGGATTAGCGACCAGCAGACGGAAGGCTTCTTCCCGGAACCATCCTTTTTTGGACTTTTCCTGAAGGTTTTGGTAAAAGTTCTCAGACCTGAGATAGGGATTTTTCTTGACCCGGTATTTGAGGCTGGAGGGCAAAATCAGGGAGGTATCGGAATTGCCCTGGGGTAGAAAAACGCTGTCTTGAAACAGGAGCATCTCATTGCCCTTCAGCAGAATGGTATCGAATTGGGCGAACAGCGCTTCGCCTGAAATGAAACAGATCAGGAAAAGCAGAATCGTTCTTTCTCCCACCCCTTTCATAGCTGAGCAATCCGCTGTTCGGAAGTCCTGGGAATTTACGAATCACTGCCCGGAAAAGAGGTTGCAAATGTCAGTCCTTTTCCATGGCGAGACCATGGCTTTTTGCTATTCAATGATCAAAGGGACTTCTGCGGGAGCCGGATTACGGTTTATCCGGGTGGAGATGGAGAGGTGATTGAGGCCGCCGGCATTATGGAAATGGGAGTGGCCGTAGTCGAGGCGGAATTTCTTGATCCGGATTCCAAACCCGAAGCTGAATCCAGACAGACTTCCGAAACCATCGACAAGGAGCTCTTTTCGAACCCGGTGGCTGTATCCGACTCGAATCCGCACGGTTTCCTTTTTTCCAAGTAACAGCTCCCCGTTGAAGACCAGGTGCCGGAAAAAATTGTCGATAAAGCGGGAGGTCGGGCTTCTTTCCTGAGGCTCTTCGCCAAAAAGCGGATCGTTGCCGTTATCGACATTGGGGTCATCGTAAAGGATGTCCCATTGCTGAAGGTGCAGATAGGTGACCGAAAAGCGGAAGGGCAGGTATTTAAGTTTTTTGGAAATCCCGATCTGGATCTCGAAGGGCAGGTTTTCCCGGTCGCCCTCCCGGTAGGGGCTCAACTGAAAGCCCATGTTGCGAAAAAGCAGGGTGGCGACGAAGTTGGAGGTAGTATCGAAATAGGTTGCCGCGACGTCAAACGACAGACCGAAGGAGGAAAAGGACTCCAGGCGGGAGTTGATCAGCTTCATGTTGACGCCTACGGCCAGGCGATCGTAGAGTGCACGTCCGGCTCCCAGGTTTAAAGCCAGCTCGGAAGCCTTGAAGGTGCCCAGGTTTTGGAAATTTGGGTCGGTGCGGTCAAATTCGCCATAGGTAACGTACTGGACGCCGCCCTGGAAGGTTGTGGCCAGTTTTTGGAAGTGGTGGCCGTAAGCCGCATATCCGTACTGTACGCCAGCCATGTGGAAGCTGTGATTAAAAGAGAGGGCGGTATGCATCTGGGGGTTCAAGGCTGCCGGGTTGTTGTATCCGAGAGCAATGTCGTCGTCCCGAACAGCGATCAGGCTTCCGGCCAGGCCGGAGATGCGCGCCGAGGGGGATAAATTCAGAAAGGAGTAAATGGTTTGACCACCGATGGCCTGGCCCAGGGCGCTACCGGCATGCATCACGAGGCAGACGACGAGGGGGGCAGGGACAAGAAATCGGGCCAATCGCATAATTAATACCATTTGGGTAAATAGCTGCGGCCCTTTATGCAAAGGCTCCTGCCACTAAATGACAGGAGCCCGAAGGGTTCATCTGCATCCGGGCTCTCTCCGAAAGAAACGAAGAAAAGAGAACCGGCGTATTATTTATTAGCCAGCATTTTGCACCAGGCCGACTTTTCCGATCACATTCCGGCCGATACTTTGGTAGTGGAACCCTTCTTCGGCCATTTGTTCCATGCTGTACAGGTTGCGGCCATCGAAAACGACCGGCTCTTTCAACAGGTTGCGGATGGCGGTGAAGCTGGGCGTGCGGAAAGCGCTCCATTCGGTGACGATGGCCAGGCAGTCTGCGCCTTCCAGGGCATCGTATTGGTCTTTGGCGAAGTACACTTTGTCTCCGTAGATGGCCTTGACATTGTCCATGGCTTCCGGATCGAAAGCGCGCACCCGGGCACCGGCTTCCAACAGGGAATCGATGGTGTACAGGGCCGGAGCTTCCCGGATGTCATCAGTGTTGGGTTTGAAAGCCAACCCCCACAGAGCGATGGTTTTTCCCGCCAGATCCCCCTTGTAGAAATCACGAATGTTTTCGAATACGCGGAAGCGTTGTCTGCTGTTTACGTCCAGGACGGAGTTCAGGATCTTGAAGTCGTACTTGGCTTCTGCGGCGGTTTTGGCCAGAGCCTGTACATCTTTCGGAAAGCAACTTCCGCCGAAACCGACACCGGGGAAGAGAAAGCGTTTCCCGATGCGGGTATCGCTGCCCATGCCCAGGCGAACTTTATCTACATCGGCTCCCAGTTTTTCACAGAGGTTGGCGATCTCGTTCATAAAGGTGATCCGGGTGGCCAGGTAAGAATTGGCAGCGTATTTGGTCATTTCGGCCGAGCGCTCATCCATAAAATAGATGGGATTGCCCTGGCGAACAAAAGGTTCGTAAAGCTTGTACATCAGATCACGCGCCCTGTCGCTGGAGGTGCCGATCACAACCCGGTCGGGCTTCAGGAAATCATCAACAGCGACCCCCTCGCGAAGAAATTCCGGATTGGAGACCACGTCGAACAGGGATTCGCTCAGCTTGGCAGCCAATACATCGTGCACCCGCTCGGCCGTACCCACGGGCACGGTACTTTTGTCAACGATTACTTTGTATTCTTCGATGATATCGCCCAGTTGATTGGCGACATTCAGAATATAGGAAAGATCGGCAGAGCCGTCTTCGCCGGGAGGGGTCGGCAATGCCAGAAAAATGATCTGGGCGTGGTCTACGGCTTCTTTCAGATCGGTGGTGAAATCGAGCCTGCCTTGCTGGGTATTGCGGTCAAACAAAAGATCCAGGCCGGGCTCGAAAATGGGGATCTCCCCATTTTTCATCCGCTCCACTTTTTTTTCGTCAATGTCAACACAGATGACATTGTTACCGGTTTCTGCGAAACAGGTCCCGGATACCAGACCTACGTATCCGGTGCCAACTACTGCAATATTCATAAGTTGAAATTCTTTAAAAAACTGGGTCAAATGTACGTAAAAGGCACTGGCAATCACCGCTTTCCCTTCGTCATTCCTGCCAGATTTAGAATGCGGCAGGGAAGGCGGGCCCGGAGAAGCCTTCTGTTTTTCAACTCTTCCGGGCCTGCTCCTTGTTTTTCCAAAAAAAGGATGGATTTAGCGATCATATTCCAATTCCAAACCCGCTCTTAATTATACTTGTGCTGAGGTAGAAAACGTCATGCAAAGGATATTGCCAGATATCATATACAGCTTTCCCCTGCAGTTGCTCTTTTTGCATTTGCGGAGTAATCTGCTGCTGCTTTTTCTCTGGGTGGTCCTGGTCCTTTTTGTGAGCGGTCAGTTGGGATACAATCTGGGGTTTCAATATTTGTTTCTGGATCCGGAATATTTGGGTGTGGTCAATTTCTGGAGCTTCTTATTCGTGGGGCTTGCTTTCGGGGGCTTTTTCATGACCTGGAATCTGACCACTTATCTGCTCACGGCTCATCACTTTCCCTTTCTGGCTTCCTTGTCCCGGCCTTTCACCAAATTTTGCATCAACAATCTGATCCTACCCCTGGCCTTTCTGGGCTACTACATCGGGAAGATCATCTATTTCGAGCGAGCCTTCGAGGAGTGGTCCTGGTCGGGAATACTCACCAATTGCCTGGGGGTTTTGGTGGGGTCTATTTGCGTTGTCCTGATCTTCTTCATCTACTTCATCCTGACCAACCGGGATATTTCCTTTTTTGAATTTGAGGTGGAGGGAGAATCCGGCAAGTCAAAACCCAACATCAAACCGGGGCGCTCGGGCGTTGACCTGGACTTCATCAAACTGGACGCCAACCGGCTGCCGGTACGGACCTATTTTACGCAGCGTTTTCGGCCCCGGCTGGTGCGTTCGGTGGCTCACTATCCTTCGGAACTTCTGCTCAGCATTTTCCGGCAAAACCACCTCAATGCCCTCGTCATACAATTGGTCAGTCTGGTGGGGCTGATGTTTTTGGGTTGGCTGATCGACTATCCGGTCTTCCAGATCCCGGCTTCGGCGAGCATTATCATCATGTTCAGCGTGATCACTGCGCTGATCGGCGCCATCACCTACTGGTTTCACGCCTGGCGATCCACGATCATCATCCTGATGTTGTTAGGCATCAATTTCATGACCAGCTTTGAGAACCTGGGCCATGTCAATCGGGCCTACGGACTGGATTACACGGGCGAACCTGCGCCCTACACGCTGGAGCATCTTGACTCTCTTTCCACCCCCGATCAAATTGCAGAGGACCGCCGGCACACCGAAGCCATTCTGGAAAACTGGAAGAAGCGCGCTGCGGGGCCCCGAAATAAAAAACCCAAGCTCGTGCTGGTTGCCGTCAGCGGAGGAGGCCTTCGATCCGCTACCTGGTCGATGCATGTGATGCAAACGGCAGACAGTCTGCTGCATGGGAAACTGATCCGAAACACAGGACTCATCACGGGTGCCTCCGGCGGGATCATAGGCATGAGTTACTACCGGGAGCTGTGGCTACGCGAACAACGCGGAGAACCGGTCTCCCGCTTCGATCCGGAACATTTGAATCGCATCACCCGCGATCTGCTCAACCCGATCGCTTTTACCCTGATCACGAATGATATCTTTTTGCCATGGGGCCGATTTCGGATCCATGGCCAGACCTACCGCAAGGATCGGGGCTATGTTTTTGAGCAAACCTTAAATGAAAACGCCAACTTCTATTTGGACAAAGACCTGTCTGCTTATCGGGAACCGGAACGAAAAGCTGAAATCCCGCTCCTGTTCATCACCCCCTCCATCGTCAATGATGCTCGCCGCCTGATCATTTCTCCGCAACCGGTCAGTTACATGATGGTGGCTCCGAGCCGACCGGAATTCGGTCTTCGATCGGATGTGGATGCCGTTGATTTTGGCCGATTGTTCGAAAAGCAAGGTGCAGACCAACTGCGTTTTCTTTCCGCCCTGCGCATGAACGCTACCTATCCGTACGTGCTCCCCACCGTTCACCTTCCCACCAAACCCGGTATAGTGGTCATGGATGCCGGCTTTCGCGATAATTACGGTCTGCTTTCGGCCACCCGCTTTATTCAGGTATTCAAGGAGTGGATCCTGGAGAATACGAGCGGGGTGGTGCTGGTGCAGATCAATAGTTCCGAAAGAAGCAAGGAGATTGAAGCAAGCGATCGCCAGGGCTTCGTCGAGGCCCTGGTCAACCCGCTCGGCATTGCCACACAGGTGCTTGACGTACAGGAATTTGAACAAGACAATGCGATCGGGTTCATATATGACCTACTGGGCCCGGAGCACTTTGATTTCTTTCGCTTTCGCTATGCCCCGCCTCCGGGGAGCAAGGTGAAGCCTTCCATTTCCTTTCACATTACCAAACGGGAAAAGGAACTGGTTCTAGAGGCATTGGAGAATAAGTCCAATCAGTCCAGCTTGCGACGTTTGGTCGAATTGCTGCGCTAAAAGGATGAACCTCCCCCGCGGAAAGCTGTATTATTTTGCGAAATAAGCGTTTGAACATGGAGTTTGTCCCCGAAAAATACCTGAAAGCTTCGTTGGGTTACGAGGCCTTTTTGAAAGAGGTGGAGACTTTGCTGGCTCAGGGCCGGACGACCAACCACGACAACAGTCCGGCCATGCAGGAGTATACGCGCCTGAACCTGCAGCGCATGAAGCGACTGAACCGCAAGAACAATCTCAGTTCGGAATCCCAGGTCGCCATTCGCCGGCTGAAAGAACGAATGCTCTGGTTGGTTATAACGGAAGGCTGGTGCGGGGATGCCGCCCAGAGCCTGCCTGTCGTGGCCGCTTTGGCCCGGGAGAGCGAAAAAGTGGAACTCCGGGTCTTATTGCGCGATCAGCATCCGGATTTGATGGATGCTTTTCTGACCAATGGATCCCGTTCCATCCCCAAGCTGATCATGGTGGATGCCGAAGGGGGTGGCATTTTGGCCGACTGGGGGCCTCGTCCGGCAGAATTGCAGGCGCACATTTTGAAAACCCGGCAGGAAATCCTGGCCTTATCCGATCAGAAGGAGCGCAGCCAAAGATTTAAGGCGCTGAGCCTCTACACGCAAAAGTGGTACACCCGGGATAAAGGGACCTCCATACAGCGTGAGATTTTGGGACGCATCCCAATGGAAGTTCCAGGCTAGGAAATCCTTAAGCTTCGGCTCCGGTCCAGCAATCGATCACCGTTTTCAAAACGATGAACAAAGCCTCTCTTCCCTCCTTGGTGATCCATTCATCTTCGAGGTCGGAAAGCGCATCCTCGGCGAAAGCCAGCAGATCTTCCTGATCGGTATGCTCAAAAAAGAGGTCCAGCCTTTCATGAAAGGTATTCGCCTTCGCATTGCCTAAGGTCGTCCAGTTTTTTTCTTCGACCAGACTGAGCATCTCTTCGTCCGGACGAGGCAGGTCTGGCTGCCCGATGCGAACGGCGCGGAAGATCACCAGGATGAGATACAAGAGATATTCCCGTTCTGATTGCGTGAGCAAGTCCAGACTGTCAGAGAAGAGCCACCCCATGATCTCGGGCTGCTCCTGCTGAAGGGACTCGACCGCCTTTTCATATTGATCTTCTTTCTCGAGCGCTTCGGCTGCTGCTTCGATCTCTTTTTCCGATATGAACTTCACCGTTTTCAATTAAACATCATCATAGCTGATCTCGACCTCTTCGGAAGTGGGATGACTCTGGCAGGTCAGGATCAAGCCCTGTTCAACTTCATCTTCGTCCAGTGCCAGACAGGTATCCATTTGAACGGTGCCTTTTTTCAGACGGGCAACGCAGGTAGAGCAGGCACCGGCATAGCAGGAATAAGGCGCTTCCCGGTTGCTATCCAGGATGGCATCCAGGATGGTTTTATTTTTCTGGACCTCAAGCTCGAATTCTTCCCCATCGAGATGAACTTTGACGTTGGCGTTGATTTTTTCGAAAGACTGCCCGTTGGTACTCGGTGGGGTTTCGTTGGTGAAATGCTCCACCAGGACCTGCTTCGGGTCCAGTCCTTTTTGCAGCAAATGCTCTTCTACCGCCGGGTTCATATTGCCGGGGCCGCAAATGTAGTACAAGCAGTCCTCGTTTTGATTAGGCGTTTCGGAGAGGAATTTGTCTACTGCGGCCGGGTCGATTCGGCCGGTCTTTCCTTCCCAGGAGACAGAACCTTTGGAGAAAAGGCCACCCAGTCCTTTGGATTTGTTACGCATGGGTCGGCTGAGAATGTTTTCGACCCTCAACTGACCTGCATATCGGGATTTCAATTGGGAAAGTTCATCCTTGAAAATGATGTTGTTTTCGTCCCGTGAGCCATAAAGGAGATGCACTTCACTTTTCGGCTCCTGCTCCAATACCGTTTTCAGGATGGACATGAGGGGCGTAATGCCGCTACCCGCTCCGAACAGAAAGTAACTGCGTCGTTTTTCTTCGTCGGTTTCTACGACGAAGCGCCCTTCCGGAGGCATAACCTCAATCTGGTCCCCGGCCTTGATCTGCTCGTGTATGTAGCCGGATACGATTCCTTTCGCTACTCGCTTGACGGTTACGGCGAGCTTATCCTCGGCGGGGCTGCTGCTCATGGAGTAGGCCCGCCGGTGTTCTTTTCCGCCTATCTGAAAGCGGAGGGTCAAATACTGCCCTGCCCTGTACTGGAACGTATCTTTCCAATCTTCCGGCACTTCCAGGATCAGCGAAACGGTATCTGGCGTTTCCTGGCGAACTTCATTTACGATAAGTTTATGGAACTGTGGCGTCATTTTGGTATTTTAATCCGTTGATGCGATTGCAAAAATAGCTGCTTGTTTCGTTTTCACTACAAAAGCCACAAACAAGAGAGACAATCTGGAGTTCAGCGCTAGGGTTATGAAATTCAATGATCTCAAATATTTGATGGCCTACCTGATGCCCCTGGTGGCATTCGTCGGGCTGAGCTTACAGGGCCCCTGGGCCCCCGGGAGCGTATATGTTGCCTTTGTTATCATCCCCTTTCTGGAACAGTTCCTGCCCCGATCTCCCCTCAACCTGGATGCAGAGGCGGAAAAAGAGAAACTTCAAAGCCAATTCTTCGACTGGTTGCTTTACCTGAATGTGCCTCTGTTGTACGGGCTGATCATCTATTTTTTCGAGCGGGTTGCCTCCGGGGAGCTCACGACGTTTGAGCAGGTAGCCTCCGTTTTCAATGTGGGCTTGTTGGTGGGCACCATTGGGATAAATGTGGCCCACGAACTCGGGCATCGATCCGACAAAGTGGAACAGGCATTGGCCAAGGTCCTTCTTCTCTCGGGCTTGTATATGCACTTCATCATCGAACACAACCGGGGCCATCACAAGCACGTGGCGACTCCCTACGATCCGGCCTCGGCGGTGAAAGGACAGCCGATCTACGCTTTTTGGATCGCTTCGGTGCTCGGCGGTTACCGGAACGCCTGGCGCCTGGAAGCCAGGCGACTGGAGCGGAAAGGAAAAGCCTTTTGGAGCTGGCACAATGAAATGATACGGTTTACTTTCTTTGAGATTGCTTATCTGGCGATCGTAGGTTGGATATGGGGTGGGTGGATGATAGGTTTTGCCTTTGCCATTGCGCTTGTTGGATTTTTGCTGTTGGAATCGGTCAACTACATCGAGCATTATGGTTTGCGGCGCCGGGAGATCGCCCCGGGCCGGTATGAGAAGGTAAGCCCCATACACTCCTGGAATTCTGACCATGAACTGGGGCGCATATTTCTTTATGAACTTACCCGGCACAGCGACCACCACTACAAGGCTTCGCGAAAATATCAGGTCCTTCGGCATTTCGAGGAGAGCCCTCAACTGCCTTTGGGTTATCCGGCCTCCATATTGATGAGCCTGATTCCTCCTCTGTGGTTTCGTTTTATGAACGATCGGGTAGACCGGGCCCGGGGAAAAATTCGGCTACAGCATTAACAGAACCCTGCCGATCAAGACCAGCCCGAAAGCAAAAAGGAGAATACCGGTGATCCGGCGGATCCACAGCAGATGACGCGGGGAAAGCCAACGCCGAATCCGCTTGGCCAAAAGGATCTTAAGTACATCCGCGATCATCACCATGGTCATCAGCCCGGCAAAAAAAGAAACCGCTTGCTTGCCGGAATAATCCACATTTAAGAACACGGTAGATACGAGGGCTATCCAAAAAATGACGGTAAAAGGATTGAAACCGTTGAGAAGGATCCCCTTGGTAATCAGCCCGAAGTAAGAGTCGGACCGTATGGGGTGTTTCCGGGGCCGCATGCTCATCCGGGGTCGGGTCAGGGCGGACAAAATTCCGAAAACGATTAAAATGGTTCCGCCTACCAGTCCAACATAGAAGGTAAAGGACGGATTGTTCGCAAAGGAGCGGATGAGGGAAAGGCTGAAGTAGGCCAATGTGATGTAGGCCACATCGCTCAACCATACGCCCAAGGCCACTCCCAGTCCCGCCCGAAATCCCTGCTCCAGACCTGTTTGCAGGAGAGCGAAGAAAATGGGGCCGACCAGGAGCGTCAATACAAGCCCGTATTGAATGCCCTGCCAAAACACGGAATTTAAAGCAATTTAGTCCGATTTACCCATAAGCACTTTGGAAAACAACGGCGGGAAACAGGATAAAAAATGATTTTCAACATCTTGCCCGGTGTCAACCCCAGCGGTTAGAGATTGTGCAACCCAAAATCCGGTATGGGTTAGGATCCAAGATAGAAAGTTGAATTTCTTTGCTTCCTCGAATCTCCGATTTGGCCATTCGTTAGCCAGAAAGGCCTTGGCTTTCTGTGTTTTCCGGCTTAGTTTTCCAGTTGACCACTTACATAAGAGACCCAGGCGGAAAAAGGTTCTTTTTTCATGACCCGGGGAAACTTATTTTGCCCTCCGATCTTTCCGCTTTTCTCCTGCCAGGCATAAAAAAGCCGCAGGGGTACTACTTCGACCTGAACATCTAAAACGGAATTCCTTTCGGTATCGTAGTCCGCATTCACTTCCCGCAGGCGCTGGTCCAGCAGGTCTTTGGCTTTTTGGGGATCCAGTTTTTTTTCGCTCCCCAGATACCACTTATGGGCGAAGAAATTCCGGGAGGGAACCGCGCATACCGTGAATTCCGGTATGCTGACTTGCAATTGTTCTTCTACGTATTCCACGCCCTGGTTCATATTGTCGACCGAAAGATGCTCTCCGCAGATGCTCAGGAAGTGCTTGGTCCGGCCGGTAATGAGGATCTCACTGCGTTCCAGGTCGGTAAATCGGACCGTATCTCCGATCAGGTATCGCCAGGCGCCCGCGCAGGTGCTGATGACCAAAGCATAATCCACACCCTCTTCTATTTCGGCGATGGAAAGGCAGGTGGCGTTGGGTCTTACTTCACCATTCTCATCGTAATTGTCCTCGTTGAAGGGAATAAATTCGAAGAAGATCCCATTATTGAGCAGCAACCGCATGGCACGGGTCTCCTTCCGGTCCTGGAATGCGATGAAGCCTTCGGATGCCAGATAGGTATCTACGAAGGTCAAAGGATGTCGGGTCAAACGATCAAATACCCTTTTGTATGGCCCCAGGTGTACCCCGCCATGTACATACACTTGCAGGTTGGGCCATATATCGTGTATGTTGTCCACTTCGTGGTATTCGATGATCTTCTCCAGGGCGAGTTGTATCCAGGCGGGGATGCCCACCATAAAACCCACATCCCACTCCCGGGCATTTCGGGCCACTTCCTGGACGCGCTCATTCCAGTCGTTGATACGGGTGATGTGGGAATCGGGCTTGTGATAAGGACGAAGCCAGAAAGGTATTTTGGAACCGTTGATCCCGCTCAGGTCGCCTGCAAAATGCCCTTCCTGCTCTTTCAGGTCTGTACTCCCGCCCAGCATAAACATGGCTTTGGTGAACAAGTCGGGATGCACATCGTGGCGGGCCATGGAGGTGAAAAGCCGGAAGGCCGCTCGTCTCATGGTACGGAGCATGTCATCCGTAATCGGGATGTATTTGGAGGGGGCTCCCGTCGTACCCGAACTGAGGGCGAAGTAATTCACTTTGCCCCGCCAGGTCACATTGTCGATGTTGTTCAGGGTCATATGCCACCAGCGATCGTGCATCAGGGCATAATCGTGTAGAGGCACCTGGTTTTGAAAGGCACAGACCGGATCGGTGGATTTCAAAAGCTCCCGGAAGTTATAATACTGGCCAAAAGTGGTTTGCGAAGCTTTCCGCAGCAGCCGTTTTAAACTTCGCTCCTGTTGTTGGATAGGAGAAATGGCGAGACGGGTTTCCAGTCGGTTTCCAAGGGTTAGTGCTCTTTTGATGATCGGGCCCAGAATCGCCATATCGGAATTTTGTGATTTCTTCTAACCCTCAAAGATAGGGTAGCCTGAGGCTTCCTTTCAATGAGAAAAATTATCTAGGAGTAAACAGTAGCGATCAATCTGCGGCCTGGTGCGCGATTTCGGAATTCGCAGAGATAGATGCCCTGCCAGGTACCCAGGTCCAGTTCCCGGTCGATTATCGGAAGGCTGACGGATGATCCGATCAAGGCAGCTTTGATGTGGGCCGGCATATCATCGGCGCCTTCGAGAGTGTGGGTGAGAAAAGGCAGGTTTTCCGGGACCAAATGGTTGAAGATGGCTTCAAAATCCACCCGGACCGACGGATCGGCATTTTCATTGATGGTCAAGGCCGCGGAGGTATGTTGGATGAATAAGTGAAACAAACCGGTTTCGGGAAGTTGGGGAATGTTTTCCAACACGTTTCGGGTGATGAGGTGATATCCTCTTGGGAGAGGAGGTAATTGGAGCTTGTAGTGATTGACCATGCAAATTGGAGATCTTTCCGATGGCCCAATTTAGGAAAATCGGTACATCCCCATGGGATAAATAAGCGGCTAGCGGTGGGGCCTGGAAATTTTGGGGCAAGCCAGATCACCGAAGAAGTAAGTAATGCCCACGGCGATGGTACCGATCTGATCCATGGTTTGTACTTCCCCCCGCTGGCGGCCTTCCTCCCCGAGTGGGCTATCGTTCACGCCGGGGATGATCAGAGAGCGGTCAGAAAGATCGGCAGCCACATCGCCGCGACTGGCGCGCAGCTGATCGTTGTCCGGATAAGTCGTACTCACATCGTCCAGATAATCCGTGAGGGTAGCCCGGGCATTCACCTCGGCAAAAAGCGTCCATCGGGTATTCAGGTTGAGTTTCACGCCCAGGCCGTAGACCAGTGCGCCGTGAAAAGGCAGGTATTCTTCGCCCGGTGCCTGGCCTTCGGTTCCCAGTGGCCTCAACCGGACCCATTCGTCCTGATACCGTGCTTGTGGCTCAAAATAGAGAAAGGATCCGCCGAGGAAAACGTAGGGCGTCCAAAAATGATCTTTGTCTCCCCGCACCAGCGGCAGGAAATTGAACTCAAAGACTCCCTGTACTTCGCCGATATGGCTGCGAAAACTCAAATTTCGCACCTGCTCGAAGGTATTTTCAGAACGGCTGTCTTTGGCTTCCACCATAGTGTATTGCAGTCCAAGCCGGACCGAAGTGCGGGTGTTGAAAAGGAATTTTCCGAGCAAGCCCCCGGAAGGTCTGGGTAAACCCAGGTCAAATTGGGTGTTCAGATCCCCGAAATAATAACCGACTCCCAGGTTGCCCCCCAATTCCCAGCCCCGCTGGGCCTGAACAGAAAGAGAAGTGAAAAACAGGAAGAATAAGAAAAGGAAGCGAACGCCCATGCTGTGTATCTGCTTGGAAAAGATGTGCAAAGCTAGGATAAAACGATCAAGAATCCCTGCCTGGTATTTTCCTTCCCGGAAAGATAGCCGGGAGGGTCTTGTCTAAAATTGAAGGGAGAGACCGACCCGGATACCGGCCCCTTTCAGGCCAAAGAGGCTGGGCAGGTTGGGATGATCCCGGTAAGATAGTCGCTGTACGTAGTCTATCCGGAAGACCTTGAGGATGTTGGAGAATCCGGCGCTGAACTCCATATACGGGCTGCCTGTGATGGAGTAGGTCTCGGCTTCTCCCTGTTCATTTCGCGGGAACTGGATCAGGTTTCGATTCAGGTTGGGATTGTTGATCGCGGTTAGCCGGCCGTAATAGAGCTTGAAGCCGATCACTTCGCGAAGCTTCAACTTTCGGATCAGGGGAATTCGATTGAGGATGAGCCCGCTCAAATGATACTCCAGCATAAGCGAGGCGTGTTCGTCGCCTACAAATTCCATGAAGTTCATCAGGTTGTAGGCCTGTGGGGAAAAGGAGATCGTTTGGTTCGACTCGGCAATGTGCACAAGTGGAAAAGGGATCTCGTTTCCCCATAATTTTCCCAAGCGGATGTGATAGACGGCAAAACCGGCCGGGCCCATGAAAATGCGTTGGCGGAGTCCGAGGGTCAGGTGTTGGAAAAGGTGCTCCCCGCCGAGAAAGCCGTCAAAACCCAGCTGATAATCCACGGATACCCAGGGAGCTGTATTCGGGATGATGTAGCGGAAATTCTGGGTTTCCACCCACTTGGCCTTGGGCGCGAAAAAGAGAGAAATCTGGGCCGTAGTCGTCTTGATCCGGTCCACCTCCTTGAGCTGGTCTTCAGGCTCGCTGTAGCGTTCGAAAGCCCAGTTGCCGACTGCTCGCTGCTCCCGGTGCTCCAGGTATAGATCCATGCCGAAGGACGGAGAGAACTCCTTGTGGTATTGGAGTTCCAATCTTCGAAAGTTGAGCATTTTATCGGCCACCCCGATCTGGTAGGAGAAAAAGATATTGTCCCGATTCAGGAAGCTGGTAAACTGTCCGGGAAATTCGTTCTCCTCCTGGACGCGGAGGTGTATGAAATGCCTGGGGAATAAACTCAGGTTTTCGTCGAAAGAATACTCTACGCGGCCACCAAATTTTACCCTTTTGTCGCCGAAGCCGTAAGCAGCGTATCCGCCCAATCGCCAGTGGTTGTGGAATTTTTCGTTGGTCTGTACGCCGAGGCGGGTCCGCACACCCTCGACGGGGTTGTAGCTCAGCAGGGAATACAGGCTTCCGATCCGGAAGGGCCCCAGTTCAAAATGCCCGGAACCTGCGGTTTTTATCAGATTGATCAGGCGAATGAAAGACCGATTCTGGTTCAGGGAGTCTACCATGCGGTAGATGTTGGCCTCCCTGTCGTTCAGAGGTACGGTACGCAGGCTATCCCAGAAGGCTTCGGATCGCTTGTTGTTGTCCGGAAGGACTGCGGCTGACGTCTTATACTGGTAGATTTCCGGATCTTGAGCCGGAGCGAATTGATGATCGGTATAGAAGACCGTTCGTTGTCCAAGTAGAGACAAGGAAGCCGGGCTGAGGCCCAGCGTAGCTTCAAGGCGGTCCCGGGCAACGACCCAGGTGCTGTCTTTCAGGATGAAGTCCTGTTCCAGGACCAGGCGCTGCATGAAATTGAGGTTCACCGTTTTGGGGACTTCCATGCGAACCCCGAGCACCTGAAAGGTACTGTCCAGCGCAATGAAGAGGGATCCGGTGAATCCGAAACTGTAGGGGTTGGCCGGCACAAAATCGAGTATGGCACAGGGGGTTTCCTGCACCTCTACGGTGTCTCCGAGGTAGTATCGATAAAAAAGGGGAGCGATGTCCGCTATGGGGCTTACGAACTCCAGCTCGAAGAGCTTGATCTGGTTCTGGTACAAATCGATCGATTGATTCAGCCGCGAAAAAACTTCCTTGACGGATTGATCCGTTATCAGCTTTTCGGGCTTGGAAACTTTCAGGCCCGTCTGCAGGGAAAGCTTGAAGCGGGGATCCTGCCGGAAATAATGGGTTGTAGTGGACTCTTGCAGAAAAAGAGGGAGGACCGGCTTTTCGAAGGAAGTGGAATCTATGTAATCGAATACAAACTTGTATCCTTTCCAGATCTTGCGTTGGGTAAAGGACTCGGTGAGGTTGACCAGCCCAACCTCTACTTTTTCATACTGATCGTATTGGTAATAAGGCCGTGACTGGGGTTGGTTTCGTTCTTTGTTTTCGATGACTTTCCGGATCAGAGCCACGGCCGGATTCCCTTTTCGGCGATACCGTCCTTTGCGGGCGGCAATCTCTACGGTGGAAAGGGAAAGGGTCTCGGCTTTGAGCCCGATGGTCATTCCCTCCTCAAAAACAGTTGAGGAATCGACCGGAAGTTTAAATTCTTCGTAGCCCAGGAAAAGGATGAAAAGGGTATCGGGTTGCACGGGTGCCGGAATGAGGAACTGGCCTTCTCCGTCCGTCACGGTCCCGATTCCAGCTTTTCGATATCCTACGGTAGCATAGGGAAGGGGTTCTCCCGTTTCTTCGTCCTGCACAATCCCCATGAGGATGCGTTGCGACAACAGGCCGGATGGGAGCAGCAGGATGAAAGCGGTTCCGAAGAAGCACGCCAATCGAAAAACGGGAATCTGAAGGATACCTTTCATTTTGGGGAGCCTGAAGCCCGATTTTTGTATCTTTGCAAACCAACCGGAATCCCCATTCCTACTATTTTCCTTCAAATTTTAGGTTTTCTCTGTACTCCTGGAAGGAGGAAGGGTGATTTCTTATTTTGCGGTTCGCAAAAATAACCTAAGTAGAGGAACGAGAAAATTGTAATTCGTTCGAAGATGAGCAGGAAGTCAAGATTCTACACCCCCGGCATGGGGAATTCGATAGGTACCTGGATCCGGATCCTCAGGGAAGTCGGCCAGGGCCAAGCCGAGTTTCCCTATTGGTTCAGAGTTTTTATGGTTGGGCTTATCTCTTTGATCAGCAGCCCGTTCCAATGGTACGAGCGCCTCAGGCTCCGCAAAAAGATAGATTCCCTGGAGCTGGACCCTGAACCTGTTTTTATCATTGGTCATTGGCGAAGCGGCACCACGCATATTCACAATATTTTAAGTCAGGATAAGCGTTTTGGCTATCTGACCACCCTGCAAGGGATTTTCCCTCGTTGTTATCAGACCAACTTTTTGTTTCCCATGCTGACCGGTTGGCTTATGCCTCCTACGCGACCCATGGACAAGATGAAAATCTCGCTTTACAGCCCGCAGGAAGAAGAAATTGTCATGGTGAACGCCAGCATGTATTCCTTTTATCAGTTTTGGCACTTCCCCAAATTGATGCGGGATATTTATCACCGCTATGCCCGGCTGGATCGGCTTACGGCTGAGCAACGGGAAGAGTGGAAGCGGGATTACCTTTACCAATTGAAAAAGGCAGCGGTCTACATGGGAAAGAATCGCCTGGTGCTGAAAAACCCGCCCAATACGGTCCGGATCCCCTACCTGCTCGAAATGTTCCCCCGGGCGCGCTTCATTTTCATTCACCGGAGCCCCCGGGAGGTGTATGGTTCTACAAAAAAACTCCATGGGCGCGTCGTACCGTATTTCAATCTGCAAAAAGTCGTTACGGATCAGATTCATGAAGACATTGTCTATGTTTACAAGGATATGATGGACGTTTATTTGCGGGATCGGGAGTTGATCCCGGAAGGGCAACTGGAAGAGGTGTCTTACCGGGATCTGATTCAGGAACCGGAAGAAACCCTGCGCAGGATCTATGCGAATTTGCGGTTGGGCGATTTCAACAAATACCGGGATTCTTTCTCCGCCTACATCGACAGCAAGAAAGGGTACAAGGTCAGTCGCTACGAGTATACCAAAGAGGAGGAGGAGATCCTGGAAGGGATGGAAAAGCTGTTCAGCCCGATAGAAGCTTGAAAAGGGCTTACTCGATTACGGCAGACAGGCCTCTGTCGACCAGTGCGTCTTTTTTGGGTTTCAATTCTTTGAAAGGCGCTGTCTTGACGGTGGCTTTTCCCTTGAAGTGAATGAGCAAGGCCAGCTGTTCGGATTGCTCAGGGGTATGATCCAGCACTTCGACGAAGCACTGGATCACCCAATCGAATGTATTGTGGTCGTCATTGTATACGATCAGTTGGGAATGCTCCCCTACATCGCTCTCCTCCAACTCCTCTTCGAGGAGCAGTTCATCAATCTCTTCCAAAGCATTTTCCCAAGACATGATCGAATAACTTATTTCAAAGGCGGACCTAAATTTAATTAATTCGAGGAAGACAAATGGTTCTTGACGGCCTCGAAGTTGGGCATGTCTCCTGCATTCTCCAGGACCTCGGCATATTGCACGACTCCGTCCTCGTCGATCACGAAAGCCGATCGCTTGGAAACTCCTTTCAGCCCCAAAACGAACTCCTCATAAAGGGAGCCATAGGCCCGGGATACTTCCTTGTTGAAATCAGACAGCAGGGGAAAGTTCAGTTTTTGATCTTCCTTGAACTTGGCCAGCGTAAAGGGGCTGTCGACGGAGACGGCCAAAATTTCGGCGTTCAGGTTGTTGTAGTCGGCGATATTATCCCGCATTTGGCATAATTCGTCGGTACAGACACTGGTAAACGCCATCGGGAAGAAGAGAAGCACAACCTGCTTGCCTTCGAAATCGGATAGGCTGACCTCTTTTTTCTCGTCGGAAATGAGTGTGAAAGCAGGAGCTTTGTCACCGGTTTTAATGGACATGATAATTGGGTTTGGTCAAAGTGATAATTCGTTTCACCTAGACAAACACCCCAGCTCAATGGGAGTTCAAGGGCTTGGGGTCCGATATTCGGCAGGGAAGGCGATGCCCTTGGAATGACCGACTTAATTGCTTTCTTTGGCCTGGTTTTCGAATAAGAACTATGCAGGCAGAGAAGAGGGCATACCTGGAATTACACATTGCCGTATTTCTATTCGGTTTCACCGCCATATTGGGTGATTTGATCCAGCTTTCGGCCCTGGTCCTGGTGTGGTGGCGGGTTCTGATCACCAGTTTCAGCCTGGTGTTCCTGATCCGTCCCATTCAACTTTTCCGAAGCCTGAGCGGGGGTACGATCCTCCGGTTTATGGGCATTGGAGTATTGGTCGCCATTCACTGGCTGGCCTTTTACGGTGCGATCAAATTGAGCAATGCTTCCATTGCCCTGGTCGCCATGGCCACCACCTCTTTTTTTACTTCTTTGCTGGAACCCTGGTTGCTCGCCAGGAGGGTCAATTGGCTGGAGATCGGATTGGGTCTGCTTATTATCCCGGGCATGGTCCTGGTGGTGAACAGCACCTCCCTGGGGATGGTCACCGGCTTATGGGTGAGTTTGCTGGCCGCTTTGTTGGCTGCCTTATTCGCCATCCTCAACAAGAAATACATCGGCGCCGCCAACGAAATGAGCATAACGTTTCTGGAGTTGGGCAGTGCCTGGATCTTCCTTTCTCTGGTTATAGCCCTGTATGGCGGATACAGGGGAGAATTACCGGTCATTGGGCCGCCTACCTGGACGGACGTGGGATACATCCTGATCCTTTCGCTACTGTGCACCACCCTGGCCTATGTGCTGGCGTTGCGTTCTCTTCGGCACTTGTCCGCCTTTGCTGCCAACCTGACGGTAAATCTCGAACCGGTCTATGGTATTGCTCTTGCCTGGGTTTTGCTTCAGGAGAATGAAGAGTTGGGGCCGGGTTTTTACTGGGGCTTATTGATCATCCTGCTGGTTGTTTTTAGCTACCCTCTCCTGAGAAGGTGGACGCGCAGGCATGGAGTCGGGGATCGTGAGCCCCGGGACGCACAGGTCTGAAAAAAGCCTGACGGGTTCCCGTCAGGCTTTGGACTTCGTTCGGCGAACGTCTAATTTTCTTTGGGAGCTTCGGGGGGAGTAGGCTCTTCCTTACTCTCCTCGGACTCTCCGGCCGGTTGTCCGGCGGCATGATGATCGTCGTTGTCAGAGTAGGGTCTCCGGCCGATCAGCCGTTCTACATCCGACTTTAGCAAAACCTCTTTTTCCAGCAGAGCATGGGCCAACTTCTCCAGTTCGTCCCGATGTTCCCGCAGCAGTTCCTGAGCCCGCAGATACTGGGATTCCACCAGTTTCCGGACTTCTTCGTCGATCATGGAAGCTGTCTGGTCGGAATAGGGTTTGGTGAAGGATTCATTCTGCAGGCCGTAGAAAGAAACCTGACCGACTTTGTTATTCATACCGAAGATGGAGATCATGCTGTAAGCCATCTTGGTGACCTGGTCCAGGTCGTTTTGAGCTCCGGTAGATATTTTACTGAAGACAATGGTTTCCGCAGCCCGACCGCCGAAGGTCATACACATGCGATCCAGCAATTGCTCGGTCCGGGTGATGTATTCTTCTTTAGGCAGATATTGGGCATAACCCAAAGTGCCGATTCCCCGGGGGACAATAGTCACTTTGACCAAAGGCGAAGCGTGCTCCAGATACCAGCCACAGACAGCGTGGCCGGCTTCGTGGTAAGCAATGATCTTCTTTTCTTCCGGAGAAATGATTTTGTTCTTCTTCTCCAACCCGCCGATTACGCGATCCAGGGCGTAGTTGAAGTCGTCCATATCGACCGCCTTCTTATTGCGGCGGGCTGCAACCAGAGCGGCTTCGTTACAGACGTTGGCTATATCCGCACCGGCGAAACCGGGCGTCATTTCAGCCAGCGCCACCGGGCTAAGCTCCGGGGCTGTTTTGATGTTTTTCAGATGCACCTTGAAAATGGCCTCCCGTCCTTTGAGGTCGGGCCTGTCGATGCCGATCTGGCGGTCGAAACGCCCGGGCCTGAGCAGCGCTGTGTCGAGCACATCCGGCCGGTTGGTGGCAGCCATCAGGATAACGCCTTTATCGGTGGAAAAGCCATCCATCTCGACCAGCAACTGGTTCAGGGTGTTTTCCCTTTCGTCGTTGCCTCCCTGAATGGCATTTCTGCCCCGTGCGCGACCGATGGCATCGATCTCGTCGATGAAAACGATACAGGGGGCTTTCTCCCGTGCCTGCTTAAACAGGTCGCGAACCCGGGAGGCGCCCACTCCGACGAACATTTCGACAAAGTCGGAGCCCGAGATGGAAAAGAAGGGCACACCGGCTTCTCCAGCAACGGCTTTGGCGAGCAGCGTTTTACCGGTTCCGGGAGGGCCTACCAGCAGCACACCTTTGGGAATTTTACCTCCCAGAGAGGTGTATTTCTTGGGATTCTTGAGGAAATCCACGACCTCCATCACTTCTTCTTTGGCCTCGTCCAGACCGGCTACATCGGCAAAAGTGACGGAAACCGTACTATTTTGGTCGAAGAGAGTGGCTTTGCTCTTGCCAATGTTGAAGATTTGGGCGCCCGGTCCGCCTCCCGCACCGCTGACCCGGCGCATGATGAAGATCCAGATTCCGACCAGAATGGCAATGGGAAGAATCCATCCCAAAACCTGCGGAAGCCAGTTGGTTTCCGTTTCGTATTTCGGGAAAATTCGTCGGCTCTCGGGTACGTTGGCTTCTTCCTGTAAGGACCGGAGTTGCTCTTCAAACTTTTCCACGGAGCCGATATTCATCCAGTAGTGTTCGCGCGGCCCGCCGAGATTGGAAGAGGTGGCGTCTTTGTACTTTTCTTTCTTGAGCGCCTCCTCGGTGAGGTATATCTCGGCCCTGCGGTTGTTGACCACCTCGATTTTCGCGATATCCTGATCCCGAAGCATATCATTTAGCCGATGCCGCTCCAGTTGCTCCCGGGAGGCCGTATTCATATAATAGATATTCACGGCGAGCAGGAACATCGCTATGATCCCGTAGATCCACAGGGAGTTGAATTTCCCGGGATTGGGTTGCTTGGGCTTGTTATTATTACCTTCGTTCTGCATGTCTTACCACATTTTCCTAAAGGGAACTGCCAATAGCAGCGTTACGTGTTAAAAACGCCCCTAGCGCCAAATCGTTGCCAAGTATCGACAAAAAGCCGGAGAGTGCCTACAAATCCTGATATTCCGTGACCGAAGCGTCTCCCCAGAGGTCTTCCAGTTCGTAGAAAGACCGCTTCTCTTTGTGGAAAACATGCACCACAGTTGTGAAATAGTCCAGGCAGATCCACAGAGCATTCCGGGTGCCCTCCACGTGAGAGGGGAGTAGATCGCCTTCCTGTTTGAGCCGTTTGGAGATGTTGTCGGAAATGGCCTTGACCTGGGTGTTGGAGTCTCCTTCGCAGATGATGAAAAAGTCGGTAGGAGCGTCATCCAGGTGTCGAAGATCGAGCTTGACAATGTTTTTTCCTTTTGTGTCTCGGATACTGTCTACGATGAGCTCGTTGATTTCTGTTGCTGTCGCTGGCCGACGCGTGGAGATCTGGACAGATTGATTCAAATTATGGTGGTTAGATTTGTGATTGGGATCGCGTCCCTTGATTTATTTAACAGTTATCGAATTAACAATTTCGCTGGGGATCCGGAAAAAAACAGCTTTCTTATCTTTTCGCACCGGTATCTGTCTACTATCATTGGCTATAAAAATAGCGGCTTTTGGGAAAAAACCGAAACACCCTTTTCATAGGCAATCAGCTTTTTCACTTTTCTTCCTTATCCTCAACCAATGCATATGCTTCTCAACTCCTTGCAAAAAGCCGGCCAGCCGAAGGAACTGTCATTTCGACATTTAACCAGACCCGGGGGAATGGCCAGTCTGGCAGTGTTTGGGAGGGGGAAACACATGCGCATTTGGCGTTTACTACCATATTATATCCCGGAAAAGTTCCCGCACCCGCTCAATTTTTGCTCAATCAGGCAGTTGCCCTCGCGGTTGTCGATCTGGTCCGGTCGCTCTCCCTACCCTCTCCCAGGATCAAATGGCCCAATGATATTTTTCTGGCTCACCGCAAGATTTGCGGGATCCTCATTGAAAACCTGCTGTCCGCCAACCGAATACAACACAGCATTGTAGGCATTGGCCTCAACGTCAATCAAAAGTCTTTTCCCTCTCATTTGCCCAGGGCGGGTAGCCTGCGCCAAATAGCGGGAAAGCCGTTTGATCTGGAGGCGATCCGGGATTCCCTATGCGTTTGTCTTGAAAGGCGTTATTTGAGTTTGCGCAAAAGGGATAATCGGCCCCTGATACGCGAATATCACGACGCTCTATACGGATTGGGCGAACCCATTTCCTTTCGGGAGCCGGGAGGAGAGGTATGGACCGGCATCCCGGAAGGGGTAACTCCCCAGGGGCTTCTCAAGATCCGAAAGCCGGATGGGCGTATAGCTGCATTTCAACCCAAGCAGGTAGAATGGGTCTGGTAGGCTGGAATAAATCGGGCAAAGGATGTAACCAAACCGGCTTCCTTCCGTTTTCTCCTTAATAATCGAAAATCATTACGGATGAGGGTTTATTTGATCACTATTGGCGACGAACTCCTGATCGGTCAGACCGTGGATACCAACTCCGCATGGATGGGGAGGTTATTGAATCTGCATGGAGCCCGGATCGTAGAGTCTCTCACCGTGGGAGATGATGCTCCCACGATCCGCAAAGCGCTTGAAAGGGCTTCCGGCAGTGCCGATGTGGTCCTGATCACCGGAGGACTGGGGCCGACCAAAGACGATATTACCAAAAAAATGTTGGCTGAATTTTTTGGGGACGCTATGCGCTTCGACGATCCTACCTTTGAGCGTATCAAAAAGCTTTTCCAAAGATGGGGGCGGGAGATGACACCTGCCCACCGGGAGCAGTGTTACATGCCCGCCAGTGCGGAGTTGCTTCTCAATAAAATGGGAACGGCACCGGGTATGTGGTTTGAACGAGACGGACAAATCTTCGTTTCCATGCCTGGCGTTCCCTACGAGATGGAATACCTGATGGAAAAGGAGGTGGTCCCCCGACTGGTGAAACGCTTTCCCGGACTGCCCATTCTGCATCGGACGATACTGACCGTAGGAGAAGGCGAATCCCGGATCGCCCTGCGACTGGAAGCCTTTGAAAGTCAACTTCCTCCCCACATCAAACTGGCCTACCTTCCCAACCTCGGCCGGGTTCGATTGCGCCTGACCGGGCAACACGAGGACCAGCAGGCGCTTGAGCTGGAAATGGACCAAAAGGCCATGGAACTGGAATCCCTCCTTCCGGAATTGACCTTTGGCCGGGACCAGGAAACCCTGGAAGGGGCAATAGGCCAGCTTCTCCGGAAGCATGGACTCCGGCTCGGGACTGCTGAAAGCTGCACCGGCGGATACATTGCCCACCAGATGACCACCGTCCCCGGTTCGTCTGAGTATTTTGAAGGGAGCATCGTGAGCTATTCCAATGCGATGAAAAGGAACCTGCTCCAGGTCCGGGAGGAGACCCTGCAGCAATTCGGGGCCGTCAGCGAGCAGACGGTGCGCGAAATGGCCGAAGGGGCTTTACAGGCCATAGGGTGCGATATTGCCGTCTCGGTTTCGGGAATAGCCGGCCCGGGCGGCGGAAGTGCCGAAAAACCCGTGGGTACCGTCTGGATCGGGGTTTCCGATGGCACCCAAACCGAGGCTTTTTTGCTGCGTTCGGGGAAGGACCGCATCAAAAATATCCAGTTCGCTTCCGTACATGCTCTTAATCGTCTCCGACGGTTCCTGTTGGTCTATTACGAGAAGAGGAAGGAGGTCTTAGTTTGAGATTGATCATTGGAAAGACCCTGAATTTCCGCTACTTTTGCAGCACATTTCAAGCTGCCTAACCAAATCGCAACCCTAACTTGAGCTATGGCTAAAGTGGAATTAATCATGCCCAAAATGGGCGAGAGCATTATGGAAGCCCAGATCCTATCCTGGGTCAAGAAAGTAGGAGATACCGTCGAGGAGGACGAAACCATTCTGGAGATTGCTACCGACAAAGTGGATTCCGAAGTTCCCTCTCCGGTCAGCGGGACTCTTGCCGAGATCCTGTTTC
The DNA here is from genome assembly GCA_964640855.1 of uncultured Saprospiraceae bacterium. Taxonomy (GTDB): domain Bacteria; phylum Bacteroidota; class Bacteroidia; order Chitinophagales; family Saprospiraceae; genus JAJDFU01. The sequence goes on from CAZXIX010000001.1 coordinate 154,617, forward strand.
CGGAAGGAGAGACCGTTGAGATCGGAAAAGTGATCGCCATCATTGCTTCCGAAGGGGAAGAGGTGGAGCCGAAAGACTCGCCTGCCGTCGGGGCGGCTACTCCATCATCCAATGGGGCTTCGTCAAGCAATGGCTCCAGCCCCAAAAAGCAACCCGAACCTGCTACGGTTGACAGCCTGGTCTCCGAGCCCGCTCCTGCCTCTCCGGTCAAGCGAAGCAGCGGCTCCCGCTTTTATTCTCCCCTGGTCCGGACCATAGCCCAAAAAGAGAACATCAGCCAGGAAGAGCTGGATCAGGTAGAAGGTTCCGGCGAAAGAGGAAGAGTCACGAAAAGGGACATCCTGGCTTATGTGAAAAACCGGAAAGCCGCACCCAAACCCGCATCTTCAGCTCCTGCTTCTTCTCCCGCCCCCGCCGCGCCCAAGCCGGCTGTTACCGTGTCAGATGATGCCGAGATCATCGAAATGGACCGCATGCGGCGCATGATCGCCGATCACATGGTCATGTCCAAACAGACTTCCCCTCATGTGACCTCCTTCGTTGAAGTCGATGTGACAGATATTGTGGAATGGAGAAACCGGGTCAAGAAAGACTTTCAGCAAAAGCACGGTACCCGGATCACCTTTACGCCCATCTTTGTAGAGGCCGTTATCAAAGCCCTGTTTGACTATCCCATGGTTAACATTTCCGTAGACGGCACCCGGATCATTCGCCACAAGTCTTTCAACATTGGCATGGCAACCGCCCTGCCCAGCGGCAACCTCATCGTACCCGTGATCAAGCAAGCCGAACAACTCAACCTGATCGGACTGGCGAAAGCCGTCAACGATCTGGCCGGAAGAGCACGCGAAAACAAACTCAAACCCGAAGAGATCCAGGGCGGTACGTTTACGCTGACCAACGTAGGGACTTTTGGGAATGTGATGGGGACACCCATCATCAATCAACCCCAGGTGGCCATTCTGGCTACCGGCGCCATCCGGAAAAAGCCGGCGGTGGTCGAGACCGAATTTGGAGACCTCATCGCCGTGCGGCATATGATGTATCTCTCTCTGAGCTACGATCACAGGGTAGTGGATGGAGCCCTTGGGGGATCCTTCCTGCGCCGGGTGGGTGACTACCTGGAGGCGTTCGATGCAGACAGAAGTCTGTAAAAAGATTCCGAGAAGACTGGTGAACAAGACTAAGCCATCTCCTTTTACTTGTATGTACCAATTTTTTACTCATGGTAAATAGAGTCCATCTTTTTCTGACTGCCAGCCTTTTCCTGCTTGCCTGCGGAAACGTCAACCCGCCTACGAAGATTCTGTCCGAACCGGGTACAGATCTGGCGTCTATCCAATTGCCCGAGGGATTTGAAATTTCGATCTGGGCAGAGGACGTAGAAAATGCCCGTTCTCTTTGCCTGACTCCCAACGGAACGCTTTTTATAGGCACGCGTGGGGAAGGAAAAGTGTATGCGCTGAAAGATACGGACGGGGATTTTCAGGCGGACGAACGATACGAAATCGCCTCCGGTCTCCAAATGCCCAACGGAGTGGCTTTCCGGGACGGAGATCTGTATGTGGCCGAGGTAAGCCGGATTTTGCGCTTCAAGGATATCGAAAACAATCTGGATGCCCCTCAGGAGCCCGAAGTGATATACGACGACTATCCCACGGATACCCACCACGGCTGGAAATACATCGCTTTTGGGCCGGATGGCAAACTCTATGTTCCCGTGGGAGCCCCTTGCAACATTTGCGAGCCCGAAAAGGATGTTTTCACCAGCATTACCCGCATGAATCCGGATGGCTCGGATATGGAAATCGTACAGACCGGGATCCGCAATACGGTAGGTTTTACCTGGCATCCGGATACCAAGGAACTTTGGTTTACCGATAACGGCCGGGACTGGATGGGAGACGACCAACCGGCCTGCGAACTCAATCATGCCCCCCGGGATAACATGCATTTCGGATATCCTTATTGCCATCAGGGAAACCTGGCCGATCCGGAATTTGGAGAAAAGTTTCCTTGCTCCGACTTCACGCCTCCCGTTCAAAACCTGGGCCCGCACGTAGCCCCGCTCGGTCTTGAATTTTACACAGGAGGGCAATTTCCTGAAGAATACAACAAACAGGTGTTGATAGCGGAACACGGATCCTGGAATCGCAGTGAGAAAATCGGCTATCGCTTGATGCTTGTCCGGCTAAACGGAAACCAGGCCGTCAGCTATGAGCCATTTGCTACAGGCTGGCTGAATGAAGAGACCCAAGAAGCCTGGGGAAGGCCGGTCGACCTGGAACACCTTCCGGATGGATCTCTTCTGGTGAGCGATGATTTTGGAGATGCTATTTACCGGATCTCCTACACCGGCGGATAAGGCGTCTTCCGGCCGTTGGAGGGTTTCTTTTTCGGGGGATAGAATTGAAATGTTCACCATAGGGCGCGAAGGAGAATAATGTTTTCCTTAAAGCAAACACCCTTTAGTTTGAAACTCCAAACCTCTGGCGGCGAGCCTATTGGTTTTGTCCGCCATCCATTTCCCATTCGATAAATTCTTCCGACCGGTCTTCCGGATCAGCCCGGTATTCCGGGATATCTCTCCATTCCATGGGCTCGTCAACCATTTGGACGTAGCCGAAACGGTTTTGCAAGGCAACCATGATGTCTCTCTTTTGCAGGCTGCTGCTTTGAAAATCCTCTAAAACCTCGCGCTGGGCAGAGCGGACCTCAATCTCTCCGCGCTGGCTGCGCACCTGATAATACAGATTAACAAAACCGTTCTTGCGGGCTTTGATGGGGTCGAGTCTCCGGTCATGCCTTCGTATCTTCTGCCCCAGGGCCTGGAGAACATTGGCTTTGATGTTGTACAGATAAGAATTATCGAAGCCCTGTACGCCATTCAGGGTCAGATTTATCGCGCTGCTCTGAATGAACATGACCGGGATGTAAAGCTGTTTGTCCCGGATTTCGAGGTAATTCTGAAGGTCAGAGAATCGAATGTCATTCAGGTCTTTTTCCTTGATGACGGCGGAGAGTTCTTGCAGGGGCTCGAAGTTTTTGAGTCTCCCTTGTTCGATACCGATGGCGGCCATGATCCTCAGGTTGCCGGGGTCAAATCCCCCCATTTCGTCGAACTGGCTTTCGATGAGGATTTTGGCATCCAGGACACCGTCGAGGTTTTTCTCCGTGATAACATCTTGTCCGAAATTCTGACATTGGCGAAACAATTCGCCGACATTTATCTTTCGGCCTTCCACTTTGGCCTGCAGGCGAGGCAATCGCTCAAAGAACAGCGTTCCATCGAGTTGGTAAGAACCGTCCATGGCCAGGGTGGTTCCCCTCACGCGTACCTGATTGTTGCTGAATTGGAGTTGACCTTCGAAATTTTTTCCCTTTACCATCCCGTAAGCGAATTCCGCAATTTGGGCTTCGAAGGTTCCGTTTAGGAGATTGGTCAAACGTTGTCGGGCCGCTACCTGGCGGCTGTTGATTTCGGCCAGCTGGACCGGGGAAAGTTTATCCTTCTCATCTTGCCCGATCCCCAGGTCCATGGCTGCCAACAAGGCATCGATGCTCAGTTCCCTGCCCTCCAATCGAGCCCGGAAGTTCAATTTTGCCCCCTGGCTATTCAGGGAATCGGCAAAAAGGACGGGCAGCAGATTTTGAGCATTTCCGTTGAACTGGAGCTCCGTGTCAGGCCCTTCGAACTCCAGGCTTTTTATGGTCACCTCATTATTTTGGATTACCATTTCGCCTCGGTCCACCATGAGGCGGTTTCCGTTGATCTCCAAAAGCGCATCGTCAAATTCGATGGTTCCGTTGGCTCTTACCCGATAGATCCGGGAAGTGTTTATCATGTCGGAAATGCGGCCTTCCAGCTGGACGTCCTCGAACTCTATTTCCCCGCTTCCCCTGGAAATGTTCGGGCTTCCGAGGACAGGGAAAACCGACTTGATGGGGACGATGCCGTTAAAGGCTACCTGAAGGTAGGGGTCTTCGAGGTCGGACAGGCGCAATCGGCCTTCCACCAACCTATTGCTGAAATAACCTTGCAGCTCCTGTATTTCAAATACGGAGGAGCGGAGGGTTTGGTTGGAGCCGTTGGTAAAGGTTGCTTTCAGTCGGACATCTCTGAGGTCATCATTGAGTTGGGGACTGGTGATGCGGCCATCTTCCAGAGAAAAGGTAGCCTGTATCAGCGGAAGTTGGTTATGGCGGGTCTTTCCCTTTACAACGGCTTCCAGGTTAAAGTTGCCTCTGCTGTCTACTCCCTGAAGGCTTTCCCGAATGCTGGCAGGGAGGATGTCAATCACCGATGCCAGGCTCCCCTTTTCACTTTTTAATTGCAGATCGTAATCCAACATACCCTCGCCGGATAAAAGAGAACCGTCTACCCGGAAGGGATTGGGGCCGATCTGGAGGTCCAGGTTATTCAGGCGGATCATTCCGGATTCGGAATTTACTTCGACTTTTCCGTCGTAGGCCAGAGGGACTCCTACCAGGAAGCGATCGTTTCCTCTTTGTACAAATCGACTTTCAAGTTGGGCACGGGCGCGGAGAACGGTTTGGGAGGAAGAAAAATTCCCGTTGAGTTTTGCCGTTTGGATGAATGCTTCCGTCCGTAGGTTGTTCTGTTTATTCTCGAAGAAAAGCAGGATGTCTTCCAGGGCAGCCTCTTCCAGGGAGACCTGATAGAAATTCCCGGATTTTTTATTCTCTGAGGGCTTGAAAATGTCAAAATTGGTCTTTCCCTGCCTGTCTATTCGGACATGAAGGCGTGCTCCTTTTAAGGTGACGGATTTGATCCGGACTTTCTTGTTGAAAAGCGGAAAAAGGCTGATTCGGGCAGAAAGGGCATCGGCATAGCAAAGCCGGTCACCATAGATATCTTTGACCTCTACTCCGATGAGGCTGGCCGAAACACTTGGAAAAGAACGGAAAAAAGTCAGGTCAAAATTCTTGACCGTGGCTTCTGTCGTCAGGCTGTTATTGACGGCGGCCAGAAGTTGGTTTCCGATGAGGTTCTTGTATCGGAGGGTGATAAAAATGCTCGCTCCGATGAGTAAAACCAGAAAAACGAGCAGAACGAGTCCGATCCGTTTGAGATTCTTTTTCATATTTGAGATTCTCTACAGCAACAGTGCTTAAAGGTAACCCAATGGGAAAACGTTGAACAGTCTTCGGTTCTTTTTCTGGTGAAGAAAAATAGGTTGATGAAATTGTTGGGTTTCGGAAGAAAGCTTATCTTTGCAGTCGCCTTTCAAAAAATGAAAAAAGGGCGATTAGCTCAGTTGGTTTAGAGCATCCCGACAAGTCGGGAGGGTCGTTGTTCAAAAAAAGTAAGGGCGATTAGCTCGGTTGGTTTAGAGCATCCTGACAAGTCGGGAGGGTCGTTGTTCAAAAAAAAGTAAGGGCGATTAGCTCAGTTGG
>CAZXIX010000002.1:0-5761 GCA_964640855.1 uncultured Saprospiraceae bacterium
CTGAAAGGGGCGACAAGCTCGCCCTCGATGGAAGGTTGGCCCAGAAAGACGGAGCTGATCGAAGCCGTGATGGCCGCCAGGATCAGGAATTGGGTTTTGATCGCGATGGAGGTGCTGATAAAAGCCAGGATGGTCAGGATCAGCAGGAAAACGCTTCCGGTGAGCCGAAATCCGTTGATGTCGGTCGGGAAGCCCCAGTAGGCGTTGAAGCTTTCTGCAAAACCGACCAGGTACAAGGCTATGCTCAAGGCCGTCCCCACAAACAGGGTCAGGCCAATGGCTCCGCCGATCGGAAGCCCCAGGCTGCGGGAAAGCATGTAGTAAACCCCGCAGATCCCCACTTTTTTGTCGGTGGCAACGGAGGAAATGCTCAGGCCGGTGCTGATCGAGATCACATTGGCGACGACGATGATGAGGAGGCTCCCCCAGAGGCCTGCATTGCCCACGACCCAGCCCATGCGGAGGTACATGATCACCCCCAGGATGGTCAGGATGGAAGGGGTGAATACCCCGTCGAAAGCGCCGAACTTTTTCTGCTTGCTCATTCAGCTCGCAGGATACATAATTTGGGAGGGGATGCCAAATGAGGTAGAGTCAGGTGCTTGGGTGACGGAAGACAAAAGCGGGCATTTCACCACGCATGATCCGCTGAAATGCCCGAATAAGGTAATTGGTATGGGCTTTGGCTTGCCGCGTGGGATGTTCGAGAAGCATGTAGTCGTCCAGTTCGCTTGGTTCCTGCTGGTAAGGAGTCACTGCCTTCTTCTTGAAAACCTACAGGGTCAGTCCAATTTCCGCTGGTCCCGGGGGCTCTCTTGAGCCAAAAGCCAACGCCATATGCACAGCATGGGCGACGATTGGTTTTTTATTCCAGGCGTCTAAATCACTAAACTTTTTTTTGGCTGGTTTATCTCTTGTCTGTCCATTATTTTACAGGCGATACCCGCTTAGTTGCTCCGGGAAGAGAAAGTAGAGCTTCGGTGTATATTGGGGGCCGTTTCCTAAAAAAAAGCCGCTCTTCTTGCAGGAAGTGGGAAGAGCAGGCAGGCGGAAGGATCAACAAGGATCAAGACCCGATTCCATTACATAACCATACAAATACGGCCTATGTCAGCCCTAAAGATCACCGACCTTTTTAATACCCTGGAAGAAACACGCGCTACCCTGCTAACAGCCATGAACGGAGATGGTATAGTCAGTCGGGCAGACCTGAAACGTTTGCTTCAACAAACCGAAGACCCGCTCAGGAAGAGGTTCCTGGAATTCTTCTTCGGCTTTCTCATCAAATTGGAAAACCGGCCCAGGATGCGTGTCACCGAAGAAGTCATTGATAGGGGCATGGCCTTTATCCGGGAGCAGATCATTCCCCAATTTGAGATCCGGGAAAGTTTTGCGGACGCCACCAATCAGGAAATCGCTCAAATCCACGAGTCGGCCTTCCCAATGGCGATGGAACTCCTCCGGATTACAGCCAGCCAGCAATCCCTGGACCCCAAAGCCGTGAGTGAGCAAATTGCCGAATTAAGCGAGGGGCTCTTTTTTGATGATTATGGCTCTGAAGCCGCCATAGCGATCGAATCCTTCTTTCTGGAACATCCGGACCAAACATTGACTCCGGAATCCTTTGTGCAGGCTTTAGGCGTAGATCCGAATACGCCCAAAGGGGTGGTAGCCCGCTTTGACCCGGCCGACGGGGTACTACTCACCTTTGTAGAACAGCACTTTCGTACCGAGGGTGCCGAGTCTGCGCGAAGGCTGGTGGAACTTATGCAGCAAAATCTAAAGGACCATACCATCATCGTACTTGGAGAAGACAACCACCCGGACCTGGAGTCCAACCATCCTGTGTATGTGGTAGGCATGGGGGAAAACGGGGATTTGGCGGGTTTCGAATCCGTGGTGATCTGGACGTAGAATAACCAGGAGCGATGCTTTTGTAGGTCTTAGAAAATGAGCGTTTCAGGAAAATGGATCGGATGCTCCATTTTCGACAAGCTCTGCTGGGTCCGAATTTGAAAAAAGGTTAAGTCTAATTTCAACCCATTGGTAATCCTGCCAAAACGGCTGGAACAAGCAGCCAAAAAGAGGAGATGTTTTAAGTTTGACTTTCTAAATGGTCTTTACAATTGGGGAAGTCTAAATACCGGCCTGTCCGTTTTTTCCCTACCCAATCTACGAACTGCCTAGAATCCATTCCTTTGTTTTGAACCCTTTGAATGGAGCGGGGATGGATCCGAACTTACTTTTCTTACTTATTGCTGCCGCAGCCATTTTCTGGTTTAAAGCGGTTTTCAGAAACTGGATTTTCAGTAAGAAACGCATTCGGCGGCGAGACTATTACCGCAATGTTTATCTCCAATCGGAGGACTGGAAGCGAAAGCGTTATGTGGTTCTGAAAAGAGACAACTGGCGGTGTGTCTATTGCGGAGGGCGAGCCACGGAAGTTCACCACAAAAAATATGCCCGGCGTATTGGGAGAGAGCCGATTAAATGGCTTGTCTCGATATGTAAGTCCTGTCATGATACCATACATCATTGAAGCGGAAAGCTATTCTGCTTATCAGGGTCGGCAACTTCAGTCGCTGCGGCGGATGAATCCGCCGGTCCTTTCCTACTTCCCGATACAAAACCTTCCAAAAATATTCCCCAGCAGATCGTCTGTGCTCACCTCGCCAGTGATCTCCCCCAGATCCTGCATGGCCGCCCGGATATCCAAAGCCACCAGATCAGATGGGATGCCGGCTTCAAGCCCCTCCAGCACTTTTTCCAGATCCTGATCGGCCCGCTGCAGGGCCTCCACATGGCGCGCATTCGTCAGGATGACTCCCTCGGTTGACAGCCCCTGAGCAATCGCCACTTCATAGAGTCTTTCTTTGAGAAAAGAGATGTTCATTTCATTGACGGCAGAGACGGGAACCCAAAGGTTTCTCAACTCTATTTTTTTAATTCTCAGGTTTAAAGGAGCGTCCTCTAAACCCTCGCCTTTCAACTCTAAACTACTCTCCTCTCTGGTCTCGGGTCTCGGGTTTCCCGATGAGAAGTAATCTTCGAATCGGGTGTACGGATTCAGGTCCATCTTGTTCGCTACGATCAGCAGCTGCATGCCTGGCTGCACCAACCGCTCCAGATCTTCCCGGACCTGCCTGGGTTGGGTTTGTATCACGTCGAACACATACACCAGCACCGCCGACTGCCGGATCTTTTCCAGGGTTCGCTTCACCCCCATAGCCTCGATCGTATCCGCTGCGTCCCGGATACCGGCCGTATCGATCAGCCGAAAGTCCACCCCCTGGATATTGAGTACCTCTTCGATGGTATCCCGCGTCGTGCCCGCAATGTCGCTGACCAGGGCCCGGTCCTCCTGCAACAGGGCGTTCAGCAAGGTGCTTTTGCCTGCATTGGGCCGGCCGGCGATCACCGTACTCACGCCATGCTTGATGGCATTCCCCAAAGCAAAGGATTGGATCAGCTTTGCGATCAATTCCCGGATTCCCCCTACCAATTTCAACAACTCCGTGCGGTCGGCGAATTCCACATCCTCTTCCCCGAAATCCAGTTCCAGTTCGATCAGGCTGGCAAAATCCAGCAGCTTTTGGCGCAGTTGCCGGATCTCCTGGCTTACGCCGCCCCGCATTTGCCGGAGGGCGATCCGGTGGGTGGAAGCGGAGCGCGAGGCGATCAGGTCGGCCACCGCCTCGGCCTGGCTCAGGTCCATCTTGCCGTGTAAAAAGGCCCGCATCGTGAATTCTCCCGGCTGGGCCAGACGGGCCTGGCCGGAAGTGAACAGGCCCAATATTTGCTGAATGATATAGGGCGAACCGTGACAACTGACCTCCACTACGTCTTCGCCCGTGTAGGAATGCGGAGCCTTGAAGAGCGTCACAACCACTTCGTCCAAGACCTTACCGTCCCGGTCCCGGATGCTGCCAAAATGAGCCGTATGGCTTTTTTGTTCAGTCAGTTCCTTTCCCTGAAAATATCCATCCACGATGGGCAAGGACTCCGTACCCGAGAGCCGGATGACAGCGATAGCGCCCTCTCCCTGCGGCGTGCTCAGGGCAACGATGGTGTCTTCGAGTTGGTGGATGGAATACTTCATAAACTCGAAAATGCGAAAATTCGGGAATCCGGCGAACGACTGCCCTCCGATAGGCTTTCAAAATTGTTCTGTTGTGGCAGGAGTTTATCATTCCATCCTGCGCCAGCCTTTTAAAAGAAACGCGAACTCCGGGGACCAACTCCAGCCGATGGCCGGGCCAGCGGTCATCAAGACCGGAAGGCGTCCAGGTAATCGGACAGGAATTCTCCGATGGAGCGGGGCGTTCGACCCAGGACCTCTTTTACCGAGGAGGTCGCCGGCGTCGTTTTTTCCGATTCCCATATTTCCATCATCGTCACCAGGTCGCGAGCCAGGAAGTCGGGCATTTGCATTTTCACCATGGCCTCGTAAGCCGCCTCTCCGGGGATGGGCACGTAGGTGATGTCTTTTTGGAGCTGCTTGGTCAGGGATTCTGCAATGTCCTGATAGGAAATGGGGTTGGGACCCGTCAAATCCAGGATTTCGTTCTCGTGTCCCTCTTTGATGAGCAGGTTGGCGGCCACCTCGCCGATATCCCGGGCGTCGATCATGGGAATTTCACCGTATCCCATGGGGGCGTAAATTTTCCCCTCTTCCGCAATCGTAGGGGCAAACCCCAGCAGGTTTTGCATGAAACTGTGCGGGCGAAGAATGGTATAAGGTATACCGGACTTCTGCAAATACTGATCGACGGCTGCGTGTTCCCGGATCATCAAGACCCGGGAATCGGGATCCGCGCCCATGGCGGAAATACGGACGATGTATTCGACCCCCGCTTTTTTTGCCTGATCTATGACGGCGGACTCCAGCTCCTTTTTGTCCTTACTGGCCGGACTGACCATAAAAAGCTTTTTGATGCCCTCGAAAGCTCCCTCGAGCGAGTCGGGTTTCTGGTAATCTCCCTGCGCTATTTCGAAACGCTTGGCAATATGGGGAGCCAGTTTCTCGGGATGGCGCACCAAAACCCGGCAAGGGGTGCTGTAGGAGATAAAGTATTCTGCAACGACCGGGCCAATGGTTCCGGTGGCTCCGGTTACCAGGATTTCTGGCATAATCACTTGTTCTTTTCGACAATATAAAAACTAGGACTGAGTCTGAACGGCCCTTTCGGGAAACAATTTCAGAAGCCCGGCCTCTGAAGCCTCGCAAATACCGCGTTCGGTGATCAGGCCGCTCACCAGACGGGCCGGGGTGACGTCAAAAGCGTAATTGGCAGCCGGGCTGTCCAGAGGGCTGATCCGAACCTGGCCCATGGCATCCCCGTCCCAACCCCGAACTTCGTGTACTTCCTGCTCGGTCCGCTCCTCAATGGGGATCTCGCGCAGGCCGTCGCTGATCTCCCAATCGATGCTTCCCGACGGAAGAGCTACGTAGAAGGGCACCCGATTGTCTTTGGCCGCCAGAGCTTTGAGGTAGGTGCCGATCTTGTTGGCTACATCGCCCTTCCGAGTGGTTCGGTCTGTGCCTACGATGACTAGATCTACCTGTCCGTGTTGCATCAGATGGCCGCCCGCGTTGTCGGTGATGATGGTGTGGGGTACCCCGTGCTGGCCCAATTCAAAGGCCGTCAGGCGAGCACCCTGGTTGCGGGGGCGGGTCTCATCAACCCAGACGTGTACGGGAATTCCCTTGTCATGGGCCAGGTAGATCGGCGCCGTGGCCGTTCCGTAGTCTATGCAGGCC
>CAZXIX010000002.1:5771-28719 GCA_964640855.1 uncultured Saprospiraceae bacterium
TTGCAGTGCGTCAGCACGTTGACGGGGCGATCCGGGTGATCCTGGTGAATTTTTTCCAGCAGGGGCAGCCCCTGTTCGCCGATCATCCGGCAGGCTTCCGCACTTTCGTCGGCCAGGGCATGGGCAGCCCGAAGCGCCGCCCGGGACTTCTGCGCCGGATCGGGTTCCCGGTCGATGGCGGTCCGAATCCTTCGAAGGGCGTGGAAAAGGTCCACCGCGGTGGGCCGTGTGGCGGCAAGGAGTTCCTGGTAGGCATCCAGCTTTTCCCCGAGGGAATCTCCGGCCCGCACCAGCGTAGCCAGATAAAGCCCATATGCTGCGGTGGCACCGACCATCGGCGCTCCCCGCACATGCATTTCGCGGATGGCACGAGCGGCATCTTCCGGTGTCCTCAAATCTTCGATCACCCATTGGAAGGGAAGGAAACGCTGATCGATGACCTGTACCACCTCCGGTTCGCCTTCCTTCAACCCAATGGATCGAAAATATTGTCCGTTGAGTTTCATGATATTTTGTTTTCAGTTGTCAACCCTTAACGCCCAGGCTTTCATGCCAGCCTCCGCCTCAATGATCCCTCAGAAATATCGATTCCGCCAGGCCGGAAAGGGTTTCCTTCCTTTTGTCATCCTGATCGATCTCCGTCAATTTTGCCTCTGCTTTTCGGTAGTACGACTGGCTAAGTTCCAGTCCCCATTCCCGAATTCCCAGTTCTTCGAATATATTCAGGGTTTCCCGGATCTTTTTTTCTTGATCCGGTTCGGATTGCAAAGCTTGTAGTTGGCGGCGTTTCGCTTCGCCCGCTCGTTCCAGGGCTTCTATATAAAGGCAGGTTTTTTTGTTCTGGACGATATCCCCGCCGATGCGCTTGCCGAATTTTTCGCCCTCGCCAAAGGCGTCCAGCCAATCGTCCTTGATCTGGAAAGCCAACCCCATATTCAAGCCGAAATCGTAAATGCGATCGAGGTCCCGGGGGGAGGCCTCTCCCAGGATAGCCCCAATCCGAAGGGCCGCGGCCAGCAAGACGGAGGTTTTGTATTCGATCATTTTCAGGTAATCCTCCAGGGCTACAGTCTTTTCCTTCTCAAACTTCATGTCCAGTTCCTGCCCCTCGATCACTTCTTCGGCAGCCCGATTGAAGACGTGCAGGGCCTTGGCCAGTACTTGTTCGGGTGATCGAGCCAATTGTTTATAGACGTGGATAAACATCATGTCGCCCGCCAGGATCGCCCGGTTGTTTCCGTATTTGACGTGAACGGCTGGGCGGCCCCTCCGAACGCTAGCTTCATCCATGATGTCGTCGTGGACCAGAGAAAAATTGTGAAACAACTCAATGGCAAAGGCGGCGGGCAGGGCCTCTTCGACGTCGCCTCCGAAAAGATCGGCGGCAGCCAGGAGCAGCAGGGGACGTATGCGCTTTCCGGGTTGGGAAATGAAATAATAAAAAGGTTCGTAGAGCGGGTTGGCCGCGTAGGGCAGAATATCCTTTGCGTAAGCCTCATTGTACAATTCCAGGAGTTCGTCCAGGCTACGTGTATTGACTGCAGTGCCCATTGGATTCGGTTTGGCCAGATTTTAAAGAGAAGGGCAAGATAGGGAGCCCCCGGCTTTGTCCGCACGATTTTACCCGCCTAATACGGAATTATCCTGCATCGGCTCCGTAAATGCGCGCATAGCGTCCCAGCGCCCAGATCGGGAATACATTCCTGTAGGCGGTATAGGTGATCATACAACTGCGGTTAAAAACACCCGAGATCCCTTGCTGCGGCCAATCTCCATTCTCCTCCTGGCGGTCGACCAGAAATTGGAAGCCTTTTTCGATACTGACCTTTTCGGGACTGCGGGCTGCCATCAAGGCCAGTAAAGCCCAACTGGTATTGATGATCTGGGACTCCTCATGCTGTATATACTCTCCCTGCAGGCAAGATGCATAGGATTCCCCCCAGCCTCCGTCGGAACGTTGTTTTTCCAGCAGGAAATGGCATGCTCTCTCCAGAGCAGGGTCCACCGGTCGGGCAGGGTCTCCATGCAGGGGAGCCCCCGTTTCAGCCAGGGCTTCCACGCCAAACCAGGTGCCATAGGTAAAACAGACGGCCCAGGAACCAAACCAGGAGCCATCTGCGCGTTGTTTCCGGCGAATGAAATTCAATCCGCTGTCGATGGCAGCGGCTATTTCCCCGGTCCGGTACTGGGGATCGTGCCTTTGAAAATCCGCCAATGCCCGGATGCAGGCTGAACTGCATTCCGTATAGGGGTAATCTACCATGATCCCCCCAAACACTTCCGACGGGTTGAGCAGTTCCAGCCAGGAGGGACCCCGTTGGAGTTCGTAGGTGGCCCATCCTCCGTCTTTATTCTGAAAGGAAAGGATCAGGTCAATGGCCTGGCGAAGACGCTCTTTGCTGATCCGCGGCGTAGAAGCGGCCAGTTGAAGGTCCGCTTCGTGGATCTTGAGGGTTGCGCTGACTCCTTCCGCCGTGCAGTCGGTGATCGGCCAACCGTGATCGAGGGTGCTGAAAGGCCAGCCCCCTGCGGAAGCATGTCGGAAAAAGCGTTTGCGCCTGGGGACGTCCTCCCGGACCTGGGTCATCTCCAGATAGCGGTAGGCTTTTTCCAGGGGAGCCGGAAACTCCCGTTCCAGTCTCCCCTCGGTGATCGCCTGAACGGCAAAAGCCGTATCCCACAGTTGGGAACCATTGTAGCCGTTCATTTTCATTCCGTCCTCGGCCAGCCAGAGGTAGTCTTTCCATCGGTCCACATGCTTTTGAAAGGCCTCGGATTCACGGCCATAGGCATGCCAGACGCACAAGGAGTTGATGATCTGATTCACGGGGCCAATATCCACGCATTGGGTCTGTTCATCCTCGGCCTCTACGTATTCGAGTATAAAATCCAGCGCCTTTTTCCGAAGCGGACGGAGGGGTACCCTTTCGTATAGGTTGAGCAGGCGTTGGAGAATTTTGAGTAAACCGGATGGGTGGGTGTATTGGTCTTCCCGGGCCACGGCTGACCGAGCCTTCGCCCAGTCGATCCGGTCGTATTCGGTGGGATAAAGTTCTTGCTTCAAAGACTCGGTCAATGCGGTCCGGGGGCCTTTTACCCGATGCCCGTAGCAGTAGGCCATCGGCAGGTAGACCATCCGGGCATGGCACCAATATCGCCCGGGGTGCAGCGGGAGCCCGCGCGGGAGCATCCACATTTCGGGGAAAAGGCTCTGGCAGCCCCTCCACTCGTATACGCCCAGGACAGCCAGGTAGAATTTGCCCCAGGAGGGAATGTTGACGGCGCCGCCCCGTTCCAGGATCCACGTCCGGGCTTTTTGGAGTTCGGGCGTTTGCGCTTGCATGCCCAGCAGGCGAAGAGCGGCGTATTGAAGCACGGTTCCGAACATGGTGGATTCCCCCTCGATATGCAGCCCCCAACCGCCGTCCTTGCGTTGGTGGTTGAGCATGTACTGTTTCATCAGCAATTGCTGGGAAAATGAAAAAGGAGATTCGGTAATGGCGGAAGCAAAGATCAGACCCGGGAGCAAAAAAAGAGGACCGCCATAATCCCCGGGCCAATGGCCGTCGTCGGCTTGGAGTTTTTGGTAATAGTGGAGGCCCCGCAAGGCAGCTTGTTTCGCCGGAAAGGGATGATTCGTCCGTGGCTCAAAACCGGAGGATCCTTCGCAAAGAAATCGGTAGAGGCGATCGCCGGAGTTGGCATTTTCTTCCCGGTCAAAACGGAAGGCTTGCTCCCATGCGGCGGTCCCGGCTGGCGATTCCGAAAAAGGATCATCTGAAAGGGGGGGAATGACCCAGTACTGGCGTCCTTTTTGAGTAACCAGTTGGCATTGGGACCAGATTGAATTCCGGATCTCTGCTTTCTCGTCTTTTTCGGAGGGTATGGGTTTGTCGTTCATAGAATGAAATTAACAGACCAGCTTATATGGGATGTTTTCAAGAAAGCTTTTATTTGCCGACGCACGGCAATGGACGTCCGGATTTTTTTTCGGACCTAAAAGAACCTCTTTTTTTGACCAAGTGGAAATCGAACGGTAAAGGTTATCTTTGGCAGGCAGGAAATGGCCGCGAGAGATATCGCTAGCATGAAGGAAGCTATACTCTATATTGGATTGGCTCAATCTCTATTCGCGATTCTGGTAATGGCCACCAAGGAACGTGTTTCCGTTTCGGACCGGATCCTGATAGCTTGCCTGACCACGATCGCCCTTCGATTTCTCACCTTACTGCTCTATCGGGAATACCCACAGATCGTTCCCGCCGATTTTTCCATGGGCCTGGTGCCCCTCACTTTCGGGCCGTTCCTCTTGTTGTACACCATTTATCTGATTGACGACCGCAAGCATTTCAACCCGGTGCACTATTGGCATTTTGCTCCTTTTGTGGGCGTCAGCATTATTTATTATCTCTTTCTGTCGGGCAGGGTGTCTTTCGACGAAGTGACCTATTTTGAAAAAGACGGCTATCTCTGGGTCCGTATGATCTTCGCCACCATCTTTTTTGGCAGCGTCATCAGCTATACACTGCTGACGTTGTTAAAGCTTTACGATTACAAGAAATCCATCGATCTCCAGCACAGCTCGGATTCCAGCCGCCGTACGCTGAATTGGCTGGGTTTCATCACCGTATTATTCAGCATCACCTTTTTGATCTATTTCGTGGCGGGCGGGATCAATGCCCTGACCTTCAGTCGCAAAACGGATATGCAGACCCTTACCCATGTGGGACTCACCCTTTTGGCCTACACGGTCAGTTATTTTGGTCTGCGCCAACCCGCCTATAGCCCTACCTCCAGGCGCAAGCAGCCGGCCGCACACCTGAAAATCTCCAAACTCGAAACCCGGCGCAACAGCCAGAAGCAGCGCATTCTTCCCACCGAAGCCGAAAAATTGACCCAACGCCTTATCCGGCACATGGAGCAGGAAAAACCATTTCTCGATCCCGAACTCACCCTGAAGGAACTTTCCCGGCAGATCGACCTCAGCAATTACGAGCTGACCGAACTGTTGAACAGTCACATTGGGAAAAACTTTTTCACTTTTGTGAATGAGTTTCGGGTGGATGAGGTGATTCGAAAAATGGAGGATCCGAATTACCACCAACCCACGATCATGGCCATCGCTTACGACAGTGGATTCAATTCCAAATCCACCTTCAACAGCTTTTTCAAGCAATATACCGGGCAGACTCCTTCGGAATTCAAGAAAAAAATAACCCGCAGGTAAGGTTCGGGAAAAACATCGGCGCCTTTTTTTGGGTTGATTTCATTTTCCGGACTCATGCTTGGTTGCAGACATATAATTTAGCCCGATCTAAAAGCCCATGGCAACTGCATGAAGAACATTCTGTCGATCACCCCCACTCTGGACGAATACCTGGCTCTTGCCCGGCTTATGTGGCACAGAAGCCGGCAGAAGAAGGGTAAGGGGTCTTTCGAGGAGCAGGCAGCCCTGACCAAACATACCGACTTCTGCTACCTGGCGCTCGACCGGGTATCCAGATCTTTTGCAGCCGTTATCCGGCAACTACCTGACCCGCTCCGAGATCCCGTCTGCATCTTCTATCTGGTTCTACGAGGCCTGGATTCCATTGAGGACGATATGAACATTCCCCTTCCGGTGCGCCTGGACCTCCTTCGTCGTTTTCACGAGAAGAACTATGATCCCAATTGGTCTGTATCGGGTATGGGAGACAGTCCCGATTACCAGGTATTGCTGAAAAACTACCACAAGGTATCCCGAGCCTTTCTCCAGTTGGACCCGATCTGCCAGGATGTGATCACAGAGATCTGCCGGGACATGGGAGAGGGCATGGCAAAATACGCCGAGGAGGAGATTGAAACATTGGAGGACTTCGACAATTACTGCCATTATGTCGCCGGGCTGGTGGGAATAGGCTTGTCCGGCCTGTTTTCGGCTTCCGGCACGGAGGCCCCGGGCTTGCAGCTGGAAAAACAACTATCCAACTCCATGGGCCTGTTCCTGCAAAAAACCAACATCATCCGGGATTATCTGGAGGATCTTTATTCTTACCGCACCTTCTGGCCGAGAGCTGTTTGGGTAAGGTATGCGGACCATCTCGGATATTTCGCTTCACACCCGGATTCGGGTAGGAGCGTGGCTTGTCTCAACCACCTGATCGCCGATGCGCTCCGCCATGTGCCGGATTGCATCGAGTATCTGAGCCTGATAAGAAACGAACGTGTATTTCGCTTCTGTGCTATTCCGCAGGTTATGGCCATCGCTACCTTGGCCGAACTGTACGACAATGCGCAGGTGTTCGAGGGGGTGGTCAAGATCCGGAGGTCTCTGGCCGCCAAATTGATCTACACCACCAAAAACCTTACCCAGGTCAAGGAGGTGTTTGGCTTTTTCGGCGATCAGATCTTTCGCAAAATGACCCTCGACGACCCGAACGGCAGCCTGCTGGTCAAGCGGCTGCAGGGGTTGCAGCAAAGTATAGGAAAAGGTCTGCTGGTAACCATGCCTGAATCCAGCCTTTCGGAATCACCAGAAAAAATAAATGCCTGAGCCTGGCTTATGAAACACGGGAAAAAGGTCGACTACGAAGTGGTCATCATTGGAGCGGGAATTGCGGGAAGCGCCCTGGGGGCCTACCTCGGGAGAAATGGCTTCCGGGTAGCCGTCGTCGAGCGCAATTGGGAGGAACCGGAGGATATCATCGGTGAATTACTTCAACCCGGTGGCGTACTCAAGCTACATGAGATGGGGTTCACCGACGCTACCGAAGGGTTTGAGGCCCAACCGGTTTCCGGTTATGCCCTTTTTTTGGGAAAGGATCATTTCAGCCTGCGCTATCCGGAGAAGGAAAGTCCCCAGAGTGGGTTCGGTTTTCGGTATGGGCGCTTCGTGCAAAAGCTGCGATCCTATCTCCATGAACTCCCCACCGTGGAGACCATCGAAGGGCGGGCTGTCGGTCTTCTGGAGGAAAACGGGCAGGTCATTGGACTGGAATACGTAAGCCCGGGCTCCACCAAAAAAAAGACCTTGCATGCCAACCTGACCATCGTCAGCCAGGGCAGTACTTCCAATCTGCGCGACAAACTCTCCAACGGAGAGAACAAAGTGGTCGGATACATGCTCGGCCTGTTGCTGGAGAACGGAGAACTTCCTTACCCTGGCAACGGCCACGTCTTCATCCACAGCAAGCAGCCCTTTCTGGCCTATCCGGTAGGCCCCAACCTGACCCGGGTGCTTATTGATTTTCCGAAATCTTCTCCTCCCCGAAAAGGCGAGGAACTGCAACGGTTCCTGAGGGAAGAAATGGCGCCAGATATTCCCCCGGGCTTAAGACCCGCCTTCCTGAAGGAGCTGGAAGAAAAGCAGTTCCGGGCAAAACCGACCTGCCAGTTGGCGGCCCGGCCCAAAAGGGTCAAAGGCGCTATGCTCCTGGGCGATTCGCTCAATATGCGGCATCCCATGACCGGAGGCGGGATGACGGTTGCCCTGACCGATGTCAAAGCCCTGGGAGAACGCCTGATCCAACTACCTGATCTTTCCAATCCCGATGAGTTGGCAGAATGCATTGACGAATTCTACGAGGCGCGCCATCAGGAAAACGCCACCATGAATATTCTGGCCTATGCCCTTTATCAGGTACTGTGCCACGAGGATCTAAGTCAGGCTACTTTCGAGTATCTGAAAAGGGGAGGTCAGTTTGCATCGGGTCCCATGTCGATTTTGGCGGGCGTTTCCCGCAATCGGCATTTCCTTTTGTTGCACTTTGTGGCGGTAGCCCTGCACGGCATGTTGCACAACCTGCTTCCCATCCCTACGGTTTCCGGCATCAAAATGTCGCACTCCATGCTGAAAGATGCCTTTAATATTATCGACCCCCTGCTGCGAGATGAGCATCCAGACCTGCCCACCAAAGTGGTTTTGGAAATTGGAAGATTGTTGTTGAGCAAACGGGTTGATAATGTGGAGGTTGGGTTTAAGCAGGAATAACCCGGATGGCTTTAGTCATCGTAGAAGGGCCCTTATTTTTGATCCGTTTTAACGAACACCGGCAGGCATTGCTCCTTTTTTGTGATCGGAAAAAATGCCTCCTTTCCATTTAACGAAACAACCAAGCGGTTATGAACCATTCGGAAAAACAGCCTTCGCAAGTTGGGATCGATGACATGGCAGCATACATTCCCCACATTTATCTTCCCATAGAGTCCCTGGCAAACGCTCGAAATATCGAATATGCCAAACTGAATAAAGGCCTGGGCCTGACGGCCATGGCCGTTCCGGATCTGCAGGAAGATACGGCCACCCTCGCAGCCAATGCCGTTTACGAACTGATCAGGCGAAACGATCTGGATCCCAACCATATAGGTCGGATCTACATGGGCACCGAAAGCTCATTTGATGGTTCCAAGCCCATGGCCAGCTACGTGCTTCAAATGCTGTCGGAGCAACTGGAAGCCGACTATGGCCGGGACTGCTTCCTGCATTGCGATGTGGTGGACCTGACCTTCGCATGCATCGGAGCCGTAGATGCGCTACAGAATACCATGGATTGGGTGCGCAGCGGCGAAGACCGGATCGGTATTGTCGTTGCTTCCGATATAGCCTGGTACGACCTGGGATCCACCGGAGAATATACCCAGGGCGCCGGCGCTGTAGCCTTGCTGGTAAAGTCCAACCCGAGACTATTGGCCGTCGATCCCCATTGGGGAATAGCCAGCCGGCCGGTCTATGATTTCTTCAAACCGATCCGCAAGCTTTCCAAGGCAGTATTGGTGGAAGAATTGGTATCCGCTCAAGGCAAGAATGGAAATACGGGACAGCAACTCTACGGGCGTCTTATGGAAACCGAGGACAGCCCATGGTCCAACGGCGAGGCCCCTCACTTTATCCTCCATTCCGAAACTCCTGTTTTCGACGGGCCCTATTCCAATCAGTGTTATCAGGATCGCATCGCCCAGGCCCTCGATCACTTTTCACGAGACCGCGAAGACTTTTCCCTGATGAAGGATTGGGACCGGTTGATTTTCCACCTTCCCTATGCCTTCCAGGCCCGGAGAATGTTTGCGACCACCTATCTGGAGGAAAAGATCAAAACCGGACACTTGGCTCAACTGGAAGAAACTCTGGGACAACCCTTCCCGAAAACCGAAGACTTTGAAGACGAACCGGCCTTCCAGAAAGCTCGGGCCCAGTTTCTGAAAGCGCTCAGCAAGTCAGACGGCTATCGTCAATTCGTACGGGAAAAGATCGAAAAGGGAGAACGCGCTTCCAGCCTGGTGGGCAATCTTTACACAGGCTCCATCTGGCTTTCTTTGATGAGCTCTCTGGAAGCAGACCTGACAGAGAAAAATGCAATCGAGGGTCAAAGCCTGGGCTTTTTTGCATACGGGAGCGGCTCCAAATCCAAAGTTTTCCAGGGAAAGGTTCAGCCCGGCGCTGCTTCGGTCGTTAAATCCTGGCAATTGATGGACAGGCTGGAAAAGCGCGAGCCCATTTCTTTTGAGCAATATGTGCAGATTCGGAAAGACGAAATCGACTCCCCCCTGGTGGTTCCGCAAGGAATTTTCCGGTTGGCGGGATTTGACGATCGTAAGGGAGACACATACGGAACTCGTAGCTACTCTTTCCACCCGGTTGCTCAAACGGTTGCCTCCGCTTAATTCTGTTGCCAGAAAGCCGGGGTGAAAAGCACCAGGATGGTGAAGATCTCCAGTCGGCCAAGCAGCATCAGGAAACTGAGTAGGATCTTGGCACCGTCGGGCAAGGCGGCAAAAGTTTCGGAGGGGCCAACTTCTCCCAAACCGGGGCCCACATTGCCCAGTGAGGTGGCTGTGGCTCCTATGGCCGTGAGAAAATCCAGCCCCATAAGAGACAGAATGATCGATCCCACAACGAAAAGCATCAGGTACAACAATAGAAAGATGATGATGTGGGTGTAGATCTTGGGCGCTACGCTCTGCCCGTTCAGCTTCAGAGGAAGAATGGCCCGGGGGTGGATGATACGCTTGAATTCTAGCAGAGAGTTCTTATAAAAGACCAGGTGCCGCACCAGCTTTATGCCCCCGCTGGTCGATCCGGCACAGCCGCCTACAAACATCAGGATGAAAAAAATCATCGTCAATCCGACGGTCCAACGGGTATAATCCGCCGAAACATAGCCCGTCGTGGTCACGATCGATACCACCTGGAAAAGGCCATCCCGAAAAGCCTGTTCGGCCGGCAAGCCGGTAGATAGAAAAATGGGGAAGAACAAAACCATGCCCAATCCGGCCACCAGTAGGATATAAGTTCGAAATTCTTCGCTTTGCCACATGCTTCGGAATTTTCCTCGCACGCCCAGATACAAGACGCTGAAGTTGGTGCCGGCCAGCAACATAAAGACAATGACCGTGTATTGGATGAAAGGCGAATCGAAGGCTTTTATGCTCGCGTTCCGGGTACTGAAACCGCCGGTAGCCATCGTGGTTAAGGCGTGGTTGATGGCGTCGAAAGGTCCCATGCCCTCGACCCACAGGAGCAGAAACAGCAAGAGCGTAAGCCCCACGTAAAGGAGCCAGAGCCGGCGGGCCGTTTCCCGGATCCGGGGGTGGAGCTTGTCCGAAGTGGGCCCCGGGCTTTCTGCCACGAATAATTCGATCCCTCCGAATCCCAGAAGAGGGAATATGGCCACGGTCAGGACGATGATTCCCAATCCGCCAAACCATTGGGTCAGGCTTCGCCAAAATAAAATGCCCTTCGGAAGCCGCTCAATGTCCTCAAATATGCTCGCCCCGGTTGTGGTGACCCCGGAGGCGGTTTCAAACAGGGCATTGACCAGACCCGGATTGGCTTCGCTCAGCAGATAGGGTAGGGTGCCGAAAGCGACCATGCTCAACCAGCTCAGCGCGACGATCAGAAACCCCTCCCGTTTGCGTATCGAGTTGCTGCTACCGGGGAAGGGAATGAGTTGAAGGCTTACGCCGGTGCTCAAGGTGATGAGGGAGGCATACCAAAAGGGAAGGGAATCTCCGCTTCCGTGATAGAGGGATACCGCTACGCAGGTCAACATCAGCGTACCCAGGATGAGCAGCATGATGCCGATCACCTTGGCTATGGGTAGATAGTTTATCATGAATGTGGTGATGCCTGCAGGCGATGTTTACTGGAAAATCCGCTGGAGTTTGGCCAAAGACTCCTGTAGAGACAGGATAATTACCTTGTCGTTGACTTGAAAGCGGAAATCCCCGGTATGAGGGATGAGGCTTTTCTCTCCACGGATGACGCCGCCGACTATAGCCCCTTTGGGCAGCTTGATCTCCTCCATGGTTTTCCCTGCCAGGGAACATTCGTTACCCAGTTCAAATTCAATCACCTCCGTATCCACGCCGTGAAGTGTGGTCAGGGCCTTGATCTTTCCCTTTCGAACGTACCGGAAGATGTTGTTGGCGGCGATCAATTTGCGGTTGATCAAGGTATCTACGCCAATATTCTGCGAAATATGAACATATTCCCGGTTCTCCACCTGGGCGATCGTTTTTTTGACGCCGTGGTTTTTGGCCGCCAGACTGGAAATGATGTTCGTTTCGAAATTGTCGGTCAGAGCAATGAAGGCATCTGTATTATCCAGGCCTTCTTCCACCAGCAGTTCCATATTGCTGTAGTCCCCATTGATGATCAGGGTATTGTCCAGGGTGCCGGCCAAATACTTGCACCTTTCTTTATCCTTTTCGATCAGCGTGACGTGGAATTTATTTTCCAGCAAGCTGACCGTATCCTTGGCCAATCCGCCGCCGCCCAGGATCATGACATTCCGGATGTTCATGATTTTCTTCCCCATCACCTGGGTGAGGTTAGAGGCGGCTCCGGGCAGGGTGATGCAATAAAGGTAATCGTGCTCCCGCAGGATGGTATCGTCGGTAGGGATTAGGGTACGTTGTCCTCGCACGATCGCAAGCGGTTTGGTATCCCCGCTGGTCAGGGTGCCGTTGGCTTCCCCCAACTTTTTGGACACGAGCGGCGATTGGGCATCCAGGGTCAGGCCCACCAGATTCAGCTTACCGTCCTCAAACTCAAAAATATCGGTAAAGGAACACTCCTGCACCAGCCGCCGTATCTCGATAGCAGCAAGTTGACGAGGGGAAATCAGGTGGTCCACTCCCAGTTCCTCAAAGGTAGCCAGCTGCTCCGGCTCGAGGTACTCTTTGTTCGAAACCCGGGCAATCGTTTTAGTGACCCCCATTTTTTTAGCCAGAATGGCCGTCATCAGATTGGTCTTTTGGGAAGTAGTAACGGCCAAAAGCAGATCTGCATCTGCGGGGTTGGCTTTTTTCAGAACCTCAATGGAGGTGGAGTCTCCCCAAAGGGTCATCACATCCAGGTGGCTTTCGGCATAATCCAGAACCTCCTGGTTGGTATCAATCAAAACTATATCCTGGTTTTCCTTCGTTAAAAGGTCGGCCAGGTGAAACCCCACATCTCCCGCCCCTGCAATAATAATTTTCATCGAATGCATTCATTAGGCCGATGGATGGGCTCCTTTTGGGGTTGCCCTCCCCGGTATGGCCCCGGACGTCCGAAACCCCCGCTGGGATTCCCTTCCTTCCGGGAAAAGAATTGGCCTTACTTGCGCCACAAATTTAGACGTTTTACCCGCACAAAAGACACATTTTTATCCCGGTCGGGCATATGTTTCGCAGGCTAGGATCCGATTGGGTGCGCTGCAGGCTCTTCCCCTCGGGGCCAGGTAAAAAATTTACCCGCCCTCCTTTGAGCCAAGCAGCTCCATTTTGGGTTTAGAAAGAAAAGCTTATTCAGGAAAAGCAAAACCCGCGATAGAATTTATTAAGTTGCCTTACATCCTGGCCCAACAAAAGAATACTAATTGCACCCATGAGAATTCTGATGGTTTGTCTCGGAAACATTTGCAGGTCTCCGCTGGCAGAAGGAATTTTAAAAAAGAAGATAAACGACAAGAACCTGGCCTGGGAAGTGGATTCGGCGGGCACCGGATCGTGGCACATCGGTGAATTGCCCGACCCCCGCTCCATTCAGGTTGCCCGGCGGTACGGGATTGACATCACCGACCAGAGAGCCCGGCAGCTTGTTCCCTCCGATGTCCATGATTTCGACTATATCTTTGCGATGGACAAGACCAACTTCCAGGACATCAAACGAGTCTGGCAGTCGGCCGGAGGGTCTGCCCGGGTTGAAATGGTCCTCGATCGACTCCGCCCGGGTCAGGAGGCTTCGGTACCGGACCCCTATTGGGACGATAACGGCTTCGAGGATGTCTATCGACTCCTGGATGAGGCCACGGACGAGATCATTCGTCAGCTCTCCGAAGACTGAAAAGCTTCCTCGACAATTTTCTGCTGTTGTTGATCGTGGATCATTTTATATCCGGTAGCCGGAGAAGCGCTCGATTTCCGGGCCACGAAATCCAGCTTGTCCAGAATAATATCCACCTCCCGGTTGAGCAGAATGTTGTTGATGTACTGCCAGGGCCCCATGTTGGAGGGTTCCTCTTGCACCCACTTGTACTCCGCCTGATCATACTTCCGGATGATTTCCTTCATTTGTTTGGTCGGGAAAGGATAAAGCTGTTCCAGGCGTACGATGGCTACGTCCTTCCGTTTATTTTCCTTCCGGTAAGAAGCCAGGTCGAAATAGACCTTGCCCGAACAGAGAAGCACCCGTTTGACATCCTTGGCCGATTGATCGTCGATCTCGGGATCATCCAAAACTTCCTGAAAGCGGGTGCCGGTGAAGAAGTCTTTCCGGGGCGACACCACCTCCGGATGCCGAAGGAGGGATTTGGGCGACATGACCACCAGGGGTTTGCGGAAAGGCCTTACCAATTGTCTCCTGAGCAGATGAAAAAAATTGGCCGGCGAAGTAACGTTTGCCACCGTCATATTAAACTCGGCACAGGCCTGGAGGAATCGCTCCACCCTGCCGCTGGAATGTTCGGGCCCCTGCCCCTCGTAACCGTGGGGCAACAAAAGCACAAGGCCACTCATCCGTTGCCATTTACTCTCGGCGGCCGAAATGTACTGGTCAACGACCGTCTGGGCGCCGTTGTAAAAATCGCCGAACTGGGCTTCCCAGATGACCAGAGCCATGGGACTGGCCAGCGAGTATCCGTACTCAAAGCCGAGGACCGCAAATTCGGATAGCAGCGAATTGAAGATCCGGAACTTGCCCTGGTCTTCAGACAGATGATTCAGCCGGTTGTACTCCTCGTAGGTTTTGGCATCGTAAATGATGGAATGGCGATGCGAGAATGTACCCCGACGCACATCTTGCCCGCTCATGCGCACATCGTGCCCGGCAGTGAGCAGGGACCCATAGGCCAGAAGTTCCCCCATGGCCCAATCGAGCTGATCCTGGTCCAGTTGCTTTTGTTTGCTTTTGAACAGGCGCTTTACCTTGCTGAGCGGAGTCATCTCAGCGGGAAGGGTCATCAGCTTTTGGATCAGATCCTCGAGTTCCTTTTCCGGAATTCCGGTCTCGGGCGACTCTTCGAAGTCCTTGGGGTCGCTGGTTTTTTTGAGCTTCCGCCAGGCTTGTTCCGGCTCCTGATAATTGTAGGGCAGAGGTTTCTGCTTCACCTCGTTGAGCCGATCCTGCAAAAAGGACCAGAATTCTTCCTCCATTTCCTGGCTGAGCGAGGCATCCACATCGCCCCGATCCACCAGGCGTTTGGTGTAGATCTCCCTGGGGTCCAGGTGTTTGCTGATGATCTCGTACATCTGAGGTTGGGTGAATTTGGGATCATCACCCTCATTGTGCCCATGCCGTCGATAGCAGACCAGGTCAATAAACACATCGGAGTTGAAATGCTGACGAAAGTCAACCGCCATTTCCGCGGCAAACAGAACCGCCTCCGGATCGTCTCCGTTGACGTGGAAGACCGGAGCGTCAATCATCTGTGCCGCTGCCGTACAATAGGTGGAAGAGCGGGCATCGTCGAAATCGGTGGTAAAACCGACCTGGTTGTTGATGACAAAATGAATGGTGCCCCCTGTGTAGTAGCCTTTTAATTTACTCATCTGCACGGTCTCATAAACGACGCCCTGACCGGCTACGGCGGCATCGCCGTGGATGAGGATGGGTAATATCTTATCGTAGTCGCTTTCGTACAAAATATCGGCTTTGGCGCGGGCGAATCCTTCTACCACCGGGTCCACCGACTCGAGGTGGGAGGGATTGGGCGCCAGTTTCAGGTTGATAACCTCTCCGGAGGCGGCCGGTACCTGGGATGAGAATCCGAGGTGGTACTTCACGTCCCCGTCGCCGAAACTCAGATCCGGCACGGCGGTACCCTCAAATTCATTGAAGATCTGCTCATAGGTTTTCCCCATGATGTTGGCCAGCACGTTGAGGCGACCCCGGTGGGCCATACCGATCACGACCTCTTCGACCTGTTGGCCGACGGCTCGGTTGATGATCCCGTCCAGCGCCACGATAGTACATTCTCCGCCCTCGAGGGAGAACCGCTTTTGCCCGATGTACTTGGTATGCAGGAAGCGTTCGAAGATCACGGCCCCGTTCAGCTTATCGAGGATGCGCCGCTTTTTTTCGATGGGAATGTCGTAGGCATTATCCGGGTGGTGGCTTTCGATGCGCTCACGCATCCACCGGCGCTGGTCCCGGTACCGGATGTGCATGTATTCGAAACCGATGTTCCCGCAATATACCTTGTGGAGGTGATCGGTGATTTCCTGGAGAGTCGCTGAATCCCCCAACCCGGCTTCCCGTGCAGCCTGGAATTTTCGGTTCCGGTCTGCATCCGAAAGGCCGAAGTCATCCAGATTGAGATTGGGGTGGCGATCCCTCCGCTCCCGAATAGGGTTGGTGGTACTGAGCAGATGGCCGCGGTTGCGGTAGGCCCGGATCAAAGCCAAAACATTGAATTCTTTCTGAGGATCGTCGCCCAAATCAATGGTTTCGGCAGAACGGGGTGCAACCGCGTGGCCGTTTCCATTCATTTGAGCAAATTCGAAACCCCGAAAGAACGTGCGCCATCCTTCCTCCACGCTGTTCGGGTTCGCCATGTACTTCTCGTAGAGCGCATCAATATATGCGGGATCGGCATTTGCGATAAAAGAAATGTCCTTCATACCTTCTGATAGCAATTTTCATTCGGTACCCGAAAGCGGAATGGGATTTTGGCCCCTGATAAATTCTGCGCTTGAACTGCGTTCCGGATCGGGTTTCCTCTAAAAAACAAATATCGGGAAAAATGGTGGGCCAAAGAGATGGATTTTTGAATCTGTCTTGATCGCCCGACCAACCTTACCGACCCCCTTTTTTTCTGTTTCCTGCTGAAGGCTTGGAATTTAGAAAATTCTTTTGTTGGCGGTTTCCAGAAAAGCAATTACCTTTGCAATCCGTTTGAAAAATGTCTGGATTAACGAAAAAGAAAAGGGATGGCACACCATAAATCAGCCAAGAAGCGCATACGTCAGGATCAGAAAAAGCGGGTAGCTAATCGCTACTACAAGAAAACGACCCGTACGGCCATCAAGAAGCTCCGGGAAATGGACGATAAGGAGGATGCCGAAAAGTTCCTCCCCAAGGTCGTCAGCATGATCGACAAGCTTGCCAAGCGGGGCACCTGGCACAAGAATAAAGCCTCCAACCTGAAGAGCAGTCTGGCCAAGCACGTACGGAAGATAGGTCAGGAAGCCTAAAGAAAGAATCGATCCAGACATCGAAGGGTACATTTTCTGCGGAAGGTGTACCCTTCCGTTTTTTTCGGAATCCTATCCCTATATTTGCAAACGAACGTTCATTCGTGAATTATGGCCCGATTTTTTCCTCTTCGCATCCGGGAAGTCCGACCTGAGACAGCCGACTCCGTTTCCATCGCTTTCGAACTCAGCCCCGAGCAGGAAACCCACTTTTCTTTCACTCCCGGGCAGTATCTCACCCTACGCACCGAAATCGACGGGGAGGAAGTCCGCCGGTCGTATTCCATCTGCAGCAGTCCGGCGGAGCAGGAGCTTCGGGTAGCGATCAAAAAGGTGCCGGGGGGCAAATTCTCTACCTTTGCCAACGAAGTATTGCAAGCGGGCGATACGCTCGAATCCATGCCGCCCATGGGAACTTTTACGACGCGTACGGATCCCGATCACCGGAAGTTCTACGTGGGTTTTGCAGCAGGCAGCGGCATTACTCCTGTGCTGTCTTTGGTCAAGACCGTTCTTATGGAAGAGCCGCATTCTCAGTTCTATCTGTTTTACGGCAACCGCCACCCAGATACCATCATTTTCCGGGAAGAAATCGAAGGTCTGAAAAATCGCTACCTGGGTCGTCTGGTCGTACAGCATGTGCTGAGCGGAGAGCATTATTCCACGGATATGTTTGCAGGCCGGATCTCGGAAGAAAAGGTGGGCGTCTATTGCGAACACCTGTTCGATCCGAAGGAAGTGGACGAATTTTTTCTTTGCGGTCCGCAGCCCATGATCCTGGCTACCAAGGAAGTCTTGCTCCAACGCGGGGTGGAGGGCTCCCGGATCCATTTCGAACTTTTTACTACGGCTTTTCCTCATCAGGGCCACCAGAAAAGGCAGGCCGAAACCCGAAAACAGGAAGGGGTCAATTCCGAGGTGGAAATAATCATGGACGGAGGGCGCTTCCGCTTCTCCATGGAACGCGGACAGCATACCGTTTTGGAGGCCGCCCAGAAAGAAGGGGCGGAAGTCCCGTTCTCCTGCAAAGGCGGTGTGTGCAGTACCTGCCGGGCCAAAGTATTGAGCGGGGAAGTCAGCATGGATGTGAATTACGCCCTGGAAGAAGACGAATTGGAAGAAGGTTATATCCTGACCTGCCAGGCCCATCCCACCACAGGGCACCTAGTCCTGGATTTCGATAGCTGATCAAATCAGACGCATGGCAACGATCACCAGTCGAAGAGAAGATATTTATGAAGCTGCAGCTGACCTTTTCCGAAAGAAAGGCTTCGCGGCCACCAGCATGCGCGACCTGGCCCGGGCGGTGAATCTGACCGCTTCCAGTCTGTACAACCACATCCACTCCAAAGAGCAGATCCTGCAGGAAATCTGTTTCTCTACGGCACGAAAATTTGAGGCGGGCATGGATGAAGTCGAACGCATGCAGGGCTCCTGCACAGACAAGTTGCGAGCCTTGATCCGGCAGCACATCCACATTGCGGTCACGGACCGGACCTCGATCACGGCTTTCAACGATGAGTGGCGCCATTTGAGCGAGCCCTTTCTAAGCGAGTTCAAAACCCACCGGCGGGAATACGAGCAACGATTTCGCCATATTCTCGAAGAAGGGATCAAAACCCGTGAATTCAAACCCTATCGGACCACACTGGTCCTCTACACTTTGCTATCCTCCGTCCGCTGGCTTTACGACTGGTTTGAACACAATCGCGGGATCTCCCTGGAGGAAGTGGAAGCAGACGTGCTGGAGATCGTCATGCGAGGCATAGAAAGGGCATGAAAAGATCCTTCTTTCCAAACCCATTGGCAGATTCCTGCTCTTTTGATCAGGAAGTATATGGATAATCTTCAGATCACCGTTTAACGGAGAGATAAAAACCCAAAATCGACCGCTATGAAAAATCGGCTTCTGTATTTGTTATTTCCGGCCCTCGTTGCCCTATCTTTATCCTGCGATGATTCCGATAACAATGTCCCGGATCCCGAGCCGGGGCAGATTACCGCCGTCATCGACGGAGAGGAATTTTTCTCGAATCTTGCCCAGACCTCGGGGGCTCTTACCAACATCGTGGATAAAACGATGTCGCTGACGGCTATCGAGAGGGTGGATGCCGGCGAATCGGCCGGGATACTCAGGCTCATCTTCATTGAGGAGGACGGAGATACTACCTCCTGTGTTCCGGAAGGAGATTACTTCACGGATAGCGGGGCCGCGCTCCGGGTGGTGGCGAGCTACGAAATCGGCAATGATTTTTTCGGATTGACCGGAGTGAATGCCAGTTTCCAGGCCCGTATAACCGAATGTAATGCCCAAAGCAGGAGAGTATCCGGGACTTTCTCCGGTGTCCTTCAGCAAGGATCCAACGGGCCGGTCCTCTCCATTTCCAACGGAAAGTTCAATCAAATCCCCTTCACTGAATAAGGGGGCTGCTAAAGGGCATCCACAGGGGCCGGAGCCGGTTTGCGGTCGATGCGATCGACCGGTGGTTTGGGCTTCTTCAGTTGGATGATATTGACCCAGTCGAGGAAGCGAATGATCGGGTAGGTGGGATCAAACTCCCATTTACGTACCCCGAAATTCGGCCGGTTGCCGTATTTATGGTGATTGTTGTGCAATCCTTCACCCATCATGAGCAGATCCCAGGGCCACAAATTGGCACTTGTATCCTGAACCTTGAAATTGCGGTACCCGTATTTGTGGGCAAACCAGTTGATGATCACGCCATGTACGGGCCCCATGAGGGCATGCACCGGAATCAGGAGGTATAGCCACCAATAAGGGGCAAAAGCAACGTAAAAGAGGGCATAGGCAACGACCCAGGCCAGGCGCGTTCCGTTGAAGGAAGCAAACAAATCGAACGACCGCCAATTGGGCAGATTTTTTGTGAAATGCTCCTGGATAGGGAAATCCTTGTCAAAAATCCCGTTGTAAACCTTCCGGGTCCGCAACATCATGGTGAAGAAATCGGGATCGAATTCCGGAGAATGGGGATCCTCTTTGGTGTCAGCATAAGCATGGTGCATGCGGTGCATGGCTCCATAGGCATAGGGACTCAAGTAAGAAGAACCCTGAGTAACCCAGGTGAACAGGTAAAAGAATTTCTCCCAACCTTTACTCATGCTGAACATACCGTGGGCGGCATATCGATGCAGAAAAAAGGTTTGACTGAAAAGAGACAAATACCAGTGGGCAACGAAAAATAAGAGAATGTAGATCATAGATAAAATTACCGTGCTTTGAGCCTGTTCTGAGACAGGCGTTTCTCGAAATCGGCGGACGAGTAACCGTCCTAATTTATTGAAGGTTAAATTGTTAAAGCGAAATTTGTGCTAAGGTTGTTTACTTGTTGTGGGCGGGAAATGCTTTAAAACGGTTTTAAGTTATAAAAATGCATGGGAAGATGATCGAATAATTGTTAAAATTCAAAAAGTCAAGATACGAACAAATGTTCGTTCTGGTCATTATATTTGTAGTGAGTAACTTGTAACAAATCACCGAGTGAGGATTCACCTCCTCATCATTAACTGGCTGCTACCCGGCGTTCGGAATATATCTTAAGCCAGAGACCATCGGCTGGAGACTGCGTTACTTTTGCTCGAATATCTATAAGCTTAGAATTATGACACCAACGCACCAACTGGAAGAAAGATTTCAGGCCCGGATCGACGTCGACGAGCGGATCGAGCCCAAGGACTGGATGCCTGATGCCTATCGAAAGACCCTCATACGCCAGATCAGCCAACATGCCCATTCCGAGATCGTAGGTATGCTGCCCGAAGGTAAATGGATAACCCGCGCTCCTTCCTTGCGGCGAAAGCTGGCCTTGCTGGCCAAAGTGCAGGACGAGGCCGGTCATGGGCTTTACTTGTACAGCGCTGCCGAAACCCTGGGGGCGGAGCGGGAAGACCTCCTTCAAGACTTGCACGAAGGTAAGGCGAAGTACAGCTCGATCTTCAACTATCCGACGCTGACCTGGGCGGATATCGGAGCGATCGGCTGGTTGGTCGACGGGGCCGCCATTATGAACCAGGTACCCTTGTGCCGCTGCAGCTACGGCCCCTATGCCCGCGCCATGGTGAGGATCTGCAAGGAAGAAAGCTTTCATCAGCGTCAGGGATATGAAATTATGCTCACTCTCTGTCGGGGCACGGAGGTTCAGAAGCGGATGGCGCAGGATGCCCTGAATCGGTGGTGGTGGCCCGCCCTCATGATGTTTGGTCCCAACGACGCCGATAGCAAGCACACGGCCCAGAGCATGCGTTGGAAGATCAAGCGCTTCACCAACGATGAACTTCGCCAGCGCTTCGTGGATATCACGGCTCCACAAGCTGACATTCTCGGCATTCGCATCCCGGATCCCGACCTGAAGTGGAATGAAGAGCGGGGCCACTACGACTTCGGCCCCATCGACTGGGATGAATTCTGGGATGTCGTCAAAGGCAAAGGCCCCTGCAACAAAGAACGGATCTCGGATCGTCGAAAGGCCCATGAAGAAGGGGCCTGGGTCCGCGAGGCCGCTCTGGCCTATGCCGAGAAGCGCCGCAAGCGCAAAGCTCAAGAAAGTAAAGTAGCCTGATATGAAAAAGAATTGGCCCTTGTGGGAAGTTTTCATCCGCAGTAAGAACGGATTAAGCCACAAACACGTAGGGAGCCTGCATGCTGCCGATGCGGAAATGGCTGTCGAGAACGCCCGCGACGTCTACACACGGCGCAACGAAGGCGTCAGCATCTGGGTCGTGGAATCCAGAAACATCCACGCCTCCGATCCGAACGAAAGCGAAAGTCTCTTCGAACCGGCCAGGGATAAAGTATACCGGCACCCCACTTTTTACGATCTGCCCGATGAGGTAAAACACATGTAATATGCCTGACTCAGCCTTAACCAAAGATATCTCCCTGCGACAGGAATATCTCCTGCGGCTTGCTGACAATTGCCTCATTTTGGGACAGCGCCTGGGGGAGTGGTGCAGCCACGGTCCCGTTCTGGAACAAGACATTGCCCTCACCAATATTGCACTCGACCTCATCGGTCAAGCCAGGAGCTGGTTGACTTTGGCAGGCAAAACTTATTCGCCGGTGCGGACGGAGGATGAACTGGCCTTTCTGCGAGACGCCTGGGATTTTCGGAATCTGCTCTTGGTCGAACAACCTAACGGTGACTTTGCCCACACCATGGTGCGGCAATTCTTTTTTGATGCTTTTCACTTTTTACAGCTTCAGCGTTTGGAGGAAAGCCAGGATGAGGACATTGCTGCCATAGCGGTCAAATCCCTGAAAGAGGTTACCTACCATCTTCGCTATTCCTCTGAGTGGATGATCCGTCTCGGTGACGGCACGCCGGAGAGCCATGAGCGGATGCAAAACGCTGTCGACGACCTCTGGATGTATACGGGGGAAATGCTGAGCACAGACGAAGTGGAGACGGAAGCCGATCGAACAGGTATAGGTTTTCAACCCACGGATCTCGAGAAAAGCTGGGTTGCCAGAATAGAAAAGATTTTTGATGAAGCCACCCTCCGCAAGCCGGAGGAAAAATGGATGCAATCCGGTGGAAAACAAGGGCGCCACTCCGAGCACATGGGCTTCATTCTTTCCGACATGCAATTTCTGCAGCGTGCTTATCCGGGGATGAGCTGGTAATTCCTTTCCGGCTTACTGTATAATTTAAAACGCGCTTACTATTTTGGACTCCGCTACAGTTGAGCGCGCATGAATGATATCCTGGATCTGTTTCGAAAAGTTATAATTCAGATTGCTACTCCGGACAATACGGGGGGCACAGGTTTTTATCTGAAGGGACCGGATCTGATCGTGACCAACGAACATGTCGTTCGCGGAAATCGCCATGTGGTCATCGATGGTGAGCTTATCCCCAAACAACTGGCCACCATCCTCTTTACGGACCCGGTTCACGATCTGGCTTTCATCGAGCCACCGGAGGTAGAGGATCTGCCCGAGGTTGAGCTCCGGGCAGGAAGACCCGTAGAGCCCGACGATCCGGTTTGGGCCATCGGTCACCCTTTCGGCCTGAAATACAATACCACCAAAGGGATCGTATCCGGAATTGAATCCAGAAAAGAACAGATCAACTACATTCGCCACGATGCCGCCTTGAATCCCGGCAACAGTGGTGGTCCCCTTCTGGATGAGGAAGGCCGGATCGTCGGGGTGAACACGTTCATCATCCGGGACGGCGACAATCTCGGCTTCTCCCTGCCGGCGGATCTCCTGCAGAAGAGCCTGGATGATTATCTGGCCGGCAGCCGGGCTTCGGCCACCCGTTGCAGCGGCTGC
>CAZXIX010000002.1:28729-129378 GCA_964640855.1 uncultured Saprospiraceae bacterium
AGCCGGGAAGAAGCCGCTCCGCAGTTGCGAGAAAGGTACGGGCTAGCGGCTGCGGCTTGCTGGTATGGGAATCTACCGTTCAGGATGGATATTGCCCGAACTGCGGCAACCGGGTCGAACTCCCCATCGATGTGGAGGAATTTGAGCCGTTGGGCGTATCCAAAACCGTAGAGGAGATGATCGTAGAATCCGGGCACGATGTTCGGTTATCCCGAAGCGGTCCCAACAATTGGCAGATCAAGCACGGAAGCGCCAAGATCAATATCTCTTATTACGAAAAAACAGGGCTGATCACCGGCGATGCCTATCTGTGCACCTTGCCGCAGGAAAACATTCAGCGCCTGTATGAATACCTGCTCCGACAAAATTATGAGCTGGAAAATCTGACCTTCAGCATACGGGGGCAAGATATCATCTTGTCCTTGCTGATCTATGATCGCTATCTCAACCTGACCACCGGCCTGACCTTGTTTCAGCACCTTTTTGACAAGGCCGACTACTACGACAACATTCTGGTGGAGAAGTTCGGAGCCAAATGGAAGTACCAGGAGAGTTGACCGTCTTTCTTTGCCAATTTCCTGCGCTTTGCCCACCTAAATCTCCTTCTAATCTTAAAATGGCTATAATTGTAAAGGAGACTTTATCGTTATAGGATCATCCAGTAAAACAGGATCGTTTCATGCACAGGCGGCACCCAAATTCCCAATCCTCCGCGACCCAAGTGGAATCTGTTTTCACCGATCTGCCAGAGCGATCCATTGACATGAACAAACTTCGCAATCCCATGAAATCCCTCCGGCTGCTCCCGATAGTGGTTTGCCTGGCTTTAGCCTTGCCTGCATTCGCACAGGATATCCATTTTTCTCAATTTTACCTCTCTCCGGTCAATCTCAATCCGGCCTTGACCGGGGTGATGAACTGCAACATTCGGATCGCAGCCAACTACCGCAATCAATTGTCCAGCATTCTTCGGTCTGACTCGTACAATACCTATTCCGTTTCTTACGACCAGAAGATCCCGGTCGGGCGTTATGATTACTTCGGGTTCGGAGCGGTTTTCTGGGGAGACCAGGCCGGCTCTGCCAATTTTTCCACCCTTACAGGCAAGGCCGCTTTTTCTTACAGCAAGCGCATTGCCGGCAACCGAACCTCTTCGCATTATCTGGTAGCGGGAGTGGAAGGCGGTGTTGCCCAGCGCAGCGTGGATTTCCTGAACCTTCGTTGGGGCCTTCAACATGACGGACAGGGGGGATTTGATCCTACCCTGCCTTCGGGCGAAGGACAGGTTCCCTGGAACGACAACGTCCTGTTTGCCGATCTGGGAGCCGGGTTGCTTTGGTTTAGCGTTTGGGAGAAGGGAGCCAACTTTTATGCCGGTGCGGCTTTCCATCACTTGAACCGGGCCAACCAAGCCCTGGAGGAGGGAGCCGAAGATCTGGTCTTTACGCGCTTTACGGGCCATGCCGGAGGGGAAGTTCCGCTTTCCGACCGCATCGGGCTGGCCCCCGGCATCATCGCCATGTTTCAGGGGCCTTCCTTTCAGGTGAACGGAGGTACGAGCCTGAAATTCATGCTGGGTAGCCAACGGACAGAAGTTTTTCACATAGGCCTTTGGGGGCGCCTGGCCCGACAGCAGGAGTCCGGAGTATTGGCGGATGCCATCATCGTTTCCTCCCGTTTCGATTACCGCTCCTTCACCATCGGCTTCAGCTACGATATCAATACCTCCAAACTGGCCCAGGCCAGCAATTCACAAGGAGCTTTTGAATTCGCACTCATGTACCAGATCTGCGGAAAAGAGAACCGCGGCGTTTATTGCCCTGATTTTTAAGGGCGATTTACCCTATCTTTACTTATCCCAGTTTTTCCAGCCGGAGTTTCAGTCAGGAAAAATACATTCAAATAGGAAGGAAAATTCTACCACATGTTAAAAGCGAAGAAAGAAACGACCAGCGGACCCGTCGGTAATCCGGGAGCAACGAGCGGCCACAACAGCCTGGTCCAGGGCACGGTTTTGGAAGGAACCATCAAGTCCGAGAACGACATCCGCATCGACGGCGCTCTCAAGGGAAATCTGATCTGCAATGCCAAGGTGATCATTGGCCCTTCCGGCAAAGTGGAGGGAGAAGTGAATTGCATAGATGCAGTCATCGAAGGTCAGTTTGACGGCAACATCGAAGTAAAGGAATTGCTGAACGTAAGAAAGACCGCCAAGGTGACCGGAGATGTCGTCTATGGAAAACTGATCGTTGAGGGAGGCAGTGTTTTCAATGTTTCTTGTTCGATGGGCCAGACCGACAGCCCCAAGCGGCTGAATACCGGTAACCGGTCCAGAATCTCTTCTGACGTTGCCGCAGAATCCACATCCTGATCCAGACCGGGAAAAGGAGGAGGAGAACCCACAATCCGAGACCACCCGGCGGGTCCGGTCGTATGCGCGCTACTCGGGCATGGCCATACAAATGGCCGTTATCATAGTGCTGGGTGCCTACGGAGGAAGGGCTTTGGACAATTGGGTTGCTACGGATAAGCCTTATTTTACGGTGGGAGGATCCTTGCTTGGGATAGGTGCCGCATTGTATATCACCCTCAAGGATTTGACAATCACCAAATGATCCCCAACCTCCATTTCTCCGACAAAACATGCGATTAAGCCAATTTTTAACCTGGTTGGGTATTTCCACTTTGCTGTCCTCTGCTGGCATGTATCTCTTCGGGCAATGGCCGGTGACTGCCGATTATCGTTCATTCTCTTTTTTTTCCCTGGGGGCCTTCTTCCTGTTTACCCTGGCCGTCTTCTTTGTCGCCCAGGCCGCCATCCGATCCAAAAGCCCGACCGCTTTCGTCCAGGCCGTAATCGGCATACTGGCTTTCAAATTGTTTGGAGCGGTCTTGCTGATCCTTCTCTACGATCGACTTTTTGAGCCGGAAACCCGATGGTTTTTGCTTCCCTTTTTTACCCTTTATTTGATTTATACTATTTTAGAAACATTCCTGCTGATGCAGATGGGCAAACAACAAAAAACAACCACAGCCTAGACCGACATGGATAACAACAAGCTCAAATTTTCTGCCACGGTCAACGAGACCATACAGTTCGAAGACCTCAACCCGGACGAACTCAATGTGACCCTTACCAAGCCAGGAACTTACCACTTGATCTCGGATCAGGAATCCATTTCTGCTGAAGTGCTGGAGTCCGACTTCCTGAACAAAACCTTCAAGATCCGGCTGCGGGGCACGAACTACACCGTCCAGCTTTCCGACCCGCTGGATAAGCTGGTCAAAGAATTGGGTCTGGGGCTGCATACCGGCCAGAAAGTAAGCGAGATCAAAGCTCCCATGCCCGGCCTGGTCCTTCAGCTGTCGGTCGAAGAAGGGCAAGAGGTGAAAAAAGACGACCCGCTGGTGATATTGGAGGCCATGAAAATGGAGAACGTGATCAAATCACCCGGCGAAGGCGTCGTGAAGAGCATTCCGGTAAAAAAGGGAGACGCCGTAGAAAAAGGAGCCATCCTGATCGAAATGGAGTAAGGGATTGGATTATTCCCTCCGCAGATTTGGGATTTCCTTTTCCCTGAATCATTCGGCCTGGCCTATCGCCTCGCCCTTGCTTTTCAGTCTTTGGAAGGTGTAGAGCCCGCAATCCAGAAAGTCGGCATATTGCGAGATGCTTTCCCGATATCCCCTGGGATGAGCCAGTACTTTTTCTTCGGGAGAAAGAAGAACATACAAAGGCTGGGAGTTTTGCTGGAAATTGGTAATCTGGAAGTCCGCCCATTTGTTGCCCACATTTCTCAAGCGGGCTCCTCGGGTGGCTGAAATCAGCTCATTCTCCAGAGGTTTTCTATCGTCCACATACAGGGAGATCAAAACGTAATCTTCCTGGATCTTGTTCCAGACGGCATCCTCGATCCAGATGTGTTCCTCGGTCTTCCGGCAATTCACGCAGCCGTATCCGGTAAAATCAAGTAATACCGGTTTGCCCACCTCTTGGGCATAAGCGAGTCCTTCCTCGTAATCCTTGAAGCAATCCAGATTGTTTACGCATTTGCCATAGGACGGATAACGTTCGCTCAGTGCGGGATCCAGCGGGGGTTCGGGCAGGAACAGATTGTACTGTGCAGGCGGAGCCAATCCGCTGAGCAGGCTTAGCGGATCGTAAGCTTTGGTTTTTTCATTGTACTGAAATCCGGTAGCCAGATAGACCGTTAACCCGAGCGCTGCCACTCCCAGGGCAATAGAGACGGGCGCAGGCTTAGCGTTTTTCGTATCATGTGGAAAGCGGATCAGCCCCAAAAGATAAAGGGCCATGCCCAGGGCGATCAGCACCCAGAGGCCCAGGAACAGTTCGTAAGGCAGAATTCCCCAATGCTTGGTCAGGTCGGCTACGGAAAGGAATTTCAGAGCCAGGGCCAGTTCCAGAAAACCCAGCAGGACCTTTACCTTGTTCATCCAGCCTCCCGATTTGGGT
Source organism: uncultured Saprospiraceae bacterium (assembly GCA_964640855.1). Classification (GTDB taxonomy): domain Bacteria; phylum Bacteroidota; class Bacteroidia; order Chitinophagales; family Saprospiraceae; genus JAJDFU01. The sequence continues at coordinate 33,204 of CAZXIX010000002.1, forward strand.
AGGGCGGCGAGCCAGGCCGGGAAGGCCGCAAAGAGCGCAAAAGGCAGGGCCAGGGCCGTGGCAAAGCCCAGCATGACGGTGAAGGGCCCCAGGCTGGCGTTGGCCGAAAGGACCAAAGACTGTCCGATGATCGGTCCCGTACAGGAAAAGGAAACAATAGCCAGGGTGAAAGCCATAAAAAAGATCCCGAGCAAGCCTCCCTTCTCCGCCAGAGCATCGGTCTGGTTGGCCCAGGAGCTGGGTAAGGTCAGCTCAAAAAAACCGAAGAAGGACAGGGCAAACAACACAAATATGGCAAAAAAGAGCACGTTGGCGATCCAGTTGGTGGAAAGCTCATTTAAAGCCGTAGCCCCAAAGAAAATGGTGATCAGCAAGCCGATGGATACGTAAATGACGATGATCGAAAAGCCGTAAAGCAGGGCGTTTCGAAGCCCCGATTTTCGCGTCTTGCTCTGCTTCGTAAAGAAACTGACGGTCAGGGGGATCATGGGAAACACACAGGGGGTCAGCAGGGCCAGAAAACCTCCGGCAAAACCCAGAAGAAACGTCCATCCCAGACTGCTCTCAGACAGATTGCCCTCGGATTTTCCGCAATCGCCCACCGGATCGGTCCGGGATTCCTGGATGGCCGAAATGGATTGATCGATGGTATCCAGACTGCTCTCCTTTTGGTCGGCCGGTTCTGCCGTTTCCGACAGCACAAAGGAAAAGTCAACGGGCGTAGGAGGAAGACAGCTTTTCTCATTGCAGGTCTGAAACTCGAGATAACCTGTAATGGGAATGTCGGGATTTGAGACCTCGACCACTTGTACCACCCGGGCCGAATCATACCATTTGGTCAACTCCATTTCGAAGGTGTTGTCAAATTCGGTGACCAGTGGGTTGGCGGTCTCGGTGGATTGACCGACGCGTTGGAAATGCTCCCCTTCGTCGTAATAAAAACCGGTAGGGGTCGGACCGAAAACATCCTCCGGGATGGCGAGATACTGGGAATAAACATACCATCCCTCCTGGATCTCGGCCGTAAAAATAAGCTTGTAGGTAGATCCCTCGACCCGTTCCCAAGCCGTGGTCCAGCTTACCGGATTTTCCAGGCCTTGCCCCGAGAGTCGCCCTGGGCAGGAAGACCACAGCATAAGGAAAAGAAAACCGATCAGCCGGATGGGGATTTTCATGTTTTCAGGATTAATGTCTGACTTTAAAAACTAAAATGAAACGGCACCTCCCGGGGGGGAAGACAGGTTTCGTTGTTGCAGGTCATAAACTCCAGAAAACCTTTTACCTCCTGGGGATTGCCGGAAAAGCGGACCGTTTGGGTAAAGACCGCTTTTTCAGACAGCTTGATCACTTTCATCTCGAAAATGGGGTCGAATATCTCCTTGCGCTTGCCTTCTTCAACGGGCTTCCCCCGAAGCGCATAATCCGGGGATGGGTCAAAAAAGAACCCGGTCGGGATGGGACCGGTATCGCCTTCCAGATGCTGACTGTAGATGTACCAGCCGGGATCAATTTCTGCTTTGAAGATCAATTTATATTCCTTGTCGTTGACCTTTTCGGTGTCAAAAGACCAGCTGACCGGTTGATGCCGTTGAGCGAAGAGGGAGGCTGTTCCCACAAGCAGCATGAAAAAGACGAAGACCGTGAATCTCATAAGGCATCCTGTAATTCTAATTATCAAAAGTAACCCCGGCCTGAACAATTGGTGTAGGTGAAAGCGGGGAATAACGCAAGATTAACAATTATCCGACCGGGGAGGGCTGATGGCGGAGCAGGGATTCGAAAAGCAGTTTTCCGTCCTCGTTGCCGAGAATGGCCTCGGAGGCTCTTTCGGGGTGAGGCATCATGCCAAAAACATTGCGCCGGGCATTGCAGATCCCGGCGATGTTTCGGGAGGAGCCGTTGGGGTTGGCTTCCTGCGTGACGTTTCCCGCTGCGTCCGAGTAAGTGAACAGGATCTGGCGGTTTTTTTCCAGTTCGTCGAGCACTTCCTCCTGGGCGAAATACCGCCCTTCTGCATGGGCAATAGGTATCTTCAGCACCTGTCCCTCCCTTAAGCGAGAGGTCAGAGGACTGTCCGTGCTTTCGGTTCGGAGCCAGATGTTTTTGCAGATGAATTTTTGATTGCTGTTTCGGAGCAGGACGCCGGGCAGGAGGCCGGCTTCGCAGAGGATTTGAAAACCGTTGCAAATCCCGAGTACGTAGCCACCGGAGTGAGCGAAATCTACTACGGCCTGCATAATGTGGGAAAAGCGGGCTATGGCTCCGGCCCGAAGGTAATCGCCATAAGAAAAGCCCCCTGGAAGCACTACACAATCGCCTTCGCCCAATCCTCCCAGCTTGTAATCCTTATGCCAGATCTTTTCCGTTTCCTGTCCCATGACATGGCCCAGAACATGCATCATGTCATCGTCGCAGTTGGATCCGGGAAAAACAATGACTCCGAATTTCATCCCTTTGTTGCTTTGTGCAAAAGTAGACAAAATCAGGGGATCAACCGAAAGGAAGGATCATCCATCCATATTGGTAGTATGCATACAGCAACAAAAGAAGAAAATGAATGAGTTCGCTGGCAGGAATGGAAAATCGGGTCAGGTTCATGGTCAGCAAAAGTCCCAAGGGGGCAGACAACATAACGAGCAGGTCCAGGTCCAGTTGATGCGTGAACAAGGCAACCAGGCCGGTACCTGAAAGGATCAGGTAGATCACATCGATCGATTTGCGGGAAGGCATGGATTTCTTGGATCGGTAAGAAGGCCGACTGAGCAAAACGATGAAAAGGAATATACCGTAGGGCAGAAGCTCCACCATCCGGAAATCATCCCTTTCTTTCCAATCCAGGAAGGAGTGCCCCGCCTGGAGAAAACCCCAGAGGTCCTGGAACCGATCGTACCAGAAAAAAGCCACGCCGACCAGGAATAAAGGGGTTATAAAGCCTATCAGGATCAAAAGGTATTCTTTGGGGTTGAAGGATCTGAGCGAATTTACGCCCAGAAAGACCATGAGCAGAAAAATAGAAAAGGAAGGATAAAAAAGAATGGCTGCTCCGATGGCAAAACCCGTATTGTACAGCTGGTAAACCGGCTCGTATTGTCGATAGGTATGGATGAGCTGATCTGTGGCAAACCAGATCAACAGGACGGCGGGCAATAGGGGCGAAAAAGGCAGGAGGTCCGGCAGCAAAGAACTGATCAGCAGAAACAGCAATCCCGGAAACAACGAAATCTCCCGGTCTACGCGCTGTAGGGTGGCCGTCAGGGTGATGAAAACAGCTATGGCCAGCAAAAAGGCGATCTGGATGCATTCGGCGAGCAGCGGGTATTGGAGCAAGGAGTCAAACAGCTCGGGAAATAAGGACTCATTTTGAAAAACTTGCCGCTGCCGGTCCGGGAACAAATAGACCGGCAAGCGCAGCAGGATCAGGTAGGGAAGATACAGGACGCAGGCAAGGATCTGGTTCGTTCGAAATAGGCTGAGCAAGAAGGTGCTTTTTTTTGGTAAAGGTGAAAATAAGAAATGGTAGACGTAAGCGGGACCCCTTCTATCTGCGTCGATTGCCAATCCTTCCCGCGCTTCAGAAAGGATTTGTGCAAATTATTGATTTACAGTGACTTAAAAAATTTTCCGAAAAAAGTTGGAAAATATTTGTGGAATTTCCTCTCCAGCATCCTCTTACAGGTAGAAGACATGGATTCTCCCTCTTCTGAGGAGACCCTCATAAGATAGACAAGGGACAGATGACCCCACATTAATTTTCGCTCTCTCGTGCCCGGTTCTTTTACAAGGCCGGGCAATTTTCTTGGATGAAGCCGATGCTCGCCTCCGCCAGCGCCTGGGAGGCGGGCGGCAGTTGTTCCCGTTCCCAGGGATGTCGGCCTCCAAACACGTGGTCTCCCCCGGGGATGATCTGCAACTGGCTATCGGGGCTCCATTGGTGCAGCTTTTCTGCTGCGGACACAGGTACGGCCTCATCCCGGTCGCCGTGCAGGATGAGATAGGGCTTGTCCAGTTGGGGAGCCAACGATGCCGTCTCCAGCAGCTCCAGATTCTGCCGGTAATCCTCGTAAAGCGAAAACCGGATGGTCATTTCCTGATTCGTTCGCCGGTTGACAATGGAATAGTATCCCTTTTCCCGCCACCGGGCGATGAAATCGTCGTCCGGCCAGGCATAATCCAGGGAGGAGACCGAGGCCCAGGTGATCAGGCCGGCAACTTCTTTCTCCGAGACGGCCGCCGAAAGGCAAATGGGGCCGCCCCGGCTATGGCCGATCAGGAACAGGTTGTTCCGGATAGAAGCCGGAACAAGATCCTCCTGTTTGGCCAACCCCTCCATGACGGCCAAAAGATCGGCCCGTTCCTGACTGAATGTATTTTGCGAAAAGGCCTCGAGCTCGGTCAGCTCATGAGGTTCCTCGGGCGTGGTACCCCCCATGGAAAAATTGAAAGGGAAGAAGCTGATGCCCTTTTGGGCGAAGGTGCGCCCCAAAGCCCACCAATGGCCCCAATCTTTAAACCCCTTGATGCCGTGGGCAAACACTACCCAGGCACGGGGCGACTCGGCCCGGTACGCATCCCACAAAATGGGGCGACCTGAACTGCCCCGGATCTGCAAATGTTTTTCGACTTTCATTTCCTTCTTTTAGACGGGTTTTCGCTGGAATTTTCCCGGGGCCAGGGGGCCGACTTTCGGATAGGAAAGATAGTATTTCACAACCAGCCGAGGGCTGACATCGTGATCCGCATTTTCAGAAAGGGGAGCTACTTCTCCGCTTTTGTACAGGATCATGATCTCATCTTTGGAAGTGCTGTAGGCCGAGTTGGTTTCCTGGCCGGTGTAAACCAGATAGTCCAGCATAGAGACCGGAATGCCCAGTTCCCGCCCTACGATCTCTTTGATCTGCTCCACTTTGTCCTGGGGAAAGGGCTCATTGCTGAGTTCGAGCCGGAACAAACGCCGGTTGATCAAGCCCCTGGCCAGGTAGCGGAGCATCGGATCGCCGTGTTGCTGCCAGCTTTTCAAGGCAAACATAATGTCCGTATCATCGAGCTGGGCGAAGTAGTGGAGCAGCTTGTCGCGTTGGGAATGGAAGTCCCTTTCGCCAAACTCATGGTCCAGGAAATAGGTCAGATAGGGCCCCGCCGGGACTTCCACCCCGTCGCGGTGCAGGTGGCGGGCCCGCTGCAGGGTGCGGATCAGCATTTGCTCGGCCGACAAGACCGTTTTGTGCAGATAAACCTGCCAATACATGAGCCGGCGGGCGATCAGGAATTTTTGCAGGGAGTAAATGCCTTTTTCTTCCACCACCAATTGCCCCCGGTGCACATCCAGCATTTTAATGATCCGGTCGTAACTGATGACGCCTTCCGAAACACCGGTGTAAAAACTATCCCGGCTGAGATAATCCATGCGATCCATATCCAGCTGACCCGAAACCAGTTGGTGTAGGAAGGGCTGCTCGTGCTCGTCTTTGAAAATCCGGATGGCCAGATCCAGGGCCCCTTTGTGATCTTCGTTCAGTTTTTCCAGGTAAAGGCGGGAGAGGGTTTCATGCGAAACCCGGATGAGGGTGTTCTCCAGCGTGTGGGAGAAGGGACCGTGACCTATATCGTGCAGCAGTATGGCAGCTCCGGCGGCTTCCTCCTCTTCCTGGCTCAGGAGGGTTCCTTTTTCCTTGAGGACGGTCAGGGCCTGGCTCATCAGGTGGTAAGCTCCCAGGGCATGGTGAAAGCGGGTGTGCAAAGCTCCGGGATATACGAAATGCGTCAGGCTGGTTTGCTTGATCCGCCGAAGCCGCTGAAAATACGGATGCTCCAGCAAGTTGAAGAGCAAGCCGTAAGGCACCGCTACGAATCCGTAAACGGGGTCGTTGAAGATCTTTTTTTGCGACGTATTCATTGGACGGTCATCTGTACTGCGGCCCGATAATAAAACATTCTGAACAAAATGGGTCCTCCATAGATGAATGACTGCCCAAATAGCGTTTCAATAGCTCGACGGATTTTATATTTTATATTATAAATAAAAGGTACCAAATACCCCTTCGATGTCTCAACACGTGAAAATACTCTGGGCAGATGACGAGATCGACCTGCTCAAACCGCACCTTATGTTTCTCGAAAACAGGGGGTATGATCTGGTTACGGTCTCCAACGGACATGACGCTCTGGAGGAAATCGAATCCGACCGGGAAATAGATGTCGTTTTTCTGGACGAATCCATGCCCGGGCTGACCGGATTGGAAACCCTGGAAAAACTCAAGGAAGGCCACCCTCAGCTTCCGGTGGTCATGATCACCAAAAACGAGGAGGAGGACCTGATGGAACAGGCGCTTTCCTCCAAGATCTTCGATTACCTGATCAAGCCCGTGAAGCCCAATCAGATTCTGCTCACCCTCAAAAAGATCGTGGATCGGAAGCGAATTCTGGAAGAAGGGGTCCGCTCGCGATACCTGCAGGATCACCGCCACATCAGCGCTCTGATCACCGGCAATGCCGATTACCGGGAATGGGTGAACGTCTATCAGCGGATCCTGAAATGGGAAAAGGAATTCGAAGACCATGCCGAACTGGAAATGGTGACCCAACTGCTGTCCGACCAGAAGAGCGAAGCCAATACGGCCTTTTTCAAGTTTGTCTCCAAAAATTACCTGGATTGGCTGGCCCATCCGGAAGAGGCTCCCCTCATGTCGCCCGATTTGATCCGAAAAAAAGTGCTCCCCTTACTGAATGAGGGCGAACCGGTGCTTTTCCTGCTGCTGGATAACCTGCGCTACGACCAGTGGGAGGTTATCAGGCCTTTCCTCATGGAGCACTACCGGATCCTGGAGGAAGATTTCTTCTACAGCATTCTCCCTACCACCACGCAATACAGCCGCAACGCCATTTTTGCCGGCATGACCCCGCTGGACATTCAAAAGAACTTCAGGGGGTGGTGGAAATACGATTTCGAAAAGGGAAGCAAGAATCTGCACGAAGAACCCATGCTGCAGGCGCAGGTCGACCGTTTATTGCGGCGGAATATCCGTCTGGAATACAACAAGGTCACCAATTCGGAGCAATCCAGCCAATTACCTGTTCAGGCGCTCAATTTCCTTAATAACGATCTGACCGTGGTCGTTTACAATCTGCTGGACATTCTTTCCCACCTGCGTAACGAGAGCGATATGTTCAAGGAACTGTCGAGAGACGACAAGGCTTATCGCTCGCTGACGGAAAGCTGGTTCGAGAATTCCTCGCTGAATGAGATGCTGAAGAAACTGTCGGATCGTAAGTTCAAGCTGGTCCTGGCTACCGATCACGGCACCATCCGGGTAACGGCCCCGTCGAAGGTCGTGGGAGATAAGGAGACGACCACCAACCTTCGCTACAAGGTGGGCAAGAACCTCAAGTACGTGAACGAAGACGTTTTTGCCATCCGCGACCCCGAGAAAGCCGGGCTGCCCAAGCCCAATGTCAGCTCCACCTACATCTTTGCCAAACCGGAGGTCTATTTTCTGTACCCCAACAATTACAATCAGTATCTCCACCAGTACAACGATACCTTCCAGCACGGCGGGGTCTCGCTGGAGGAGATGATCTGCCCGGTGATCCAGTTGGAACCGAAGTAGGGTTGAGGGTTTAGAATGTGCTAATTCCTGGCCCTGACGGGCAAAGCCTCGTCGTGGGTGCTGAGGGGGGAGGAAGATAGGGAATTGGGGTCAAACATCCCCGCATCCCAACATCAAAACATCAACCCTCCGCCCTCAGCCGCTGCCCGATCTCCGGATGTAACTGGACGAAATCGTCGTACATCGCCCGGGACATAACGAAGGTGATCCGCCTGCCGAATCGACCGGCTTGCCGCAAGCGGAGGATACCTACCGAAAGGAACAGGAATTCGCTGATCCCCAGGCTTTCCACACTGGCGTAGGTGTAGCGGTAGGTCTTGAAGTAGTTACTCACGTAAACGTGGGTCTCGTCCAGTTCGACCCGCTTGAGTTTCAGCAAAGTGAAATAGAGGATCACTACTCCCGAAAGGAAAATGGCCAGCATGGCCCACTTCAAAGGACCCGTGGCAAGACCCGGGCTCAGAAAAAGAGCAACGGTCAGGGAACCGAAGAATACGATCCAGAAAACCGGAAAAAAGATATTGAGTGCCAGGGTGGCATTAGAAGATATGCGCTGTGTTGACATGAAATAGGCTCGCTTTTATGAGTACGGAATTTCCGATCTCCGACTAATAGGGAGAAGCAGGACACCAATGAGCTTCGTTGTTTCGCCCGGAAAGCAGGCAATAGCCTTCATCTGGCTGCTCCCTTACCTCTGGTCTCTCGCCTCTGGCCTCTAATTCAGGCTGGCCTCCTGTTCCTTGCGTTCTTCATCCCGTTCTACCCGTTGGGAAACCCAAATGCTGACCTCATAGAGGAAAAAGAGCGGGATCCCGATGAGTAATTGGGTGACGACATCCGGCGGGGTGATCAGGGCGGCCAGCAGCAAGATACCGATGATGGAATGACGACGGTACTTCCGCATATCCCGGGGAGAGATCAGCCCGATCTTGGTGAAAAAATAGACGAAAACCGGCAGTTCGAAGATCAGGCCCGCAGGCGCCGTGAACATGATCATGTAGTTGATGAAGGAGTTCAACGTCGGCGAATTCTCAACGCCCGGGATGGTGTATCCGGCCAGGAATTGTACCGCAAAGGGGGCAATGATGAAATAGCCGAAAGCTACGCCCATGAAAAAGAGGAGGGAGCAAATGAATACGATCCCTCGGGCATAACGGCGCTCCTTGGCATAGAGGCCGGGTTTGATAAAACTCCAGAATTCCCAGAATACGTAGGGAAAAGCAAAGATCAGCCCGGCGATGAAGGATACCTTGATGCTGGTGATAAAAGCTTCACCGAAGCCGATGGCCTGCTTCCGGAATTCCGGAGGATAAAAACACATGCGGTCACCCAGCCCTGTAATCTCCGAAAGATTGCAGATCGCTTTATAAGATAGGAAGGTGTTGTGCGTGGGGCCGAAAATAATGGTTTCAAAAAACCAGTCCTTCACCACAAACAAACCGATCCCGACCGCCACGATAACGATCAGGGAGCGAATGATGTGTCTCCTGAGCTCCTCCAGGTGTTCGAAAAAACTCATTTCCTTTCCCTGAGCCAGCTGGTTTTCTTCCAACTGATCAACATCCATTTGGTCAAGCGGCATGGGACATATTGACTTTGATCACACGTTTAAAACGAAAACACAAAATAAGGATTTTGCCAGGCCATTTATACAACGAAAATTTTCATCCGGCATTACGACTCCGGAAAGGCGAAAGTTAGGCATAGCCCGCAAAAAACTTACTTTTGCAAGGCTTCTCGGGAGCCTATTGTTTCGAAAAATATGGAGCTACTGCTCAACATCGTCATTTTTCTGGTTGCCCTGACCACCCTGGTCAAAGGATCCGACTGGTTTGTGGATGCGGCTGAGAAGATCGGCGTATCCGTCGGGATGTCCCCCTTTTTGATCGGGGTCACCATCATCGCTTTCGGAACTTCCCTGCCGGAATTGGCAGCTTCCATTGCCTCCGTAGTCCAGGGGCAGTCGGAGGTGGTGATCAGTACAGTGGTCGGCTCCAATATCACCAACATCGCCTTGGTCCTGGGGCTCTCTGCCATGCTGGCCCGCAGCATTTCCCTGGAGTACAACGTCTGGCATATCGATATGCCATTTCTCTGGGGATCTGCCTTTCTGCTGTACATGGTGGTCCTGGATCAAAAGATCAATCCTTTCGAGGCATTCCTGCTCTTGCTGGGCCTCGTCGTATTCCTTTCCTACAGCGTGAGAGGAGAGGAGACCGACTCCAAAGTGGAAAAAGGAGCTCCGGCCAAATGGCGCACCTGGGGCGCCCTGGTGTTGCACGGCGCTTTGGTATGGGCGGGCGCCCGATACACTATTCTTTCCCTGCAGACGATCTCCTCCACTATGGGCGTTCCGTCCGAGGTGATCGCCCTTTCCGCCGTGGCCCTGGGAACATCCCTGCCGGAAGTATTGGTGTCCATCAGCGCCGCCCGCCGGGGCAAAGCAGCCATTGCCGTTGGCAATGTGCTGGGGTCCAATGTGTTCAATTCCTTTGTGGTGATCGGGATCCCGGCTTTCATCGGCGATCTGGTCATTCCGGATGCTATCATCGAGTTTTATCTGCCGCTGATGGTCTTAATGACCGTTCTCTTCGGGATCATGCTCAACAATAAAAAAGTATCTTTCTTCGAAGGGAGCATGCTCATGATCTTCTATCTTTATTTCCTCGGGCAGATGGTGTTGGAAACGCATTTTGAAGGCTGAAGAAAGCAGAGCGGCGGTTCAGGACAAACCCGAAAGTGAGGTAGAGACTCGCACTTCATCGCAGGCCAGCCCGAACGCACACGCATACCGCCAAACCTCGGGTTTTGCGCTTTAATCCTTGGCCACTAAACTTTTACAAGCATGTTTGGAGACTTGATGGGAAATATGGAGGAGCAGCAGAAGCAGCTCCAGGAAAAATTGGCACAGATCCAAATCGAAGACGAGATCCAGGATGGCGCCATCCGGGTAAAGGCCAATGCCAACCGGGAACTGGAATCCATCCATCTGGATCCCGACTTCCTGAAGAACGCCGAGTCGGAAGAACTCGAAGATCTGCTCCTCGTGCTGATCAATCGCGTGTTGGAGAAGGCGGCCGATGTCCAGACGGAGGAAACCCAGAAATCTCTCAAGGATATGCTGCCTCCGGGATTTGACAGCCTTTTGGGTTGAAATATCCTGCCCGCCCCTTCGTTACATAAGCCAAACGCGATTTTGCCAGCTTTTATGGATCGTTTTCTTTTCTGGGTATTCTTCATCCTGCCGCTGCTGAGTACAGCGCAGACCACGGCCGGACTGGTCTCCTACTTTGGTTTTGAGAACAATTCCCTGCAGGATGCGGTGGATATTCAAAATGAGATCGTGCCCCAGGGCAATCTGGAGTTCGATTGCGGCCTTGGGATGGAAGCATTGCGTTTGCCGGACGGGAGCGGAAGTTTTGGCCTGCTTACAGGCCCGGTGAACAACCGCTTCGGAACAGATGATTTTACGCTCAGTTTCCTGTTTTTTCCCGGAACTTCTCCCAACACCCAGATCCTCTTTTCCAAAAGGGATTCCCTTTGCTCGGAAGATAACGCCATCACCATCCGGTATCTACCCCAAAACGGGACCGTAGAGGCGGATCTGCGGGAGAACAGCAGCAAGAATCTGTCCTTCGCCGCCAATCTGCCTGCAGATAAATGCTGGTATCAGATAGCTCTGGTCCGACGCGCCAATCGGGTCCGGTTTCACATCAATGGCGAGCGTGTGGCCGAGGGCACTAACTCAACTCGTCTCGATCTGCGGAACAACGGGATTGCACACCTCGGCTACACCTTTTGCCCGCAAGTAGGCGAAGATCCCTTCTCGGGGCGTATCGACGAGCTCCGCGTTTACATCGATGACCTCAATGATTCTGAAGTCGCCAGTCTTTACCTGCAACCGGATCGGATCCTCAATCCGGACAATCGCATTTTTCTGGGGCAAACCGTCGATGTCCAATTCGGGCCGAGCTGCGGAGATTCTTTCCTCTGGGACCCTACCGACGGGGTAGACGATCCCACCATACCGGATCCCAGCATCACGCCCACCGTCGATGGCCAGCTGAACTACGTGCTGCAAATCCAGGAAGCGGGTGAGACCTGTATCGCCCTCGACACGATGTTCATCAATGTGATCAATCCGGATGATCTGGACTGTAGCGAAATTTTCCTGCCGAGAGCCTTCACGCCCAACGGTTCCGGACCGGTCGAAAACGAGACTTTCGGGATCAGCAATCCCTTTGCTGTCGAAGAACTGATCTCGCTGGAAATATTCGATCAGTGGGGAGGTCGGCTCTTCTCTACCGACGATCCCTTTGAGCGCTGGGACGGAAGGCTGAACGGCGACTTGCTGAATACGCAAAACGTGGTGTATCTTCTGCGCTGGCGTTGCGATGGGGAGGAATTGGTCCGAAGGGGAAGCATTTCCGTTTTGAAATAAAAAGGGGAGCGCGATAGCTTCAGGCCCTGCCGGGCGGGTATATCTTTTGGTCCAGCAACGTTTTCTGGTTGCAGAGTAATTGCTCGGCCATCTGGTAAAGGTCTTCAAAATGGACCATAAAAGCCTGCAAATCGGGACTGAGGGCTTTTTGAGATTTTTGCCGGTAATGACAGCAGGTGCGAATGGAATGCATCAGTTCTTCGGTCTGCTCCAATTGTTTCAACATCTCCCGAAAATATTCCTCCGGAAGGCGGCTGTTTTCATCGAAGGAATGAGAGGGCTCGTCCAAATTCGTCTCCCGGCTCAGGTCAGAATAAGTTAACTTATAGACTGAAATCCCGAAAAGACGGGCGAATTTGAGCAAGTTGCAAATTCTGGGTTCAGCCGTTCCATTCTCATAGGAAGCGATATTGCCACGATTCAAACCGATCCGGCGGGCCAGTTCCTCCTGGCTGAGCTTCAGTCGCTTTCTGAGTAGCCGGATATTCTGGTGCAAAAACATTTCCGGCTGATCTTTTCTCTGTGGTGTATGCTTCTCCATCTTTTAAAGTGGCCTGCAATGGTTCAACGGAAAGAAGGGAGCTGACCCTCTATTATGCAGAACATCAGAAACAGATCCTTGGGTTTAATTCTGTTAACAAATTTAACAGTTTTGGCCTTTTTGTCCAACATAACTGTCCGGATTGCAACAGATGGAACCATTCCAACGGCTATTTTGTAAATATTATTTGCAATCTATTGTATATACACGTATTTTCGTAAAAGAAAATAGCATTCCCTAATTTCAAAACCGGCTGAAAATGATCATAGCACTGCAAAACCAGATACAGGAACAACTTGATACCATCAGCCATTCCTTGCGTGCCTTCTCACTGAAACTGACCGGGAACAACGCAGACGCAGAGGATCTTTATCAGGATACAGCCCTGAGGATCATTACCAACGCGGATAAATACCGGCAAGGCACCAACTTCAAGGCATGGGCGGTGACCATCATGCGAAATATTTTTATCAATAATTATCGCAAGAAGGTTCGTCGCAACCTGATTATCGACCAGACTCCCAACAACTATTACCTGAATTCCGGCGAAAAGGTCGTCGAGAACGAAGGGGAGGGCAACGTTACCTTCAACGAGTTGGTCAGCCTGGTCGACCGGTTGCCGGAAGATTTTCGCAGACCTTTCATCATGGCCTATCAGGGCTATAAGTACGATGAAATTGCCGAAGAGCTCGATGCTCCTCTGGGCACCATAAAAAGTCGAATTTTCTTCGCCCGCAAGAAGTTGCAGCAGATGTATGCCGAGCGGTTTCGGGAAAGAGCCTGATCGGGTTTAAACATTTTCTTAGGAGGGAGGCCGGGATTTTGTCCCGGCCTTTCTTATTTTACCGTTTCGGCCAAGCAATCGCTCCTGCACACATGGAAAAAATTACTCTGCAAACCGGAAAGGGACAGCTTCAGCTCAAAAAAAGTCGGAAGCTGGTTGGGCTCAAAACCACTAACCCGGAAAAGACCGTGGAAAGCCTTCCGGATGTCGCTGAGAAGTGGCTCCCGAGGCTGGGAGGGTTTTCGGTGGTCAGCCTGAATGTCGATGAGCAGGAGACGGATCGTAAACTGGATGAGCTTCGCCAGGACCCTGAGGTTTCGGTGGGTACTCACGTTTATCTGGCGGGTGAACGCAACCGGCCCGTAGTTCCCACCGGAGAATTATACGTCGTATTCGAGAGCGGCGCCAGTCAGGAGGAGCAGGCCGTCGTTCTGGAGGAATACGGCCTAGAACTGGTAGAGCGCCGGTCGGATGAGGGCATCGTAGTCGCCGTTACCGCTCAATCCGGAAACCCGATCAAGGTAGCCCGCAAACTACAGGCCTTATCCATGGTCCGGTTTGCCGAGCCGGATCTGGATGCTCCCGTGGATTCTTACTTTCTCTCGCCCACCGACCATCTGATCGGCGAGCAGTGGCACCTGCATAATTCCGGCCAGGTCCGAGGGCGGAGCCATATGATGAAAGCCGGAGCCGACGCCCGTATCGTCGATGCCTGGAAACGGCTGGGCAATTTGGGGAGTAAAGAGGTCACACTGGCTGTGATCGATAATGGTTTCGACGTCGATCATCCGGATCTTAAGGATAAAATTACCCGCCCTTTTGACCTTTGGTCGGGCACTCCTTCGCTTCCGCAGGGGGACCCCCGATTCACCCACGGCACGCCCTGTGCCAGCGTGGCGCTCGCCTCTTCCAACGGCAAAGGGATCGTAGGGGTGGCGCCCAATGCCCGTTTCATGCCGGTCAACGGCACCTCCTTCGGGATCCGGGCTACGGAGCAAATGTTCGATTACTGTGTCCGCAACGGTGCCGATATCATCAGTTGCAGCTGGGGAACTACCGACCCGGCCTTCAAACCGAATGCCATCAAGGAAGCTGCCATCGCCCGGGCCGCCCGGCAAGGAAGGGGCGGCAAGGGTTGCGTTATTCTATTCGCCGCCGGCAACGAGAACCTGGAATACCTGAACTACTACGCCACCCACCGGGATGTGATTGCCGTGGGAGCCTGCACCAGCCTCGATGACCATGCCTATTATTCCAACCGAGGGATGGAACTCGATCTGGTGGCCCCCTCCAACGGACATTGGCCGATGATAGCCGCACGGGCCTCCTGGGATCCCGGCGATACCCGAAACTCGGGTTCCTATCGTTATTGGCGCGATGGAGTCGACCGGGGAGGTTATTACAAGCATTTCGGAGGTACTTCCTGCGCAACTCCGGTCGTAGCAGGTATCGTGGCCCTCATGCTCAGCGCTCATCCGGAACTCACCGCCCGGGAAGTAAGGGAGATCCTGATCTCGACTGCCGATAAGATCGGCAACCCGGGAGAATACGTCAATGGCCATTCGCCCAAGTACGGTTACGGTCGTGTGAATGCGCACAAGGCCCTATCGGAAGTCATCCGGCGAAGAGATTACAATACAGGCGTGGGGACCATGCCTTCCGGAGAGGATGAATCCATAGGGATTTTCAAAGTAAGCGTGGAGAAAAAAAGTGCCAAAGGCTTCGCCATCCAGACCGGCGTGTTCGGAGAATATGAAAATGTACTTCGGCAGTCGGAAAAAATGGAGCGACTTTTTGGAGAACCAGTCATGGTACAGGTTGTCCAGAAGGATGGGAAAGCCTTATACAGGGTGCTAGTGGGCCAAAAAGAATCCGAAAAGGAGGCCAAGGGGCTCCTGCACCGAATGATGCGCGCCGGAGTGCCCGGTTTGATCCGACCGCTTCAATTGAACAGGAGCTGATCCTTACCAGGTCCAGTCGCTATTGGAACGTCGTTCCTCCAACTCTCGCTCTTTTCTCGTTTTCTGAAAAGTATCCTCATCCAGGAAGGAACGAGGCTCTTCTTCGGGTTCTACTTCCCAGGAATAGGGTTGCCGTTTTTCCTTGCTTTTATCTTTGTACCAGAAGGCCGCGAATATCCCGGCCAGCGCGCCCAGAAGGTGGCTTTCCCAGGAAATTCCGTCTTGGGTCGGTAGTATACCCAGGAAAAGGGACCCATAGTAGAAGAGTACGACCAGAGCCAGGGCTATGCTCTTGATGCTCCGCTGGAAAAGGCCCATCCAGAACACAAAAGCTACCAATCCGTAAACCAGTCCGCTTGCTCCAATGTGAAAGACCGGCCGGGCAAACAACCAGACCGATAAGCCGGAAAGAAAATAGATCATCCAAAAGGCTTGCTTGGCCACGCGGCTGTAAAAAAAGAATACAATGGCGCTGAGAACCACAAAGGGGATCGTATTCGACAGCAAATGCCCCCAACCTCCGTGTATCAGAGGGGAAAGCAGCACACCGCGCAGACCGATGATCGTTCGGGGAAATACCCCAAACTGCCCCAGGGGCATGATGGGCAACACCCATTGAACGACTTGCACCACCCACATCAGAACAAGCAGGTAGATCGGGATCTTGAGCCCCTGAAAGACAGATGATTTCTTGTGTTCTTCCAAAAGTCGGATTGTGATGATCAATCGGGTACCCGGATAACTGTTTCAGGCACTCCTCTATTTCCCTTATTTCTGTGAATCAGACGAAAGGCCGGCCGGTTTGGTATTTACCTCAATATGTTAACCAGATCAAGCAACTTAGGGTTGATATCCTGATGGTGTTTTATGGCCTGGTCGAAGGGAGTGAACACGATTTCCCCGTCAACGATACCCACCATTTCCCCTTTTCGGCCCTCTATCAGGGCATTCACTGCCTCCAGCCCCATGCGGCTGGCTCGGACGCGCTCCATGCAAGTAGGTCGTCCTCCCCTTTGAATGTGCCCCAATATCGTAACCTTGATGTCGCAGACGCGCCGGATTCTTTTCTTGACCTCCTCCGCGATGGTAAAGGCTCCACCGGCGTCATCCCCTTCGGCCACGATCACAATGCTCGAATTCTTCTTGTTCTCGAATCCGTCCTCCAGGGTTTGGGTTAGTTGGTCCAGGTCCGTTTTGCTTTCCGGGATCAGGACGGCCTCTGCTCCGCAGGCAATGGCGGAACTCAAGGCAATGAAGCCGGCATCCCGCCCCATCACTTCGACAAAGAAAAGACGGTCGTGTGCGTTGGCCGTGTCTTTAATGTTGTCGATGGCGTTCATGGCGGTGTTGATCGCCGTATCAAAGCCAATGGTGAAATCGGTACCGTACAAATCGTTATCGATCGTGCCTGGGCAGCCCATGATGTTCAGGTCGGGATATTCTTCCAGAAAAATCCGGGCTCCGGTGAAAGTCCCGTCTCCTCCGATGGCTACCAGGCTGTCGATACCTGCCTTTTTGAGGTTCTCGTAGGCTTTCGCCCTGCCTTCAGTTGTGCGGAACATTTCGCTGCGAGCCGAACGCAGGATGGTGCCTCCTTGCTGGATGATGCCGCTCACGGAGTGGGAGTTCATCTTTTTGAAGTCGGCATCGATCATCCCCTGGTAACCTCGCATGATACCGACCACCTCCGACCCATGCGCCAGGGCCGTGCGCACAGCGGCGCGTATGCAGGCATTCATACCGGGAGAATCCCCACCCGAAGTAAAGATTCCAACATTTTTCATTGCTGTGAATGTTTTGGGTTTGCTAATTAGGCCGAGTATCTCCGGCGTACGGTTTGGACAAAATCTTTAGCCAGGTCAAGCTTCTCTTCCGCCATCCACCCATATTCTTCAGCCAATTCGCTCAGGTAGGCGCGCGCCTCGTCAAAGTGTTCGTACCGGTCCAGCAATTGCAGCGATTGCTGAAAGGCCTGCTGGTTTTTGGAAAAAAGCTCGTTGGTATACAACAGACGGTCGTTGATGGTGAAAGCCTGAAAAAGGGTGCTCACCGGACTGGCTCCCAGCTTCTGTGCCAGATCATTGGATTTTTCCACCTTGAATAAGGCTTCGTATTTCGAAATGCCCGGGGAAACCGGAGATCGGGTGGCAGGGACGTGTTGAGTCGGCTCCACCTTAGGGGCAGGCGGCGGCGGTGGCGGCGGGGTGGGATTGGGCCGTTTGTCCTCGGGTATTTCCACGGCACGAGGCTCCGATTGGGGCCGGCTGAGGGGTTCGGGGGATCGGGCAGGTCGTTTGGGCTCCCAGCTTTTCTCCTGTCGGGTGAAATAGAATTCATCGTAAAGTTGGCGGAGGTAGTTCAGCATCAGATCCCTCTCGATCGGATCCGGGTTTTGATCCAGGCCCTGAAACAAACGATTCATTTTCTCAAGCAACTTGCTGACCTTCTGTCGATCCATTTGTCTTGGGTTAGTGGGTTATGGCAATCCGGACTGAATCAGTGAGCCGGGGTTTTTCAGCCCTGGGTTGGACGATTTGGTTCGAAGCTCTAATTTAGCTTTTCCTTGTCGTTCGGCATGGGCATTTGTCACCTTTTAGTTTGCATTCATGTTTTTGGAACCCCATTTCAAGGGTCAGCGCAATGGCTGGATTGAGGTGATCTGCGGATCCATGTTCTCCGGAAAAACCGAAGAATTGATCCGCCGGATCCGAAGGGCCCGCATTGCCGATCAGCAGGTGCAGATCTTCAAACCGGTCATCGACGACCGATTCCACATCTCCAAAGTGGTCTCCCACGATGAAAATTCTCTGGAATCGGTCCCCCTGCGGCACTCCCGGCATATCCTGGACGTAAGTCCCGATACCAACGTGGTTGGCATAGACGAAGCTCAGTTTTTCGACCTGGAATTGACGGATCACTGTCAGACACTCGCCCAACGTGGGATCCGGGTGGTCGTAGCCGGCTTGGATATGGATTTCAGGGGCAAACCCTTTGGCCCCATGCCTTATCTCCTGGCAGTTTCCGAATACATCACCAAGGTGCACGCCATTTGCCAGCATTGCGGCAATCTGGCCACCCACTCCTATCGCCTCACCAGCGATCCGGATCGGGTCGTACTGGGAGAAAAGGGCACCTATGAGGCCCGCTGCAGAACCTGCTTCCAAATGGGGAATATTCTGCCCCTCAAACCGGGGGACTCCAGGCATCTTTCCGGCCTGGAAGGCCAGGATAAGCCGACGGACTAAAGATCCGGTTTGTTTATGCGACCCAAAAGGGTAATTTTGCCCCTCATTTTCAATATATCCTTTCCTTATGGCTAGCAAACGGATCAAGTCCGCACTGATTTCCGTATTCGAAAAGGAGGGTTTGGATCCGGTTCTATCCCTGCTTGATAACCTAGAGATACGACTTTATTCGACCGGAGGCACAGAAAAATACATTCGGGAAAAAGGGTATGAGGTAGAGACCATTGAGAACCTGACCGGTTATCCCTCTATTCTGGATGGCCGGGTCAAAACCCTGCATCCCAAGGTCTTCGGCGGCATTTTGGCTCGCCGGGAAGAAGGCCACCTGGCTCAGCTCGACCAGTACGACATACCCGAGATCGACCTGGTGATCGTAGATCTGTACCCCTTTGAAAAAACCGTGGCCGGCACCAGCTCCGAGTCCGAGATCATTGAAAAGATCGATATCGGGGGTATTGCCCTGATCCGGGCTGCGGCCAAGAATTTCGGCGATGTCCTGATCGTTCCCTCCCGGGAGGATTACCAACCGCTGATGGAACTCCTTCAGGAAAAAGCGGGCACCACAGATCGAGAAGACCGAAAGCGATTTGCAGCCCGGGCTTTTGCAGTATCTTCTCATTACGATACGGCCATCTTCCAATACTTCAATCAGAATATAGGCCTTCCGTATTTCAAGGAGAGCCAATTGCAGTCCCGCGAACTTCGTTATGGCGAAAACCCCCACCAGGCGGCCGTTTTCCACGGGAAGCTGGAAGATCAATTCGATCTTTTGGCCGGCAAAGCTTTGTCCTACAACAACCTGATGGACGTAGATGCAGCCGTTTCCCTTATGGCAGAATTCTGGGAGGAGAAGCCCACTTTTGCCATTCTCAAGCATACCAATCCCTGTGGGTTGGCGACTCGGGATCGCATCCAGGAAGCCTGGGCGGCTGCTCTTGCCTGCGATCCGGTTTCCGCTTTCGGGGGTATACTGATCGCGAATCGCCCGATCGATCTTGCGACGGCGCAGGAGATCGACAAGATATTCTACGAAGTTCTCATCGCACCGGATTTTTCCGGAGAGGCATTAGAGCTTCTGAAGAAAAAAACGAAACGGATTCTGCTGAGAATCCGGGATCACTCTGTCCCGAAGCGTTCCTTCCGCCGCCTCTTGCAAGGGGTGATCGAGCAGGAAACCGATCTGGCCATGGAATCCGTCGAACAGTTTGAGCAAGTTACCGATCAAGCTCCGCAGGCGGATCAGTTGGCAGATCTCCTGTTTGCCAACAAGTGCGTCAAACATCTCAAGTCCAACGCCATCGCCTTGGTTAAGGACCAGCAAATGATCGGAATGGGTTGCGGGCAAACCTCCCGGATCGATGCTTTGAAGCAAGCCATTCGAAAAGCAGAGGCCTTTGATTTTTCCCTTTCGGGAGCCGTCATGGCCTCCGATGCATTTTTTCCGTTTGCAGATAGCGTTGAAGTCGCTCACCGGGCCGGAATCACAGCGGTTATCCAGCCCGGGGGCTCCATTCGGGATAAAGACAGTGTAGCTTATTGCAACGAAAACGGCCTGGCCATGGTCATGACCGGAATACGTCATTTTCGCCATTAATGCTGATATACTATGGCCTCGATTGCGTTGGACGTGGGAAATACCCGTGCCAAATCAGGCCTTTTCGAAGGGGATGATTTGCTGGAGACGCGGGAGTGGGAAACTTCCAACTGGAGTAGTTTTGTTGAATATGCAACCAACCGAAAGGCGGGTCAGATCATCTATTCTACGGTAGGGGTTGATTGGGGAAAGGACTGGTCGGCCCGATTTCCAGAAAAGATCCGGTTGCTGGAGTTGTCGGCCAAGACGCCTTTGCCCTTTGCCAATGATTACCGAAGTCCGGAAACCCTGGGTAAAGACCGGGTAGCGGCAGTAGCCGGGGCCCAAGCCTTGTGTCCCGGAAAAAACGTCCTGGTCATTGATGCGGGAACTTGCATTACCTTCGATTTGCTCCGCGCAGACGGACATTACGTTGGAGGGAACATTAGTCCGGGGCTGGAGATGCGCTATCGGGCCATGCATACTTTTACTGCGCGCCTGCCCTGGGTGAAGGTTCCCACAGATAATCTCTTGTTGGGAAGGACCACCGAGGAGGCTCTTCAGCAGGGGGGCTTGAAGGGGATGGTTGCCGAGTTGGTCTATTACCAGCACGAGCTGGAGGTAGAATTTGGAAGCTTGGTCACCCTCATGACGGGAGGAGATGCCCCATTTTTGGCTGAAAAACTGAAAAGAAAGATATTTGTGCGTCCTCATCTGGTCCTGAGGGGGCTGAATCAAATTTTAAGGTACAATGAGGAAGGGTCGGAGTAGCAGTTTGGTTTGGGTGTTCCTGTTTTTGTTCGGAGTCGTTCCTTCGCTCTCCGGGCAGACCTTTCGTATTGATCCCATCCTGAATTCGCCTTATTCTCGTTTCGGCTTGGGCGATCCGGTAAACCAGTATTTGGCTGCCAGTGCCGGTATGGGTGGACTTACCGCTGCGATTCAGGATCCGATCGGGCTGAACCTCCGAAACGCTGCAGCTCTGGCTTTCCAACAAGCTACTTCCTTTGAAGTGGGCCTCTTCAGCCAATACGATTACCTGCAAGACGAATTCAATTCGTCCGGCCAGTGGACGGGCAACCTGAATTATCTGGCTTTGGGGTTTCCTCTTTACAATCCCATCAACCGGGCGATTGACCGCATTAAACCTCCCTTCAGTTGGGGGATGAGTTTTGCCCTGCAACCCTACACCAACGTAGGCTACGATATCGAAGCTTTCTCCAACGAGGAACCCGGCGGATTGGTGCGTTCTTCCTATCGTGGATCCGGAGGTACTTACCGGATTATGTTCGGAAACGGGATTCGCTACAATAACCTGGCCATCGGGGTACAGGTCGGCTACCTCTTCGGAAAGATCAACAACGATCGGGCCATAACCCTGGATAGTATATCCAATTCTTTCGATTCGCGCTTTCTCAGCGAATTTTCCGTCAGCGGTTTTTCCTGGAACGTCGGGCTTATGTACATCCTCGACTTCAAAAGCCCGGACCAGAACGGGATCATCTCACCCAACGGGAAGCGGATCGTTTTTGGGGCCTTCGGGCAATCCGCCAATCAATTCCGTACCAATAGCAGTAGCATATTCTTCCGCGAAAGTTTCCAGCCCTTTCAGATTGACACCCTGTCCATCCAGGACGAACAGCGGGGAAGCGGGCAGCTACCCTTCGAGATCACCGCAGGGATCAGCTTCGAGGACATCAACACCTTCCGTTTTGCCCTGGAGTATTATTTCGGACAATGGAGTTCCTATTTTAATGAAGCCAAACTGGAGGGGATAGATAATTTACCGGATGGGACGGTCGGGCGCAGCCTCAGCGATAACTGGCGCCTGAGTGGCGGGCTGGAATACATCCCCGATCGGAATTCATATGGAAGCTACCTAAATAAAGTAACTTACCGCCTGGGAGGTTTCTACGGAACGGATCCCCGCAGTCTTAACGGCGAGCAACTGACCCATTACGGCATTTCGCTGGGGATGGGGTTCCCGATAATTCTTCCTCGTGAAACGGTCTCATATATTAATTTTGCCGTAGAGGGGGGCAGGATCGGGAGCAGGGCTAGTCTGGAACAGACCTATATACGCATGACTCTGGGTTTCACTCTGAACGATAATACTTGGTTTTTCAAACGCAAATTTAATTAACGATGAAAATCATTTCCCGATTTTTGACATTCGCCCTCCTTGTTCTCATGGGGTCTGTCCAAATGGTAGCCCAGTGCGGCACCTGGAACGAGGCCCCCAACTCGGATGAGATCCAGGAATGGCATGTCATCTACCGTCAGTTTGTAAAAGACAAGACGGCGGAGGATATCTCTAAATTCGGTCAGGAGAATTTCAACATCGCATTCAATAACTGGGAGAAGTGTTACAATGCCGCTCCCAACGCAGATGGCCAGCGTCCGTTTCACTACATCGATGGGAGAAAGCTTTTAAAGGCGAAGGCCATGCGTACCGATGACAAGGCGGCGAAAGAGGAGCTGTACCAAAGAGCCCTGGCAACTTACGATGCCGAGATGACCTGTTATCCGAAAAAGAAAGGGTTCTTGCTCGGTCGTCAGGCCTTCGATCGCTATCAGCTTTTCGCCTATCAACAGATCGGAGACCCCATGGTCGTTTTCGAATCTCTCGAAAAGGCCGTAGAAGTGGGTGGCAAGGAAATGGAATACATCCTTCTGGAACCACTCGCCTATATGACGGCTTATTTGTACAATGCCGACAAGGTCGATCAACCCCGCGCACAGGCTGTGCTGGATGAGGCTTTCGAAAATGCCGAGTACAACATCGAAAACAACAAGAACTACGGAGAATATTACAAGTCTTCTCTGCTTCGCGCTGAAAATCAGCTCGGTGAAACCCGGGATGAAATTTTCGACTGCGGTTACTTCCGCAAGCGACTGATGCCTATGTACCGGGAAAATCCGGATTCTCTCGATCTGGTCAAGTACGTCATTGCCAAGTTGAAATCCCAGGGTTGTGATGAGAACGCCGATTTCATGGTTGAACTGGATACCCACTTCAAAGAACTGGCAACCGAGTATAACACCAAGCTGGAAGCCGAGCGCCGAGCCAACAACCCGGCCTACGATGCTTCCCAACTCCAGAAAGAAGGAGAATATGCCAAAGCAGTGGATCGGTATCTGGAAGCCATTGAAGTTGTCGACAATCCGGAATCCCAAGCCCAGTTCTACTACAGCGTAGCTTTTATCCAGACCTGGGAACTCGGGCAGCTCGGTAATGCTCGATCCAACGCCAACAGAGCAGCCAGTCTCCGGGAGAATTGGGGTAAACCCTACATCCTGATCGGAGACATCTATGCGAAATTGGGCCGGATCAGTTGCGATGACTGGAACTCTCGCCTTGCCATTCTGGCAGCCATCGACAAATACACTTATGCCAAATCCATCGACAGCGATGTTGAGGATGAAGCTTCTCGCCGAATTGCCAATTATCGGGAATCCATGCCCCTGAGGCAGGATGGCTTCATGCGGAAGATCGACGAGGGAGATGTCGTAACCGTTGGTTGCGGGATTAACGAACGGGTTCGCGTCCGCTACCAGTAAAACCAAGTATTTTCTGAATCAGATGTTGAAAAGGGCTTCCTTCCTTTAGGTGAGGGCAGCCCTTTTCTTTTCAAAGCCGAACTGTTATGCTTCATCGGATCAAGCCAGGGCTGTGTGTCCTTTTTTTGCTTCCCCTGACCTTTCTTTCCGGTCAGGACGTCCTTTCGTTAAAATCCAAAAACATCAGCTTTTTTGAAGGGGATAATCCCGGAGAAAATAAAGTGGAGCTGAGTCCGTCCACCGAAGAGGTCATCAATCTGGTGGACCAAATGGTGGAACTGGGAAAAGCCAGCCGGACTTTTCGGATCCTGGCGGCGCCGGTCGTTTCGGTAGTAGCCCTGGAGGAGGATGCCCAGACCTATCTGTTGTATGAACCTTCTTTCCTGGACGATGGAAGCACGCCTATGGAAAAGAACTGGACGCGGCTGGGGGTGCTGGCCCATCAGATCGGGCATTTGGCCAAGTTCCATTCCATGGATCGAAAAACCCTGCCCGAAGAGGTGCTGAAGGCCGAGCGATTCGCCGCCTTTGTGCTGTATAGAATGGGAGCAACGCTCGAACAAGCCCAGGGAGCGATCAAAACCTACGCTCCGGCAGAGGCCACCAAGACCCATCCCGGGCGGGAGGCTCGGCTCGAGGCTTTCACCGATGCTTTTGTGGAAGCCCGTCAGCAAGGAAAGGTCAGCAACAATTCGGCAGCTTGCCCGGGTTTTGCAGAAGCCCCGGACCCCGATAAGGCGCTCGAACTTTACGTCCTGTATCGCGACAACATGAAAATTCAACAGTATGACGTTGCCTTTGATTACTGGAAGCAAGTGTATGAGGTGGCACCGGCGGCAGACGGCAGGCGCAACACCATCCTGACGGACGGGATCCAGCTTTACCAGCATTTTTATCAGCAAGCTGCCGATAGCTTGGAAAGAGAAAAATTCATTGATCAAATCTTTGAATTGTACGATCGGATCGAGGCCTGTTATCCGGAAGGCGGTGGCTATGCCTCCGGAAGAAAAGCCTTCGATCTGTACTACCAGTATCTCTGGCGCGCCAGCCGTCGAGAGATCTATGACCTGTTCAAAAAATCAATCGATCAGGATAGGCTGAATACGAATTTCTTTGTTTTGAATCCTTTTTCCGCTCTTTTGGTGGAAATGTATGGAACGGGAGAAATTGATGCACAGGAAGCCAGGACCTATCAGCAAAAGGTTCGGGAAATCCTGGCAAAAGGTCTGGAAGAATGCGAGGGCGAAGGCTGCGAACCCTGGCTGATCATCCAGGAATACACCCCCCCTCGATTGGAGGCCTTCGAAGCGGTGCGGGATTTTTATGGTTACGAATATTACCTGGACAAATATTTTCCCGAATTTCTGGCAGATTCCACGGATTGTGAAACCGTCACCACGGTATATAGCCGGCTGGTATGGGGAAAAATCCCTGCTGATCATCCGAAATTCCAGCGGATCGTGGCGGCCCGGAAGAATGCCTGTATAGCGCCCAGCACCCAGTTGGTACGAGAAGCCTATGATTGTCTGCAAAATGCAGATTACGATTGTGCTATCGAGAAATTTGAGTCGGCAGCGGGTGAGACCGACGACCCGGAAAAGCAAGGTACTTACATGCTGTTGGTCTCCAAGATCTATCAGGCGCACAAGAAAAATTTCTCGAAATCCCGGGAATATG
Source organism: uncultured Saprospiraceae bacterium (assembly GCA_964640855.1). Classification (GTDB taxonomy): domain Bacteria; phylum Bacteroidota; class Bacteroidia; order Chitinophagales; family Saprospiraceae; genus JAJDFU01. The sequence continues at coordinate 58,591 of CAZXIX010000002.1, forward strand.
CCTTGAAAGCGGCCGAAATTCGTCCTGATTGGGGAGATCCTTACATTCAGATAGGCATTTTGTATGCTTCAAGCGGCCCCCTATGTGGGCCTGGGCGAGGCTGGGATAGCCAGATCGTGACCTGGCCGGCCATTGATAAGTGGAACAAAGCCAAACAGGTGGACCCCTCGGTGAGCGAGGAAGCCAATCGGTTGATAGGCCGCTACAGACAGTACATGCCGGCGATCGGGGATATTTTTCAGCGCACCTTGAAAGAAGGAGAGCGCTTTTTCGTCCCTTGCTGGATCCAGGAGTGGACGACCATCCGGGCTGCCCGCTAGACCGCCGGTTTATTCCTGAAGCTTATTGCCAAAGCTCAGGTCTCCGGCATCCCCCAATCCGGGCACGATGTACATCTTGGCCGTTAGTTCCTCGTCCAGAGCGGCAACCCAGATGTTGGCGTCAGGATGCGTTCTCTGGAGGTATTCAACCCCATAGTTGGCGGCTATGATCGTGACGAAATGGATCTCTTTGGGCTGGCCGAATTCCAGCAAACCGTTCAGGGATACGGACATGGAGGAGCCCGTGGCGATCATGGGATCGCAGAGGATCAACTGGGAGCCTGTCAGGTCGGGGCAGGAGGTATACTGCTGATGAATGTCAAAGGAGCCGTCCTTATGGTGTTTGCGATAAGCCGAAACGAAAGCTGAATCCGCTTTGTCGAAAAATCCGAGCATCCCCTGCTGTAAAGGCAAACCAGCCCGCAGGATGGATGCGATGACCACCCGTTCAGAAGGCAGGGGCACGGTCGCAATCCCAAGGGGAGATTCCACATCTTTTTCGGCGTAGGTAAATGTCTTGCTGATCTCGTAGGCGAAGATCGCTCCCAGGCGTTCCATGTTTTTTCGAAAGCGCCAGCGGTCTTGCTGGGTACTGACATCACGCATCTCGGCGACGAATTGATTGACCAGGCTGGGAGGGTCGTTGATAATGCGAATCATGGTTCTTCCGTTGAATAGCGTAAGGTAATATTCTTCCCGTCAATTTTGCTTTCCCGGCAGGCCTAAGTGGGCTGTTTAGCTTCCCGAACCAGTTCCCGATACCATTCCCCCCAGCCTTCCCAGCCATGGGTGGAAGAAAAAGAACTGTTGTGCCAGATGGGAATAAAATGCCCTTTGCATGCCTTTACTTCGCGGATCAGACTGCAAGCCTGTGTCCAGGCTTCTGCCAGCCCCAGAGAAAGGTAGTTTTTCAGCGTCCCGTCCATTAGCGTTGCGGGATAGATCATTAAATCGGTTATGGATTCGGCCTCCAGATCATACCAGGGAAATGGACGGGATGTCCCGGCCCGAAACCCGTGATGGTCCGGGTAGGCCATGCTCCAGTCTTCTCGAATCCCTTCGGAAAGCAGTTTTCGATAGGTTTCAGGGAGATGCAGTTTTAAAAAGTGTTGCCGGCTTCTTGTGACAGGCTCTCCGATCACGTTTTCCAGCTGTCTTTTTTCCTGGGCCAGGTATCGGGAATCTTCATTCGAAGCGTAAGAGGGATGCAGGCCCAGCCGAAAGCCCGATTCCCGGAGCCTTTGAATTAAAGAAACGAAAGGCCTGGCACCGGGCCTGCCCCCTTTGTCCCACTGACCTCGCCTGGCATAAAGGATGAAGAATACGGAATCTTCCGCTGGATGTAGATCCGCCAACTCAGCGTAGGTGTCGAAGGGGTCCTGGCGGTCGGAGCCCAGGACAGCCAATTGCTCCATGGCCAGAGAGGGGTTTCCTGGCAAATGATAAAAAAATCGGGCAGGGATTTGCCACAGGGGCTTGTGCCGGTAGGCCCACGGAAGGTCCAGGTCGTAGGTAGGTGTAAAACGGTAATCCGGAAGGGGAAAGGAATAATCGGGAAGCTGTTCGGCCAGTCGGGCCACCAGCCAATCCCCCCATCTGTCAACCAGGGGGCGTGTCAAGGTTGCGCTTTGTGCAGACCAGGAAGCCCGTGCTGGAAATCTTCCAAACCGATCCGGTTCAAAGGGGACATACTCCTCATAGCGGGATAGAAGGAAGAAAATCAGATCCAGGGGCCCGGAGAAAGAGGAAGCGGTATCCCTCTCAATACCAGGAGGTTGGGAAAAGTCAGAGGTAGGTAACCAGGACGACACACCTTTATCCCAAAGCAGTGTATGATGGGGCAGCTTCAAGGCGTTAGGAAAAAGATCAGTTTGTGAGCTGAGGTCGAGAATGGGGCCTGGCCAGTCGGTGGGGCATTCCGCCGGGCGCAGGATTTTGAAATTAACCGGATACCAATGCCGGAAAAGTACCTTCAGCGTGTAGGTGAGCCGGGGCGTGAGGACATTGGAAATACAGAGAACCATGTCTGGCTTTGGTTGTAAATTCGGGCTTTAATGGTAAAGTGGTGTCATATCTGATGCTAAATACCTAATTTTATTAAACCTGATCCTCCTGATTTTGTATTTAGATTAACTTCTAATTTATGCATCGGTACATCCTTATTCTCTGTCTGTTTGCTCTGCTTCCGGCCCTGCAGGGGCAGGATGTCATCAGTTTCGGACAGAACTACTATGAAGACAATCAGGGGATTATCTATAGTAAGGAGACGACAGTTGACCTGAAGCTGCATACCTTTGGTTTTGCGCTGGGTTTGAACTTCGGTACGATAAGAACTTACTACCTCACCCGGTATATCAACATCGAATTCGGAGAGATCCGTCATCCGAAAGAATTCCGGCAAAGTTTTGACTTGCCCATTACCTCGGGGAGAATATCGCGTTCCTTTGTTTTTGGAAAGCAGAACAACTTTTTTGTCCTTCGAGGCGGTGTGGGAGCCAAGCGATATGTTTCGGAAAAAGCCAGCCGGAAAGGTGTGGCCATTGCTTTGTCTTACAGCGGTGGGATTGCCCTGGGCCTGCTGAAACCTTATTATCTGGACCTTCGGCGTTTTCCGGATCCCCCTGCTCCTGGTGGACAGGTGGTCATTTCAAGCGAGAAGTTTTCCGAAGCGAATCGTTCGGATTTTCTGGATATCAACAAGATCATCGGCTCCTCCGGCTTTGGACGGGGCCTGGGCGAAATCGGTATCCGGCCCGGCGGCCACGCCAAATTCGGTATCCAATTCGACTGGGGGGCATTCGACCAATTCGCCAAAGCGCTCGAATTGGGTGTTATGCTTGATGCTTTCTTTGGGGAGATCCCCATCATGGTGGAAGATCCGACCGTCGACAACGTGGAAAACCGATTTCTGTTTGTGAACTTCTATCTCAGTCTGCAGTTAGGCAAGCGAAGATAATCAACCGCCATTTCCCTATTTTTGCTCGAATCGCTGGAGTCTTTTCCAGCTTCTTACAAACCAAAAAGTGTATCTCCCATGCTGGAGCTTCCAATAATTGAATCCAAAAAAGAAAGACGCAGAAAACCGGATTGGCTGCGTGTCAAATTGCCGGTAGGGCCCAAGTACAAGAAAGTCCGGGAGCTGGTTGACAAATACCAGCTGCATACTATTTGCCAGAGCGGTAATTGCCCGAACATGGGCGAGTGCTGGGGAGAAGGCACGGCCACCTTCATGATTTTAGGCAATACCTGCACCCGTTCTTGTTCCTTCTGCGCGGTCAAAACCGGCCGTCCGGGCGAATACGATGAGGATGAACCCCGCCGAGTAGCAGAAGCCATTCAATTGATGGGGGTCAAGCACGCTGTGATCACTTCCGTCAACCGGGACGAGCGCAAAGACAGGGGTGCCGAAATCTGGTACGAGACGGTCCGCCTGGTCAAAGAGAATACTCCCGAGACAACCATTGAAACGCTAATACCCGACGTACGGGCGACCTGGGATGCGCTGGAACGAATGATCAGCGCAGGTCAGGAGGTGGTTTCTCATAACATGGAGACCGTCGAAGCTCTCTATCGCAAGGTCAGGCCTCAGGCCAAATACCAACGCAGTCTCGAGCAGATCAAGCGCACCAAAGCCTTTGGCAAAAGGACCAAATCCGGAATCATGGTCGGCTTGGGCGAAACAGACGAGCAGGTTTTCAAGCTGATGGATGACCTTCTGGAGCACGACTGCGATGTACTGACCATCGGGCAGTATCTGCAACCTACCAAAATGCATCTCGAGGTAGCCTCTTATGTCCATCCCGATAAATTCGCTGAATACAAGGAGGTCGGGCTGGAAAAGGGCTTTGACTACGTTGAAAGCAGCCCGTTGGTACGCTCCTCTTACCACGCCGAAAGACACGTATATCCTTCGGAAGGTCGGCAAGCCAGCTGAGTATTCTCAGGTCTAAAAGGCGGGCTGATCTACCCGGAGCCCTGGCAGCGGATCTCAATCGAGAATGACCGATTTGAGGTCCAGCCTCAGGGCTTCCTTAATTTTAAGCGGGATGGAGCTGTTCTCGTAAATTCCTGAAAAGCGATTGGCTCCCGGACCATAGGCAAAAACAGGGATAAGCGTGCCTGTCGGCTCCGTGGTGGTAAAGGCACCGATAAGATCCTTATCGGTGGACCCTACATTCAGGGCGAATCCACCGGTTTCGTGATCGGCCGTTAGCAAGACAAGCGTTTCACCGTTGGCCTGAGCGAAATCCAGGGCTACCTTCACGACCTTGTCAAAATCCAGGACCTCTTCAATGACCGTATCCGTATCGTTGTTTCTCCCGGCTTTATCGAAATGGGAAGATTCGATCACAAGGAAAAATCCTTCTTTCTTCTGTGACCTGGCCATTAAATAATCTATGGCTTTTTGAGTAGCGATCGGCAGATAATCGCGCCCGGCCCGAGCCGAGGGTGGATCCTGCCGGGCAGTGAAAAAGGCAATTTTGTTTTCAGGATTAAAATCGGGGATTTCACGCTTCCAGCTACCGTAATGCTTCAACACCTCGTATTCCTTCTTTTTTAGCAATTCCAGAAAATTCCTCTGGTCGGATCGCAGGTTGAAAAAGTCGGCACCTCCTCCTATGATCAGGTCAATGCCCGATATCAGCAGTTCGCTGGCGGTAAGTTCCGGATCCTCACCCGAAGGAAGATGGGCATAAAAGGCCGCCAGGGAAGGATAAGTAAGGCTGGAACTGGACAGAAGCCCTGTTTCATATCCCTTGAGGTCGGCTTCCTCCAGAATATTGGTCACCCGCATCGTATCGGGTCCTACTCCTAAGGCACCGTTGTAGGTTTTAATGCCGCAGGATATAGCGGTAGCGCCGGCGGCTGCATCCGTAATCAGATTGTCGAAAGAAGTCGGCTTATGGATGCCGACTATCGGGAAATTTTCAATGTGAAGGCGCTTCTTTTGGTATAAGCCGGCCGTTATTTGGCTAACCCCCATACCGTTGCCGATGAGAAGGATGATGTTTCGGGCTTGCTCTTCCGTGAAGTCTCCTTTCTCTGTTCCTGAATAGTCAGCAAGGTCAGGGGCACAAGAGCCAAGCAGGGCGAGCGAGAAAAAAGTAAGGAAAAGCTTTTTCATCATAATCCAGGGGATCTCAACGAACAACCATGTATTGGTTACCCGGTAGGGTTCTGACCCATCCATTGCACTCCAGGTCCAATAATTGGGATACGGTTTCGGAAATAGATAAAGCCGAGGCCCAAGCGATCTCGTCCACGCCTTTCGGGCCGGATTCTCGAAGCAAATTTATAATTTTTTTCCCTTGCTCTTCAATCGGACCCAATAAGTCCGGCTGCCGACTTTTTGGGCCCGATTCATCATCCCAACCCAGCTGTTTGAGTATGTCTTCCGCACTTTCCATCAAATAAGCTTTGTGGTTTTTGATCAGAAGGTGGCATCCGGCTGAACGATCATCCTGAACTCTTCCGGGTACGGCAAAAACCTCCCGGCCGTATCGGTTGGCAAATTCCGCTGTGATGAGCGATCCGCCCGTTTTGCCAGACTCCACGACGACCAAAGCATCCGATAATGCGGCAATGATTCGGTTTCGCATGGGGAAAAACTCTTTTTCCGGCCGCATATCGGCCGGATGCTCAGACATTAGCCCCCCCTTGTCCAGCATTCGATGGGCCAGTCGGGTATGTGCCTTAGGATATATACTTCCCAAACCGTTGGCGAGAATGCCCCAGGTGGGTACGCCCGCCTGAACAGCAGAACGATGCGCAACGCTGTCGATGCCAAAGGCCAGCCCACTACAAATGGTTACACCCGATCCGCTTAGGTCCCGGACCAGATTTTCACACTGCTGTATCCCGTAGATCGTTGGGTTCCTGGTGCCGACAATACCCAGGGTCCTTGCAGGGTTGAGTTCGATCTCCCCCTTGTAAAACAGACAAACCGGGCTATCATCGAAGGGTTTGAGGCGGCTGGGATACTTTTCATCCAGATAGAAAGCAAATTGGATGCCTTGTTCCTCCAGCTTTTGCAATTCTTTTTCGGCTTCCGCCAGCACAGCACCCCCCTGGATTGTTTCAGAGAGAATCGGGCCGATCCGGGGTATGCGAACTAAATCCTTTTTCCGGGCCTCGAACACACCTTCCGGACTGCCGCAGTAACTGACCAGGTTGCGGGCAGTCACAGGGCCCACTTTCGGCAATAGAGTCAAGGCGATCTGAAAAACTTCTTTTTTCATAGGGGCTCAGTATTTTGGGCTGTAACTCTGGAGGCAGCTTGCATTCCTTATTTGGTTAAGCCACTACTTCCTGGCAGGCATCATCCTGGCGAAAATTAGCTTAAATGGGAGCCCGGGAAAGAGAAGAAAATGTTTTTCCTCATGATCCCGACGGCCGAAAAGCAGTGATGTTGCAGGAAAAAGCAAACAGAAAATCAAGGGCTTTAGGTTAAGTAGTTTCTTGAAAGGCATGGCTTATCTGTATCCTTGCCTGAAGGAAATGGAATGTACGCTCATAGTTTAGAGTCATTGAAGGCCGTTTTTTCACAACACGGAAAGATATTTTTCTTTCTTTGTTCTGTTCCATTGAAAAAGCAATCCATGAGCCAAAAAGGAAAAAACACATGGTTAAAGGTGCAGTTGGGTGGTATCCTGGTCTTTTTTATTGTTTTCTTCATTTGGGCCAATACCCGCTGCAATTCGCTCCGGCAGGAATACAAAGAACGATACGAAGCTCGCATTGCCCAACAGGATAGTCTCGACAAGCTGAATGCTTCCCAGCAGGCTGCTGAGGATAGCGTGCTGAATCTACAGGGCGGAACCTCCATTTCGGATGATTCCCCCATTTTTCCAAAATCCGTTTTGTATGTCTCCATTGAAGGCCTGAAACTTCGAAGAGAACCCGGACTCAAATCTGAGGTGCTTACTGAGTTGAAATTGTTTGAACAGGTCACTTTTCTTCACGAGGTAAGTGATTCCACCGTCGAACTGAACCTGGGGAAAGCTATGGCAAAGGGCCATTGGGTAAAAGTCCGATCCGTGAAAGGCCACGAAGGATGGGTGTATGAACCGGGCGTATATTTTTATCGGCGAAAACATCCCGATGCCTATTAACCAAATCCGGCTTCTTGTACTTCCTGGACCAACCTTGCCATTCTTTCGGTATAGTTCTCTACATCCTGGTACCCGGTTTGGTGCACGGCCTTTATCCAACCGCTTGGGTTTTGAGCCCCGAGGCTTCGAAAATGACGGTGGGCACCCGTGGTAATGTACAAACTAAAGTCCCGAAAACTCATCCAGGCAGTAGGGTAGCTTCTCCGGCAAGTTCCGCCAAGAGTACCGCGAGGTCCCTCCCAATCAGAAGTACAGGGGACCCCAAAATAGTTTTTGCCGCGAGCGGTAAAGGGGGCCGATCCTCCCCGGCTAAGCAGGAGGCCGTGAGCCAGGATAAAGGAAGCCGGAATGCCGAATTTCTCCTGCTCGGCTTTGGCCACGTGATCAAATCGCTTTAAAAAGGCATAAACCTCACTTCCCTCCACGCCATCGAAAGGCTCGGATGAGGGTGCAGTAAAACTTTTTTTAGGAGCCGGCTTGCGATCCCATAAACTTGGCATTTGCAATTGTTGGGCCTTCGAATCCGGAACCTCGGGCAAGACGGCAGCTTCAACCCCTTCTTCTTCCTCAGGCTGCGGGACCGGATCCGCTTTCTCTTGTTTGGGCCGGCCTACGGGGCTTTTAAGCCGCATTTGAAAACTCAGATCTTTCCTGAGCAAAAGAAAGAGGCAGATACCCAGAATCAACAGCCGAAAGCCATACTTCCTCAGAAAGTCTCCAATTGTCTTTCCGGACATACTGAACGTGTTGGGTCAATGATGTTGCTAATGTAAAACAAATTGTTTTAAAAACAACATCTTAAAACAAGTTCAGCGGATTAGGCCGATCAGATTTTCTCGAGGGCGGATTCGAGATCTTCGATCAGGTCATCGACGGTTTCTACGCCGATACTGAGCCGGATCAGAGAGTCGGTCAAGCCCACTTTCATGCGTTCTTCTCTGGGTATGGAAGCATGGGTCATACTGGCTGGGTGGCCGATCAGCGATTCTACTCCCCCCAGCGACTCTGCGAGGGTGAAAATCCGGGTCCCGCTTAAAATCTGGAAAGCTTTTTCCTGGGTGTCATCCCTTAGAATGAAAGAGACCATGCCTCCGAAATGTCGCATTTGGGCCTTGGCGATCTCGTGGTTGGGATGCTCTTCAAATCCGGGGTAGTAGACTTTTCCCACCTTGGCGTGACCTTTGAGGAAGTGAGCAATGCGCTCTGCATTCTGGCAGGCCCGCTCCACGCGCAAGTGCAAGGTCTTGATACCTCTTAAGACCAGGAAACAGTCCTGAGGGCCCGGGATCGCCCCTACGGCATTTTGAAGGAATCGCAGCTTTTCAGCCAAAGTCTCCGAGCGAGTGGCAATCAGACCCAGGATCACATCGCTATGGCCGCCCAGGTATTTGGTAGCCGAGTGCAAAACCAGATCGGCTCCCAGGTCCAGCGGATTTTGGAGATAGGGTGAGGCAAAGGTATTGTCAACGCAGGTCAGAATATTCCGCTTGGCAGCTGCCCGGCACAAAGCGGCAATATCTACGATGTTTAGCATGGGGTTGGTAGGAGTCTCTATCCACAGCAGCTTGGTTTTGGGCCCAATGGCTTCCTCAACCCGGGAGGCATCCGTCAAATCCAGGAACCGGCTTTCTATCCCGAAGGGCCCATGTACCCGGACGATCTGGCGAAAGGTGCCGCCATACAGATCGTTGGTCGACAGGATCTCGTCTCCGGGTTCCAGCAGACGAACCACGGCATCCAGGGCAGCCAGACCGCTTCCGAAAGCGATGCCGTACTTGCCGTTTTCCAGTTCCGCAAGGCTTGATTCCAGCGCTTCCCGCGTCGGATTTTGGGTGCGTGCGTATTCATAGCCTTTGTGCTGACCCGGGCTTTGCTGCGCGTAGGTGCTGGTCTGATAAATGGGGGTCATCACCGCCCCGGTAGATGGGTCCGGCTCTACTCCGGCGTGCACGGCCTTGGTCCCGAACTGGGTATTCATTTCTTTCACAAGCAATTGGGTTGAATTATTTTCTCTGGAGAACCCGTTTGACCGCATTTACCACATCAGCGACCCCCAGCCCGTATTTGTCCATTAGAGCTTTGGGCTTTCCGCTTTCTCCAAAACTATCGTTTACTGCAACGAATTCCTGAGGCGTAGGTTGCTTTCTCGCCAGCAATTGCGCTATGCTGTCGCCCAGTCCGCCATTCCTTTGGTGTTCCTCGGCGCTGACCACCGCTCCCGTTTTCAAGGCAGATTCCAAAACGGCTTCCTCATCCAGGGGTTTTATCGTGTGGATATTGATCAATTCCACCTGTATGCCCTCCTTTGCCAGTTGCTTGGCTGCCTCTACCGATTGCCAGACCATGTGGCCGGTGGCAAAAAGGGAAACGTCGGTTCCGGGGCTCATCAGTATGGCTCTGCCGATCTCAAAGGGTTGGTCTTCCGGCATGAATATCGGCCAGCCGGGCCTGCCGAAACGCAGATACACAGGGCCAAAGTGTTCGGCGATGGCCAGGGTGGCAGCCCGGGTTTGATTGTAATCGCAGGGATTGATAACGGTAAAACCGGGAAGCATTTTCATCATGCCCATATCCTCCAGGATCTGGTGGGTGGCCCCGTCCTCCCCGAGAGTAATCCCCGCATGTGAGGCGCAGACTTTAACGTTTTTGTGGGAATAGGCAATGGACTGCCGGATCTGATCGTAAACGCGACCGGTAGAAAAGTTGGCAAACGTACTGGTAAAGGGAATCTTCCCCCCCGTGGCCAGGCCGGCGGCGATCCCCATCATGTTCGCCTCGGAAATACCACATTGGAAAAATCGGTTGGGATGAGCATCGATGAAAGGCTGAATCTTCAGGGAAGCAACCAGGTCGGCGCAGAGAGCTACTACATCCGGGTTGATTTCCCCGAGCAAAGACATGCCGGCTCCGAAGCCATCTCTGGTAGCTTTTTTGCCTTGGCTGACGATCTGATCTAACATGTTCGCTTATGGTTGAAAGTGGTGAGTTCAGATGGGGAAATCTCCCAGAGTTTCGGGCAATTGGCTCAGCGCCAACTCGGTCTGCTCTTCGTTGGGAGCTTTCCCGTGCCACTTGTGAGAACCCTGCATAAAATCGACGCCATATCCCATTTCGGTCTTCATCAGGATAACTATCGGTTTGCCTTTTCCGGTTCGGGCCTTGGCCTCCTGAAGCGTCTGGACTACTTCCTCCATATCATTGCCGTTCATCTGAAGCACTTCCCAGCCAAAAGCCCGCCACTTGGCGGGAAGGTCGCCCAAGGAAAGGACTTCCTCGTTCGGGCCGTCAATCTGTTGACCATTCCAGTCCACCGTCAGGATCAGGTTGTCTACTCGGTTGTGGGGGGCGAATAGAGCGGATTCCCAAATTTGCCCTTCCTGCAGTTCTCCATCTCCGCAAAGGACATAGACCCGTTGGGGGTCTCCGTTCAGCTTTTTGGCCAAAGCCGCGCCTATGGCGACGGATATGCCCTGCCCGAGCGAACCGGAAGCAACCCGGACCCCCGGAAGCCCCTCGTGAGTGGCGGGATGGCCCTGCAGCCTGGAATTGATCTGGCGAAAAGAAGCGAGTTCTTCGATGGGGAAATAGCCCGAGCGGGCCAAAACACTATACCAAACGGGTGAAATATGACCGTTGGACAGGAAAAACAGATCTTCACCCTCGCCTTGCATATGAAAGGCCGGGTCGTGTTTGAGCTGGTGGAAATAAAGGGCTACGAAAAAATCTGCGCATCCCAGAGATCCCCCCGGATGACCGCTTTCAGCCAGAAAGGTCTGCCGAATGATGTCCCGGCGCACCTGGGAAGCCATTTTTTTAAGTTCTTGGATATTCGCTGCCATGAAGAAAAACCAGGTTATTTTGTAGTAGGCTAAAGATAGAAAAGGGCAGTCTGCATGTTAGCAGATTGCCCTTTTAAGTTGTGAGAAATAAACTTCCTCAGGTTTATTAGTTGACTTTATCAGCCAATTCTTTACCGGGTTTGAATTTTACCACCTTTTTGGACGGGATCTGTATGGTTTGTCCGGTCTGGGGATTGCGTCCCTGGCGAGCTTCTCTTTCGGAAACGGAAAATGTGCCAAATCCTATAAGCGTAACCTTATCACCGGATTTCAGTGCATCAGAAATGCTGTCCAGAACCGCGTTCAGGACGTCGTTGGCCTGATTTTTACCCAGTCCTCCGGCTTCCGCAATCTTGCTTACTAAATCTCCTTTATTCATTTGTAGATGGTTTAAGTGTTAAAGTCGTTCAAATTTATGTGCTAAGCCTCGTATTACCAAGAAGGAATATAAAATACCCGCCTAAATCCCTTTATTTTTAGGCCTTTGCAGAAAAAAGGGGTGCCAGATCGCACGAAGCCTTCTCTCGTTTCGTTGAACCAGTATAAAATCGGTAAGTCTTGAAAAGATTGGGATTCGTACTTTTTGTGTCGGCCCTGCTGCTGGCCGGCTTCTCCTGCAACCGCGGCGTGGGCTGTCCCGCTCAAGAAGATCTGAAGACTCAGATGGACAAGAACGGGAACTATAAGGCCGGTAAAACCAAATCCGGACTGTGGAGTAAAAAAAGCCGCAAAAAAGGCTGATCCCTTCCCAATCCTCTGATTTGTAATCCGTAAGCGAGAAAGGGTAAACGCGACCCGCAATCAACCCCCCTCCATCCTTTTCTCGGTTTTCTCCTTAGTTTCCACTCCAGGTCTCACTCATTTCCTCCCCCAGGAGGTTGCACGCTCCCAAGGTGAAAAAAAGAGCGAAGCCCGGGAAAACAGCCATCCACCAGGCACCCGGTCGGTCGGCAGCCATCCGGATCATCGATCCCCAGGAAACCTGGTCCGGAGCGGCCCCCAGCCCCAGGTAGGACAGGTAGGCTTCCAAAAGGATAACCCCGGCAAAACCGAATGCCAGGACAATGAAAACAGGCCGCATCGCATTGGGAAGTATATGCCGTACCAGGACCCGTGCGGGGCTTATCCCCAGAAAGCCGGCTACCTCAGCATAGTTTTCTTCTCTTACTTTCAAGGTTTCTGCCCGTATAAACCGCGCAATCCCCGTCCAACTCAGCAATCCGATCCAAAGCATAACCCACCCCAGACTGCGGTCCGGAAGGATAGCGATTCCAGCCAGTAGAAAAAACAAGGTGGGGATGGACTGGATAACTTCGATCAATCGCAATACCCAAAGGTCCATTGGAAAGGAAAATTTTTTGTCCCACCATTCGCCCCGGGGGTAAGTACGAGCCACATAGGCAGCCAACCCCAGCAAAATCAGGGGGAGGATAATTTTTTCCGGCGAAAGGAATCCGGCGGGACTTTTCCGCCAGGGGTCCAGGCCCGGAGTGATCAGCCAGGAAAAACCAAGCAGCAGGGCTAGCCCCACCCTAAGGCCGAAACGGCGGGAGAATCTCAGACCGGTGTCCCCGAAATAGCCGGCCAGTAAACCCAAAAAGGCTCCCAGGCCGAAGGCCAAACTCATGGCAATAAGGCCGGTCAAAAGAGCCGTCCTCGTTCCGTGGATCAGGCCCGCAGCGACATCCCGGCCGATCCGATCCGTACCCAACCAGTGGCGAAATCTCCCGGTCCGGAGGCTTTGCTCGCTGAGCGGGGCTCGAAAATTCATATTCTGATTGTCCAGGGTATTCGGCGCATAAGGGATCAAGGGCCAAACCACCCTTTCGTAATCCAGGCTATACCAGTCGAGGCCATAGAGATCTTCCGGCCAGGACATTAGGCCCCAATCTACTCCGATCTCCATCAAGACCGGCGAATAGGCTTTTCCCTGCCAGCGGCAAAACAAGGGCTTGTCATTAGACAGAAAATCGGCGAACAAGGCCAGAAAGACCAGAAAGGCCAGAAACCGGATCGACCAGCGGTAAGTCGACCGGCGTCTCAAACGGCGCCAAAATCCAAAGGATATGTAGCTTTGATCTTTCATTCAGGAGGATGTGACGGTTGGGTGCTGCTTATCGAAAACGACCCGGGGGTCTGCCAAAGGATACAACAGGTCGGCAACCAAAAGGCCCAGGATCGTCAGTAGGGCGCTTAGCTGAACGATGCCAAGAAGAGTTTTCCAATCCCGGGTAAAAATGGATTCGACGGCCAGCATCCCCATTCCATATAGGTTGAAGATCACTTCCACCACCAGGGAGCCGGCCAATAAGGCCGGGAACAGGCCGGCCAGAAGGGTGATGAGAGGAAAAAGAGCGTTTCGGCCCGCGTGTTTCCATCGCAAGATATAGTCGGGGATCCCTCTTGCGTGGGCAGCCAGTATGTAATCCTTTCCCAAAACTTCCACAAGGCTATTCCGGACCTGCCGGCTCAGAAAAGCCAGCGCTCCCGCAGCCAGGCAGACAACCGGCAGGAAGAAGTGGGACGAAAGGCGAATTAGGCCGGCCCAAAAAGATTCTCCGGGCGACCGCAAATAGACCGGCCCCAAAGCCGGAAACCCTTTCATATGATAATCCGGGGTGGTGAAAAGCATCAGCAAAAGGGTTCCCAACCAGAAAGTGGGTAGGGCATAGGCCAGAAAAAATAGGACGGACAGGAGCTTATCCGGCCATTGCCCGCGTTGCCACCCCATCCAGAATCCGGCCGGGATGGAGATAAGAAGCGCCAGAAGCAAGGCCGCTCCGTTCAGGATCAGCGTCCACGGGAGAGCTTCCCCGATCTTTTCGTAGACAGGTCTCCCATCTATGTAGCTGATGCCCATATTCCCGGAAAACAGACCGGTAAGCCAGGGATGAAATTGATTATCCAAGCCATGCCACCGTATCGTCGGAATGTAAAGCCCCATTAACTTCCTCTGTGTTTGAAGGGAATCCCATGCCCGGGTAAGCGTGTCGACCTCTTGTTGCAGAGAAAAGGGCAATAAGCCGGACTGCACCTGCCAGGTATTCAGCTTGTTTCGGATCACGCTGGGATCCTTTTCTTCCAGAAAGCCGGCCAGATCTTTTTTCCAGGCGGCCATTTGTTCGCCGGCTCCGTTCGGGTCGGGCGCCCTCTTGTTCAGGGCCAGCAAGCGGCGGTAGAAGGTCGATGCGGCATCTTCGTTGCCGCAATACCGGACCCAGGATCGAAAAGCTGCCCTTTGATCCGGTAGAACGATCCGGTGAAGGGTATCCGGAAGAGCCAGCGGGCGTATCGAAAAGTAAAAAGCCGGTTTATCCAGGCCCATGCGATGGGCCAAAGCCCGATATTCCCGCTCATATTCAGCAGATGCTGACGATCGCTCCTTACCCAGGCTTCCATCCTGCAACCGGTAGGCAACCGGGTCGCCCGGGGCCATTTTACTCAGACTGAAGGCCACCAGGCTGATCAGGAACCAACTGACCGGAAACCACAGCAGGCGTCGCAGGTAATATCCAGGCATATGCTCAATCGACTAAATCCGGGTCCGGGGCGGAGCGGAACAGACGTGCCTCGAAATTGGGGAAAGTGGGCGTGAGTACGGGTTCGAAACGCTTGTGCACAATGACTCGCCCTTTGGCGACATAGAGCCAGATGGCCGGTTGTTGGTCGTAGATGATGCGTTGAAGACGATGGTACATCTCGGTACGCTGTTTTTCGTCCAGCGTTTGGATCAGCGAATCGATCAATTGATCCGTTTGCGGATTCCCAAAACCGGTCCGGTTCATTCCCTTGCTGGTATGCCACTGCTCACTGGGATCCCATAGGCCGGGCGACAGGACTGCCCCCACGAAACCGAGTTCATAGTTTCCCTTGCTGAGATCCTCCCGAATGGCACGGAACTCTTTTTGAACGAGATCGATCCCTATGCCGGCAGCCTTCGCCTGATTCTGGATCATCAAGCCGAGATACTGATTGGAGTTGGAGACTAGCAGTTCCAGCTCCAGCTCTACGAGTTCTCCCTCCATTGCCTTGTCGACGATGCCATTGGAGTTGCTGTCCTTCCATCCGGCTTCGGCCAAAAGCTGTTTCGCTTCTTCCGGTTGGTAATCTTTGGGCTTCAGCTCCGGGTCGTAGAAAGTAGCGGAAGGATGGACGGGGCCGGTGGTGGAGCTGGCTAGCCCTTGCTGTGCCTGAGCAATTATCTCTTCTGCATCAACGGCATGGGCCAAAGCCCGGCGAACGCGGCTGTCCTGGAGTTTGGGACTAAGGGTGTTGATGCTGATCATATTCGTTTCCAGTGCCAACGGGGTGTAGAAACGGTAATTCTGTTGGACGGAAGCATCCTTTTTCAGGTCCACGAAGGATTGGGCTTGAATCCGGCTGACTACATCCAGTTCCCCCGCTTTTAAAGCTGCCTGCGTACTGGCGTTGTCTTTCACGATGCGATATACCAACCGATCCGGATAGGCAGCCAGCCCGGAATACTCCTCTGCCAGGGCATCGCCCCACCAATCGGTTTTGCGCTCCAAAACGATCTGCTGGCCGGAGATCCATTCCTTGAACCGATAGGGTCCGCTTCCACTGATCCGGCTGGAGTCGCGCGAAAAAACCGGCTCCTGAATCCACTCCGCAAATTGCTGCAGCCCTTCATTCGTTTCGACCTCTTCGGCTATTGCCTCGGGATCGGCAAAAGTCGAGAAGGGAACCTGTGTCATCCATCCTTCCGGGTCATACCGATGCCGGGGAAGAACCGAGGTAAGAGTGTTCAACACATCTTCCGCCAAAATGTAGGTGCCCTCCACCCGGACGGTGAAGCGTTTGGGATTGTGCGCGTCCACTTGCACATCCTGGATGAAATCCAGGTAGGGGCGGTAGCGGGAGGCCGGCACCTGCGGGTGCAATATGGTTTTGAGGGTGAAGACATAATCGTGGCCGGTAATGGGTTGCCCATCATCCCAGCTGGCCGCTTCGAAGATTTCGTAGGTATAAGCTGTCGTTTGGTCATTGAGACGCTCTACTTCAGGGCGGTTTTTCGCAAGCTGGGGGATATACTCGAAGGTCTCGGGGTCCTGTACCATGAGGTACTGGTACATATACTGATGCACCTGGCGAGCGTAGCCTGAAGTAGTCAGGGGTGGCAAAAGTGCGTCCGGTTCTTCAGCCAACCGAATCACCAGACGATTGTCCCGGGTTTCGGGAGAGGGCGGGGTACAGCCCCAGAACAACAATAAGGTCAGGTAAGCTGCAAAGGAAAGAAGCTTGGAATTCATGGGAATGGTCATTATATTTTGGCTACCAGAACTTTAAAATAGAAGATTGGCCCAGCAATGGGAAATTTTTTTGTCCTGCCTCTCTGCCGGAATGAACCCCGCTAATGGGAGAGTGTTCTCCACAACAAAAAGGGATTTATGCCAAAGGTTTTGATCGGAGGAGGTTCCGGCCTGCTGGGGACCCGCCTAAGCCAGATGTTAAGCACGAAGGGATATGAAGTGTGTCACTTATCCCGGAATCCGGATCCGGAATCGGATTACAAAACCTTTGGATGGGATGTGAAGGGCCAAACACTGGATCTGGCGGCCCTTGCGGGCGTAGATTACCTGATCAACCTGGCAGGAGCGGGTATTGCCGACAAACCCTGGACCTCCCAAAGGAAAAGGGTGATCATAGAAAGCCGGGCCGGCAGCAATCGATTGCTGGCCGACAGCCTGGCAAGGACAGGACACCGGCCCAAAGCGTTTCTCTCGTCTTCTGCCATCGGTTTTTACGGGGATAGAGGAGAGGAGATCCTGACGGAAGGCTCATCTTCAGGACAGGGTTTTCTGCCGGAGAGCACACGGGCATGGGAAGAGTCCCTGGCGGCGCTGGCAGATCTCGGGATACCTGCCTACGGGGTCCGGCTGGGGGTGATCTTGTCCCGCCGTGCCAAAAGCCTGAAAAACTTCTTACTTCCGGTCTGGTTCTTTACCTCGCCTTATTTTGGCTCCGGGCAACAATGGATGTCCTGGATACACATTGACGATGCTTGCCGTTTGTTCATGTTTCTCATGGAAACAGAGCGGGAGTCCGGATTCTACAACGGCACCAGCCCGAACCCCGTGCGGATGAAAGACCTGATGAAGGAAGTCGGCAGGGCTTGGGACCGTCCAACTCTTTCCTTTTCCATTCCGGCTTCTGTAATGAGGTTATTTCTGGGAGAAATGGCAGACATTCTTCTGGACAGCACCCGGGTCATCCCAGATAAAGCAGAGGGAAAGGGTTTCCGGTTTACATTCCCCGACCTGGGAACGGCGCTCAGGGATATACGCAGCCGGAAAGTTTAGGCTTTCCCTTAGGGTTTGAAAACCTCGATCTCGTGATTCTGGACGATCAGATCGGTGAACTTTCCCTTGAAGCGGGTGGCCTTGACAATGTGGTTGTCGATCCAGTGATAGTTGCCTCCTCTGGGTTTGCCGAGCAGCAGATAGTGGTAGTTGAAGCCGTTCTTTTTCAGCCAGCCTTCGGTAACGCTGCGATGCTCTTCGGTGCGCGAGGTAAAAAAAGTAATGATGTGGCCTTCCTCGTACCACTTGTTGATGATCTTCAGGGCGTCCGGATAAGGAAGGCAGGTCCCCATGCGCTCGGGTTCCTCGTTGGGAATGTCATCGCAAATCGTACCGTCGATGTCGATCAGGAAGTTCTTGATCCCTTCGGGCAGGACCGGGCTTACTTTCTCCCCTTTTTTGTTGAGAGTTTCTTTTAGTGCATTGTTTTCATGGCTCATGATTACGAACTCTTTTGAGGTTTTTGAAGTCAAAAAAATGGCAGGCAAACCGGGAGATTTGGCGCCTGTACTGCGACACATGATAGCTTTTTTGCCGACAGAAGTGCCGGGATGGTCAGGGCGAGGGCATCAAAACTGGATGAGCCGGGTGGGATCAATGGCTTTGCCATCCAACCACAACTCAAAATGGAGATGAGGGCCGTCGCTGAACGTACCGGTATTTCCGATTATGGCAATGGCCTCACCAGCTTTCACAAAACTACCAGCTTTTTTTAACAAAGCCGAATTGTGCTTGTAAAAAGAAATCGCGTTGTTGGCATGTTGAATGCCGATGGTATTTCCCGTTTCCAGCGTCCAGTCCGAAAAGAAAACGTAGCCGTCGGATACGGCCTTGATGGGGGTATTTTTCGGGGCCAGAATGTCGATGCCCAGGTGATTGCGCTCGGGGCTGAATCCGAAACTGATCCCTCCGTTTACCGGCGCCAGAAACAAAAGTTCCTCCAAAGAACTGTTGGTCATGGGAAGGCGGGTGGAAGTTTGATATGATACGCTCTGAGCCAGGGAAGCAGCCTCCTCACGCAGACGTTGGTCGATAGCCGGAATTTCGGGTATCTGCAGGCTATCCAGGTTGGCCAGGGTAGGGCTGTTGGCTTTGGCTTCCGACTCGCTGATGATCCTCCCGTCCAGAATTCTTTCAATGTTGTCGATATATTGCTGTTGAGCAATCAGAGTCTGCTCCAGTTCGCGGATGTCCTGATGGAGCCGAAGCAGTTCCTTACTGGTCCGTAATTCGCCGTAGCCCGGGACGTATTCCCGCAAAGGGGTGAATGCGATAAGGATTACCACAATGCCCCCGAAGACTACGAGTATGGAACTGACCAGGATGTAGAGATTTAAAGGAGTCAGGCTGTAAGAAGCCACTTCAGCCAATGTATCCGCCCGCATGATCACCAATTGGTAGGTACTTTTAAGTCGTTTGGTCGAGCGTTTCAGGCGGTCTTTAAGGCCTTGTTTTTTCTTTTGTCCCTCACTCATTCCACTTCGTTTTACCCGTTCCGGATCTCTTTTTCCCGGATGCTGGGAAGCCCGGGTTGGCAGTATTGCCGGAATAAAATAATTTTACACTTTTCCAGTTATAGGTACAAGAAATTCGGATCGTCCGTTGTAGCTGCAAAAGTAACCAATAATCGACAGTGTATATTGCTGTCCGGACGGCAATAAACCGAGATGACTTTGATACGTATTTTGGGCATTGTGGCAGGGCTGTTTTTGCTTCCCCTCTTGACCGGTTGCGGAACCACCAAAAAGAAGGACCAGGAGGTCACGGGTCTGGGACGTCTGTATCAAAATACCACCGCCCGGTTCAACGGTTTTTTCAATGGCGAGGAACTGGTCAAGGAAAGCATAGCTTCCCTGGAGCAAACCTATCGGGAAGATTTCACGGAGGTCCTTCCCATCTATCCTTATGAGGCCGTGGGTGAAGTAGGTTCTGTTTCCGGTAACCTGGACGCCGCCATCGAAAAAGCCACCATCGTGGTTGCTCTGCACCGGAAAAGCGATTGGACAGACGATTGTTATCTGCTCGTTGGGAAGGCCCAGTTCCTGAAAAAGGATTATGAGTCAGCGGAAGAGACGCTCCGGTTCATGCTGGCCGAATACGGCGAAGAGGGCCTGGAATTGCAACGTATTCGAAGGGAGAATCAGAAAAAGGGCAAAAAATCGCCCAAATCAAAATCCGGGAAGCGAAAAGACGGCTCTCAGCCGGTAGAAAAGTCAGAAGCTGAAATTCAAGCTGAAATAGACAAGGAAGAACGAAATGAGCAGGAAGCCAAGGATAAAAAGCAATTCCAAAAGGAGCTGGACCGTTGGCGCAAAAAGTACAATAAGGCCGTTCGGGCACGCAGGAAAGGAAAAGATGTTCCTTTGCCCAAACGCCCGGGAAGCGAAGAGGAGGAAGAAGAGGAAAATAACCCGGAAGTCGAAGAGCCCGCTCAGGTCACCGCCAGCAAGGACGATGTGCCCGTACCCCCGCCTCCTCCTCCCCCGCCTCCTAAAGAAGAAGACGATCCCAATTACTTCCTTTATCGCAAGCCGGCCTGGCAGGAAGCCAAGCTGTGGATGGCCCGCACGCTGCTTCACCGCGATAAAAAAGAGGAGGCTGTCCGATACCTCCGCCAGCTCAATGCCGATCCGAGTACTTTTCCCGAAGTACGTCGGGAAATTCCCATTCTCCAGGCTTACATCCATTTGCAGGAAGGAGAGCTCGCTGAAGCCAGCGAGGCTCTGGCCCTGGGTGCCCGCTTGCAGACCCAAGGCGCCAAAAAAGCACGCTACACCTTTATTCTGGGGCAGTTGTACGTTGAGCAGGAAGGGTATGCACAAGCCCGGGAGGCATTCCGCAGCGTAATGAAGCTCACGAATGATTTCGAGATGGAGTTCAACAGCCGCCTCAATATGGCCCTGGCCGAGCATAAGTCCCGGACCGTACCTATGCAGGAGATCGTAGCGGATCTGGACAAAATGCTCCGGGAAGAAAAATACTTCGACTATCGGGATCAGATCTATTACACCAAAGCCATGTTGGCCTTGGAGTTGGGGGATCGTTCGGAAGCCATCGTCAATCTGCAAAAGGCCCTGAATGTTTCGCAGCGCAATCAATCCCAGAAGGCCAATGCTTACCTGAAAATGGCCGATCTCTACTTCGAGGATGAAAACTACGTCCGGGCTAAAAACTACTACGACAGCACGCTGATGGTACTGCCGGTAGAGGACAATGATTACCAGCGCGCTGCCCTGTGGGCCAACAACCTGACTGCCATAGCAGAGGCCCTCACGACCATCGAGTTGCAAGATAGTTTGCTTCGCATTAGCCGACTCAGCGAAACCGATAAAAGAAAGCTGGCCTTTGAAATTCAGCAAAAGCGGGATGAGGAGCGCCTGCGGGCCGCAACGAAATCGGCTGTTGGGTCCGGAGCCGGCAATACGGCGGCTATTCGCAGGCCTACCGGTACCGGAAGTGGAAATGAACCCCTTTTCTTTGCGTACGACGATCGGTTGCTCAAACGGGGTATGCGGGATTTTGAAAGGAAATGGGGCGACCGTCCCCTGGAAGACAACTGGAGGCGTTCTCAACGAGCCGGAGCCGAACTGTTTGCCGAGGATCAGGCGGAGGAGGCGGAAGCCATTCCCGAAACGGTATTTTCGGATGAGGCCATCGACGAGATCCTGGATGAGGTCCCGGATACGGAAGAGGAGATCGCTGCCGCCGAGATGAAAGTGCAGGACGCCTACTTCGCTCTGGGGGGGCTGTACCGGGACAAGCTGGAAGATTTCGCCAAATCGACCGAAAGCCTGGAAACCTTGCTGGCGCGCTTCCCCGATACCAATTTGGATCTCGACGCCTGGTACCTGCTCTACCTAAATGCACTGGAAACCCGGCAGACTGCCAAGGCAGAAATGTACAAAAACCGGATCATAAGCAAGTACCCGGAATCCAATTACGCCAAGGTGCTCAAGGATCCGAATTACGCCCGCGAGATGATGGAAAAAGAATCCGAGATCCATCAGTTCTATGCGCGGGCCTTTTCCCAATACGAGCGGGAAAATGTAAACGAGGTCCATAAAATGTGTGTGGAAGCAGCCAACAAGTTTGATCCCGAACACCCCATGCAGGCCAAGTTTGCCCTATTGGACGCCTTGGCGGTGGGGAAAATAGAAGGCAAAGAGGTTTATAGCCAGGCTTTGCAAAAGGTGTCTACGGGGTATCGGGACACGGATGAGGCCCGTCAGGCCCGAGAGATGTTGCGGTTGCTGGGCGGTGCGGTGGCCGCGCTACCAGGGGGGCAGGAAATCGACATGACCGAATTCCGGCCGGAAAAGAATGCCGTTCATTACGTTCTGGTGGCTTTGCACGAAGAAAATGTCAATGTCAATGTCATCACGGAGGTGATCAACGAATTCAACACTCAGTTCTTTCAGCAGTCCCGTTTGCGCGTAGCCAACATTTACCTGGGGCCCACACCTAAGGACCGTAAGCCCGTCATCGTCATTCGCCGCTTCAAGAATGAAGCTGAAGCCATGAGCTATTACGATGCGTATGTCCAAAACAAGGATGCCTTCATCGGAGGCGACGCGTACGATGTGCTGCCCATCTCCCAAAACAACTATCGCCAGGTCTTGCGCAATAAAACCGTGGATGGATACAAGACCTTTTTCCAGCAGATGTATGTGAAATAGGATCGGCGGTTTCAACCGCCGGGCGGGCCAGGTTGAATTTTCGTGATCCGCCGCCCGGCGACTGAAAATCGCCGTTACTTTTTCTTATAAATCGGCACCGTACTGCAGGGCTCGCCGTACATGATGCTCTTGGCCAGGGGGCGCAGTCGGCGCGTGAGGGCCAGATAGGCCGCCGGAGGCACAGGCTTGTCGCTGCAACCTTTGATCACGATGCGCTGATCTTCATACTCGTCAACCGGCAAAGCCGTGATCACTTTTTCGTAGTGCTGCTTCAGGTATTCCTCTTTCGGGCCTTGAAAGACATCGGCTGCAAAAGGCTCGGCCAGACTGGCGACGAGCATATACGCCCATACGGGTATGATGGCGTCTGTGGAGCAATAGACCAACAGGACCTTCCCTTCATACTGCGACCAGTCGTGTTCTTTCAGGTCGCCGCGGAACTCCTTCTCTTTCAGGATGAGCTCCATATACAGATAATCCTTCAGGTCAAAATCGACCAGCTCCGCTTGCGGGAAATGCTCTTCCAGGTTCAGGGTGATGATTCCGGATTTGGCAACCCGGTTCACCAGTGGTTTGTCTTCAGTCATCGCTTTCTTCTTCCTTTTTTTGTTCTTGCGGCAGGACTTCGCCGGTTTCTTCGATCGGGGCTTTTTCTCCGATCTCCTGATCCGGTCCCTTGAAGTCCCTGGGACGCGGTAGATCCTCAAGGCCTTTCAATCCAAAATAGTCCATGAACTTCTGGCTGGTTCCGTACAACAACGGCCTACCCGGCCCTTCGCTGCGTCCTACTATAGAAACAAGCTCCTTTTCCAATAGTTTCTGCAAGGCATAGTCGCAGTTGACCCCCCGGATCTTCTCCAGTTCGCTTTTCGGGACCGGCTGTTTGTAAGCCACGATGGCGAGCGTCTCCAGGGCAGCACGCGACAGGCGCTTCCGGGTGGTCAGTTTCAGGTAGGTGCCTACCGTATGGTGAAAAGCCGGCTTGGTCAGCATCTGAAAGCCACCGGCGATCTCTACGATCTCCAGAGACCGGTCTTCCTGAGCGTAAACTTCCCGAAGTTGCGCAAGGGCATCCTCAACCTCGTTTTTCTTGAAGGGGGTACCCAGGACCTCCTCCAGAACGGCCTTCATCTCCTTGGTCGTAATGGGATCTTCCGAAGCAAAGATCAGGCTTTCGATATGCTTTTGCAGTGGTTCCATGAAGCGTAAATATAGTCAAGAGGCAAAACTTGGATGAGGCTTGCTTGCACACATCCATGGTCGATTTAGAAGTTGGGTCTGCATTCTGGAGAAACGGCCGCCAGAAAGGAATCGAGCCGACTTTCGAAAAGGGGATAATTGAAATAGGCGTTTTCCCGCCGGCTGACGTCCCGGTGATACAGAAAGGGGAGCACTTGCGGACCTTCCCGGGCAACCAGTTGATCCAAAAAACAGGAAAAGCGAGCCGCGTCCAGGTTGGGGTCAAGCGATCGCTCTTTTTCCAGCACCCGGGATTTGAAGCGGGCGATTTGATCCGCCGTCGGTTGCTCCCACTGGATACGACCCGGATAAGGGGGAGCTTTTTCCCGGACGAACCGGAAAGAATCCCCGCTTTGAACCAGCTCACCCCAAACCCGGTGGAGCCTGGAGCGTTCCAATTTTCTTTGCACCGGAATTCCGTTCACCTCAAAAGAGTAGGTAAGACCGCCTTTTCGGTTGTTCCAAAGGGAATCCAGGACGGCCATATCTTGTACTGCATTTTTTCCGGCGATCAACTCGAAAGCTTTTCCCTCTTCGCTTCGCCTTTTTTGGACCTCCTTCATGATGAAATAAGTGAGCAGGGCCAGAAGGAGTATCGCACCGAAAAAGGCCAGGGTTTGCAGTAAATGCCGGCGATCCTGCTTTTTGCGCAGTCGATTTCGGGGGGTATCCGTCACCTTATCGATGACGAAGTGGTAAAACATGCGATCTCCCCGACGTTCCAACTCGATCTTACACAATTCTTCGTCCAGGAAAAAACTGTACGATTTGGAATCCTTGACCTGAAAGTCAACGATCATGATCTTAGCATTGCAGTGGATAAGCAGATGGCCCGATCGGTTGCCGTGGTACAGGCCAACTTTGTATTGGCGACCCTTTTTCCCCAAATATGTCCAGCCGAACTGCGGCATAGATAAGGCTTAGAAATCGATACGATAGTAAGTGTTGTTTCGGATCGGCATGGGGTACAGGAATGATCGTACTTTTGAGATACCCGATAAAAGAGGCCAGGGCCTATTTTCGAAATCGGATCGACCTGTTGGTCAATCCTTTATCTGGCATCTGCTTTATGACGGCTGAAATCTAAAAAATATGACCTACGAATTCAACGGCTTTAAACCTGTCGTTCACCCAACGGCATTCATCCACTCGCAAGCTTCCGTAATAGGTAACGTAATTATCGGTCGGGACGTATATATAGGCCCCGGTGCCGCCATCCGAGGCGACTGGGGACAGATCGTGATCGAAGCGGGCTGCAATGTCCAGGAAAACTGTACCGTTCATATGTTCCCGGGGGTGACCGTGTACCTCCGGCAGGGAGCGCATGTAGGGCACGGAGCGGTGATCCACGGAGCCACCTTGGAAGAAAATACCCTGGTCGGTATGAATGCCGTCGTCATGGATCGCGTGGTTGTCGGTAAGGAATCCATCGTTGGGGCGCTGGCTTTCATCAAGGCCGATGAAAAGATTCCCCCTCGCAGCCTGGTCGTCGGCAACCCTGCACGTGTCGTGAAGCAGGTCACCGACGAAATGATCGCCTGGAAAACCCGGGGCACCGAACTTTATCAAAAACTTCCCGCCCAATGCCACCAAAGTCTGAAGCCCTGTGAGCCCTTGCTGGAGGTCCCGACAGACCGGCCGGAACAAGAAGCGGTTTTTGTTACCTGGAAAGAAACGAGGAGTAGTTGAGGGTTGAGGGTTTAGGGAAAAAATACGCTCAGCACTCAACGCTAAACCCTAAACTCTTCTATTTTCGTAGCCTAACCAAATCGCAGCCATGAAACTCCACAACTATTTTCAGGGAAATTGGGTACCTCACCAGGGAGAGGGAATCCCCCAATTCGATGCGATCACCGGAGATTTGGTGGCCACCTGTGGCTCCGAGGGCCTGGACTATGCCGCCATGATGGATTACGCCCGCAAAACCGGGGGGCCGGCCCTGCGTAAAATGACCTTCCCCGAGCGGGGGCGAATGCTGAAAAAGCTGGCGCTTCACCTCCACGGAATCCGGAAAAAGTATTACCCGATCAGCGCTCGTACGGGAGCGACGAAATCCGATAGCTGGGTGGATATTGACGGCGGCATTGGTACACTTTTTGCCTATGCGAGTTTGCGCAGGCGGTTCCCCGACCAACCTTTCTACATTGATGGTGAAAGTGCCCGATTGTCCAAAGAAGGGACTTTCATCGGGCAGCACATCATGGTTCCCAAGCCGGGCGTAGCCATTCACATCAACGCTTTCAACTTCCCCATTTGGGGCATGCTGGAAAAGATCTCGGTAAATCTGCTCGCCGGCGTGCCGGCCATTGTCAAGCCATCAGAGGTCACCAGCTATCTGACGGAAGCCATGGTCCGGGATATCGTAGATTCCGGTATTCTACCCGAAGGCTCCCTGCAGTTGGTCTGCGGTAAGGGAATCGGCATTCTGGATCCGGTCACCGCCCAGGATGTGGTCACCTTTACCGGGTCAGCTTCCACGGGTCGTATGCTTAAGGCCCAACCCTCCATCATCGAAAATGCCGTCCCTTTCAATATGGAGGCAGATAGCCTGAACGCTGCGATCCTGGGGGAGGATGCCGCTCCGGGAACACCCGTTTTCGATCTCTTCATCCGTGAAGTCCGGCGTGAGATGACGATCAAAGCGGGACAGCGATGCACCGCCATCCGGAGGATCATCGTTCCGGAAAAGTATCTGGAGGACGTTCAGATTGTGCTGGCAGGCCAATTGGGGAAAACCAAGTTGGGAAACCCCTCCGTTGAGGGCGTCAAAATGGGCGCTCTCGTTAGCCAGGAGCAGGTGAAGGAAGTCAAACAACGCATAGCAGAACTGCAAAAAGGAAGCCGGATGGTTTTCGGAGACCTGGACCGGTTTGAGGTGATCGGTGCCGACAAAGAAAAAGGCGCCTTCCTGGCTCCGGTACTCTTCCTGAATGAAGAGCCTTTGAAAAAAGAAGCCAGCCATACAATAGAAGCCTTTGGCCCGGTGAGTAGCCTGATGCCCTATCGGGACCTGCAGGAGGCGGTAGATATTGCGAACATGGGCAAAGGTTCCCTGGTCAGCACCGTTGCTACCGCCGATAAGGATATTGCTACCGAATATGTCATGGGCGCTTCCGCCTATCACGGCCGCATTTTGATCCTGAACGAAGAAAGTGCCCCTGAAAGCACAGGACACGGATCTCCCATGCCCCTTCTGGCGCATGGCGGTCCGGGTCGTGCCGGTGGGGGCGAAGAAATGGGCGGCATGCGCGGGGTGTTGCATTACCTGCAGCGTACCGCGCTGCAGGGGCATCCGAGCATGCTCACCCAGATCAGCCAGCGGTACCTGCCGGGAGCCGATCGCCCGGAGTCCGACATCCATCCCTTTCGCAAGCATTTCGAAGAGTTGAAGGTTGGGGATACCGTGACCACCCACAGGCATACCGTCACCGAAGCGGACATTGTCAATTTCGCCAACGTGAGCGGAGATAATTTCTACGCTCATATGGATACCACTTCCCTGGAGGGCACTATTTTCGAAGGCCGCGTTGCTCACGGTTACTTTGTACTCTCCAAAGCGGCCGGTCTTTTTGTGGATCCGAAAAAAGGCCCCGTGTTATTGAACTATGGCCTGGAAGACTGTCGATTCACCAAACCGGTTTATCCCGGTATGACCCTTGGAGTCAAACTGACGGTAAAGGAGAAGATAGACCAGGAAAAACGAGACGAAGAAGATGTAGCGAAAGGTATCGTGAAATGGAATGTGGATGTTTACGACGAAAGCGGAGAGACGGTGGCCATAGCTACCATACTGACCATGGTTAAAAAACGGGATCAATCCGCTTGATTATGGGGTTGAGGTCATAAATTCAAATAGAGCGGGAGAAGAGCGAAGAACTATAGTCCTTATTGAACAATATCCGGCATCTGGCGTCTGAATTTTAGAAATTGTTCACATGCGAATCCTTCTCACCGGAGCAACCGGATACATAGGCAAACGGCTTTTACCGGTCCTGCTGCAGCAAGGCCACGAAGTCATTTGTGTGGTCCGCAACGCCAAGTCTTTCGCCCCTGAACTTCCTGCCGGACAGGAAGTAGAGATATTCGAGCACGATTTTCTCTACCCGGTATCTTCCGAACAGCGCCCGCCTCTGGATATCGACGTAGCCTATTTTCTGATCCACTCCATGTCGGCCTCGATCCGCGATTTCCGGTCCATGGAGGAAAAGGTAGCCCTTCATTTTCGCGATTACATTGAGACCACCAACACCCGGCAAATGATCTACTTATCCGGCATGGTCAACAGCGATGCCCTGTCGGATCACCTGGAATCCCGTTTTCATGTGGAAAGAATTCTTCAGGAAAGCTCGGTCTCCCTCACGGTTTTAAGGGCGGGTATCATTGTAGGCTCGGGAAGCGCATCCTTTGAGATCATCCGGGATCTGGTGGAAAAACTTCCCGTCATGGTAGCGCCCCGTTGGGTAAACACCCGATGCGAGCCCCTCGCCATCAGAAACGTCATTGATTTTCTGACCGGCGTTTTGTTAAAGCAGGAGACCTACGACCAGAATTTTGATATCGGCTGCGGCGAGGTGCTGACTTACAGGGAAATGCTTCTCGGGTATGCCGAGGTACGTGGGTTGAAGCGCTTCATCTTTACCGTGCCGGTCATGACCCCCCGTCTGTCCAGTTTCTGGCTGTACTTCGTTTCCTCCACCACTTATGAGCTGGCCGTCAACCTGGTGGATAGCATGAAAGTGGACGTGGTAGCCCGGGATCACCGCCTCGCCGACATGCTGGATATCGATCTCATTCCCTATCGAAAAGCGGTGGAGCGCGCCTTTGAGCGGATCGAGCAAAATATGGTTCTCTCCAGTTGGAAGGATTCTTTGGTTTCCAGTTCGAATCTGACCAGTCTGCAAAAATTGATACAGGTGCCAAAATACGGGGTGTTCACAGACCGGAAAACAAGGGAATTGGCACCTGGCACAGAGGAGGTTGTCTGGGAGAATATACAGGCTATCGGAGGAGAGCGAGGCTGGTATTACGGCAACTTCTGGTGGAAATTACGAGGGGTAATGGACAAGATGGTGGGCGGCATCGGCCTGCGCCGGGGCAGGACCAATCCCCATACGGTACAGTCCGGAGATGCCCTGGATTTCTGGCGGGTGCTGGTGTCGGATCCCGATGAAAAAAGGCTGCTTCTGTATGCAGAAATGAAGCTTCCCGGGGAAGCCTGGCTGGAGTTCGACATCCGAAGAGCGGGAGAGCATTTCTTCCTGAATCAAACCGCCACCTTTCGACCCAGCGGGCTACTCGGGCGCGTATACTGGTACTGCGTTCTGCCTTTCCATTATTTTATTTTCAATGGCCTGATCCGGAATATCGTTCGGTTTCGTCCGGGACGTTCGCAGGTATCCAGCCTGTAGGGAATGGGAAGATAATGACCTTCATCAGGGGTCAAGGGACGGATAATCCGTAACTTGCCGATTACCGAAAAAAGCTCAAATCGTATCCTTATGACGACCGAACCCATCACGAATGGTGGCATCCAGATTTCCCGGGAAGCAGGCATCGGGACCCTCGAATTTTTCCACCCGGCCGCCAACTCCCTCCCGGGAGCCTTGTTGGCCCAGCTCGTATCCGGTATCGAAGAATTGGGGGGTGATCCTGATGTAAAGGTGATTGTTCTGAAAAGTCACGGCGTGCGCACCTTCTGTGCCGGCGCCAGTTTTGCTGAACTGGCTTCTATTTCCGACATCGAATCCGGGTACCGTTTTTTTATGGGCTTTGCCAACGTGATCAATGCCATGCGGAAATGCCCAAAGTTCATCATCGGTATGGTTCAGGGAAAAACCGTCGGTGGCGGGGTAGGACTGGCTTCGGCGACCGATTATTGCCTGGGTACGAAATCCGCTTGTATTCGCCTGAGCGAACTGGCCATTGGAATCGGTCCTTTCGTGGTAGGTCCGGCAGTGGAGCGACGGGTAGGAAAAGCGGCTTATGCCCAGCTGGCCATCAATGCCAAAGAATGGTTTCGAGCCGAATGGGCCCTGGATAAAGGTTTTTTCGCCTGCCTGTATGAAGATTACGAGAACCTGGACGATGGCGTTTATCTGTTGGCCAAGGAATTGGCCGCCTATTCTCCGGAAGCTATGAAGCGATTAAAGGAGGTCCTGTGGGCGGACGCAGTAGATTGGGATGAATTGCTCCCTTCTCGGGCCAAGATCAGCGGAGAGTTGGTGTTGACGGATTTTGCCCAGCAGGTCATTTCCAGTATCCGCAATAAAAATAAATAAGGAGATTGAATGCAAGAGACCCATACTTGGCTGCCGGTCCGGGGATCGACCATTTGAATCCCCGAATAAAGGACTTTGCAGAGAGCCGGGTTCAGGGAGCCAGCAGCCATCGGGAAATGGCAGTTCAGCTGTTCTACGCCGTTCGAGACGGCTGGCGCTACAACCCCTACCGGATCTCCATGGTACGGGATGACCTGGTGGCCAGCCAGATCTTAATCCAGGAGGAGGGGCATTGCATCGACAAAGCCATTCTGTATACGGCCTTTCTTCGGGCAGCCGGGATCCCGGCCCGATTGTGCCTGGCCAAGGTCCGCAACCACATCGCGGCAGAAAAAATGATCGAAGCGTTCGGAACGGACGAACTGGCTCCGCACGGATATGTAGAGCTATGGCTTGACGATCGCTGGCTCAAAGCCACGCCTACCTTCAATCGCGAACTCTGCGAATTCCTGGGCGTTGAACCTTTGGAGTCTGACGGAAAAGCCGACGCTCTCTTTCAACAGTACGATCCTCAGGGAAAGCGTTTCATGGAATACCTGGCCGACTATGGGGCTTTCGAGGATGTTCCTTACGAACGGATAGCCAACCTGTTGAGGACCCATTATCCACACATCTTTACGCCCGACGTAAAACGGTTGGACAAAGACATGATCATTCGACTTTCTTCGAAAAGCAGATAAAAACCGGTGAGATATGATTGAAGCAAAAGAAGGGAAAATGCTTTCACGGGAGGTATTGTGGGAAGGTTTCCGTCTGATGGCGACCGCCAAGGCCATGGCGGAAGTTTACGAAGCCCATTTCAAGCTGGTTTCCAAATACGTGCACGCCACCTCACGGGGGCACGAGGCCATACAATTGGCTTTGGGCATGCAGTTGTATCCCCATGATTTTGTGGCTCCGTACTACCGGGATGATGCCATGCTGCTGGGTATCGGCACGAGGCCCTACGATCTGATGCTGCAGCTTTTGGCCAAACGGGAGGATCCCTTCTCGGGCGGCCGCACCTACTATTCCCATCCCAGTCTTCGGGATGCGGATAAGCCCAAGATCCCTCACCAATCCTCCGCTACCGGGATGCAGGCCATTCCGACTACCGGGGTAGCTTTGGGCTTTCAATATCGGGAACGCATCGGGCTGGACCAGTATGATAATATAGCGGACCATCCCGTCGCTGTTTGTTCGCTGGGGGATGCGTCGGTCACCGAGGGAGAGGTAGCAGAAGCCTTTCAGATGGCAGCCCTTCGTCAGCTGCCCATTCTATACCTGGTTCAGGACAACGGCTGGGATATTTCCGCCAATGCAGAAGAGACCCGGGCCCAGGATGCGGCCGAATATGCGGCGGGTTTCCACGGGATCGAAGTGCGCCGCGTAGACGGGTCCGATTTTGCGGCATGCTGGGAGGAAGTGGCCGAAATCCTCCGGCTTATCCGGGAAGAAAGGCGACCTTTCCTGCTGCACGCCCATGTCCCTTTGCTCAACCACCACACGTCAGGCGTGCGAAAGGAATGGTACCGCGACGATCTGGAAGAACATCAGGGAAGAGATCCGTATCCGCGGTTCCGAAAGGAACTCCTGGAAAGTGGATGGGAAGAAGCAGCCATCGAAAAATTGGAGGGCGAAGTGGGGGAACAGGTAGAGCAGGAGCTACAGAAAGCCATGCAGGCCGAAGATCCCCGTCCCGAGGATCTTTTTACCCATGATTTTGCACCGACACCGGTCACAGAGGAAAAAGGAGAGCGCAGCCCCCAGGGCGCCGAGCCGCATGTTATGGTGGACAGCGCCCTATTTGCCGTGGAAGAACTCATGCGAAAGCATCTGGAATGTTTGCTCTACGGACAGGATGTAGGCGGCAGACTGGGCGGCGTATTCCGGGAAGCGGCCACCCTGGCCCAGAAATTCGGCGACGAGCGCGTTTTTAATACCCCCATACAGGAGGCTTTTATCATCGGCAGTACGGTCGGCATGAGCGCCGCCGGTCTGAAACCGATCGTGGAGGTGCAGTTTGCCGATTACATCTGGCCGGGCCTCAACCAGCTTTTTACCGAGGTCAGCCGCTCCTGTTATTTGTCAAACGGGAAATGGCCGGTGAGCACGATCATCCGGGTGCCCATCGGCGCTTATGGCAGCGGAGGTCCTTATCACAGTTCCAGCTTAGAATCCGTCTTAAGCAATATCCGGGGCATCAAAATCGCTTACCCCAGTACGGGTGCGGATCTGAAAGGCTTGCTCAAATCCGCCTATTACGACCCCAACCCGGTGGTCATCTTCGAACACAAAGGGCTCTACTGGAGCAAGGTGAAAGGCACAGATGCAGCCCGAACTCCTTTACCCGACGAAGATTACGTGATCCCCTTCGGCAAAGCTCGAACTGCCTTGCAAGCCGATCCTTCAAAAATAGAGGCCGGAGAAAGTATCTTGCTGATAACCTACGGCATGGGAGTACATTGGGCTTTGAATGCTGCGAAATCCTTCCCCGGACAGGTCGAAATTCTCGACCTGCGGACACTTGCGCCCCTGGATGAGGAAAAGATGTTCGAAGGGGCTCGCCGCCACGGAAAAATATTGGTCGTGACCGAAGAGCCGGTCAACAATACCTTTGCCCAGAGTCTGGCCGCCCGGATACAGGAAAACTGTTTCGAACAACTGGACGCCCCGGTGCGGACACTGGGATCCGAGAACATGCCGGCCATCCCGCTCAATGAGGTCCTGGAAAAAACGATGATCCCTTCCATCGAAAAGGTGGAAAAGGCCATAGGCAGCCTCCTCCGGTATTAAAAACCGAGCCGGGCTGATCACCAAAGGGTTTGGCTCGAATCTATTCTGTGAGCAGGATTTTTCGCTTGAGCATGCCCTGATCGAAATAGACCACCAGGTTATACAGGCCGCATTGCAGGCTGGAAACATCCAGATCGTATTCCCGAATATCGGGCTGGTTGAGGGTCCGTTCCAGGACCAACTCTCCGTTGATGCCTTCGATCTGGATCATCTTCAGGTATCCGGGGCTGTCTTCGTCCAGATGCACGGAAATCTGCTTTTCGCCTACATGGGTATGAAAGCTGGCTCCCGCCTTGGAATCGGGATAGAAATAATCTTCGGGCAATTCCCCGAATACAGGCCCGCCAAGCAGCGCCACCTCTCCGTTGGCTATGAGGTCTCTGTCCCCGGAAAATCCGTCGACCAAATGAATGAGGATCGCTCCTTCGTACCATTCGGCCCCGATGTCACAATTGAAACCAAAAGCCAACAGCCGGGGACTCTCTCCTTTCTCAAGAGGATGGTAAAGATAAAATTGACTGGGAGTTACCCGCTCGTGCAATAAGGCGCGTATGATCAAAGGCCCTCCCGAGCGAATACCGCCGACACGCAACATCAGGAAACCGAACCGGAACTCATCCCCCTTCAGATTGGATTTGATGCTGGAGGGGTTCAGGTTGGCCGCTTCCTTGAAGTAAGCCGGTTCGGAAACGTACAGGGTAAGGTACCGTTGGGCGTCCCAGGAATGAAAAGAGACCACCCTTCGTTGTTGGTAGTCCGGGATTCCGTCGTTGTTGCCGTCGAAATCTTCGTCCTTTCCATCCGGGCCCTTTTCCTCCTCATCGGGTACGCCGTCCTTATCCGAATCCGTTTCCCAGGCTATTTCCACCCTGGAAGCCGTCAAAGTTTTTGCAGGGATGGCCGAAAGGAAGAAAATCCCTATCCACAACACGACCAGAAAGGCAAGGGTATTGTGAGTTTGATTTTTCATGAGGGATAGTTTTAGCTTCACCAAGTAAGCTTCCTCACGGCCGGGAGGCAATGATTTTGATTACTCGCCCTCATGGAAATAATCAGCGGTCCTGATCTCTCGTTCTCAGGAAGTGGACTTTTGTTTTTTAGCCCTCTCCCGGATGGCTTTCACAGATTGTCTCAATACTTCAATGCCGTCGTCAATCTCTTTTTTGTGGGTTCGAAAACTGAGCACGGCCAGCCGGAAGAAAAACTGCCCGTCGACGGTGGTGGAGGAAAAGAAGAAGCGACCATCCTGCTGGATCCACTCCATCATCTGCCTGTTAAATGCGTTGGTCTGCCCGGATGAAGGGAGGTAGCGGAACAACAGCACGCTCAATTGCGGGTAGGGGCCTACTTCAAAGCCGTATTTCTGGATCTCTTCGTAAAAATACCGGGTGAGCCATAATTTTTCTTCCAGGGCAGCTCGGAAAGGCTTGAGGCCCAGAAGTTGAAGGGGCAACCACATACGCAGCCCCCGGAAATGCTTGGTCAGTTCCGGCGAAAGGTCTGCCGGAGACCAGTCCTGGCTGTTCCCCTCGGCATCCTGCAGGTATTGGGCGGAGTAATGATGGCTTTCGTACATGGCCTTGGGATCGCGGATCAAAACCGCCCCGATCCCATAGGATAAGAAGAACCCTTTGTGCGGATCGACCGTCACCGAGTCGGAGCTCCCGATCCCCCGGAAAGCGGCCTGGATCTCGTTTACCAGGAGAAAGGCCCCTCCATAAGCGGCATCTACATGAAACCACATGTCCTGTTGCCTGGCGATCCGTGACATTTCGTCCAGCGGATCGATGGCGCCGGTATCGGTGGTGCCTGCCGAGCCTACCAGCAAAAACGGGCGTAATCCGACTGACAGATCCCGGGAGATCTGTTCTTCCAGGGCTGCTGCCTGCATGCGGAATCGGTCATCCATGGGTATGTACCGGAGGATCGCTTCCCCCAGCCCGGCTATGCGCAGGGCTTTCTGGACGCAATGATGGGTTTGCCGGGTCAGGTAGACTACCGAACGGGGAACCTGGGCAGAGCGGATCCCCAGCTTGTCGCGGGCCGTGGTAATGGCGATCAGGTTGGCGATCGATCCTCCCGAACTCAGGTTGCCCAGCGCATCATCCGGGTAGCCGACCAGGCGGCATAGCCAGCGAAGCAGTTTATTCTCCATCCGAACGGCACCCGGACTGGCAAAGAACATGCCGGCATAGCGGTTGGTGGCCGCAGCCAGATAGTCCCCGATGGCCGTGGGAAACACTCCTCCGCCGGGAATGTACCCCAAATGCTTGCCCGACGCGGGATTGATGCCGGTCTGATCTACGGCGCGGTGCACGATCTGAAGCAATTCCTCCAGTGGCCGGCCTTCCTCGGGGAATTCCAGCTCGAGTAACTCCTGACTCGGGTCTGCGTCGGCAAAATACGCCTTGCTTTGCGAAAGGGCATTCAGAAAATGATCCGCATAACCGATCATTAAGGCGTTGAAATGCTCCCGCTCCAGGGGATCAGGCTCCAGTTTCCGGGCCTCCTGCTCCAGCTTTTCAATCTCTTTCATAGGAAAAATGCTATATCTCCAAAACTAAGGATCGGAAGTTCGCCGGCAAAAGATCCACAGGGTGGGTCTATTGCTTAAAATGGACTAGTTTAGTGATCCCAAACAGCTGTATTCCCGATGGACTTACTCACTATTGTCACTATACTCATCGTATTGGCGGCCGTTTTCGGTTACATCAACGTCCGCTTTCTGAAGCTTCCCACAGCCATTGGCTTGATGGTCGTTTCATTAGGCTTTTCTTTTTTGGTGCTTCTCGTAGGGGAGTGGTTTCCTAAAATCCACGAGTTTGAGCTTCGGTTCGTTTCGCAGATCGATTTCCGGAAATTGCTGATGGAAGGGATGCTCAGTTTCCTTCTCTTTGCGGGAGCCTTGCATGTTGATTTCAGTCAACTAAAAGAACAACGCCTGCCCGTCGTCCTGTTCGCCACCATTGGAGTGATGATCTCTACTTTTCTGGTAGGGGGTATGATGTACGGCTTGTTTTCGGTTCTGGGAATTTCCATTGCCTTTATCCATTGCCTGCTTTTCGGTGCCTTGATCTCCCCAACGGATCCGATCGCTGTACTGGGTATTCTCAAGGAAGCTAAGGTTCCCAAGCGGCTTGAAACCCTAATCGCCGGGGAGAGCCTTTTCAATGATGGGATCGGTGTGGTGGTTTTTCTCACCATTTTCAACCTGGCGTTATCCGGCCAAGACCATATTGATCCGGGCCATGTAGGATTACTATTTCTGGAAGAGGTAGGAGGGGGCATTCTGCTGGGAGGTATTCTGGGCGGAATGGCTTATTACCTGATGCGAACCATTGAGAATTACGAAATAGAGGTGCTCATTACGCTGGCCCTGGTGATGGGCGGTTATCTTTTAGCCAGCTACCTTCATGTGTCCGGTCCTTTGGCCATGGTGGTGGCCGGTTTGGTTTTAGGGCACGATCGCTTCCGGCAAAGTACCATGAGCGAGGAGACGGAACTCTATGTGGATAAATTCTGGGAATTACTCGATCTGTTGCTGAACGCCGTATTGTTTGTCTTGATTGGTTTGGAGATCGTTTTGATCAGCCTGGAGCAAAATTATTTGTTGGCCGGTCTTCTGGCGATTCCGGTAGTTCTGCTGGCACGCTTTTTAGCGCTCGGCACCCCCATTCAACTCTTGAAAAGAACACTGGAGCACTTCCCTTACATGACCCGATTGATGACATGGGGAGGGCTTCGGGGCGGGATATCCATCGCTTTGGCCCTGTCTTTGCCGCCCAGTATGCCCAGGGACTTGATCCTGACGGTTACCTATGTGGTGGTGGTATTTTCCATCGGCGTGCAGGGCCTCTCGCTGGGCCCGATTGTAAAGCGGATTTTCAACAAGGGGGCCGGAACATCATTGGCCTCGGGAGCTCATTCCTGACCGACGCAGATGAAGAGCTCCAGGCAGCCGCAGAAAATCCTGATCATTCGTTTTTCCAGCATAGGTGACATTGTACTGACAAGCCCCGTCGTCAGGATTTTGAAGCAGCAACGCCACTGCGAGATCCACTACTTGTGCAAAAAAGCCTATTTCCCGGTACTGGAAGCCAACCCCTACATCGACCGCATTCATCTTCTGGAGAGCAAGTCCCGGGATTTGATCCGGATCCTGCGCACCGAGAAGTTCGACCTGATCGTAGACCTGCACCGAAACCTTCGTACCCTTCGCTTCAAAACGGCTTTGCGGCGCCCTAGTGTAGCCTTCAATAAAATCAATCTGGCCAAATGGCTCATGGTGAATTGGAAGTGGGACCGGCTGCCTCAAAGGCATGTGGTGGACCGCTACCTCGATACCGTATCCGGTTTGGGGGTTCAATACGATGGTAAAGGTTTGGACTATTTTATTCCCGAAAGGGAAGAGGTGGATCCCGGAGCCTGGCTATCCCGGTCGGACACTCCCTATATTGCCCTGGTAATCGGGGCGGCCCACGCCACCAAACGACTGCCTCCGCCGCAATTGACCGCCCTGTGCCGGAACATACACCTGCCGGTTTTGCTGCTGGGCGGGCCCGATGACGAAGCGACGGGAAGACAGGTGGCAGCGGAAGCCGGAGATCATGTTTTCAACACCTGCGGTTCACTCTCCCTGAATCAAAGTGCCAGCCTTGTCCGGCAGGCCAGCAAAGTGATCACACACGATACCGGGCTCATGCATATCGCAGCGGCCTTCCGCAAAGAGATCCTCAGCCTATGGGGCAATACGATCCCCGAATTTGGCATGTATCCTTTTTTACCGGAAGGAAATGGAAAGAGCCATTGGTTTGAAGTGGAGGGGCTATCCTGCCGGCCTTGTTCCAAGATCGGCTTCAACGAATGCCCGAGGGGACATTTTAAATGCATGCGCCATCAAGATCTGGCTCGGATCGCCTCTATGGCGGAAGGGAAGTAAAGGCTCCGGCCTTTGTCCTGCCGGCCCGGGTTTCGAGTTGGCGAGCGGGAACAGCCGATCCCTCCGCCTTCCTTTTTGGATAATCGCAGGCAGGAAGCCGGACACCTTTTTTATTTTGGAATGGATTTACGACAGCAAAAGCTTCTGTATTCCTATTGAACTCGAGCACAGGATGGCCATGCAGGTTTATTTCTCTTTTTTTCCTTATTTCATCTTTGCTTGTAGCGCAAGGAGGGGGCTGGCTTTCTGCCCGGAGATGCATCTTCGGATCCCAGAGCAGATAAATGAAAGGAAACAGAAAATTCATATAGTAGCCGAGAATAAAGATTGAAAGAATCAAACGAAAAACGCACTATGTCAAATACACGAGTTAGTCTGAACCGGGCTGCAGTCCTGGCCCTTGTCGGGCTGGTGAGCCTGATCTTCTATTGGATGGTAAGCGGATTTCTGATTGCCATCGTTATGGCTGCCCTGTTTTCAGCGCTATTGCAAGGCTGGTATGGGTGGCTCCGGAAATGGACCGGCGGGCGCAAGATGCTGGCGAGCGGATTGACGATCCTGGCCTTCTTGCTGATCATCGTGATTCCTCTGGGTTTATTTACGTTCCTACTGGTCGAGCAGGCGATTTCGGCGGGCAAAACTTTCGAACCCTATCTGGATGGAAGCATGGAGACCCCCGAACTGATCGTAGCAAATTGGCTGGAGGCGATTCCCTATATAAAAGAATATCTTCCGGAGGAAGAACGTCTGGTGGAGACCATTCACAATGTGGTCCGCAATCTCGGAAATTTTGTGGTGGAGGGTTTGTCCAAGGCTACAACCGGGACGGTAAGTTTCATCTTCCAGTTGTTTATCATGCTCTTTACCATGTTCTATTTCATCATCAGTGGCGAGGATTACCTGAAGAAGATATTGTATTACATCCCTTTGAGTAATGAACAGGAGGCTTTGCTGCTGGATAAATTCGTGCGGGTTACCCGGGCTACGCTCAAGGGGACACTGATCATAGGGGCGGTACAAGGCACCATCGGAGGAGTGGCCATGTGGGTAGCCGGAGTGTCCAATACCCTTTTTTGGGGTGTGATCATGGCTGTGTTGTCCATCATTCCGGCCCTGGGCCCTGCTATTGTGTGGTTTCCTGCCGGATTGATACTCATCGTGCAGGGCGATATTGCCGCCGGAGCCGGCCTGATAATCTTTGGGATCGTGGTAGTCGGCAATATCGACAATTTGATCAGGCCGTCTCTGGTGGGTAAGGATGCCCAGCTTCCCGACCTCATGATCCTGTTCAGTACGTTGGGAGGCCTGGCTTTATTCGGCGTGACGGGTTTTATTCTGGGGCCGGTGATCGCCGCCTTGTTTATGACCTCATGGGAGATCTACGGCAATGCTTTTCAGAACTCTTTGGAAAAAGTAACCTTGTTCAACGAGCACTCCATCGGGGAGTCAAAAACCGGTGAAGAGCCCCGGGAAGTAGAAACCTGAAGAGATATTATTTTAAATTGTGGAATGCAATTGTCAATAAAAACCCCATAAAACCGTTATTTTGAGTAACATAGAGGTGAAATTAGATTAATTTGCCCCTGTTTTATTGCTTTTTGACAGTGAATTCTCACCAAAAACCATTGACGCAATGAGATTTTTAGCACTATTATGCACTGTAACTTTTGTTTTGGCTTCCGTTTCCATCCAGGCTCAGGAAGAGCTTTCCAAAGACGAAGAAAAGCGTTGGAAACAGATGGCCAAAGATTACAAAAAGGATCCGGCGGCCTTGAAGAAATTGACTGAAGACAAAGTTGCTTACCAGCAGGAAGCGCTTCAGGCCAAATCCGAGATCGCCCGTTTGCAGAATCAATTGAGTCAGCAGACGGATCAGCTCACTATGCTCCAGCAGCAGAACAACCAGCTGACCACTCAATTGAACGATGCCAACCAGATTATCAGCGACCTGAACAATCAGGTGGATCAACTGCAAAACATGCCTCCGCCGGAGCCCTCCAACCGCCCGGAACCCAACCGACCCGTTGAGGAAAACTTCAACCAGGGTGTGGTGTTTCGCGTCCAGGTAGGTGCTTACCGCAGCGTGCCGGCCAAATACGACGGCATGCCGGATGTGACTGTCGAATCCGAAGGTAACTTGCAAAAGGTACTGCTCGGAAACTACCGAAACTACGACGATGCGGTTGCCCGTATGCGCAGCCTCAAAAGTCAGGGATACAAGAATCCCTGGGTCGTCGGTTTCCGCGATGGTGTCAGAGTTTCTCTGCGGGAAGCCCGGGGATACTAGGATCCAACGCTCGCCAAAGAGAAGCCGGCCTGGGTTTTCAATCCAGGCCGGCTTTCTATTTTTTCTTTTTACGTTGGGTTAATAGTCTTAACCTATATTGTCAGATAATCTCGATAGCCATGGCTAAAACCCTGTATATCGCAACGACTGAGGCCGAATCCGGCAAATCGCTGGTGAGCCTGGGATTGTTGGAGCTCATCTTGCGCAAGACCCCTAATGTCGGCATCCTCCGGCCGATCATTCACCGCAAAGGCATTACCTGCGAAAAAGACGATCATCTGACCCTTTTGCATTCACGCGTGGAAAAGCATCTGGATTTTGATGAATGCTATGCCATGACGCGCGAAAAAGCAGCCGACCTGCTGAGTCGCGGACATTTGGATGAGATGGTGGAGGCGATCATCGGCAAATACAAAGCCATGGAATCCAAGATGGATTTCGTGCTGGTGGAGGGCACCGATTTTGAAGGGGAAGGAGCCGCTTTCGAGTTGAATGTAAATGCGGAGATCGCTCGCAATCTCTCCGCCCCGGTTTTGATCGTTCAGAACGCTCACCGGAACACCCTGGACGAACTTTATCAAAACATAAACCAATCCATCGATTCTTTTGAGAAGAATGAGTGCAAGGTGGTTGGCGTGGTCATCAACCGGGTGAGCCCCGATCTGCGGGAGTCCGTTCTGAAGCGGGCCCGGAAGGAACTTCCGGAGGGAATACTGGTTTACGCCATCCCGGAAGACCGGATCCTGGGTAGCCCCACCATGTTGGAGATCAAAGAACAACTGGGTGCCAAGGTCATTCATGGGGAAGAGCACCTCGACCGACTGGCCTATGGGATTCTAGTGGCCGCCATGCAAGTCCCTCATTTTATTCAACACCTCAGCGAGAAGCAGGCCGTCATCACCCCCGGCGACCGTCAGGATATCATCATGGCATCCGTTCTGGCTCATCATTCCAAGAACTATCCCTCCCTGGCCGGGATCATTCTCACAGGAGGTTTCAACCCCGAGCCCCAACTCCTTAGGCTTTTGGATGGTCTGCGAGATGACATCCCCTTGCTCACTGTCGATTCAGATACCCTGGTAACCAGCCAGAAGGCTCTCCTGGTGAAAAGCAAGCTGAACATCCGGAACAAACGCAAGATCCGCCTGGGTATCCAGCTTTTCCAGGATTACGTGGATACACAAGCCATCGAGGAGCAGGTCATTGCTTTCCAACCCCGGGGGATCACACCGGGTATGTTCCTCTTCACCCTTCAGCAGCAAGCCCGGGAACAAAAAATGCACATTGTCCTCCCCGAAGGAGAAGATGAACGGATCCTTCGCGCCACAGAGCATCTGCTGAACCATGACCTGGTCAAGATCACCCTCATCGGTAAAGTGGAGGAGCTGGAACGAAAAATAAGCCGCCTGGGGCTCAATTTCTCCCGGGAAGACTTGCAGATATTGGACCCGCTGAGCTATGAAGGCTTCGAGGATTTTGTCAACACCTTCTACGGTTTGCGCAAACACAAAGGCATCACCATGGATATTGCCCGGGATGTCATGGCAGACGTTTCCTATTTCGGCACCATGATGGTTTACAAAGGGTTGGCGGATGGGATGGTCTCAGGCGCACGACATACCACCCAGCACACCATCAGGCCCGCCTTGCAGTTCATCAAAACCCAGCCCGGTTTCAACGTGGTGTCCTCCGTCTTTTTTATGGCTCTGGACGACCGGGTGCTGGTCTACGGTGATTGTGCGGTAAACCCCAATCCCACTGCAGAGGAACTGGCGGAAATAGGCATCGCTTCTGCGGAAACCAGCCAAACCTTCGGTATCAGCCCGCGGGTAGCCATGCTTTCTTATTCGTCGGGCAGCTCAGGGAAAGGGGAGGAGGTAGAAAAAGTTCGGAAAGCTACTCAGCTGATCCGGGAAAGAAGGCCGGATCTTGCGGTGGAAGGCCCCCTCCAATACGACGCCGCTGTGGACCCCGGTGTAGCCGCCAAAAAAATGCCGGATTCAGATGTGGCCGGCCGGGCCACCGTTTTGATATTCCCGGACCTCAATACCGGGAACAACACCTACAAGGCCGTTCAGCGG
This sequence comes from uncultured Saprospiraceae bacterium, assembly GCA_964640855.1. GTDB lineage: Bacteria > Bacteroidota > Bacteroidia > Chitinophagales > Saprospiraceae > JAJDFU01. Next base: position 100,457 of record CAZXIX010000002.1, read on the forward strand.
GAAACCGGGGCCATGGCCATTGGCCCCATGCTGCAAGGACTCAACAAACCCGTCAATGACCTGAGCCGGGGAGCAACCATCGAAGATGTGATCAACACGGTGATCATCACTGCTATTCAGGCGCAGGAAGTACGGGTCCGGAGTAAACAAAAACCCCAGCCCGCATGATCCTGGTAGTAAACGCAGGTAGCTCCTCTATCAAATACACGCTTTTTGATCTGGATGATCTGGGAATGGTGGCCCGCGGACAAGTGGAGCGGATAGGAACAGCGGAGGGTGTCTTTAAACATGCCTGGAAATCGACGGAGGGAGAATTCCGCGAAGAGGAAATCCCCCTGGATCGGCCTGACCATCGTTCGGCTTTCGAGAGGATCGGAAAAAAACTTTTGGAAACCTCCCTCCGGCAAAAATCCAGCCTCCGGGCCATCGGGCATCGCCTGGTACACGGGGGAGAGGCTTTCTCCGGTTCCGTTCGGATCACGCAGGCCGTAAAGGATACGGTTCGGAAATTGATCACCCTGGCCCCCTTGCACAATCCCCCGAATTTGTTGGGCGTGGAAATCGCCGAAGAGATCTTTCCGGATGTAATACAGGTCGGTGTTTTCGACACGGCATTTCATCAGACTATCCCCGATTACGCTTATCGATATGCGGTCCCGGAGAAATACTACCGGGAATTCGGCATACGCAAATACGGTTTCCATGGCACCTCCCACCGCTTTGTGACCGAGACCTGTCAGGCTTATTTCGAAAAAGAAGACGTCAATCTGATCATCGCTCATTTGGGTAACGGTGCCAGTATGACTGCTGTGAAAGAGGGAAAATCCGTTGAAAATTCCATGGGTATGGGCCCTCTCCCGGGCCTGGTCATGGGCACCCGGAGCGGGGACATCGATCCTTCCCTGATCTTTCACCTGGTGCATGAACATGGATGGGCGCTGGCGGATATTGAGACCGACCTCAACAAAAACAGCGGCCTGAAAGGAATTGGGGGCTTTTCGGATTTACGGGAGATCGAATCCGCTGCTCAGAACGGGGAAAGCTCAGCCCGTTTGGCACTGGATATGTACGTGTACCGGATCCGGCAATATATTGGGAGTTATCTGGCCGTGCTGGGGAAGGCCGACGCTTTGGTTTTTACCGCCGGGGTTGGGGAAAACAGCTCCCGAATCCGCCGATCGGTCGTAGAAGGGCTTGGCCATTTGGGATTCATCCTGGATGAACAGAAAAACGAGGCCTTGCCCCAAGGCCCGGTTAAGGACATTTCGGCTGCGCCAAGCCCGATTAAGCTGTTGGTGGTGCCGACCAATGAAGAAAGACAAATCGCTCGGGAAGTACTTCGATTGCTGGCTTAAATCCAGAACCCTGGGTTATGCTTTTTGGGAAATCGGGTAGCACGCGAGCCTACCCGTTGACTTCCAAGAGGGGAGCCGGCCTTTAAAGCCCCAGATTGAGCCCCAAACCGAGATAATCGCCCCGCAAAATAGGCCCTACGCCATTCTGAAACAGATAATTGTTGCCGATAGCGCCCGGGCCCAATTCGCCAAAGGCGCCTCGATTCATGACGTAGTGGATGCTGAGTTTCAGCTTTTGGCGGTCCAGATACCAGTTTATCCCAAAATCATACTGTTGATGCTGCCCGGCCCGGCTGAGCAGGTTGATGGCATCCAACTGCCCTTGCAAGTCCATGGGGGCATCGAGGTAGACGAACATAAACACGGGTTCCAGGAAAAATTTGCCCAGGGTTAAATTGACGCTGGTGCGCAGGTGACCGGTACGAAAGTGGGTAGTGAATATTCGATCCGGCGTACCGGCTCCATTCAAGCTTTTTGACCCTTCTCGCCAGAGGAAATTGAAATCGCCGTCGAGGTTGAATCTGCCCCAATTGAGCAGAAAGTCTACCTGAGCACCGTAGTTGGACTCGAATAAATCATTTTTTCCTTCCACAAACCCTCCGACCCCGATCGAGAGTCCCTTGCGCTCGTTGAAAGCATTCAGGATGTGGCCCAGGGTATATTTTTTGAATTCGGGTTCACCCAATTGAATTATACCCCGGGCGACGAAGACCGGGCTGAAGTTAAACCCATTGGAGGCTCCGGAAAAGGCCAGGTACTGGGGGACGAACAGTCCGAAGTTGTACTCCAGGTTCACTTTTCGTCCTTCCTGGTAGGCAAACCCTCCGATATTGACCCCGGGTGCAGCGCCCGGCCCCAGGCCTACCAATTGCCGGCGCACGTAATTCATGGACCAGGCCTTGTCAAAGGAGGTCACCTGCCAGGGGGAGGTTACACTTTCGCGGCTAAAATTCGGCCGGAACCAGCCTGCGTTCAGATAGAGCGTCTCCCGTTCGCGGAAGACTTTCCATTGCAGGCGGGCGTCCCAGACGTCGAAAGTAGGCCGGGCACCGCTGTTCACATTGCCGGTATGCGCGGCGTTCAGATCTCTTCCGATGAAATCAAAAGAGCCGATAAAGCGGAATTTCAAACCCTCGTAAGGTTCGATCTGGAATCCGGCCCGGGCTCTCCGGAGCATGAGGTTAAATCGGTCTTCGACCGGCCGGTAAGTCTGAGTACTGTCTTCGAAAACTCGCTGATTATGGGAAAAGGAAGCCCAAAGTTCCAATTGGAAAATGGGCTCAAAATGAATCCTTTCCAATGGACTTACCCGTTTTCCATAGGTGTCTTCCTGGCCATTTACCAAGCCGGGACTGAGCAGTAAGAAGAACAATAGAAACCGAAAAAGATAGATTCCTCGGAACATTGAAATAAGGACTTTTCTGTTTGGTTTGCGATCCCGGAAAACGCGGCAGCAGGCACGAAAGCTTTTCCCTTCCATCCCATTCGTGGGTGCGGCAATTTTTCTGAGGGATTCGCAAGCTTATTCAAAGGGCTGTGGAAGGTAGACGGGCAGGCCGGGTTTTTACGATTCAATCAGGAGATCGGAGATGATCCCCCGACCATCCCCGATCCTGTAAAAGCACCCGACTGTTTTCATGGTTTTGACCCGGGGTTATGACAAGGTGTGTTGACGGATCACGTTGGTTAATTGATAAGCTGACTGCATGCCGGACTGGCGCCATTTCATTTCCCCCTTTTGGAACAGGATGAAAGTAGGAACCCCCTGTATGCGAAGCTGCTGGGCGAGTGCCGGGTTGGCATCTACATCGATCTTGACGATGCGCGCATCGTCCCCGATCTCCCCTGCCACTTCCTGCAAAATGGGCGCCATCGCCTTGCAAGGGCCGCACCACTCGGCACTGAAATCGATCAACACCGGCTTGTCGTCATTTATCAGGTCGGCGAAGGTTATTTTTTTGCTCATGATTGCTTGTTTGAAAAGTTCCTGACAAATTTCTGCCATTTTCCCGCCGAGAACGGTGACGGGCGTCACAGTGGTCTTTCCGGGGCCCAGCTGCGGTTATCAACGTCTGGCTATGGAGACACAAGTTCTGAGCCCCGCTATTCTGCCCTTGGCGGTTGGGTGTGAAGTGGAAAAGCAGGGATCGGGTCGGAGCGCAGCGGAGATCCTGACAAGCGGGGGGCATATCCCCATCCGGGAAGAAGTACGATCCGCCTCGTCAGGGTATCGGAAAATCGGCCCTTCCAAACGTCTGAATGCCTAAACTTCTGTTTTTCCTGCTGAAAGTCAAAAGCCCTCTTTTACCGATAGAGATTCAAAGGAGGCGTGAAGAAAGAAGGGATCAAGCACAACGAATCTACGTTTAAGTAACCTCAGGGAGAAGAGAACTGTCCTTTCCGCCATATGGCCGGGCCCTAAAATTTCGTTTACATTCCCTATCCTTGCATCGGAAAAAGTTAAAGCTGTCCGTGAATTCCATCCTGCGCTATTCCCTTCTTGCGGTTTTTGGTTTCCTGGCGATCGCGATGACCTGGAATATGGCCCTCCGATCGCAAGAGGAACTCCTCTGGGGATACAGGACCCAGGTTTTGTTCCTCGCCATTTTTGTCTTCCTTGTATTGCTGGTTCGGCCGATCTGGCTAAAGAAGGGAAAACCCTGGCGATGGTTATCCCTGTCCGGATTAAGCATTCTTCTTCTATCCATCGGCTTTCCGGATATTCTGTTGCCCTTTCCCTTTTTGCTGTTCCTGGGCTTTATTCCGCTTCTGATCGTCGAGCAGGAAATCAGCGAAACGAAAGGACTCCGGCCCGGATTTACTTTTTGGAAATATGCCTTTCTGACCTTTTTGGGGTGGAACATCATCACCACTTTCTGGGTAGCCAATACCGCCATTTCAGCCGGCGTGTTTGCCATCGTGGCCAACTCGCTGCTGATGACCCTTCCCATGGCGCTTTTTCACCACACCAAACGCCGGATCCCCCAACTGGGCCTGGCAGCCTTTATCGCCTATTGGATCAGTTGGGAATTTTTCCATCTGAATTGGGAACTCACCTGGCCCTGGCTCACGCTGGGAAATGGTTTTGCCGAGTGGCCCGCCCTGGTGCAATGGTACGAGTATAGCGGGGTATTCGGAGGCACGCTGTGGCTGTTGCTGGGCAACGTATTGGGTTTCCGGATCTATCAAATGCATCTAAAAAAAGAGCCACTTCGCGGTCTGGCTATTCAGGCAGGAGCTTTGCTGATCCTCCCGATTGCATTGTCCTTGTACCTTTTTTATTCCTACGAGGAAAAAGGGCGACCGGTGGAGGTCGTGGTGGTGCAACCCAATTACGAACCGCACTATGTGAAATTCAGCGTCCCTAATTCCGTACAGGTGGATCAAATGATCCGTCTGACGGATTCCCTGATCCGCCCGCAAACCCGCTACGTAGTATGGCCCGAGGCCGTCATACAGAATTACGAGATCGAAAGACCCCGGAGCCATCCGGCCATTCGGGAAGTGGAACAGCATTATCAGGATCATCCGGGCTTGAACCTCCTCATCGGGATCAGCGCATACGAGATCCTGGCCAACGACGATCAGACTTCCCGGCATAAAAGGGTCTATGTGACTCGTACCGGAGATACGCTCAGCTACGAATCGAGCAACATTGCGGTGCAGCTCACGATAGGAGAAACGGAAATACCGGTTTATAAAAAATCCAAACTGGTACCCGGGGTAGAGATCTTCCCCTTTCAGGATGTACTCTGGATCTTCAAGCCCATTGTGGATAAAGTCGGCGGGACTACGGCCGGTTTGGCGTCTCAGAACGATCGCACCGCCTTTGCCTCTCCGTTTGGCCGGGTAGGGACGCTGATCTGTTATGAATCGGTATTTGGAGAATTTGTCACGGGCTATGTGCGCTCGGGGGCCGAGGCGCTTTTCGTGATGACCAACGACGGTTGGTGGGACGATACGCCGGGCCATCGGCAGCATATGCGATTCGCATCCCTGCGGGCCATCGAGACCCGACGCGCCATCGGGAGAGCGGCCAACACCGGCATTTCCGCCTTTTTGGACCAGAGGGGAATCATCCGGGAACAGATCGCTTACAATCGAACCGGAGCCGCTCGACAAAGCATGCTCTTCAATGATCAGATCACCTTTTATGTTCGGTGGGGAAACATCATTGCCCGTGTAGCGGCTTTCCTGGCCGCTATTCTCTTTCTCAACGTGGTGGTCAGGAGCTTATCGGGAAGGAAAACGAGTTGATACCGGATGGATGCAGAACCCAAACCTGAGCGCCTTGAAAACAACTTGAATATTCGGAGTTCGCCAATACCCCAACTCACACCCCATCCCTCTCTACCGCATTTTGGGCCGGCGGCGTTTGCCTCCGGGCCGTACGCCCCGCTGCCCCATAGAACGGGCTTGCTTTTGCTGATTCAGAGCTTTTTCGAACATTTTGATCTGTTCTTTGACCGTAGCATCGGTCACACTGAGTTTTTTGACTTCCCGAAAATGATTTTGCGCTTGCGTCCATTTTCCTTTGGAAGCGGCAATATTGGCCAATTGAAGCTCCAGCATGGCTTTTTCATTGGGGGTGGGGATTTTGATCGACTGGGCTTTTTTCAGGTGGGCTTCCGCTTCGTCCGGCTGGTGGCGATTAGCTGCGATGGTGCCTTTCAGCATATAAAAATAGGCCCGGTTGGTGGCATAAAGCAAACGGGGAGTCAAGGTCAATCCCAATCTCGCTTCCGCTTTGTCGAAGTCACCTGCCTGCATGGCGACGGAGGCGGACTGTACCGTACCCAATAGAAGATATCCCACCAGAAGGGTCAGTCCGATCAACAGCAGGGGAAGAGCATACCAAAAACCAAAGAGAAAAGCCAGGATCGTTCCGCCGATCAGTAAAACACCCATCAAGGCAAACCGCACGTAAATATTAATCGACAGCATACTTTTTATTTTTCGTAAAAATAAGATTTCCCGGCCAAGTCAGTTCAGAGAAGGAAACTTCCGGCCGAGTGCTTTTTCCAATTCGTCCAATCGCTCCTGCAGCAGCAGGTCATCCGCCGGGATCGACCGGGCAGTTTTCAGAGAGGACCGACTTTCCTGAGGACGACTTTGGACAAAGTGGATGTGAGCCAGATTCAAATGGGCCAGCGCCTCCTCTTTTTTTCGGGTCAGACCGGTCTGGATCGCCTTTTCGATCTCTCCTTGCGCATCGTCCAACTCTTTGTACTGCAGATGAATCAGTCCTTTAACAAAATGATACTGGGCCCGGTTGTTTTTGACCAATAGACCGGGAAATAGGGTCTGTCGCAACAGCCTTTCGGCCATATTGACATTGCCCCGCTGCAAAGCCTGAAAAGCCAGCCGGGTGGTCCCCAAAAGCAAATAGATCAGGATCAAGGCGCCGGCGCCGGCAAAAAAAGGCCAAGAAGCGTTCCATCCGGAGGTGATTTGAAAGACAAGGGCCAGCCCAAGAAGCATGACGGTTATCGCAAGTCGGGAGTAGTAGTAGAACATGGGACTAATTCATCTTATATCTGCAAAATACAGAAGTCCGTTGACCCTTGGTTGATCGGTTCGGGACCTCCCTCGCAAATTTGGCCAACTTTGTCGAATCTACCTCCCCAAGCAGAGATAAACCCCTACTTTTGAAGTTGCGGAGCTAAAAGCACCTCTCATTCCACGCGTTATGACCGGCCAAGACCAATCTTCTCTCTTCACTCGCATTCAGTCCGGAGACCGGCTGGCGCTAAAGGAGTTGTTTGAGCAGGAATACCCTTCGGTCTGTCAAGCCATTCGACGCCTGGTTAAGGATGAAAATCTCTCCGAAGATCTGGCCCAGGAAGTCTTCGTTCGTTTTTGGGTCAAACGGGAAAACCTGCAAGTCAAAACTTCCCTTTCTGCCTATTTGCGGCGTATGGCCATCAACGAGGCTTTGGCCCATCTTCGCCGGCAGCGTCATTTTCATGTTGAGGAATGGATGCCCGAACCGGAATCCCGTACCGCAGACAATGCGGAAGAGAGGTATTTGGAAGGTGAGCTCCAGGATCACATTCAGGAAGCGATCGACGATTTACCGCCCCGGTGCCGGGCCATCTTCCAGTTGAGCCGGCAAGAGGAACTCAGCTATCGGGAAATTGCCGACCGCATGGACATTTCGATCAAGACGGTAGAAAACCAAATGGGCAAGGCATTGAAGCATATGCGAAACCGCCTAAAGGGATATTTACATCTCTTTTGGTAAAAAGGGGAAAGGCGCAATGGGGGTAAAGTGGGTTAGCAAGCATCAGAAATAGATATGGCACATCACGAGGAAAAACAACTGGACTGGATCGCAGCGCACCTGTCGGGCAATGCGACGGAGGCGCAGGCCGAGGCATTGGCTGCCTGGCTGCAAGCCGATCCCGACAACCGGAAGTTTTTCCAGGAAATGCAGGCGCTTTGGGATGCTAGCGAGGAAGAGGCTGCTTCTCCGCCGGTTGATACCGGTCGCGCCTGGGCGCGGGTGGAGGAAAAGCTGGACCGTCTGGAAGGGGGAAGCGGCTCCGGGAGCGCTATCATTCCCCGGCGAATGATCCCGAATACCTATTGGGTTGCGGCATCCATTGTCCTCCTTCTCGGTATGGCTTTGTGGTTTCTGTGGCCGACAAAGAAAGATACGATGGCTGGCCCGGAGGTCGTGATCAACACGCAAGACAAACGACAAGAAATTGAGTTGCCGGATGGTTCCCGGGTCTGGGTCAACCAACGCTCCGCCTTTTCCTACGAGGAGAAAGAAGGTTCCCGCCGGGTGAAATTGGAAGGCGAAGCTTTTTTTGAAGTCACCCCGGATCCCGAACGCCCTTTTTTAGTCCTCACCGATGGTGCAACCACCCGGGTCGTAGGCACGTCTTTCAATGTGCGGGCTTACCCGGATGAGGAAGAGGTAAGGGTTGACGTACTATCCGGATGGGTGGAGGTGTCGCTGGATGTTGCCGGCGAGAAAGTCGATTTGAGGGAAAAGGAAGCTGCTCGGGTAGTGGTAGAGAACCGGGTGTTGGAAAAAGTAGAGGAAGCCTCTCCCAATGCCACGGCCTGGAAAGAACAGGTGCTCTACCTGGAAGGGATCCTTCTGCGAGATGCTGTCCGGGACCTGGAGCGATTCTACGGAGCCGATATCCGGTTGGCGAACGAGAATGCCGGAAACTGCGACATCAATATAGGAGAGATCCGGGATCAGGAATTGGAGAGCGTTTTGCAACTGATCACGGAAGCTACGATACTCCGGTTGGAAGAAACAGGGGAAAACAGCTGGCTCATCAGCGGGCCGGGCTGCAACTAGGAACCGAGAGAAGACCCTATGGCTATCAAAAGATCGGCACTGATCCTTTTGCTGGTATCCGCCGCTTCGGTTGCGAGCGCGCAGCTGCTGGCTACCCGGGTGGATCTTCACGTCCGGGAGGAATCGCTGGGGAAGGTTCTTCACCGATTGGAGGAATCGTATGCCATTTCCTTTGTTTACAGCCGCTCTTTTGTTCCGGTTGAGCAGAAGGTGTCTTATTCTCAGACTCAGCAACCCCTGGGTTCGGTATTGGAAAGTTTGCTGGAGGAAGCCTCCATCATACCGGTAGAAAGGAACGGTTTCATCGTTTTGAAACCCAATATCCTCCCAGCCGAAGAACTAAGTGTACAGGAAAAACCTCCGCGGGAAACCGTTACCTCATCCGAAACCCCATCCCTTCCCAAAAAAAATTCGACTTCCTCCCCCCAGATGACGGATGCCGAACTGGCAGCTTCTTTTCGGGAGCGGGAGAAAAGATTGGCTGAATTGCCATTGATCGAAACGCAGTTTTACGAAAGTCTTCCGGGCGGCGACAAGGTATACGTTCCCACCATAGATCAATATCGGCGCCAGTGGCAGCTCACCTCTCAACCTGAAAGGGCCGAGGAGACCTCTTCCTATCGAAAGGCCCAGGTCACGGTCTTGCCCATCCTGGGTACCAATTTCACAGAGAGCCACGAGCTGACCAACAAGGTTTCCGTCAATCTGCTTTGGGGAATAAACGGCGGGGTAGACGGAGTAGAGGTAGGAGGGATCGTGAATACCGTTTACGAAAACGTGGAAGGGGTGCAGGTAGCCGGCTTGGGCAATACCGTTCGGGGACAAGTACAAGGCACACAGGTAGGAGGGTTCTTCAACCTGGCTCGACAGGAGGTCCGCGGGGTGCAGGTAGCCGGCTTATTCAATATTTCCGGTGCCAGCTCTGCCACTCAGGTTGCCGGATTGTTTAATTATTCCCGTGGGTTGACCTCCGGTACACAAACTTCCCTGTTTTTCAATAGAGCCAAAGAGGGGGCTGACCTGGTCCAGGTCTCCGGAATTTTCAATCGGAATGGGGGTAATGCACAGCTCCAGGCATCTCTATTATACAACAGGGCCGAAAACGTTCGGTCCGGGCAATACAGCCTGTTCTACAATAAGGCCCGGGAGGTTCGGGGTGTTCAATTGGGTTTGATCAACGTGGCGGATACCGTTTCCGGAATTCCCATCGGTTTGTTCAACATCATTAAAAAAGGATACAACCGGTTCGAACTGGCCACCAGCGAGATCTTTTGGGTCAATACGGGGTATAAATTCGGCGCCCAGCGTTTTTACAACATCCTCCGGTTGGGTATGCGCTGGGACGATCTGAATCCGGATATGACGGTCGAAACGCCGGTCAGCTGGACGCTCGGTTATGGCTTGGGTACGCTTTTCCGCCTGGGTTCCGGCTGGAGCCTGCACGCAGAAGGCGTCGTCCAGCATGTTAATGAATTGGAAGGCTGGACCGACCAGTTGAATTTGCTGACCCGCTTTGAATTTTCTTTTGATCGCGTTTTGTGGCGCCGGCTGAGCTTTTTCGCGGGTCCCAACTTTTCGATCCTGGCTTCTGACCGGAGAAATGCGGAGAGCGGGGAGTACGAGTCCCATTTGTTGCCCTATACCTTTCATCAGAAAACCCGGAATGGCCGAACGGTCAGCATGTGGATAGGCTTTAGCGGAGGCCTTCGGTTCTAAAAGTCCGCCATTACTAGACAATTGAAAAACAATTCGTTATGAAACACATTCTTTGTTTCGCAGTCCTCGCTATGCTCATTTCGACAGCTTCTGCCCAGCATGAGACCCTTTTTGGAAAGGCTCGTGTAGTGGGAGGTTTCGGAGGTCCCATATTTGAATTCGGGGTTTCCAACGATATTCCGACCGGGATCGGCGGCGGTGGCGGCGTGGTGATCGAAAGCTTTTTCATTGGCGCCTACGGCATGGGAGCCCTGGATTACTCCGTGATCGTAGACGATAATCTGAATATCGACCAGGTTGATCTGGTACACGGAGGGCTCTGGCTGGGTTATTCCTACAAAACCCATGCCGTGGTCCATCCTTATGTGTGTGCCCGGGTGGGCTGGGGGGCTGTGAATATTCAATTCGATCAACCCGGAGCCTCTTTCAACGATATGGATCGCATCATGGCTTTGACCCCTGAAATTGGAGCCGAACTGAATGTAGCGCGTTGGTTCCGGATATACGGAACGTTCGGATACCGCCTGGTATGGGGCACCCAAGACGAGGTGCCGGATTACACCGACGAGGATTTCCGGGGCTGGATGGCTGGATTGGGCTTCCGCTTCGGTTGGTTTGGCAACCGGAGGCCTTGAGCAGTACCGTTTCCTTCAAGCTGGCTTATCCCCATCGTTGGCCCATTAAATCAGAAAACCTTATGAAAAAACTGACAAGGGTTTGTTTTTTTGGCATCCTGCTTCTTGTTGGTCTGACCTCCTGTGATTGGGATGACCGATGCCGGACCATCGGCGGGGATATAGAAACCCGCGAACTCTTTCTTCCTGAAGTGGAAGGGATCGCTTTGGAAATACCTACCCTGCTGCGAATTCGGCAGGATGCCGATCAGGAGATCCTTCTCACCGGAAATGAAGACTTACTGGATTACCTGGAGAACAGAATTGAAAACGGGATCTGGATCGTGGGTGTACCGGGCTGCTACAGAGGCGGGGACCAACTGGTCATCGAAGCGGGCCTGAAGCAGGTTCGCTTTTTAGGAATAAGAGGTACCGGTGAGGTGGTTTCGGAAAACTTCCTGCAAAACGATCTGCTCGAGCTCGCTCTCTCGGGGGCCGGGAGTTTCGACATCGGAGCGGAAGTCAATCAACTCCGCATCGATGTATCCGGAGAGGGAGGCGTATTTCTGGAAGGAGCTGCCGACCGGCTGGATTACCGGCTTTCCGGCTCCGGAAACCTGAATGGCTTCGAGCTGAATGCCCGGGAGGTTATTATCCGGATCAGCGGCTCCGGAAATGCGGATGTGACCGTCACCGAATTGCTCGATGTGGGAGTCAGCGGAGTCGGGAACATCCGGTTCAAAGGGAACCCGCCCACCATAAATCAGCGTATTTCGGGAGTGGGTACCGTCACCAAAGTGGATTAATTTTTTTGCGGCAGGATAAGTTTACCCGCCTGCCGGTCCGGCATCTGCCAAGACTCATATACACTCAACAACAGAGGTTTTACCGCGCTGCCCTGAGCTGACATGCGCCTGGGACAGGCAGCCGGTCTCTTTCGATTCTCCACTTAAAGGGTATATCCACCTTTTCTTCTACCTTTATCAGGAGCCTTATGGGTATGTCCCCATCGCAAAGAAAAAGCTTGCATGAAAACCTTATTTGCCGTCCTCCTTATTTCCTTACCCTTCTTTCTTTTTTCTTGTCAGGATGAATGCGAAAAAAATAATACTTATGGGGTCCTGGTGAGGAATTCCTCCAATACGGGCATTCTACAAGTGAACGTGGACGATCCTTTCACCTCGGTAAATGGGCCGGGACAATTCTCAGTAGGTCCGGGAGAAACCATCGTTATTAACGTGTCGTCCGGGACGCATACCATCCTGGCTCGCCTGGTCGTAAGCGTAACGGTAAATAATCGAACGCAGACTACGGTTACCGGCCAACCCGACGAAGTGGTCAACCAGGACAATTGCGAGACCGTCACCCTGGTCTATTGAGAATTTTTCTTGGCCGCCTTCCGGGTTTTCAACCTATAGCTGTGTTCTCCCTCTTTGAAGGATCACCTTAGAGGAAGTCTTCTCCGTCCGGAAAGAAAAAGACTCGTCTCAGGGACCAGGGCTTACCCAGGATCCTGCTTCTTTGTTCCTTTATACATTTCGAATTTCAGGAATTTGCATTCCAGGGGGCCGTTGAAGAGAGTGGTTCTTTTGGAAGCCCGGAGTCCGATGTGTTTGACCGCATCTTTATGAGAGGAAATGATCCATGCTTCCCAGTCCGCGTAGGCCAGCTTAAAGTGGTCTCCTATTTTTTTGTAAGCATCCACCACGTGTTCTACGGGCAATCGCTCATCGTAGGGAGGATTCATGATCAGGAGGCCGGGCTTTCCGGGATTTAACTGTTCCCAACCGGCTTTGCGGATATCGATCCGCGTTTGGACGCCGGCTGCCCGGGCATTAACGACGGCCGCCTCCACGGCCCGATAGTCGCGGTCACTGGCCCGAATGGGGTGCGGCCAATCCTTATTGACGGCCTCCCGAGCTTGCCGTACGACCTTATCCCAGACCCGGTTGTCGAAATTAGACCACTGCTGAAAGCCAAACCTCCGACCCGGCAGCTGGGGCGGGATCCGACAGGCCATCAAGGCCGCCTCAATGGCCAGGGTGCCGGAGCCGGTCATGGGATCCAGAAAGGGCATGGGCCTGGGCCATCCGGCCAGCTTGAGCATGCCGGCGGCCAGAACTTCGTTGATGGGAGCCTCTACGGTCTTGGTTCGATATCCTCGTTTGTGCAGGGAGTCCCCGGAGCTATCCAGCGACAAAGTGCACTTGTCGTATTTGATGTGCAGGTTGATCCGAAGGTTGGGGTTTTCGGTATCGACGTCCGGACGTTTGCCGCTTCGTTCGCGGAATTGGTCCACGATGGCATCTTTGGCCTTCAGGGCCGCATAGCGGGAATGTTTGAACAAGGGGCCGCCCGTGACGGCATCGATGGCAAAGGTTTTACTCAGGCTCAGCGTTTTTCCCCAGTCTATCCGCTTGATCTCCTGGTAGAGCTGATCCTCGTTTTTGGCTTTGAAGCGGGCGAACGGCACAAGTACCCGAAGGGCGGTCCGGGCCTCCAGGTTGATCCGGTACATCGCCTCAAGGGTAGCCTGGCATTGAACGGCCCGGTTCCCGGGCTCGATTTCCTCGGCTCCCAGGTTTCTGAGTTCTTCAGCCAAAACGCCCTCCAGACCGGCAAAGGTCTTCACGATCAACTCCATATACTAAATTTAGGGTGGTACCCGGGAAGCAAAGCCGGCGACCATCCCTTTTCAGGGGCAGATGGCCTGACCTTCGTTCGACTCCAGACGGACATCGGAAAAACTCATTCCCAAGGCGCCCTCGGTGGAAATGCCGAAAATGGAAGTCAACTTGCTCATATCTGCCCCGGCCTTTTCAAGACAACTCAATGTAATGTCCGATCGGACCCACGAATCGGCCGGAGCTTCCCTGACGATAGAGGTAATATCCAGTTCGGTTCGTCCGCCGGTTTCGGAATCTACAAAAAGGAAGACCGGTTTCTCGGGACTTTTATCCACGCGAAACTCAAAAGTAAGGGCCATGTCCCCGTTGGACTGGCGGCTAAAGTCCGAGGTCGGTCCGATGATGGTGACCTGGGCCGGGCTTGTCCCGCTCCAGATGGCCTGCTTGGCGTCTTCCTGCGCATTGCGGTCTATGGATTGTATGGTCAAGGCTTCTCCTACCTGAGTTCGCGCATCCACTACCAGGGTGGCCGTACCTTCGGCAACTCCCTGCAAGCGCCAGGTACCGGCTCCTTTTCCGGAGGCAAAAAATACGTTCTGAGATGCAGCATCCCGTTCGAGATCGGGCTCTTCTGACAATTGAGCCAATTCGGATTCGTCGTCGTAGGACAGGCCGAAACCATAGGGGAAGAGGGGATCATAGTTCTCGTCTCCCCGGTTCAGGGGCGTCTGGCCGGCTGTTTTGGGCCAGGAGAACGAAAGTTTGCCTGTCATGGGGAAAGGAACGCTGCCATCGGGTTGGGCGATCAATACATCCGCTACTGCCCCCCCCTGAGAGCCGGGGAGCCAGGCGGCCACGAAGGCATCCGAGGCATTGAGCTCGGGATTTACCCACAAGGGCCGGCCGGACAAGAAAATGGAAACGGTGGGGATGCCTGCGTCTTGTAGCGACCGGAGCAGGTTGAGACCTTCCTCCGATTCGAAGTCCAGGTTGTCGCGATCTCCCATAAACTCGGCATAGGGATCTTCTCCGAAAACGACTACCGCAACATCCGGTTTTGCCGGGTAGCTGCCGTCGGCGCTTAAAAGGGCTTTGCCGCCACCGGCCTCTACCGCCTTACGGATGCCTTCCCAGATGGTGGTTCCGTTCGGAAAATCGGCTTGGGTATTTCCCGTGCCCTGCCACGAAAGGCTCCATCCGCCGGATTGTTTTCCGATGTTGTCGGCGCCGTCTCCGGTGACGAGAACGGTCTGATCGGGTTTTAGAGGTAACAGGCCGCCGTTGTTTTTCAGCATTACAAGGGATTCCCGAACGGCCTGCCGGGCTACCTCCAGGTGTTGGTTGCTGCTCAGAAGCTCAAACCGACCGGCATATTTCCGCTCGGAAGGTCTGGGCTTTTCAAACAGTCCCAAACGGATCTTTACCCGTAATATTCGGCGGACCGCATCATCCAGCCTCTCCATGGGGATTTCCCCGGATTTGACCTGAGCCAGAGTGTTTTCATAGAGATCCTTCCAACTGTCCGGAGCCATGTACATATCGAGACCGGCCAGCAGGGCACCCGGGCTGTTTCCATTGTTGGCTCCCGGAAGTTGGCCATGCCCGTTCCAGTCGCCGACTACAAAACCGTTGAAATTCATCCGACCTTTCAGAACATCGGTAAGCAAGGGCTTGCTGCCGTGCATTTTTTGTCCGTGCCAACTGGAAAAGGAAGCCATCACCGTTTGAGCGCCGGCTTCTATCGCCGGGGGATAACCCGCGCCGTGAATATCCCGGAAATCCTCCTCGGTATCGACATTATCCCCCTGATCCTTTCCATTGACCGTGCCGCCGTCACCGAGAAAGTGTTTGGCTGTAGCCAGCACGTGTTCGTCGCTGAGGAAGTCGTCGGTTCCGGCTTTGCCTTGCAAGCCTTCCACCATGGCCGGGGCATATTGAGCGACGATTTCAGGATCTTCGGAATAGCCTTCATAGGTGCGGCCCCAGCGATCGTCCCTGACAACGGCCAGGGTGGGGGCAAAAGTCCAATCCATGCCGGTGACCAATACTTCGCGGGCCGTCACGGTTCCGATCTTGCGGATCAGGTCCGGATTCCGGGTGGCTCCCAGTCCGATGTTGTGCGGGAAAAAGGTGGCTCCGGGTATGTTGTTGTGACCGTGGACGGCGTCTGTGCCCCAGAGCAAGGGGATGGCTTTTCGGCCGTTGCTGGTATCCATGGAAGCTTCCCAAAAAGCATCGACGAGTTCGAGCCACACTTCGGGGGCGGATCGGACGTCTTTGTTCGGGGCCGAGTTGCCGCCGTTGAGAACGGAGCCCAGGCGGTACCGCCGCACATCCTCCGGGCTAATGGAGTTGATGTCCCCCTGAATGGTCTGGCCAACCTTCTCCTCTACGGTCAAGGTAGCCAGGATTTCATCGACCCGGGCTTCGATCTCGGGATCGATGGGGATCCCACCGTCCGCCTGAGGCCAGATTTCCGGGTGAATGACAGCGGTATCGCCTCCTTTCGGCGCAGTGGGTTCACAAGACATGATCCATTGGGTAAATATCAATAAACAGAGAAAGGAAAGATGGATTTTCATGATGAAGCATTTGGAGGAAAGATAGAAAAGTTGCCGAAAAAGCGACTCTTTTGGTTGGCCCAGCTGGGTTGGTTTGGACCGGAAACCAGCCTTGCTATTCCTGCTCCAGTTGCTTTTTGATTTCCAGCAGGCGTTTCCTTTTTTCCTCCGAAACTTCCGGATAACGAAGGTCCAGATCCTGTATGGTTTCAGAGATGATCACAGACACCAGAGCCCTCATCTTCCATTTGTTATCGGCCGGTATGACATACCAGGGAGCCCAGGGTTTGGAGGTAGCCTGGATGGCTTCCTCAAAGACTTGCATGTATTGATCCCAAAATTGCCGTTCCACGATGTCCGATTCGGAGAATTTCCAATGCTTGTCGGGCTCGTTGAGCCGATCCAGGAATCGGTTTTTTTGTTCTTCCCGGGAGACATGGAGGAAAAATTTCAGAATGACCGTGCCGGAGCGGAACAGGTGGCGCTCCATGTGGTTGATGTCCTCGTATCGGGCGTCCCAAAAAGATTCGCCTCTCATCCCATAGGGAATTGGCCTGGAATCCAGGATCTCAGGATGTACTTTTACGACCAGTACCTCCTCGTAATAGGAGCGGTTGAAGATACCGATCCGTCCCCGTTCGGGCATGCGCCGCCAATAACGCCAGAGGAAATTGTGGTCCAGTTCCTCGGCCGAGGGGCGTTTGAAGCTGTGGACGTCCACACCTTGCGGGTTCACCCCCGACATGACGTGTTTGATGGTACTATCCTTCCCTCCGGCGTCCATAGCCTGGAACACCAACAGGACAGAGCGCACATTGCTTGCCCAGAGAAGCTCCTGGGAGTCCTTCAATTCCTTGAGGTTATTTTCCAGATAATCCTTGACCTCCTTCTTCAGTTTTTTGCCGGAGAGGTTTTGCATGTTCTCCGTTCCTTTCCAGGAAGTGGAATAGTCTGCCAGATGAAAGCTACCGTCGAATGGGGCCCTGAATTTTTCCATCAGTTCATGGGCGCGAGCTTCCAGTTTCGACATAGATAAAATCTTTGCCGAACAAGATAGCATTTTAGGCGGGGAGAGGCCTCCCTTTCCGGTCAGATGAGTCCCTGAGATAGCATGGCATTGGCTACTTTGACGAAACCTCCGATGTTGGCTCCCTTTTGATAATTGATCCCGTTGCCGGTTTCCCCGTATTCTACGCAGGTGCTGTGGATCTTCTTCATGATTTCATGAAGTTCCTTGTCCAGGCGTTCCCGGCCGTAGGTATAATGCATGGCATTTTGGGTCATCTCCAGGCCGGAAATGGCGACTCCGCCTGCATTGGCGGCTTTTCCGGGCAAATAGATCAGGTCAGAATCGTGAAAGAGGTCCACTGCTTCGGTTGTCGTAGGCATATTGGCACCTTCTGCTACCAATTGTACCTGATTGCGGATTAGGTTTTTGGCATCTTCCGTGTCGATCTCATTCTGGGTGGCGCACGGAAAGGCCAGGTCGGCATGGATGCTCCAGGGTTTTTGGTTCTCGTGGTAGGTGCCGCCGTATTCCTGGGTAAAATGCTTCAGGCCCTTGCGTTGGATGGTTTTCAGATCGATCAGGTAATCCAGTTGCTCCTGATTGAACCCCTCTGGGTAATGAAGTAAGCCACCGCGCTCGGAAAGCGTTATGGGTTTGGCTCCCAGCTCGATCAGTTTCTGGGTTGCATAGAGAGCGACATTACCGGAGCCGGAGAGCAGACAGGTCTTGCCTTCAATCCCTTCGTGGATATAATCCAGGACTTCCTGTGCCAGGTATACAGCCCCATATCCGGTGGCCTCGGTCCGGATCGGGCTGCCACCGTAGTTCAGGCTTTTCCCGGTCAGGGTACCCGTTACCTGATTGCTGATTCGCATATATTGACCAAACAGGTAACCGATCTCCCGGGCCCCAACCCCGATATCTCCGGCGGGCACATCGACGGAAGCGCCGATGTGGCGATACAGTTCCGACATGAAGGATTGACAAAAGCGCATAACCTCCCGATCGGATTTTCCCTTGGGATTAAAATCGGATCCCCCTTTGCCGCTGCCCATGGGTAGCGTGGTCAGGCTGTTCTTGAAGGTTTGCTCAAAGGCCAGAAACTTGAGAATGCTCTGGTTAACGGAAGGGTCGAACCGCAGACCGCCTTTGTAGGGGCCGATGGCCTTATTAAACTGTACCCGGAATCCCCGGTTGATCTCCACATCCCCCTTGTCGTTTTCCCAGGTAATCCGGAAGGTGATGATCCGGTCGGGCTCGGTAATGCGATCCAGGATACGGGCGCGGAGCATATCCTTGTTTCCGTTGGTAAAGGGGATAAGATCCCTTACGACTTCCCTGACCGCTTGATGAAATTCAGTCTCTCCGGGATTGCGGGCTACTACGCCCTCCATAAAGCTTTCCAGTGTCAGCATGATTTGAGTGGGTTAAGTTGGTTGAGAGGTATTCAGGCGTTCGGCAACAAGGGCGGATGTTTCTGAAAGAGGCATCAGCCCGCTTTCCAGTTTGCATGCTCCAGGCCCAGGCGGATGAACTCTTCCAGGCTTGTTTCCGAAGACCAGCCTTCCGGCTTCACCAGTACGAATTCTTTCATAGGTTTTCCGGTGAAAGCCATCAGTCCGATGTGCTTCCGTGACAACAAGCCGGATATTTTCTCCGGAAGGACCCTTACCATCAGGTCATCGCCCATAATGCCTACGCTCATTTTTCCTTTGTACATGAAGGACAGGCCACCGAACATTTTCTTCTCCGTGAAATGGGGTTGGCCGGCTATTTTTTCCCGGATTCGATCGGCGAGGTCCTCATTGTATGCCATGGTTAAGCATTGATCTGGTTTCTGCACCCAGTAAGGGGCTGGATTTAGCCATGGCAGGGCCACGCCATTTTGACTTTCGGAAAGGCATCCCCCTCTGATCAGATAAAATAGTGTGCCCTGACCACGAAATTTTTCCTTTTTCGGGTCAAGGGAATGAATCTCCCTGCTTTCATCTCCGTTCTTTAACTAACCCCATCGGTTCAGGTTCGAAAAAAGAATCCCAAAAGAACGGCAGTGGGCCTACAGAGCCCTTCCGCTACATTCCCGACGGGCCCTCCGGATTATCTACCGGTGTAGTAGTGGGGTTCTTCCGGCACAACAACCTTGTACTCGGATTGCAAATAGGTTACGATATTGGTCAGCTCCTCTACTGTCATCACTTCGTTGTAATAATAGGTCTCCATGGGAGAGCGTTTAACCTCGCTTTGCACCATGCGTTTGTATTCCCCTTCGATCTCGTGGGAAGGGTGGATAACAGAAGTGACCAACTCCCCATAGGTTTTTATAGAGGTTACCTCTCCTCCCAGGGGGATATGGACTCCTCCTTCCTGACCTTTCCATTCCAGATCACCAATGCTGTGGCATTGATTACAGCTCATGGTGACAAAAAGGTCTTTACCGGATTCGAGATCTCCTTTGGGCAGCACGAAACCGCGCGACTGCTGAACACAACCGGCCAGGGCCAGTGCGGATAGCATGAAGAGACCCACTCCCAGCGTGAGGAGGTCCGGGTAAGAAGTCTGATGTTTCAACCCGGAAAAAAAGCTATATATCCTTTTCATAAACCTGGTTTTACGTACTTCAAATCCATAAATAGGCTACAACTATTTTTGCCCGAATTCAATGATGGGTATCAATTATCAGCCGATTCTTTATCAATAAAAGGCCCGGGCCGAAGGATGGACCTGAACCTTTTTTTCATGGTCCCATTTCCTTAGTGGTGTCAGGAGGGTGTCATAGATGAAAATGATATTCGCCGGTGAACTCCTATCTTGAGATTTGCAAGAAAATCGATCCAGCATACCTTTAAAACCTATCACCATGGCTTCTTTTGTTCTCTCGGTAAATGGAAAAAAACACGAAGTGGACGTGGATCCTCAGACTCCAGTGCTGTGGGTTCTGAGGGATCACCTGAAATTGGTCGGGACCAAATACGGATGCGGAATATCCCAGTGCGGTGCCTGCACCATCCACCTCAACGGGACCGCTACCCGATCCTGCGTCACCCCTGTTGCCAGCGTCGGCAACCAGGAGATCACCACCATCGAAGGGCTTTCCGAAAAGGGGGATCATCCGGTTCAGAAAGCCTGGCTGGAGCACGATGTACCCCAGTGCGGATACTGCCAGGCCGGGCAGATCATGAATGCGGCCGCTCTGCTCGAAAGCAATCCCAAGCCTTCGGATGAGCAGATCGAAGCTGCCATGAGCGGCAACCTCTGCCGTTGCGGCACCTACCTCCGCATCAAGGCGGCCATCAAGACAGCTTCTCAAATGGGCTGATCCCCATACTGTATTCCCTTTCACCCATCAAGACATCATCATCATGACACTGATCAAAACCACCTATAACAGACGATCTTTCCTCAAACGAACTGCCGTCGCCGGCGGTGGATTCATGCTGGGGTTCAGCATGCTGGCTTCCTGCACCTCCGACGGAGAAAAGATCCTCCGCATGCCGGATGAATGGTTCGATATCAATGCGTTTCTCAAAATCGGGGATAACGGGATAGCCACTATTTTTTCCAAGAATCCGGAGATCGGCCAGAATGTCAAAACCTCTATGCCCATGATCGTAGCGGAGGAACTGGATATTCCCTGGGAAAGGGTAGTAGTGGAACAAGCAGCTCTGGATACCGAAAAGTATCAGGATCAATTTGCTGGTGGCAGCTTATCCATTCGTCGGGGGTGGGAAGGCTTGCGGATGGCCGGCGCCACGGCGCGCCGCATGCTGATGGAGGCTGCGGCCCAAAAATGGGCGGTACCCGTGTCGGAATTGGAAACCGGCGAAGGCAAGGTCAAGCATCCGTCTTCCGGGCAGGAGGCCGACTATGGGGAATTGGCTTCTTTGGCCATGGATATTGAGGTGCCGGAAGAAGTGGAGCTCAAGGACCCCAAGGATTTCAAGCTCATCGGCACCAGCCGAAAGAACGTAGACGGACTCAAGATCGTAACCGGACAGCCGCTGTTCGGCCTGGATGTCGACCGGGAAGGCATGCGCATAGCCATGTATGAGCACGCTCCCGCATTCGGTATGAAACTGAAATCGGTCGATGCTTCCCGGGCAGAATCCATGCCGGGCATCGAACAGGTATTCACCTTTACCACCCAAACGGAAGGAGAAAACGGCCAGCGGCCGGAAGATGAATTCGTAGCCGTGGTGGGGCGCTCTACCTGGGAGGTTTTACAGGCCAAAAAGGCACTGAGGATAGAATGGGAACCAGCGGGAACGCTGGAAAGCAGTCGGGACCACGCCACCGGTCTGGCTCAATTGATGGAGCGTTCCAAGCCGGCCTCCGAGTGGGGTCGGGGCGACCGTCGGGATGGGAACCCGGAAGCTGCCTTTGCCAATGCGGACCAGATCCTGGAGCGAACCTACACCGCCCCGTTTATGGCTCACAATACCATGGAGCCGATGAACTTCTTCGCGCACGTGACCGGGGATCGGGTCGAATTGCTTGGCCCCATCCAGACTCCGGGCTCACTGAGGCGCGATGCGGCCAAAATGCTGGGCGTGGAAGAGGATAAGATCGATGTCATGATGACTCGTCAGGGTGGGGGCTTCGGGCGTCGTTTGTACGGCAACTTTGGCCTGGAGGCTGCCATGATCTCCAAAAAAGCCGGTGTGCCGGTAAAACTGGTTTACACCCGGGAAGACGATATGACCCAAGGCACCTATCGCCCCGCTTACCGGGTCGTTTACCGGGCCGCCCTGGACAAAGACAAAAACGTAACGGCCTTCCACGTCAAGGGAGGAGGAACCAATTCGGGAGTCGTTTTCCCGAATCGCTTCCCGGCCGGTACCGTAGATAACTACCTGGCAGAATCCTATCGACTGGAATCCAATATCACCACGGGGGCCTGGCGGGCGCCGCGCTCCCATTTCATGGCGATCGCCGAGCAGTGTTTTCTGGACGAGGTGGCCGAGGCTTGCGGAAAAGATCCCGTCGATTTCCGATTGGCATTATTCGAGCGGGCCATCAACGATCCGGTTGGGAAGGACAACGATTACGACCCGGAGCGATATGCCGGCGTTCTGAAACTGGTCAAGGAAAAAGCCGATTGGGGGAGCGAAAAGCCGGGCGTTTATCGGGGCGTATCCGCCTATTTTTGCCACAATTCCTATGTAGCCCAGGTGCTGGATCTCGCCATCGAGAACGGTCAGCCGGTTGTGAAAAAGATCTGGTGTGCAGTGGATTGTGGCATAGTAGTGAATCCGGATGCCGCGCGGAATCAGATCGAAGGCGGGATCGTGGATGGGATCGGGCATGCCATGTACAGTGCGCTCACCTTCCAGGAAGGAAAACCCGAACAGAATAATTTCAACCAATACCGATTAATCCGGAACGGAGAAGCACCTCAGGAGATCGAGGTGTTCTTTGTAGACAACGGGATCGATCCCACCGGCCTGGGAGAGCCTTCCCTGCCCCCGGTGGCGGCAGCCCTGGCCAACGCTCTCTACCGGGCGACCGGGGAACGTTTGTACGATCAGCCTTTTGCCGGGCAGAATCAACTGGTGGGCTAAGCCCGCGATCCGGTAAAAACCGAAAGCCCAGTCTCTCGATGGAAGGCTGGGCTTTTTTGGATCCATGCTCCCCGGGGGAGCCGGCTCGGTGGATTCAGCTCAAGGGCGGAATCCGCAGTACCTGTCCGGGATAGATCTTGTCCGGATCTTTGAGCATGGGCTTGTTGGCTTCAAAGATGACCGGGTATTTCAGGGCATCGCCATATTGGGCTTTGGCGATTTTGGAAAGCGAGTCTCCCGACTTGACTTCGTAAAAAACCGCCTCGGGCTCGGGCTTTTCCACTTGCAGGCGATCGTCGACCTGAGCTACCCCGTTGACGTTCCCGACGGCCAGGATCACCTTTTCCTTTTCAGACTGGCTTTCCACTTTTCCGCTGAGAATTACCGTATCGTCGTTGAGGTCGATCTGCAGGTTTTCCACTTCGAGAGCCAGGTCGCTGACCACATCGTAGAGTTGCTTGATCCTTTCCTGCTTTTCTTCTTCGGCAGATTTTCCGCCGCCGCCGAAAATCGAGGCTCCGGCATCTTTAATGAACGAAAATAGTCCCATAGGTCGTTGAGGTGTTTGATGAAGTGCGAAGATAGCCTTTGTATGGGAAGCCGGCCATGAAAGTCCGTATAAATTACGGATTCGTTCAGCGCTGCGAGAGCGTTCGGCAGGGCTTAGGCATAATAAGGAAGAAAAGGTTTTTATATTTGCGGAGTTTTTCCCTTGAGTCGAGCCTTGTTTTGCTTCTTTTTGATTGATTTTCTGAAAGTTAACGACCGGGAAGACCATATTTTATCATTTGAATCATTCTTAAAGAACGATTGGAGTTATGCAAGGAAAAGGATTTGTGCGGACGTTCCTTGTGATCCTTACGCTGGTCACCCTTTGGCAATACTTTTTGGTACTGCCAACCCAAAAAGTGGAAAGCGAGGCCGCTGATTATGCGGAAATGGCCGTTATGGGTCTGCCGGAGGATCAACAAAAAGCAGTCTACAAGCAGCGGGTATCGGAATATCTGGACAGCATGTCTTCCGAAGAGGTGCTCGATATACCCATGATTAAATCCTATACCTACCAGGAACTGAAAGGCCAGCAACTGGCGCTGGGGCTCGACCTCAAAGGGGGGATGAGCGTAACCCTTCAGGTAGATCTCCGGGATCTCATTTATTCGCTTTCCGACGAGAACGCCGATCCCACTTTTCAGGAAGCGCTCGAAGCTGCTTCTGAAAAGCAAAGGTCCGCCACCACCGATTACGTCAGCCTTTTTGCCGAATCCTGGAGCGAGCTGGCCGAAGGAAAAAAGTTGGCTCCGATCTTTCTTCGAAATGAAAGCTTGCGGCAAGACCTGAATTTCGAATCCTCCGACGGGGAAGTGATTCGGGAGATCCGGCAGAAGGCCAACGAGACGGTCAACCTGACCTTCAACCTTCTCAAAAAGAGGATCGATAAACTGGGAGTCACCCAGCCGAATGTATCGCTGGATGAAGGACGGGACCTGATCCTGGTGGAACTTCCGGGAATCGATAACCCCGAGCGCGCCCGATCTTTCCTGGTGGCCGCCGCCAACCTGGAGTTCTGGAACGTTTTCCGAATTACGGATGGCGGTATTCAGGAGGGTTTGGTGCAAGCTAACGAGCGGATTACCGCTCAGTTGAGCGATGCGGAAGATCGCGAGATCGTCGGCTACGAGCCCATGCTCGATAGCCTGGGGAATATGGACTCCACCCGGGTGGATTCAACCCGCCCCATTTATGCGGAAGGCGATCTCGGACAAGGGGGATTATTTGAACTGATGTCCCCCAACGGAGGGCAGTACAGCCCCGCCGTGCTGGGCGTAGCGGAAAAAAACAAACGCAACCGGATCGCTGAACTGCTCTACCAGGAAGAAATCAAGGGGCTGTTCCCACCCAACATTGAATTCAAGTGGTCGCGAAGCCCGGTGAAAGATTATGAGACCGGCGAGCAGACGAATCTTTACCAACTTTATATGATCCGTAAGGAGCGGACCACCAACGAGCCGCCCCTTTCGGGAGAGAACGTTACCCGGGCCCAGTCTCAGCCCAATCCCATCAACGGGGAACCGGCCGTCAGCTTGTCTATGGACGAGACCGGTTCGCGGATCTGGGGGCAATTGACGACAGCCGCCGCGCAAGACAATCAGCGCGAGATCGCAATTGTTCTGGACGACGAAGTGGTTTCGGCTCCCAGCGTCAATGAGCCCATCCTGAACGGAAGTTCTCAGATCTCGGGCAGCTTTACCATCCAGGAGGCAGAAGATCTGGCCAGTATTCTCCAGGTAGGCCGACTGCCGGCCGAGGCGCGCATCATTCAGGAAAGCGTTGTGGGGCCCTCTCTCGGGCAGGACAATATCAACCGCTCCTATTGGGCACTCGGGATCGGTTTTGCTCTGGTCTTCATCTTCATGATCCTCTATTACGGAGGGGCCGGTATAGTTTCGATCATTGCGCTCTTCCTCAACATGTTCTTCATCCTGGGAGCCCTGGCCTCTATGAGTACGGTGCTGACCCTTCCGGGAATCGCCGGACTGGTTTTGACCATCGGTATGGCGGTGGATGCCAACGTGATCATTTTCGAACGGGTCCGCGAAGAACTCCGCGAAGGTAAAACCCTCCTGACGGCTATTCAGGACGGATTCTCCAACTCTTACTCGGCCATTATTGATGCCAACGTCACCACCATCCTGACGGCCATCGTACTGGCCTTTTTCGGGCTGGGCCCCATCAAGGGCTTTGCCGTCGTATTGATCGTGGGTGTACTTTCATCGCTCTTCACCGCCGTATTGGTAGGGCGCCTGATGATCGACTGGTGGACCTCCAAGGGCCGGAATATTACCTTCGGCACCAGCTGGTCAAACAACACCCTGGCAAATCTGAACGTCAACTGGCTCGGGAAACGACGGTTCACGTACATCGTATCCGGCTCCCTTCTGGTTTTCAGTTTCGGTTCCTATTTCATTCGGAATTTCGAGCTGGGCGTCGATTTCAAAGGAGGATACTCCTACAACATAGAATTCGAAGAGGAGTATCAGGCGCAGGACCTGAGGGAAGTGCTGACCGACGCTTTTGAAGGGAACACGCCCATCGTAAAAACGGTCGATGTGGGAACCAATTCCTTTAACATCGTAACGGATTACCTGATCGACGATAACAGCGACGGCGCTGCCGACCGGGTTATGGTTAAACTGCATCAGGGGATCAACGAACTGGCCGGCGGTGGGCTGGATTTCGATAATTTCAGCGATCCCGACGGAGAAGGCACCCATGTGACTTCCTCCGCAAAAGTACTGCCCACCATTGCCGACGACATCAAGGCCAGCTCTGTGGAGGCCGCTGTTTTTGCCCTTTTGCTCATCTTCCTCTACATTTTTATCCGGTTCAATCGCTGGCAGTACAGTTTGGGAGCGGTCGCCGCCCTTTTCCACGATACGATCATCGTGTTGGGCGTGTTTGCGGCTTTCCATGGCATTCTTCCCTTTTCGATGGAAATCGACCAGGCTTTCATCGCGGCCATTCTGACGGTCATCGGTTATTCGATCAACGATACGGTGGTCGTGTTCGACCGGATCCGGGAATTCCTTGGCATCTACACCGCCAAGTCCAAGGAAGAAGTTATCAATATGGCCATCAACAGCACCCTGAGCCGGACCTTGATCACTTCGCTGACCACACTCTTCGTAATGATCGTTCTGTTCCTTTTCGGAGGTGCAAGTATCAAAGGATTTGCCTTTGCCATGGTGGTAGGGGTTGTGGTAGGTACCTACTCTTCCATCTTTGTGGCCACTCCGATCATGAGCGATCTGAGCGGAGATCTGAAAGGAAAGAAACCGACGAAAAAGGCCACTTTTTCCCGGGCCGCCTCCAAGGCAAAAGCTTAAGAGTTCTTTGACCGAGTTGACGGGAAGCCTGCCTCCGATACCGAGGGCAGGCTTTCTGCTTTCAGACTTTGTCAGTTGGACAGCACATGCCGGGCGGCAGAAAACAAACGATTGGCAGGGATCGTTTTTATTTGGTAACTAGAAACAGCAGTACAAAACGACCGAGGCATGCAAATTTATCGATTTGGGGCTATCCTCCTCAGCCTTGCGCTTAGCCTGAGTGCATGCACTTACACCATGAAGGTGAAGGATGGGGCGACAGCCTATGACCGCAAGCAATATGCCGTGGCGGTGGATTTTCTTCAAAAGGAATACCGGAAAAGTAAAAGCCGGGTAGAGCGCGGAAAGATCGCTTACATGTTGGCGGATTCCTATCGCCAAATGAACCAGGACGATCAATCCATAGAGTGGTTTGAGATCGCCTATACCAACGGCTATGGTATCGAGGCGCTGGAACAATACGCTTATTCGCTGAAAAAAGCGGAACGCTACAAGGAGGCCCGGCAAGCCTTTGTTGATCTGGGCTTCGAGATCGGAAGCCCCTATGAGTATCGTAGAGAGGTGAACGCCTGCGAGGTGGCCCAAACCTGGAAAGAGGATGAGAAATATGCCGGGTACCAGGTTCGGGAAGCAGATTTCAATTCCAATGGATCCGACTATGCCCCTGTGTTGTTCGGTGATCAGTCCATTCTCTTCACTTCGGATCGTTCCAGCGGGAAAGATGATGAAACTTACTTATGGACGGGCCGGAGCTTCAGCGACATATTCGAATACTCTCCCGAAGATCTAACCATCGAACCTGTCGATCTACCGATCAATACCGAGAATAACGAAGGAACCATAGCCTTCAATAAGGATTTTTCGGAATTATTTTTTACCCGTTGCTTCAGTGAGGACAAATGGGAAGATGCCTATTGCCAGATCTACGTCAGCGAAAAGCAGCCTGACGGCAATTGGTCGGAACCGGTTCCCTTGTCTTTCCAGGAAACCGAGGTGAATTATGGGCATCCGGCCTTATCGGCGGATGAGAACAGGCTGTACTTTTCCGCCAACCATCCGGAGGGATGGGGAGGCTATGATATCTGGTATACGGAGCGTGTACCGGAGGGCTGGTCTGATCCTCAACTCATGAACCGGTCCATCAATACGATGGGTGATGAGAAATTCCCCTCGGTCGATGGAGATACGCTTTATTTTGCCTCCAATAACCATACGGGTATGGGAGGTCTGGATATTTTCAAGAGCTACACTCTGAACAACGGCTCCTGGTCGCCGGCATACAATCTGCTCCCGCCGATCAATTCGGGAGCCGATGATTTCGGACTGGTTATCGATCGGCGCAAATCATCCAAAGAAGGGGTCCTGCAAACCGGCTACTTCAGTTCTTCCCGGGGAAGCGGCACCGGTGTGGACGATATTTTCCGCTTCGAAAAAGTCGTTCCTCCTCCTCGTCCCGAGCCTGAAGAACCCGTGGTCGTAGAGTACAAAATGCTCTTGAAAGGGTTTGTCCTGGAGAAAATATACGATAATCCGGACGATCCCAACAGCCGCGTTCTCGGTCGAAAAGCTTTGCCTGGAGCCAAAGTGGATATCGAGTTTGGAGAAATACAGAAAAAGGTCGAGGTCGGCGAGGACGGCTTGTTCGAGCTTACCCTGGAAGAGGATATGGACTACGTTTTCACCGCTTCGAAAAAGGATTACCTGACCTCCGCCTCCCGTTTTTCCACCAAGGGAATCGGCAAGGATCCGAACCAACCAGTGCAGGAGTTTGAAGTGGAGATCGTACTCGACCGGATCTACACCGACAAGGAGATCGTGTTGGAGAACATCTATTACGATTTCGATCGCTGGGAAATCCGGGATGATGCCAAGCCTACCCTTGATGAGCTGGTAGACATTCTGGAATTGAACCCGGATCGACGAATTCAGATGGGTTCACATACCGACTGCCGAGGCAATCCCCGCTACAACCTGGACTTGTCGCAGCGACGTGCCCAGTCCGCAGTCGATTATCTGATTTCCAAAGGGATTTCGTCCGAACGGCTTATCGCCCGGGGCTACGGCGAAAACAGCCCGGCCAACGATTGCGTTTGCTCCCGCTGTAGCGAAGACGAACACCAGGAGAATCGCCGGACGACCTTCCTGTTTTTGGAGTAAATGGAAAGGGACAAGCCATATGTGGTATGGCTCGTCCCTCCCGATTTTCCGTTCCGGAAAGCATCTTATTTAGTTGCCCCTGATAAACAATACTTCCAGCTACAAGCCACTGAAAATTAG
>CAZXIX010000003.1:0-88183 GCA_964640855.1 uncultured Saprospiraceae bacterium
CTTTGTTCCGTAATGGCAATCTCTACTAAAGTACTTATTTTGTCCAGAAATATCGGCCGCTCGGCCATCCGCGAAACGGTGCACCAGCGCACCGCCGATAGTGTGGTGGTCGGAACCGTCGAAGTGGAGGAGAAAGGCGAAAAGGTGATCAAGGACGTTTACGGGACGGTACAGGCCGAGGTGCACTGGTTTGAAAAACGAGTGGAATCAGCAGGCCTGCTGGATCTTCAGATCGAAGACAACTGGAGCCGTCAGGTCGTTGCCCAGGAAAAGTTCGGCGGAACCCACATCTGGGTCGACTATTGGGGGTTTTTCAATGGCGATGAGCGGGCTCTGACAGAAGAAGACCGCTCAAAACTGAGGAAGACGAGGGAGGTTATGCCTCCCCCGCCACAACAACTTTTTGTGGATTTTACCGCCCCGATCTAAGATCAATTAACCTGATACCTCGACGGCTACTACCGCAATTTCTGAACCATGGGCTCTCCTTATTTTTCTTCTGAGGAGCGGGTGTTTTGGATTTCTTCTACATTGTCCAGGGAGTTTCGGAAGAAGGTTCCCGAGCCGATGACGTTGGCATCGCTCCGCCAGTCCGGCTGCCAGGAATACCTGGGGCGCTCTTCGGCATCGGTATCCCGATCCTGAAGTCCGAAGTTTACCCGGACGGAACGCCAGGCATTTCCCTGTCTTTCAAGGATAAACGAAAGCGGAATGGCTGCCTCCAGGATATATCCGCCTTCGGCCTCCTGGCACACCCACCTGGCGAATCCCTCTGCTTGGCGGTCCTCGTAAAAAATGGAAGCCGGCATGTCGCCATGGGCAGGGCTTACATTCAGGATATAAGAGTTTTGGTACCAGCCTTCTCCTGTACGCAGCGAGCTGATCTCCAGGGGATCCCCATTGATGACCACCGCTACGTAATCTTGTTGCCAGGACACCGTACCTGTATCGCTGACGATCTGGTCGTCGGTTATCCGGCCGGCGATGTAGAGGTGGTCTTCCCCAAGCATCAGTTGAAAAGCCCCGTTGCAATCCTCCGGATTTCCGGTTTCGATGCGATGGGGCAGACTTTTCCACTCGTCCAGGTTTCCGTCTATGTTGACTTCGCCGGCCTTCTCCAACTGGAAAGCTTGTACCGGTCCCAGGTTGTAATCCGATGGAACCATCACGTCCGGCATGCCGGGGGCTTCATAGGTGACGGACACTTTGAGCGGAGCGTGGGGGTTTTGCCCTACCTCTTTTTTCCGGGGATTGAGCTCGAAAGAGGCGAAACCGACCGAGTTGGGAGGGATGGTGATCGTATCCCTGTCCAGGTCAGTGCTGTAATCCCAACTGAAGGGGTTGTTCAGCTTTACCTTCATGGGGAGGTCCCGGTCATTGACCAGCTTGATGCGAGTCTTGCCTCCTGCAAAAGGCTTTTCCGGGCGTTGAAAAACCGGAATCGGTCGTACAGGGAAATTGTTGTTAATGCTGGAAATAAAAGCATAGCCTTCTTCGGTGAGCAAGTCGGCATCGAGGATACCGTCCAGCCAAAGATTGGCCAAGATAGGGCCCTCTTCGGTCATGGTCACCCAAACCACGTGATCAAACTCGCCGAACTCCGGGCCGCGCAGAAAGCTGCCGCCACCGGTGGTAGCCAGCATGTAATAATTGGCATTGTTCCGACGATAGCTGACGTAGCGATGCCGATGGCCGGCAAAAACGGTGTGGGGACGGCCCTCCAGCAGTTTTTCCACATCCGGCCAGCGCAGAGTCTCCTCGTCCTGAACCCAAAGCGGTTGGTGCATGAAGATCATTGTCCATCGGACATCCGGATTCTCGGCCAGGGCTTTTTTGATGTATTCGTACTGCTCGTCATCAATGGTGCCTCTACCGGCTCCTCGCACATTGTCCTCCGAATTCAGGCACAGGAAAAGTACGTCCCGGTACCGGAACTGGTAATAGGTCGTGCCGAATTGTTTTACCCACAGGTCTTCCATCACCGGGTTGGTGATGTCGTGATTCCCCGGAACATAGAAAAAGGGCATTTGCAACTGCCGCACAAAACCGTTGAATTCGGTCCACTGACGGTTGAGTTCGGCCGTGTCCTGGGTGTATCCTTCGATCAGGTCACCCACGCTCAAAACGAATTCGGGTTGCAGCAAATTCAGCTTCCGGACGCCGTCCATGAAGATTCCGGGCCGGTGGCCTCCGGTCCGGTCGGTCACAATAGCAAATTGGAATTGATCTTCGCTATCGTTGAATTGGAGATTGGTCCATGGCAGGTTGGAGGCCTCGGCTTCGAATTGAAGGATATCGCCGAAATCTTGCTGCGCCTGTATCGTTTGGGAAAACAGAAATAGTAGGGAAATCAGGAGGGGGAGGTAACGCATCTTTTTTAGGTAAATTTACTTTCCCTATCATGACGCTTACCAAAAATCCAGGTTAAATAATCATAAAAAAAGGAACAGCTCGCTGTCAGCTGCTCCTTCGAAGGGTTTTAGGTGGCTTTTTGGGATTATACAGCGAATAAAGCACTCACAAACAACACACTGTTTCTTGGGGATGGGTAAAAAGGCAACGGGGGGGCGTTGCCGTAATTTTGGTTTTTAAGGGTCTTCACTTATATAGAGTAGCGGAAGCAGGGAATTCCATAAAAGGGGATCACTTTTTTTCCACTTTTTTTGATGGTCAACAAAAAAAGGCATCGGTCCCCCGGACCGACGCCTTTCTTGCAGCTTGATAGTCCGGTTTTTAAGGCTTACTCGCTTTTCCGGATTCAATGGGATTGCCGTCGCCATCTACCAGGATGATTTCCTTAAATCCCATTTCCTTTAGCTTGGGCAGTACTTTCTCTTTGTCTCCTACGACGAAGAAGGTCAGTTTTTGGGCGTCCACCATCTTCTTGCCCAATTCCTGGATCTCCTCCACGGAAAGACCACGCACCATTTCGTCGTATTTCTGGAAGTAATCGTCTGCCAGACCGTATTTGATCTGTTCGGTCAGGTCACCCATAACGGCGCTGTTGGTTTCCCATCGGCCGGGCAACTGGAGAATGGTATTGCCGGTGGATTTTTCGAATTCCTGGGAGGTTACGGGCTTGTCGCCGACAAACATTTCAAACTCCTTGATGATCTCGGCGGTGGACTCGGCTGTCTTGTCGGTCTGTACCGGAGCATAAGCAATGAATGGGCGTTGTCCTTCGGCGTCCAGCATTAGGGTAAAGGCACCATAAGCCCAATGTTTGTCTTCTCGCAGGTTCAAATTCAGCCGGGAGGTAAATTCTCCGCCGAGGATCTTATTCATGGCCTCGTTGGCTACCTCATTGACTTCGCCATAGGGGTTGACCAAATAGCCGCCCATGATGACGGATTGCTGGGATTCCGGGCGGTCCATCAGGTAGAGTTTTCCCTGGTTGGAGGAAGGGTCTACCGAAGCCAGGTCTTTTCTGGGAATGTTCCCCTTTTGCCAGCTGGCGAAACGCGCTTCCAAACGCGGTTTGAGTTCTTCCATGCTGATGTCCCCGACAACCATCAGTTTGGCATTGTTGGGCTTTATCCAGTTGTTGTAGTAATCGAGGATGTCGTCCCGGGTCACCTGTTTGACCGTTTCCGAATAACCGCTTCCGGTATAGGGGAGGCTGTAGGGGTGGCCTTCTCCGTAGAGGTATTTGGGAAAGGTGCGGAGGGCCATCTGCACCGGATTGGCCTGTTGCTGTTGGATATTGTTTAGTTGTTGATCGCGGAGGCGCTCAAACTCCTTTTCAGGGAAAGCCGGGGCCATAACGACTTCTGCCATCAGGTCGAGGCTTTGTTGGAATGTAGGTTTGAGGGTACTCATGCTCACATAGGAAGCATCCAGGTCGGAATAGGTGCTGAGAGAAGCGCCCAGGATCTGAAGTTGCTCATTGATCTCGAGGGAGCTCATGGATGATGTTCCTTCGTCGAGCATATTCATGGCCAATTGAGACGTTCCGGCCTTGCCGTCGATGTCCGTAGCGTAGCCGGCATCGAAGATCATTCGCATCTGCATGGTAGGCACGCCTTCCCGCCGGGCCAGCACTACCTCCAAACCGTTGGCCAGGGTGGTTTTCTGGAGATCCGGAAATCTGGATGTAGCCGGTTCCCCCAGTTCGGGCAAGCCTTGGCTGCGGTCGACTTCGGAAGGCAGCGTGCTGTAATCGGGAAACGGTTCGCAGGTCAGCGTGTGGCTGCCCTCGGAAAGCCATTGTTTTGCCGTTTTGACCAAGTCTTCCTTCGTGGCTTTGGCCACCCATCTATGTACCTTTTTATAATGTTCGGGATCCCCGAAATAGATCTCGTTGGAGGCAAGGATATCCGATTTTCCACCAAAACCACCGATCCGCTCGATGCCTTTGATGAAGCCGGAAAAATAGGAAGATTTTGCCCGTACCAATTCCTCCTGGGTCGGACCGTTTTCGATGAATTCCGCTAAGATCGCTTCCATAGCCGACTCGACCTCTTCGGCTGATTGGTTGGGCTTGACATCGACCTGCATGACGAAGTTGCTGGCAATCTCACTGGAACTCTGGTAGGCATTGGCCGAGCTGGCCACCTGATCCTCGTAGATCAGTTTTTTGTACATACGAGAGTTTTTCCCATTGGAAAGAATGGAGGCTATCAGGTCAAGGTAAGCGTCCTCTTCGCTGCCGTATTGGGGAGTATTCCAGGATTTGACAATCCTGACCTGGGGAACCCGGTCCTGGTATACCTGCCGGGTATCTGTGAACCGTCGGGGAATGTTCACGCTCTGGCGCATGACGGTAGGCCCGGAGGGAATGTCGCCAAAACATTTCAGGACTTTCTGGTAGGCCTCCTCGGGCTTCACATCCCCCGCGATAGACAAGACGGCATTGGCTGCCCCGTAGTAATCCGCAAACCATTCTTTTACATCCTCCAGCGATGCGGCATTGAGATCCTCCATCTCTCCGATCACCGTCCAGGAATAGGGGTGGCCTTTGGGAAACATAGCCTTGGTAAGGTAGTCGTATTGCATGCCGTAGGGTTGGTTCTCCCCTTGTCGCTTTTCATTTTGAACAACCCCTCGCTGCTCGTCCAGTTTGGCCTGGTCAATGGCCCCCAGCAAGTGTCCCATGCGGTCAGATTCCAGCCAAAGCACCTGATCCAGCGCAGCCACCGGTACGTTCTGGAAGTAGTTGGTCCGATCCTTGTTGGTGGTACCGTTCAGATCAGTGGCCCCTATTTTTTCCAGAGCCTGGAAATAATCGTCGTTGAAGTTTTCCGACCCGTTGAACATCAGGTGCTCGAACAGGTGGGCAAAGCCGGTCTTGCCAGGTTTCTCGTTCTTGGAGCCTACATGATACCATACGTTGACCGCCACAATCGGGGCTTTATGGTCTTCGTGGATCAGAAGTCGGAGCCCGTTGGGCAAAACATACTTTTTGTAGGGAATGTCGATGTCATCCGGACTGAAGTACAGCTTGTTCTGTGCTGGTAGGGCCGTACAGCACATCAGCACCAAAAAGAAAGTGGAAAGGGTGATGTTGTGGATCATGTCGGTTGGGTGATTGAGTGAAAAAAATAATTTGCTCGAAAAAACAGTGAGGTTAAATTTAAGTGGAGTGGGCGATAAGGGTTAAGAAATTGTCATTTTTTATATATACGGTTCGAAACTTCCGACCGAAGAGCCGTATTCCGGGATTAGGACCGGGTAGGCATTGCCTTGAATTTCAAAGTTCCCGAAATTAATTATTTACAGAAAGTAGATCATCCCGGGAGGATCCTTTTGGCGCAAAGTATATTCCTTCTTCTCTGCTGTAATAGAACTCCCACTCAAATTCACTAAACTTACACACCTTCAAATACAGATGTGCCATGATCCGTAATATCCTCTTCCCAACTGATTTTTCACCGGCAGCTATGCGTGCTTTCATTTATGCGCTCCATTTGGCCGATAAGCACGATGCCGTGATCACCACCCTGTATGTCTATAAGCGTCCGGAGGTGCGGGCTATGCAACTGCCCCGTACCCTGATAGAGTTTCAGGAAACCTTTGATCTGCACGAATTCAAAAATTACAAGGATTCGATACCTCCTTTGAGAAAAATCGCCGAGGAGAACGGTTTTTCTCACGTAACCATGCAGCATGTGCTCGAACCCGGCGAGCGGATCGTCCCTACCATTCTGGAGGTGGCCAAAAGAGATCGGGCCGACATGATCGTGATGGGTACGACCGGTGCTCGCGGGCTGAAAGAGATCTTTCTGGGAAGTGTGGCCGGTGAGATCATCGAAAACGCAGAATGCCCGGTGCTGGCCGTACCGGAAGAAAACAACTTCAACGGGAAGATAGACCGGGTTGGTTTCGCCACCACCTACAGCGAAACGGAGACCATGGCTCTGAAACTGCTCGAAACGATCGTGAGCCCCTTCGACGCCACTATTTACCTGGTCCATATCGATACCAGTCACATTGAGAAGCTGGCCCATCAAATGGATCAGCTCAAAGCCAATCTCAAAGACCATCCCAACATTCACTTCCATTCTGTGGACAGCACCAATTTTTTCAAAGACCTGACGCAATACCTGGAGGAACAGGAAATTGATGTTCTGGCCATGGTCACTCAGAAGCGATCTTTTCTGGAAAGCCTTTTCAATTTCAGCAAGACCAAGCAGATGTCTTACCATTCCAGAGTGCCCATTTTGTCTTTTCAGCGGCACACCATAGAAAAAGAAGCCAATTGATTCGATTCCGAAAAGGCACTCAGGCCTGCTGCCCGGCTCGGGGCATCATGTCGACAGTTGATCCCTCCAGAGTTCGATAGCCGCCCATGGCGTGTGCGGTGTGGCATGCGTGTATGGGAAGTACAGCCACTACCTCTCCGATATGGATCTTGGAGAAGGCGTCTTCCTTCAGGCGAAGGATCCCGTGTTCCTGGGAAAGCTTCCGAACGTAGCCCAACTCATCTGTAGGCGTCCAACCGTCTGCCGAGAGCCGGCAGGCAATTCCGAAAAAGGGTTGACCATCCGGCAAGCTGAGGCTGTCTTTGGCCAGGTGGGTGGCCCCTCCGTGAAGAATGACCTCCATCCGGTCGGGATGTTTGGCCACCACAGGGGCGGCCAGGGCAATGGCGATCTGATCGCGGGTACACGAACCGATCCGGGACTGCATCAGGTCGTAAAAGACAAAATTGCCGGGGCGCAGCTCCGTTGCCGGACCGAAATCGTCTGATACGCTGCAACTGGGGGTATCTCCATACGACAGGATAGCTTGTGGCTCCACCGATCTGACGGCTTTCAGGGCCCGGGACAGTTGCGCCAGGCTCTCTGCGTGAATCTGGTTTATTTGTTCGACGCCCCGGGCCTGGTAGGTGTGTCCGGCGTGTGCCAACAGACCCCGGAATTTCACCTTTGGGATCCGGCCAGCTTTTTCGGCCAACCGGGTCAGCCGCTCGTGCTCGGTGGCCCGTATTCCGGTTCGGCCCGAACCGCAATCCACCTTTATATAGAGAGAAGCAGGGGCGTCGAATCGGGATTCGAGAGCCTGCAAATGAGAGTCGTCTTCGACTGTGAGGCCCAGTCGGATCCGCCCGGCCAGGTCTTCCAGGGCTCCAAGCTGATGCACATTGAGCGGAAAGGCGATCAGGATATCGGTCCAGCCGTCCCGGGCAAAGTACCGGGCCATCTGAAGCGAGGAAGTGGCGATAGCCTGTATGCCGGCTTCCCGGTACCATTGACCTACCGTATGCGATTGGTGGGTTTTGAAATGGGGCCTTAGCCGAAGTCCCATTCGGGTCGTTTTTTCGGCCAGGGCGCGGATATTGGCCCGGCATTTTCGGGTGTCCAGCAACAATTGGGGGCCTGAGGCGACCCATTTCGTGGGAAGCATGGGAGCAATTTTGACTGACAAATTAGGAAACGGTAGGATCTATTTAGGGAATAGCTGCCGACAGATGTGGATTACTATACCCTCGCCTAACCCGATTGGGGTAACATTAATGGATAAACTACTGAAAATCAGTTTGTTGATCTTGGTTTGGAATTTCTGCCACCCATAGCCGGTTTGTTGATAACTAATCACATTGTGGATTTTGCAGATAAAAAATTGATTGTCAATTATTTGAAAAGTTAATTTAAATGGGGTAAAAAAATATGCATGTCAACGGCAGGCGAAGTCAAAGATTCCCTTCTTTGATTATCAACCAATTAACAAGTGTGGAAAAAAGTTGGGGAAAAGCTGTGAATAGTTTCCGCTTGACCGGGGCCTTGAAATGCCCTTATATTTGAATTGAGCGACAAAGAATAATAGCTCACAAAACTCTAAAAAGTTAGAGTTTAATTTTGAAAAACGGGCATTTGTAAAATTATGCACAATTAAATTCTGTCTGGGGGAAATTTTATGTTTCCCAATTCTAGACGGGTGCTTTCGGCCAAGCTGTTTGCTTGCAAAGGGCGGGAAAGGTTCTTAGTAGTTTCCTGGGATTCTGCCCCCTTTCCAAAGCCAGGAGGTAACTCGCTGAAAATAAGGGTTCCTTGGGATCCGAAATCCGAAAAGATTTAAACCAGACAGAATCGACTCGAAAGGGAAGGACCCGAAGGCTGGCGCCTGTTCACAGTCCCCGCTTCCAGGGTCCCCCTTTCGAGCTTGACCTTAGTCCATGGTTTCGCTGTACAGGCCATTTCGTCTCCTTCAAATGAGAAGGAGACGAAGGGGTAGAAAAGCCGAAATTCTTCGGTTTTCTTCGACCAACTTGATTATGAACACTTTCCCTTATCCGGAATGTGCTTCCGATCCTGCTGCGCCGAAGAGGAGGATTCCATCCTTATTTCTGCCTCTCGCCTGATCTTGGTTCCTGCCATACTAGCCTAGAGGTGGCCGCACCAAAGGTCTACAGCGTCCAGCCAGGTGCCGGTTCGATCGTCTTCGGACGACGGTTGCCCTTAGCCTTTCGGATGCGCATTCCCGAAAGTTTGGGCCAACGGCGCCAATGGGGGCGGATCTCGTCTTCGAGATGGGATGAGCCAAGGTCAAATTGTCTTTGTGGCTCTTCGTTTCCATGCTGCCTGCTGAAAACGATGTCGCCAGAAGGCAAAGCGCGGTTTGACGAGAAATCTTCACAGATGCATCTCGGGAATTACCCTCTCCTCCCTCGGAATGAATGGTAATGTGTTTAGCCGGATCTTTATCGATCTCGCCAAGACAAACCGAAATGCGAAAAGGGGGTTTTGAGGAACCGTGCGAATGTCCACTCTCCATGAGTCACGGTTTTCGAAGCAAGCGGTTTACCGATTGCCGACAGAACCCGATCGTGAGGCGGGCCCGGTCTGCAAAGATCGTGCTTCCTTACAACCCGGCTCGAGGTGGGCACATCAAATTTGATGCGGCATACCGGCCAGTATGCCACGGGAAAAAGGGAGAACTCAGCGATGAGGGCTCCCTTTTCTCGTTTTATGAGCCCGGGTTCAGATAGGCATAAAATCCCAGGTCTTTATTCTGCAGTGCCTTGGTGATCCAGGCAATTTGTCCCGTATGATAAGAAAAGTGTTCGATCACGTGAATGAGGATGCTCAGGCCGCTTTCCTCATAAACCTGTACCGGCCGCTGACGGGTCAGCTCGGAGGGGCTCACCTTTTCCAGCATGGGATCCAAATCGGCTTGCAGATCGGTCAGTCGCTTCTTCAGGTCTTCCCTGCCTTCCCGTTTTTCCCGGCCAAATTCGGACGGTCGGTCCCGCTCGTCCTTTTCGCCTCCCAATCCGCTGCGGATCCATTGTCTGGCATTGCCCTCCAGGTGCCAGACCAGATTGCCGATGCTGTTGCTGTTTTCATTGGGTCGGTGCCAGATCTCGTCTTCGCTCAATTGATCCAGACAGTGCAGGATCCGGGGAATGGATTCTTCCCAAACCCGCCTGCGGAATTCCCGGACCAGAATGGTAGTTAGTTCTTCGCTGCGGTCTTTCATCACAACAACCTCTTGATGATCAACTAAGGCCCCCGCAAACCGGAATCACCTGCCCCGTGATGTAGGTGGAGCGATCGGATCCCAGGAAAACGCATAGGTCGGCTACCTCCTCCGTTCGGCCCAGTCGTTTCAGGGGGATATTCTGAAGATAGGCTTCCCGGACTTTCTCGTCAAGTTCGTCGGTCATGTCCGTTTCGATAAAACCGGGTGCGATGGCATTGCAGCGGATGCCTCGCGAGCCCAATTCCTTGGCCACACTCTTGGTCAGTCCGAAAATCCCCGCCTTGGAGGCGGCATAGTTCACCTGACCGGGATTGCCTGTAATGCCTACAATGGAACTTACATTGATGATCGAGCCGCTTCGTTGTTTCATCATGGGCCTTGCGATGTGCTTGGTCAGGTTAAAAACCGATTTTAGGTTGGTTTCCAGTACCTGATCCCACATTTCCTCCGACATGCGCAACAAAAGGGTATCCTGGGTGATCCCGGCGTTGTTCACCAGGACGTCTATCCGGTCGAAGTCTTCCAGCACCGCTTTGATCAGGTCTTCCGCCTGGGCATAATTGGCTGCATCCCACTGATAAGCTTTGGCTTTTCCGCCCGAAGACTCGATCTCGGCTGCCATCTCTTGGGCGGGGCCGGCGGAAGACCGATAGGTAAAAGCTACCTGGGCCCCTTCTGCGGCGAATCGTTTCACAATGGCTGCTCCTATCCCGCGCGAGCCACCCGTGACCAGAGCTATCTTTCCATCTAGAAGTCCCATCGTTCTTGGTTTTTCATTCAAGCGCTAAAAGTAGGAAAAGATGGCGATGTGGAAGAGAGGATCGATCAGCGCTTGGTAGTTTTGAGCTCTGGGACTACCAAATCCGGCCTATATTCAGCCGGACAAAACGGAAGATATGTCTGCAAACTCACCTCTTTCAGTATTGATTACAGGCGGCGCCGGTTTTATCGGCCGGTTTTTGATCCGGGAATTAGGGAGCGAAGACCCGGCTTTATCTGTGTCGCGGATTCGGGTTTTGGATCTTCAGCCCCGACCCGAAGCGCTTCGGGAAGGCTCGCTCGAATGGATACAAGGAAGTATTTTGGATGCCGAGCTCCTGGAGCAAGCCTGCCAGGGGGTGGATCTGGTATACCATCTGGCTGCCGTGGTGGATTGGGGCTCTATGGCTCCCGATGAAATTATGAGGATAAACGTGGAAGGAACCCGGCGGGTCATAGCAGCCTGCCGGAAAGCCGGGGTTCAGGGGTTGATATATGCCAGTTCGATCGACGCCGTTTACGATGGAGACTCTCATTTGGATATTGACGAAACCTTCCCTTATCCGGACAGGTATGCTTCCACGTATTGCGAAAGCAAGGCCCTGGCCGAGCAGGTGATCCTGGAAGCCAATGATGAAAATCTCCGGACCGCGGCCCTTCGCCCCTCCGACGTGTACGGGCCTGGCGATCCCTTTCATCTGCATGCCCTCGTGGACATGGCCCGATCAGGCTTCTATGTGCGGGTGGGAGACCCTTCAAAATTGAGTATGCATGTCTTCGTAGGGAATATGGCCCATGCATTCAGTTTGTTGGGCGCTGCTCTCATGAACGGCAACGAGAAGGTGCCCGGTCAGGCATACTTCATCTCCGACGGCCCACCCAGCAATTTTTTTACCTTCTTTGATCGCATCCTGATTTCGGCCGGCTACTCCCTTCGGCCCGGGGTCTGGTTGCCCCGCTGGCTGATGATGCCGGTGGGTATCGGCGCGGACGCGATAACCTCGCTGCTTCGCCCCATAGCCAAGGTGAAAACCAACGTGAGTCGCTTCTCTGTGACCTACATTTGCAACAGCTTTACTTTCTCCACCGGAGCTGCAGCCCGGGACTTTGGCTTCAGGCCCAAATACAGCCCGGAGGAGGCTTTCGAACAAACGGTCCGCTTTTACAAGAGAACCTGAAGGCGGATTTTGCGGGGACTCTGCTCCCGCTCAGGACAAACAGAGGAAAATCAGGGGTTTATTGGTTTTTTGGAACTATACAAAACGGGTATGAGTGAAGAACTGGGGTTTAGCCGCAAAAATGCGAGGATTTTCCTGTTTGGTTTGTTGAAATCCAATCGCAAGTAGCGATAATATATCATATAAAAATTGAAGAAATCGGACATGAATGTTTGACAAGAAGATTTCCGGAGGGCGCCAAATGGGTTTTGTCGTCCCCTCTTCATGCCCACCATCCGTATCCGGGAAGTATCCCTTGGAGACCTCAATGACGGAATTCTCCCAACAGGCCTTTTAAATTCAGCTGGGTGCGGTAGGTAAAACTCTGATCCACTTTCTGAAGAAATTTCGTGGGTTTGGCCCCCATGACCTTCTTGAATTCCTGGCTGAAATGGGCCTGATCGGAAAAATGATACTGATAGGCCAATTGGGTGAGATTGGCAAAAGCCCCGCTTTCCATGGCATCCACTACTTTTTTGACCCGGTAGATCTTAAGAAACTTCTTGGGGCCAACTCCTATCTGATCCCTGAAAATCCTTTGCAGGTGCCGGGAGCTATAGCTCCAATTGGCGCTGAGTTCATCAACCGTCAGGAGAATGCCCCTTTCGCGGCTGATCTCGGCAAGTTGCTGGGCCAACTCAATTTTAGGGGAGATCCATCGGAGTCTCTTGCGCAGGAACTGTTCGAGATGTTGGATCCGGGCCTGTACAGAGGGGCTTTCCATGATCCGTTCTTCCAGATTTTGATGCCCTTTCATGCCAAGGTCTCCGAGGGTGAGCAATTGATCGGTTGCGTGGCACAAGGGCACGCCCAGAAAAAGATTGAGCTTTCCGGGCTTGAAGAAGGTGCGCAGGTAACCGACCCGGCCGTGGATCCGATGCGCCGATCCTTTTGTACTCACGGATTGGATGTATACTTGCCCTTCCCGATAGAGTTCTTCCTTAACCTTCCCGAAATGGTGGTGGCTCCCCCGGCCATTCAACTGGAAAAAGATGGATATGCCTTGTTCGGTGGGATGATTGAAATTGATAAAGGCAAAATTCGGGTCCGGGATATGGCCTTCCACGACTTCATGGAATTCAATATACCGGGCCAAATCCCGGGATGGGGGAATTCGACGATAATTCATGATGCTCGTGTTGCCTAAATCCTTAAAAT
The DNA here is from genome assembly GCA_964640855.1 of uncultured Saprospiraceae bacterium. GTDB lineage: Bacteria > Bacteroidota > Bacteroidia > Chitinophagales > Saprospiraceae > JAJDFU01. The sequence goes on from CAZXIX010000003.1 coordinate 13,056, forward strand.
GCCAGGGGGAATATTTTTTAAGATAAGGGGAATTAACCGAAAGAGGAAGTGGGGGTCTTTCTGGGGCCCCCACTTCCGTTCGTTTTCGCATCCTTTCACTCAGGATTCTGAAAGCTAAACCGGATCCCTCCCCGGAAATGGAGAGGGAGCCCCGGGTAGTAGTACCGGGGTTCATTTCCGCCGAATCCCACGGCATTTACGGAGATCATGGCTGCATAACGGGTGTTCGTCAGATTCCCCAGGAAAAGGAAGGCGGAAATTTTTTGCAGGCGGTTTTCCCTGTCCATGGGCCAATCGTATTCCAGGTTGAGGTCCAGCACCTGGTAGGCGTCCGAATAGGCCGTGTTGGCATCGTTCATGGGGAAAGCATCCACAAAACGGTATGCCAGACGGAGGCGCAAGCGATCTCGCAGCCGATAGTTCAGACCGACTTGCAGGTTGTGAGGAGGCGAACCTGTCAGGTCATTGCCGGAAAAATCATTTTGGTCATCCAGGAATTCCCCGAAGCGGTGAAGGTTATAATTATATACCCAATCCAGGTTGAGCCTATGCCTCGAATGTTGAACCATCTCCAGGGTGCCGTTTGTCTCCAGGCCGCTGTGGTTGGAGCTTCCGGCATTGATGCTGAGGAAGGCATCCTCTGCAGTTCGGCGGGTTACCAGCAGATTCTTTACCCGGAGGTGGTAGATCGCCAGCCCCAGGGATAATCGCCCGAGCAGCTTGTCCTGCTCCATGGCCAGCTCGATGTTCCAGCCGGTTTCGGGTCGAATGCCGGGATTGCGCTGACCGTCCGGAAGCAGGGTTTCCTCCAGCGTCGGCAGAGCAAAACCCCGGCTGATGTTGGCGTGGATCGACCCTTTCTCCAATCGGTATTCCAGATGGAGTGCGGGCGAAAAAATGGGGGCGAAGTCGAAGTCGGCCGAGCGGTTTTCCGAACCGGTCAGAAAAAGATCCCGATAGTCGTAGTGGGAAATCTGAAGGCCGGCCCCCAAGGTGGCTTTCCATTTCCCCCATTTAATTTCCCCTTCCACAAACAAATTAATGTGCCTTCTCTGCTCCCGGTTATCGCTGAGGAGGCTATCCGGCTGTAAATCGACTATGGCGCACGTTTTCCAGGCGTATTCTTCCAAAAAGAATTCGCCCCCCAGTTGAGCGGCCCAATTTTCGTTATCATCCAGTCGGAAATTCGTCCGGAGTCCATACCAGCCATCCGACTCTTCCAGCAAGTTGAAGGGGCGCAGTTCGTAGTTGTCCCGGAACTGGCCGAATAAACTGGTCGTGTTCTGCAGGCTTATCGTTTCGCCTTCCCAAAGCCGGACCTTGTGAGAGAGTCCTCCCATCAGGCGATAGTAGTCTTCAAAACCCTCAATCTGCTTCCAGGGGAATGCGGCCTGACGCGGATCTTCCAGGTAGGCCGTGCGGCCGAGTGAGCTCGGGATCTGGGCTTCAAGGTGGTTGAAAGCCAGCAGGAAGCGGGTCTCTTGCTTTCTTTTTCTATGGATGACCTTTCCGGAATAGAGTATTTGCTGCCGGTCGTAGCGATTGTTCTCCCGATAGCCGTTGGAGTGGACAATCCCGGCGTTGAAGCCATGCATCTGGCCTTTCCCGTTGGTCAGCAGGAATTGCCCGTCTGCATGGAACAACCCGAAAGAGCCCGCCGATAAACCCAGGCTTCCGCGGTTGCGAGGGGCCCTATCCGGCAGGCTTCGCAACAAAAAATTGCCGCCGAGAGGCGTCCCGTAGCGGGTTTCCTTAGGGCCTTTCACAAAGGTGGCGTCCTGGAAACTGGCGGGCGCAAAATCCTCCAGGAGCGTTTCTCCGCTCCCGTTGGTCAAAGGGATCTGGTCCAGATAAGCGCGGATACGGGTGGTGCTGAAAGGGCTTCGGTTGCCGATCCCCCGGGATGTGATCCGCTGGGTATTGAAAGCTCCTTCCTGTACAAATACCCCCGGCAAGGAATTCAGAGCGTTTGTCAGTGTAGGATTCGAGAACGGGATGGGGCGATCAGGTGTGAAGTTGAGCGTTGGGAAAAAAACATTGGCCCGGCGTGGGGATTGGGCAACGACTTCGATGCTGCCCAGACCGATCCGGAGCAATTGACCCCTTGGGGGCTTTTTGATGATCTGATCCGGGAAGTCGGGGTGGGAAACGATGAATTCGGAAAACGAGCTTTGGAGTTCGAAATAACCGCTGCTGTCGGTTTGGCTCAAACTGTCCTTGCAGAGGGCGTCGGATCCGATAAGCCAGGCGCCGGGTATCGGCTCTCCGGTCGAAAATTCATAAACCCGTCCTGAAACGGTCAGCGTATCCTGAGCCGACAGCCCCGATGGAAGAAGAAGACTCAGCACCAGCCAAAAGGCAGCTTCAGGCCATCGCTGAAACTTTAGGCCTGAAGCAGTAGAAGAACAGATCGAAGAAAAAATAGCCAAGCGACTTCAATTCGTTTTTTGATCTCCACCAATGTAGAAATATCCGGGCGGTGCATGGGTATAAGGGGTGGGTTTCAGGGCTATTTTGTCGTCTTCCCCAAATATCCGCCCCCGATTTTCAAGCTGGCAAAAAAACCGCTTGGCAAAAAAACCGCTTGGCGAAAAGGACGGGCTTCCTTCGAGCACGATGCCCTCTTGTCGAAAAGAGCTTTGGGTAGCGAAGGTATAGCCCAGGGTCAACCCGACTTTGGGGCCGAAATACTTTTCTTCCGCTTTTTGGAAAAACTTCTCCACCTGGACGGCTACTCTCAACAGGCCGGAAGTCTGGCCGAATTCCACAGATTGGTTGGGGAAATCAGCGGGTTGCTGAAGTACATCCCCGAAGCTGTACTCTTTTTCTCTGGTATGGAGGTTGAAACCCGTGTCGCTGACGCCTAGGCCGAGGCTGGGAAAGAGCAGCCATCCTTTGCGTGAAAGGGCGATGTAGCCCACGGAAAGCATACCGTGACCGCCTGCCGGCTCCGTTTCAAAATTGGCGTTTACCTGGTCGGCCTGTCCGTAAAAGGCGCCCTCCCCGCCCAGAACCATGCGGCCCAGATAAGCCTCCCCGCTTCCGCCAATGGTATAAAAAACGTTGGAAAAACCCGGGTAGCCAGCTTGGGTGATGCGATCGTTCAGGGCGCCTACATCCACAGTTTGGATGCCAACGTCAAAAGAACCGGACCCTCCCCTGAAAACCGATTGGGCTGCAAGCGATCCGGCAGAAACAAGCAGGATCCCGAGAACAGAATGTACTCTACTCTGCTTCCGAGTGAATTGTTTTCGAAGCAGGTGCTCTTTCCAAAGCCACAACCCGGGCAAGATGAGTACGGGAAGTACAAGATATTTGACGGTCAGGTCAAAAGCCGGGATGTCATCCCAGGGGGAGTACAAGTGCGTTGCGATCAGGGAACCGGTCAGGATGTGGAGCCAGCGGATGGCGTTTCTTTTCGTTTTAGCTTTCATGATCTTGCGTTTTTAATGTTACAGCAAGGTCCATGAATGCCGGCTGCGGATCATTCACCTAGGTTAATTCGGCCCGGTCCGCGCTAATTTGGCTCGAATTCGGCTCAGGCTTTGAGGTTTGACCCCTAGATAGGTGGCTATGTGGTGCTGGGGTACACGCTGGAACAATTCCGGGTCCCGGTCGATCAGTTTCACGTAGCGGGTTTCCAGGTCATCGGTTTGGAATTCCTTCAGCCGATTGGCCGCGCTCAGGTAGGCTTGTTCTGCCATTCGTCTTCCCAGCCGTTCGAATCGGGGGAAGGTGTCGTAAAGGCGGGCGATGGTTGCCCGGGAGAATTCCAGATAGGTCGTTTCCGTCAGAGCTTCGAAGAAAAGGGGGCTGGGTACCTGGGTGAGATAGCTCTGGTAATCCACCGCAAACTGGTTTTCGGTGAAAAAGAAATAGGTGAAATCTTGCCCGTCAATAATGCGATAAGCCCGGATCAGGCCCTTTTCGATGAACCAAAGGGAGGAAAAAACCTGCCCTTCCAGGAACAACAGGGTTCCTCCGGCCACTTTTTTTCGATTAGCTTCCCCGAGAATGGAATCGATCTCCTCCTGGGTGAAATGGTTGAAGGATTCCAGAAAAAAGCGCATCTCAAACCGGTATTTTCTCGCGCAAAAAGGTTCCGGTATAGGACTCTTCGACTTGGGCCAGATCTTCGGGGGTGCCGGCAAAAACCAGCTTTCCTCCTTCCTTGCCCCCTTCGGGCCCCAGGTCGATCACCCAATCGGCCGATTTTACGACCTCCAGGTTGTGCTCCACCACCATTACCGAATGGCCATGTTCGACCAGGGCATTCAATGCATTGAGCAATTTCTGGATATCGTGGAAATGAAGGCCGGTGGTTGGTTCGTCAAATATGAAAAGAATGCGCTCGGAATGCCGTTCTTTTCCCAGGTAGGAGGCCAGTTTCACCCGTTGAGCTTCTCCGCCGGAAAGGGTGGAAGAACTCTGCCCAAGATGAACATAGCCCAGGCCTACGTTGAAGAGGGGCTGGATTTTTTGCAGGATATCTTTTTCTTCCGAGAAAAAATCGAGGGCTTCTTCCACACTGAGTTCGAGTATGTCGTGAATGTTCTTGCCCTTGTATTCAACCTCCAGAACCTCCGGTTTGAAGCGCTTTCCGTTGCATTCTTCGCAGATCAAACGAACGTCGGCCAGGAATTGCATTTCAACGACCTGTTCGCCCTCTCCTTTGCAGGTATCGCATCGTCCGCCGTCCACATTAAAAGAAAAGTGCTTGGGTTTGAACCCGCGGATCCGGCTGAGCTGCTGATTGGCCATCAGGCTTCGTATGGCATCGTAGGCTTTTACGTAAGTGACCGGGTTGGAACGGGAAGATTTTCCGATCGGACTTTGGTTGATCATTTCCACCTGGGTGATGTGATCCAGGTCGCCGGCCAATTCCTTGAACGTGCCCGGCGCTTTGCTGTAGTTTTCGCCGAGCCGCCGCATGAGGGCTGGATAAAGGATTTGTTTGACCAAGGTGGTTTTACCGGAGCCGGATACGCCGGTCACGACCGTCAGCGTGTTGAGCGGGATTTTTACGTCGATGTTCTTCAGATTGTGCTGCCGGGCACCTTTGATCTCAATGAAGCGGGTGGCTTTGCGTCGGTGTTCCGGAAGCGGAATCTCCTTTTCTCCCTTCAAGTATTGGGTGGTCAGGCTCTGAGCCGCTTGGGAAAAGATCTTTTGAAAATCCCCAGCGTACACTACTTCTCCGCCGTGAATGCCCGCTTCCGGTCCGATGTCGACCAGGTAATCGGCATTGCGGATCACGTCTTCCTCGTGCTCGACGACGATGACCGTGTTCCCGAGGTCCCGAAGCGAATGCAATACCTTGACCAGGCGGCTGGTATCCCGGGGGTGCAGCCCGATACTGGGTTCGTCCAGTATGTACATGCTACTGGTCAGGTTGCTGCCCAGGGTACGGGTAAGATTGATCCGCTGGGTTTCCCCACCGCTCAGGGTATTGGTTATGCGGCCGAGTGTCAGGTAGCTTAGGCCCAGATCCAGCATAAAGCGAAGGCGGGTAGTGATCTCGAGCAACAGGCGCCGGGCCACTTTTCGGTCGAAATCACTCAGTTGCAGCTGATCGAAATGCTCGCTCAGTTCGTCAATGGGAAGATCGACCAGATCCGTAATGGGCACGCCGTCGATCTTGACGTAAGTGGCTTCCTTCCGAAGGCGTGACCCCTCGCATTCCGGGCAGGTAGTCCGACCCCGGTAGCGCGCCAGCATGACCCGGTTCTGGATCTTGTAGGTCTTTTCTTCCAACTCGGCGAAGAACTCGTGTATCCCCCAGAAATATTCGTTGCCGTGCCAGAGCAAGCGCTTTTCGGCCTTGCTCAGGTCCTGATAAGGTTTGTGGATGGGAAAACTGAAAATGTGGGCATTCTCCAGCAGGCGCTCCTGCCAGCGACCGAACTTTTCTCCTTTCCAGCAAGCGACGGCTCCCTCGTAAATTGATAGAGAAGGGTCGGGTATGACCTTGCGTTCGTCTATTCCCATGACCATGCTGAATCCCTCGCATTTGGGACAGGCGCCGTAGGGGTTATTGAAGTTGAAAAGCTGGGGGGTGGGCTCCAGAAAAACCATGCCGTCCAGTTCGAAGCGGTTGTTGAAGCTTCGGGTTTCTTTGTCCATCACTTCGACCAGGCATTCTCCCTCACTTTCGTAAAAGGCCGTCTGAACGGAGTCGGCCATCCGGCGGATGTTGTCCTCATCCTTTTTTTTCACTACGAAGCGGTCCACCAGGATGAGGATCTCGCTTTCCTTGAGTTCTCCCAGGGTGATTTCGAGTCGGCCATCCTTGCTCTCCAGAAAGTCCTGGATATCCATCATTTCTCCTTCCAGCCTGACCCGGGTATATCCTTTTTGCAGAAGCAGGTCGAGCTCCTGTTTCAACTGGCGACTTTCGTATTTGAAGGGCAGGGGGGTGAAGAGCTGAACCCGGTCGCCTTCCTGTTGGATGAGCATGAAATCGACCACATCCGATACTTCATGCTTTTTGACCAGATCGCCGGAGACCGGGGAATAGGTTTTGCCTACCCGGGCATACAAAAGCCGCAGGTAGTCGTATATCTCCGTCAATGTACCGATGGTCGAACGGGCGTTCCCGGAGGTGACCTTTTGCTCAATGGCTATGGCGGGACAGATCCCCTTGATGTAGTCTACCTCCGGTTTTTTCATCCGGCCCAGGAACTGGCGTGCGTAAGAGGACAGGCTTTCTACGTAGCGCCGCTGTCCTTCCGCATAAAGCGTGTCCATGGTAAGGGAAGATTTGCCGGAGCCTGAGAGACCGGTCACGACTACCAGTTTGTTCTTTGGCAGCTCGAGGTCTATATTTTTCAGGTTGTTGGCTTTGGCACCCTTGATTTGTATGACATCCGGTTTGAGTTCGGACAGGATGGACGCGGGGGCAAGACCGTTTTTCTTTTCGCTCATGAACTTTGTGATCAACACCAAAACAGTAAAACAAAAGCGACAGGATAGGGTTTTTATCCCATCCCGTCAAGCTGGAAAAGGGGCCTTGCGGCTCCAGAAAAAATGTAAAGTCCTGTACAATTTTTTAAAATCCAGTTAACAACTTGATTGTCAGTGTTTTTTTGAGTAAAATTGGCAGGATAGATAAGGCAGAGTCCGGATAATTGCCCCTTCTTTTGCCCGCCTTGAGGGGAGTCAATTTACCCAAAATCCAAAATGACATTATATTTGGACAACTCGCAGTGGGCAACTGGAACGTATTCTAACACAAAACAGAACCTATCGACCGTAACTTCTACGCTACTAAATAGTCTTCAATTTCGATCCCATAACATAAAATTACTATTTAGGTATGCAAGTTACGTCGCTTAACGACCAGCAGCTCATTTCCCACTATTTAGAAGGCAACGAGCGCGCATTCGAGGAACTGCTGAACAGACATCAGCAGAAAATTTACACTTCCATTTATCTTTTTGTCAAAGACCAGAGTCTGGCAGAGGATATTTTTCAGGAGGTATTCATCAAAATCATTGACACGCTTCGGAAAGGCAAGTACAACCACGAAGGAAAATTCCTCCAGTGGGCTATGCGCATTTCCTACAACATGTGCGTGGATTACTTCCGCCGGAGCAAACGTCGACCTACGGTTTCGCCTACTGAAACGTTTGACATTTTCGATGTATTGCAGGTTTCGGAAGACAATGCCGAACAGCACATCATCCGGAGTCAGACCCACGAAAAGGTCCGCCAACTGGTTGACATGCTGCCTCCGGAGCAACGGGAGGTGGTCATTCTGCGCCATTATGCCGACATGAGCTTCAAGGAAATCGCTCAGCTTACCCAGGTAAGCATCAACACGGCTTTGGGGCGTATGCGGTACGCGTTGATCAACATTCGCAAAATGGTGGAGGAAAAACAGGTACAGTTGCACTAGCAGCACCTGCATTGAAGAAAGCTTCCTAAATAGTAGCACTAGGAAGGAGAAACTTGGTAAAAAGGCAGAAGCCGGCTCTTCCTTGAGAATAGCCGGCTTCTTTCGTTGGGGTGGAGGTGGCCGGGATCGGGTAGGGCTCTCTACGAATTACTCAGCAAGCCATGCTTCATTCGGTCTGCGTAGTCTTTGGCAAAATAGGTGATGATCACATCGGCTCCTGCACGGGCAATGCTCAGGAGGGTTTCCGGCATAGCCTGGTCAAAATCGAGCCAACCTTGCCGACTGGCCGCGATCAACAAAGAACACTCCCCGCTGACGTGATAAGCGGCGATGGGCAGATCTGTGTTTTCTTTCAGTTCCCGGATGACGTCGAGATAATGCAGGGCGGGCTTGACCATCAGGAAGTCAGCGCCCTCCAGTTCGTCCAGCTCAGCTTCGACCCGGGCCTCGCGGCGATTGGCCGGATCCATCTGGTAAGTCTTTTTGTCGGACGGGATATTGGCATCATCTGCCGGGGCGCTGTCCAGGGCATCCCGAAAAGGACCGTAAAAGGCGCTGGCATATTTGGCCGTGTAGGACATGATGCCCGTTTCCCCAAAGCCGGCTTCATCCAAGGCTTCCCGGATAGCCTGCACGCGACCGTCCATCATATCCGACGGCCCTATGAGATCGAAACCGGCATCCGCCTGCAGGACAGCCATCTCGGCCAGAAGAGGGAAGGTCTCATCGTTCAGGATCCGGCCGCGACGGACCAGACCGTCGTGCCCATCCGAGCTGTAGGGGTCCAGGGCTACGTCACTGATCAGGCATACCTCCGGGAAGTGATCCTTGATGGACCGGGCCGTTTCCAGATAGAAATTGTCGGGCTGTAAACCATAGGAACCCTGTTTGTCTTTCCGCCCGGCGTCGACAGCAGGAAAAAGGATGTAGGATTGAATCCCGGACTCCAGACAGGCCTCTATGAAGGATAGCGTTTTGTCTGCGGATCGTCGGAAACTGCCCGGCAGGGAGGGCACTTCCTCCTCCAGGTCTTGCCCATCGATCAGGAAGAGAGGCTGGACGAGTTGGTCAACATGCAGGCGGGTTTCTCGAATGAGCCCGCGTATCGCCTTCGAGCGACGGTTTCTTCTGGGACGTTGAAGCATGGCGCAAATTTAAGGTGGATCAGGATTCCGGCTCGGTTTTTCGGGCCGGATTGGGCGGCACGGGATCATAGCCATGACCGCCCCAGGGGTGGCAGGATGAAATGCGTTTGATGCCCAGCCAGGTCCCCTTCAAAACCCCCCATTCTTCTATGGCTTGAACGGTATACTGGGAGCAAGTAGGCTGGTAGCGGCAACTGGCCGGGAATAAGGGGGAGATCGCCGCCTGGTAAAAGCGAATCGGAAGAATAAAAATCTTTTTGATGATCTGTCTCATGCGTACTCTGCCCTTTTTAATTCAAGCTTACCGACCGCGTGGCATCCCCTTTCTGGAGCATGTAAAAATCCTTGCTCTCCCCGTCCAAACGAAGATGGATGAGGTTTTTTTGGTCGTCATACAGGTCCATCAGGATCTCATTTCGAACAAAAACCCGGTGGATGGCCGGAATGTTGCTAACCATTAGAAAGCACCAAATGGCGGCCTGGCCATCTGATAGCTCCTTGCCGATGAGCTCGAATTCCAGGTCCAGGTCGCCGGATCGCAGCTCGAACCGATCTTTCAGATAGTCCAGCAGCTGTTCTTCGGCCTCGGCTTTTTCCTTGTCTGTGCCTAGAAATAAATGGGTCTGCCCTCTTTGGGCCAGAGCGTCTTCCAGATCGTCCAGGAAAATGTGCAAGGTGATCTGAACCTCCCGGCTGGCCGTCTGTATATCCACCTGAGCCTTACTCACGTGGAAGTCGTGAGGAGCCATTGTCCACCCAAGAGTCAGCCATAGCCAGAATGCATTTACCATTATCGGTATTTAAAACGGTATTCTTTCCAGGGCCATCACCAGGGCAAGCGAAGCGGCTCCGCCGGAAATAAAAAGATTCCATTCCCGAACCTGAATTTTAAACAAGCGAAAGGCCAGAAAGGATGTAAGCAGCACCAAGCCCACGATGCAGAGCTGTCCGAGTTCGACACCGAGGTTGAAGGCCAATAATTGGACGACAAGCCGGCCTTCTTCTCCGGGCATTAGGGTTGCCCGGAAAAAATTGGAGAAACCCATGCCGTGGATCAACCCGAAAAGGAGGGCGATCCAGTAATTCCCTTGCATCCGGGAGTCGAATAGCGACGCATTCCCTTCTTGCTTATGGGGATCTGCTATTACATTGTAAAGAGCCGTGGCCAGTATGGTAAGCGGGATCAGGAATTCTATCCAGGCCTGATTGAGGGGGATGATGTCCAATGCGGCCAGGGCCAGGGTCAGGGAGTGGCCTACTGTGAAAGCCGTCACGAGGATGGCTACTTTTTTCCATTCCTCGATCCGATAAATGGCACAGAGGGCAATGATAAAGAGAATGTGATCATAGCCGTTCAGGTCGGCGATGTGTGTGAATCCCAGCCTTAGATAGCTTACAAACACCGGATCGCATTTTTTCAGCGCTCTAAGGTATTCAAAGTAGACCTCAGGGGAGAGCGTTCGGGGCAAGCTTTTGCCCGCCGGTATGATATTTTCCTTTTTTTCGTGCCGGACTACCAACTGACCCCGGCGCCTCCGCCACCGGAGGATCCGCCTCCGAAACTGCCGCCCCCGCCACCAAAAGAGCCGCCTCCTCCTCCAAATCCCACGGCTCCTCCGCCTTTTGATTTTTTGGGAAGGGTGTAGGTATCCTCATGGGTGTAGTGGCAATTCTTGCACTCGTAGATGTGCACCCCTTTTCCGGCTTGGTTCGTAGTCGCTTTTTTCAAGACCTCGCTGCGAGCCAGGTGGTAGGTTTTGTATTTGCATTCCGGGCAGGTTTTGTATTTGGACCATCGTTTCCTGTAGGCCAGGACCCGGAAGTCATCCCGGTCTTCCGTCACCCACACATCGTAATCCACCGAACCGATCTGTTCTTCTATGATCTGACCGTTCTCCAGCAATTGATCGTCCTCTGCTTCGGACAGCTTGACCATTTTTTTTCCGTTGACCCGGCTGAATCGAGGTTGGTTGCGAAGTTTTTTCAGCAGATAACGGTTGGCGAAGTAAATCGGGATAAAGAGGATCGGAAAGATAAAGGCCCAGCCTCCCCAATGCATTTTGCGGATGTTGAGGTATTTGTCGTGTTGATCCTGTTTTCCGGACAAATGGGCCAGCGTCCAAACTTCAACGATCAGGGCCCACAAAAGCATGACGGCGCCGTAGATAAGCAGAGGCAAAGGGATGCTCCGGTACCAGGGCCGAGGCCCGTAGCTTTTCAATTCCCTTTGCAGGTCGCCTTGGGAATCGGGGTCCTCCAGAATGTTCTGGATCTTCAACAAGGCCGCTTCGAGGCCTTTTGCGTATTCACCCTCCCGGAAGTGGGGGACCAGTTCCTGCATGCCGATCCGGTAACAAACCACATCCGGTAGTACGGCTTCCGTGCTGTAGCCGGTTTCAAATTCGGTTCGGCGCGCATCCATGACCGAAAGGATAAGAAGCCCGTTATCCGAGGATCTTTTTCCGATCCTCCAACGATCAAAGAGTTCGGTCGCAAATCGCTTGGGCTCCTCCCCGCCAATCGACTGTATGATCACAACGGCGACCTCCGCTGTGGTGGAGTCTTCGATTTCCTGGCAGATCCGATCCAGCAGGGCTACTTCCTCCGGCGTTAAAATAGCATCCGGGTTGCTGACGAAAGCGTTGCGCGTGGTTTTGGGATTGGGAATGTTTTCCAGGTTGGAATTTTGTCCGGGCAGGCTGCTCTGGCAGGCCAGCAGTAAGAAAACCAGACCATATCTAAGCTGGTGACGCATACCGTTCTTCGATGGAAATTGGCGAAAAGGTAACACAAAAAAGAAAGCACCGAGGGTCTGCCCTCGGCGCTTTCACTTATGGAAAAATTTTTTCGCCCGGGAAAAAGCCCGGTTCGAGCTCCCCGATTAGTAGCGGTAGTACTCCGGCTTGTAGGGGCCTTCCTTTTTCACACCGATGTATTCGGCCTGGTCTTCAGACAGGGTCTCCAACTCGACGCCGATCTTGGCCAGGTGCAGGCGTGCCACCTCTTCGTCCAGATGCTTGGGCAGCATATATACTTTGTTCTCGTACTTGTCTGTGTTTTCCCACAACTCCATCTGTGCCAAAACCTGATTGGTAAAGGAATTGGACATGACAAAGGAGGGGTGCCCGGTAGCTACGCCCAGGTTGACGAGTCGCCCTTCGGCCAGGAGAATGATGTCTTTGCCATCGATGTTGTACAGATCTACCTGCGGCTTGATGGTGTCGCGAGTATGACCGTAATTATTGTTGAGCCACGCAACATCGATCTCGTTGTCGAAGTGGCCGATATTGCATACGATGGTCTTGTCGTTCATCAGGCGGAAGTGCTCTTCGGTAACGATATCTTTGTTTCCGGTGGCCGTGACAATGATGTCAGCCCGGGGGATGGCCGTTTTCATGGTTTTGACCTCGTAACCGTCCATGGCGGCCTGCAAGGCGCAGATCGGATCGATTTCCGTCACAATGACACGGCAGCCGGCGCCCTGGAGAGATGCGGCTGATCCTTTCCCTACGTCACCGTATCCGGCAACGACAGCTACTTTTCCGGCCAGCATAATATCGGTACCCCGCCGGATGGCATCGACCAGCGATTCCTTGCAACCGTACTTGTTGTCGAATTTGGACTTGGTTACCGAGTCATTCACATTGATGGCAGGCAGAGGAAGGGTTCCCTTGGCCATGCGCTCATACAGACGGTGTACGCCGGTGGTGGTTTCTTCGCTGAGGCCCTTAATGCCGCTGACCAATTCGGGATGCTTGTCCAGCACTACGTTGGTCAGGTCGCCCCCGTCGTCAAGGATCATATTCAAGGCTTCTCCGCCTTCGAAGGCGAAGAGGGTTTGTTCGATGGCCCACCAGAACTCCTCGTCCGTCATGCCTTTCCAGGCGAAAACCGGGATGCCGGCAGCGGCAATGGCAGCGGCTGCATGATCCTGGGTTGAGAATATGTTACAAGAAGACCAGGTGACGTCGGCACCCAGTTCGACCAGTGTCTCGATGAGTACGGCGGTCTGGACCGTCATGTGCAAACAACCGGCAATCCGGGCGCCCTGAAGCGGCTTGGAAGCTCCGTATTTTTCGCGCAGGGTCATCAGGCCCGGCATTTCTGCTTCCGCCAAGGTGATCTCTTTTCGTCCCCAGTCGGCCAGGGAAATGTCTTTTACTTTGTACTTAAGTTTTTGATCTACAGCAGACATGTAGTTGAATTTTGTTCAATGATCAATGGAATGGCTAAATTAGGTTTTTCCCTTGGTTAAACAATTATAGCCGCAAGTGTTGGCAAGGATGCAAGGTTTATTGTCTCTTTTGGCAAGGTAAGTTCCCTTCCGGTGCCGGATTCTCAATCAAATGCTATGCCTTACCTTTATCTCCATGGCAAAAAAGAAAAGGTACTATGTGGTGTGGGCAGGTCTGGATTCGGGGGAGATCTTCGACTCCTGGGCAGCCTGTCAGACTGCGGTAAAAGGGGTCTCCAACGCTCGATACAAATCCTTTTCCAGCAAGACAGAGGCGGAGGCGGCCCTGCACGATATGGTAGGGCACTGGGGTGCCGGCAAGAAAAATCAGAAGAAAAAAGCCTTCGACCAATCGGATGTCATCTGGGAGAGCATCAGCGTGGATGCCGCTTGCAGCGGAAACCCAGGCAAGATGGAATATCAGGGAGTGGATACACGGACCGGACATCCTTTCTTTCATCAGAAATTTCCGCTTGGCACCAACAACATAGGAGAATTCCTGGCTATCGTTCATGCTTTAGCCTGGTGCCAGCAAAAGGGGCATCCTGAAATGCCTGTTTATTCGGATTCGCGTATCGCCATGGGGTGGGTCAAGCTCAAAAAATGCAAAACGACGCTGAAGAGGTCGGCCCGGACGGCCAAGCTGTTTGAGTTGATCGAGCGGGCTGAAAGTTGGTTGAAAAGCCATACTTACCGCAATCCTTTGATGAAGTGGGACACGAAGCGTTGGGGCGAGATACCGGCGGATTTTGGCCGAAAATAATCCGTCCCTAGCGTCTGGAAAATTTCATGCGGTAATCGGAGTCGATCTTCCCTTTTTTGATGTTGTCCAGCTTTCGATTGATCAATCGCTTTTTGAGCGGTTTGAGATGATCGATGAACAGGACCCCGTCGATGTGGTCGTATTCGTGTTGGATGACCCGGGCATGGATGCCGTCGAAGATCCGGATATGTTCGCTAAAGTCGGCATCCAGATACCGCAACTTGATCTGGGGCTTCCGTTCCACCTCTCCCCGAACGTCGGGAATGCTAAGGCATCCTTCCTCATAAGTCCAGGGCTTTCCGGCCTCCTCGATTTTGCGGGCATTGATAAAAACTTGCTTGAAGCCTTCTTCTTCCTTGCCTTCCTCCATCATCTGTTGGGTATCCACTACGAATAGGCGGATGGGGAGGCCAACCTGGGGTGCTGCCAGGCCTACCCCCTGCGCATGGTACATGGTTTCCCACATATCATCGATCAGTTGGGCAAGATCCGGATAATCCGGATCGATATCGTCAGCAACCCGTTTGAGTACGGATTGGCCGTAAGCGTAAATGGGTAAAATCATACGTCTATGGTCTAGGGTCACAGCTGGTCGAGGTATTCCTGCAAAATCAGTCCTGCACTTACCTTATCGACCAGCCCTTTGTCTTGTCGCTTTTTCTTTTTCGCGCCGCTTTGCAGGATGATCTTTCTGGCATCCCTGGAGCTATAGCTTTCGTCCTGGAACGCAATTTCTTTGGAAGGGTATTTGCGGGCCAGGGTCCGGCTCAGGCCCACGATCTGGGGATGCATGGAAGTTGGGCTGCCGTCTTTGTGCAAAGGTTCTCCTATGACGATGACGTCGACTTCTTCCTCCTCAAAATACCGTTCCAAAAAAGATAACAGTTCGCCGGTGGGAACGGTTTCCAGGCCGGAAGCTATGATCCGAAGCGGATCCGTCACAGCTATTCCACAACGTTTGGTCCCGTAATCAATGGCAAGGATTCGTCCCACAGAGCAAAAATACAAGGCTTTCCCGCCAATACACGAATTTAGGCAGGTAATTCGGTGCTTCATCCAGGGCGATTTATTCATTTTTGTTGTGCGCATGGAAAACAATAAGTCAATGGCTGTTCGTCTCATAAAAGGTGTCGTGCAACACTACGATTGGGGAGGTTCTTCCTTCATTCCCCACTTGTTGGGCTTGACTACAGAAGGTCAGGAGCCTTATGCCGAATATTGGTTGGGGACTCATCCTAAAGGAACCGCCACGGTTTTGAATGGAGAGCAGGGGCAATCCCTGAAAGAGTTGATCCAAAGTGAGCCGGAGAAGTGGTTGGGCCAGGAAGTAAGTCGAAACTTCGACAGGTCCTTGCCCTTTCTCTTCAAGATTCTGGATGTGGAGAAGATGTTGTCCATACAGGTACATCCGACCCGGGAGCAGGCGATCGCCGGTTTTCGGAAGGAGAACGAGATGGGCATTTCTCTGGATGCCCCGCATCGCAACTACCGGGACCCCAACCGGAAGCCGGAGATCATGGTTGCCCTGACCCCCTTCTGGTTGCTTCATGGATTTCGATCTACGGAGGATGCCGCAAATTTACTCCGCCAACACAACGAACTTCACGCTCTGGCCGAGGAACTCGAGCGTCTGGGCATGGAGGCCTTTTACCGAAAGGTAATGGCCAGTTCGCAAGAAGAAATAGATGCCTGGCTCACCCCCTTGGCCGGGAAGCTGATCCCGGACTTTGAATCCGACGCCTTAACGGATCGGGATGATCCGGATTTTTGGGCTGCCAAAGCCCTCGTAGAGCGTACACCCAAGTCCGGGAGGTACGATCGGGGGATTATTTCGATCTATCTCCTAAATCTGGTCGGCCTTCAGAAAGGGCAGGCCATTTACCAGGGCCCCGGCATATTGCATGCTTACCTTCAGGGAGTCAATGTGGAACTGATGAGCAATTCCGACAACGTTTTCCGGGGCGGTCTGACCAGCAAGCACATTGATATCCCCGAATTGCTGAAGACCCTGGATTTTGAACCGGTAACCCCTGCGATCCTGGAGGGGGAAAAAACAGCCCCGAATCAGTGCGAGTATCCGGTGCCGGTCTCTGATTTTTCCTTGCGCCGGTTGACCCTCCCCAAATCAGAAAAGGCCGAAATGGTAGCGGACGGCCCTCAGGTCCTATTGGTATTGGAAGGGGAAATTCAGTTGGACGGCGAGCTGAAATTGCCGACCGGTTCGGCCGTTTTTATCGGGGATCAAACCCGCTATTTCCTGCGGGCATCAACGAACAGTGACCTTTTTCTGGCCGGGACTCACCTCTAGACGGGAAAAGGGCTGCCCCATAGCAGGGCAACCCTCGAAAACCACTTGAGAAATTGAGAGCAACACTTTTTCCAGCGATCTACTATCAAGCGGTTCTCATCCAATCAGTCGGACAGGAAAATGGGTGTGGAATCAGCGGTCCAAGTCATCCAACTGGTAGGTTTCGATGATGCGTAACAGGTCCCGGGCATAGCCTTTTCGGGCGTTGTAGCCGGAGGACTCCAGGTCACCTGCCCATCGGCGGTAATCCCTGCCGTTTCGAAAGAGCTCGGGATAGTTCTTTTTCAGTAATTCACTGTGAGCCCGCCAATTGGCCCAGGCGCTGATGTATTCTTTTCCGGCCAGCGGCCTTCCGAAGTGGTTGTTGTATTGCCGGCAGGCTTCTGATAGCCCGGCCTGGCTTTCGAGCAATCCCTGAGCCATCTTGATACTGGCCGGGATCCCGTATTTTTTCATTTCGGCTCGAGCTACCTTTTCAAATCGATCGATGTAGGCGATGGCGTCTTCACTTTCTTCCTGATGGGTTACCGGCAAGGCCGATACCGACTGGCTGGCAGAGGAAGAGGAGGAAACGGGAGGAGCCGAGGAGGGGGGCGCTCCGAGAGGTGCCTTCATGTCGAGGGAAAACTGAAGATCTTTGAACGTCAGAACATATACGGCCAAACTCAGTAGCAAAAGACGGGTCCAGGGGATGGGCCATTTTTTCCCGTTTATAGAGATGCTGCCGCCCAGTCCCTGACCGAATTTCTCCTTCAGGTTCTCAAACTCCTTGCGGAAAAGGTCCGGGCCCGTCCATTTTCTTCTGTGCGGGGGCTTCCACGGCTTTACCTGGCGGTCACCGTCATCCGTTAGTTCCACCCACTCGACCTGGTCGTCCGACAATTTTCTGAAGTGATTACCGAATGCCATTGCAGTAGCTTTTCAAAATCCAATTCTCGCACTCCAAATATAAAACAAAATGTTTTATAAAATCAAATAACCAACAACTCTTTTTTTCGGAAAAGTTGAACCTCTGATTTCGGCTCGTCGTTCTGCTGAAAAGCATTTCCATTTGTTCATGAATCAACTTCAACACGAGACAAGTCCCTATTTGCTCCAGCACGCCCACAATCCGGTAGACTGGTATGCCTGGAATGAGGAAGCCCTGAGGCGTGCCCAGGAGGAGAACAAGCCCATCCTGGTAAGCATTGGGTACTCCACCTGTCACTGGTGTCATGTAATGGAGCGCGAATCTTTTGAGAATGAGGATGTAGCAGCCTTCATGAATGCGCATTTCATCAACATAAAGGTTGACCGGGAGGAACGGCCTGACATTGACCAGATCTACATGGAAGCTTGCCAGGCCATCAACGGCTCGGGAGGCTGGCCGCTCAATGTCTTTCTGACCCCGGATCGAAAGCCTTTTTTCGCCGGCACTTACTATCCGCCCCAACCGGCCTACAATCGGCCTTCCTGGATGGAGGTCCTGCGCAGAATGATCCAGGCCTTTCGCAACCAGCGCGATGTGGTGGAAGAACAGGCCGAAAATCTCATTCAGGTAATTCGACGCAACGATTCGCTTTTCTTTGAAGATCAATTGTCCGGGGATGCTGCTTCAGGCCGGTCCGAACCGGCGGCTGAGAAAATGGCGGCCCGATTGCTGGATGCGGTGGATCGTACTTACGGAGGCTTTGGGAGTGCTCCCAAATTCCCGGGATTTATGGGACTGCGGTATTTGCTGGATTATCACCTGGACCAGGGGGAAGGCGAGGCTTTGAAGTGGGTCCATTTCTCCATGCGGAAGATGATCCGGGGAGGAATCTACGACCAGTTGGGCGGAGGGCTTGCCCGCTACGCCACCGACCGAGCCTGGTTGATACCGCATTTCGAAAAAATGCTGTACGACAACGCCCTGATGCTGGGATTGCTTGCCGACCTGCATCGATACCGGGCCGATGCCGAATACGAGCAAACCATACGGGACACCCTGGCCTTCCTGGACCGGGAAATGGCCTTGGAAAGCGGGGGCTATGCGGCAGCCCTGGATGCCGACTCCGAGGGGGAAGAGGGGAAGTTCTACGTTTGGGATGATGCCCGACTGCGCGAACGGCTGGGTGAGGAGTACCCCCTGTTTCAAGCCTACTATTTGGTAAAAGATGGAGGGAATTGGGAAGGAAAAACCATTCTCTGGCGTTCGGTGGGTGACAAGGATTTCGCCGAAGAGCACCATCTTTCGATCTCGGATCTGGAAAAGCGAAAAAGAGCCTGGCGGGCCCTGCTCTGGCCCGTCCGCGAAAAACGGATACGACCCGGTCTGGATCATAAGGTACTGCTCAGCTGGAACGCCCTCCTGGCCACGGCCTTTGCCAAAATAGCCAAGGCCTTTCCGGAACCCGGTTTGAAAGAAAAAGCCATACAGCACCTCGACTTTCTGCTGGACGCCTTTCGGGACAATTCCGGCGGGTATCAACATATCCTCTCCGGAGGGCAAAAGAAAGCCGCCGGATTTCTGGAAGATTATGCCTTCTTGATCGAGGCCCTGCTGGAGGTCTACGAGCTGGACTTCGATTTGAAACGTATCCGACAAGCTGAGCAATTAGCGGAGGCCGTGATGGACCTTTTCCTTGATGAGGAGAAAAAATTCTTCTATTTTTCTTCAAAGGAACAAGCCGACGTGCCGCTTCGGAAGCGCGAACTGTATGATTCCGCCCAACCTTCCGGAAATGCCACTATGGCGATCAACCTGTGGAAGCTGGGAATCCTGACCGGGAATGGAGATTACCGAAAAGCTTCAGAGGACATGTGGGATGCCATGCGCCGATCGGTAGAAAAATACCCGACCTCCTTCTCCCGCTGGGCCCGGCTGGGCTTGTATCTGGAAAGGGGCTCCCGCGAGGTAGCTGTTGTGGGGGAAAAAGCTCCGCTCTATGCCGAGGAGCTTTTAAAAGGTTATTTCCCGGGTGTGGTCTGGATGGCAAGCCGCAATGAAGAAGCGGACTATCCGCTCCTTGCCGGCCGAAAGCCATTGGCTGACACTAAAATTTATATTTGTAGAGAATACGCTTGTGGGTTACCCGTTAGCGATTTGAGAGAGGCAAAGGAACAGCTCCGGCAGCCTACATAAACAACGAATGAAGAAATTGAACGCTTTAACCGTGGCCCGTTTTCTGCGGGTTTTCTGCACTTTGCGGTTTTTAGGGGGAATTCTACTGTTGACTGGATCTGCGATTTGCCTTCAGGCCCAGCAGGCCGGCCATTACAGCCTCTATCATTTCAATAAATTTAATTTCAATCCCGCCTATGCCGGGCTGGACGGTACGCTTGTGATGACCGGTATCTACCGGGCTCAGTGGACCGGTTTGGAGGGTGCCCCTACCAGCCAATACTTCGACGCCCATCTTCCGCTGAACTTTCTTCGCAGCGGATTGGGCTTCCAGTTTGAGAACGATGTGCTGGGAGCCGAACAGAACATACGTTTCAACATCGCCTACAATTACCAGCTCGACCTTGGGATTGGTACCCTATCGATCGGAGTTGGCGGCGGCATTCTGCAAAAAAGGCTGGATGGAAGCAGGCTGATCACTCCGGAGGGTGTCTACAACGAGGATCAGATCTTTCATCAGGACCCGATCTTGCCTACCACTCAGCTGACGGCCATCACCCCGACTTTTCAGGCCGGCGTTTACTTCAAGGGAAATTGGCTGGAGGCAGGACTCGGCGTGCGACATCTTCTGGAACCCGAAGCCGAGTTTGATAATTTTACCCTTCTTCTCAACCGGACCTTCTTTTTTCAGGCCGAGGGATCGATCAATGCCGGACGGAACTGGCAGATCATTCCCATGCTGTTTCTTCGAAGCGATCTTACCCAGTTACAAACCGATCTGGGCGTCCTGGTGGGCTACAATGAAAACTTTTTTCTGGGAACGACCGTCCGGGGGTACAATTCCAACAGTCTGGATGCCGTTGGTATCATGGGTGGTTTGAGTATATCCCCCAAATTCAGGTTGATGTACAATTACGACCTGACGCTTTCAAACCTCAATAACGTAAGCGGCGGCTCGCACGAGGTCATGATCCAGTTTAATTTGAATAAACCCATTGGTCAGGGCAGGCCGCCTAAAATTATTTTCAACCCCCGGACGTTATAGGGGAGCTTGAGAGCAAAAAACAGGGCTCGCACAGATTGGCGGAATAACCGTAGCGTGCTCTGACAATTATTCGAAAACTTGTGTAAAACGGCCTTTCCGCCTTCGGTCGAAAGGTTATATTTGCTAATCGATTCAACCATTGAGGAAAACTAAGGTGTCAACCATGAACCGTTCATTCCTAATTCTGCCCCTGTTGGCCGTTCTGGTCATTACTTCTTCTTGCGGCAAACGCGAAAGCGGACAGTTAACCGGGGTAATGCAGCGCCCCTCCTGGAAAGGTATTAATCCCTACGGAATGGTCTATGTTCCCTCCGGAACATTGGTCATCGGTCCCAGTGATCAGGACATAAGTGGAACTTTCATTCAGCGTCCCAAAGCTATATCCATCCAGGGCTTTTACATGGACGATACCGAAATAACCAACAACGAATACCGCCAGTTCGTACACTGGATCCGAGATTCCCTGGCTCATGTGTACCTCGATCATTTCATCGAGGATGAGTACGGTGAGGAAAAGATTGACTGGGAAATGGAGATCGATTGGTCAGACGAAACATTGGAAGATCTCTATTATCAAGGCGACGATCGATTTGCCAACCGCAGGGATCTGGATGTGACCCGTTTCAATTTCGAATACGAGTGGTACGATTGGACCGCTGCAGCCTCCGACGAGGGAAAATCCAAGCGCAACAAGTTCATCAAGCGGGAGACGGTAAATGCTTATCCGGATACCCTGGTTTGGATCCGCGACTATTCCTATTCTTACAATGAGCCGATGGCCAGGAACTATTTCTGGCACCCGGCTTTCGATGATTATCCTGTCGTCGGCGTAGACTGGCACATGGCGAATGCCTTCTGTTACTGGAGAACCCAGATGTGGAATAAGTATGAAGGAGGGCGCCAGGGGGTGAATACGGAAGATTTCCGTCTGCCAACCGAATTCGAGTGGGAATATGCGGCCCGGGGCGGGCATGATAACACGCCTTACCCATGGGGCGGGCCTTATGTTCGCAATGCAAAGGGCTGTATCCTGGCCAATTTCAAGCCGGGAAGAGGAAACTACCCCGAAGACGGAGGTATGTACACGGTGCGCGCCGATGCTTATTTCCCCAACGATTATGGACTGTACAATATGTCTGGGAACGTAGCTGAATGGACGGTGACCGCTTTCCACGAAAATGCATACAGTTTCATTCACGATCTTAATCCCCATATTCGCTACGATGCGGATTCCAATGATCCGGAGGCGATGAAGCGAAAAGTAGTGCGCGGAGGTTCCTGGAAGGACATTAAGTTTTTCCTCCAAAACGGTACCCGCGATTGGGAATATCAGGACACAACCAAATCCTACATAGGATTCCGTTGTGCGCTGACCTTCCTCGGACGTTCCATCAACGATTTCTAATCATCACAACACGCTACCACGTTTATTGACAATCGGGATCTTCGGTCAGGCCGTTCGTTTGATTAGATATCCCCTTGATCTCAAAACCAACTACCAGACCTGTAAAACTTCGAAAAATGAGTTTCCTCCATTCCAAAACCTTCGCCTACCTCAAGAATTTTATCATTGGAATCGGTGCATCTATCGTATTGATGGGGGCCCTTTTCAAACTGGAAAGTTGGCCGCTTGCCAGCGAAATGCTGATCGTGGGCCTTTCCGTTGAAGCTTTCATCTTCCTCTTCCTGGGCGTCATAGGCCCGGAACCGACCTATTACTGGGACAAACTGTATCCCGGCCTGGACGATTACGATGCCGAAATCCAGCCTCTCGCCAACACCGGGGTAAGTGCTTCTCCAACTACCCCCCTGAACGGAGAGGTCGTGGAGGCTCAGCTCGGCGGCATGCTTTCGGAGCTTCAGATCATGTCCAAGAGCCTTTCTTCCCTGAAATCCCTTCAGGAAGCGGATTTCTCCGGCATGAGCGAGCAGGTCCGTACGATGACCAATTTCTACTCAAAGATCAATGAAGCCATGGCAGACATGATCGATGCTGCCGAAGATACCCGCCATTTCAAGAACAACATGGAGGAACTCAATCGCAGCCTGACCAGCCTGAATACTTCCTATTCGACCCTGAACCAGGTTTACGGCAATATGATCGCCGCCATGTCGAACGTTGGCCATCGCTAGCCTTTCAAACCCCCTTATTACCTAAATTAGAAAAGCGTTTGACTTATGTCTATACCTAAGGAGCCGCGGCAGTTGATGATCAACCTGATGTACCTGGTACTTACTGCCCTGCTTGCTTTGAACGTATCTGCCGAGATCTTCAACGCATTCAACATCATTGACGATGCCTTGGTGGCCAGCAACCAATCCTTCGAAGAGGCCAATGACTTTGCCATAAATGCCCTGGAGGCCAATGCTCAGCAGGATCCTGAAAAGTATGGCCAATTCCTGGACGTCGGGAACGATATCCAGCGTATTTCCTCGGATTTTTATCGCTATGTCGAAAGCATCAAAGACACTCTGGTAAAAGTATCCGGCGGATATTACCCGGACGATTACGACCGGGGAGAACTGGCAGGTAAGCCCATCGGCTACAAGAATAAGGACATAACCACCACCCTACTGGTGAACCGCGGCAAAGGGGAGGAATTGCGGGAACGGATCGAAGATACACGCGAGCAACTGATTGCAAGAGTCCGCACTCTGGTCGGTGATGAACCCGGTCAGCTTTCGGAAGATCAATTCAGCGAATTGCTTTCCAACATTTCCCTGAACGTAGATTCCACCTGGAAGGAGGTTAAACGACCCGTCGATTGGTCCACTTTCACCTTCCGCCATATGCCCGTAGGTTCGGTATTGCCGATCCTTTCCAAGTTTCAGAACGACATGCAAAGTTCGGAAGCCGGCATCCTGAACTTCCTGGTCCGAAACCTGGGCGTGGAAACCTTCAAGGTGGATGCCTTTATTCCAATCGCATCTGCTGAAAAGAGCTATGTAATAGCCGGCGAACCCTATCGCGCAGAAGTAACCATCGGGGCATCTTCCAAATCGGTTTTCCAGAACATGGAGGTGAAGATCGACGGGCAAAAGTACGAGGTGGATAACCGGGGTGTTGCAGAATTCGTCACCAGCCCTACCTCCACCGGTGTCAAGTCTTATGACGTAGACATCACGCTGGTAAATCCCACTACGGGGGATGTAGAAACCTATTCCAAGACCTTCTCTTACGAAGTTGGTCGTCGCTCCGTGACCGTTTCTGCTGACAAGATGAACGTGCTCTACATCGGAGTGGACAATCCCATTTCGGTATCTGCCGCCGGTGTTTCTTCCAATGACCTTCGAGTCAGCGGAAGCGGATCGGGGATAGAGATCAACGGCCGCAACGGTAAGTACGTTGCCCGCGTGCGTGCCGAGGGTACGGCAAACATAACCGTTTCGGGCGGTGGCTTGAGTTCATCCAATTTCGAATACCGGGTGAAGCGTATTCCCGACCCCGTAGCCCGTTTGGGTAACGAGGACGGAGGAAATATCGGTTCCGGTGTATTTGGTGCCCAACTTGGCCTTATCGCAGCTCTGGATAACTTCGACTTTGATGCCCGTTGTAATATTGTCGGCTTCGAACTCGTTCGTATTCGCAGAGGGGGTGACCCGGTCATTCGTCAAAACCAGGGTGCCAGCTTCAATGCGGATAATAAAAGCCTGATAACTCAGGCAAAACCGGGCGATCGCTACTATTTTGAAAATGTGCGGGCCAAATGCCCCGGCGATCCGGGAACCCGTAAAATTAATTCCCTCGGATTCAATATCCGCTAAAAATCCGGCCTTGCTGGCCGTGTATCGAAACATCTGCTAAGAAGGAAAACATAAAAAAAATGGCGCAAATAAAATGGCAACTGATCGGGCTGATGCTTTTCCTGCCGCTCGGTTTGGTAATGGCTCAGGAGGTGGACAATATGTCAGGAGGCATTATGACAGAATCCGGTGAGATCATCCGGGAGCAACCCATCGATGATATTACCGAGCGCAAGGTCGTGTACGAGACGCAGGTATTGCCCTACGATCCCGTGCGGGAGGCCGATATTTTCTGGGAAAAAAGAATCTGGCGGGTGATCGATACCCGTGAGCTTATGAACCTCCGGTTTCGCTACCCGGATCGCCCCCTGATCTCCATCATTCTCGATGCAGCCGAAGAAGGGGAAATCACCGTATACAGTGGGGAGGACGATAAATTTTCAGACCCTCTTTCTCCGGAAGAAGTTTCACGCATCGGTTCCACGGTAGATACCACCTATGTAATGAACCCGGAGACCTACGAAACGACCATGCAGGTTGTGGCCAACGAACTGGACCCGGCGGAAGTGGTCCGCTACCGGATTAAGGAGATCTGGTTCTTCGACAAGTCACAATCCTCCATGCGGGTGCGCATACTCGGTATTGCTCCTCTGGTCGATAAGAAAGACGAAAACGGAAACTTCAAGTATGAGTTGCCTCTTTTCTGGGTATACTATCCGGAGGCCCGCAAGGTTTTCGCTCGCGAACGCGTTTTCAACGGGTATAATGACGCCAGCCCGATGTCCTGGGAAGCCTTGTTTGAAATGCGCTTCTTCTCCAGTTACATCTGGAAAGAGTCCAACGTCTTTGATCGCAAGATTGAAGAATACGTGAGCGGGGTAGACGTGCTGATGGAGTCCGAACGAATCAAGAACGAACTTTTCAGCTTCGAACACGATCTTTGGTCTTATTGATCGGTTCCGAAAAAGCTATCAGCAAAAGGGCGATTTTCTCACAGGGAAATCGCCCTTTTACGTTTGCGAAGATCCGCTCCTTTGCCCCTGCAGATATTCCCAGGCTGTCTGATAGGTGCCTTCCTTTTCTACATATTCCAGAAAGTCAAGATAGAAGTTGTCCCTGCCGAGAGTACCGCTGTCTCCGATGACCACCAATAGTTTTTGCGCCCGGGTCAGCGCTACATTCATCCGGCGATAATCCTTGAGGAAACCTAATTCCCCCTTGGCATTGGACCTTACCAGGCTGATGTATACGATATCGGCCTCCTGCCCTTGAAATCCATCGATGGTCTGAACGTTCCAGTTCCATCCTTCCCAATTCGGAGAATCTCCAAGCGTTTCTTCCAATTTCTCCACCTGCTCCCGATAGGGGGAGATCAAGGCAATTTGTCCGGCTTCCTCTGGTGAAATGATCCTTTTCAGTCTCAGAAAGTGTTCTTCCAGGATCAGGATCTCCCCGGTATTTCCCACGCTACGGGTCTTGGGCGATCTCTTCTCTTCAAAACCGCAACCCACGGTGTCGATGAACAGGATCGGCGCGTGCGGCAGACCGGAAAAAGTCCGCCCCTTTACGGATTCGTCGGCTTTTAATTGCCCCTGATAAAACCGAAGGTTGGAAAATCCCATGATGGACTCATGCATGCGGTATTGGATGTCGAGCAGATGGGATGGAAGCCCTGTGTCGATGGCACGCTCCAGGAGGGTGGTGGCCAGGCCTTTCTGAGCTGCCTCCGGGGATTTCAGCGTGGGAGGCAATTGGAGGGGATCGCCGGCCAGAACCACGCGAGAGGCCTTCAGTATCGGGATCCAGCTGGCCGGCTCCAAAGCCTGGGCAGCTTCATCGATTAATACGGTCCGGAATTTTCTTTTTTCCAAAAGGGGGTGGGCTGCTCCCACCAGGGTGCAGACGATCGCCTGGGCATTATCCAGGATCAATTGGATCAATCGATCCTCCAATTGCCGGGCCCACGTTTGGAGGTCTGCCGCTTCGCGAAACAAATCTCGTCTTTGCATTCTTTCCGCCTGCCCAAAGCGGCGCTTGTGCCGGCTGGCATGCCTGCGTTTTTCGGCGGCCTGCTTTTTGAGCTTTTTGATGTGCTTGCTTTCGGGATGCTCCGCCAATTGCACCTCCAGGGTGTGCCTGACCACCGCCTCATCAATCCGGGAAATGTTTCCGATACGAACCACCGCCATACCGCTGGCGGCAAGCCGCTCCGTCAGTACGTCGGCGGCCGTATTGCTGGGCGCCGCCACCAGAATGTTGAACTCGGTCTGGGCCATTTCCCGAATGGCTTGCACCAGGGTAGTTGTTTTTCCGGTGCCGGGAGGTCCGTGCACCAGACTGATGAGCGAGGAGTTTAGAATACCGGTTATGGCTCTTTCCTGCGATGAGTTCAGAATGGCTCCCGCTCGGTCGGTCTCTTCCGGAAGATGGATCGGTGCCAACCCGGCAAAGGCATCCCGGATCTCGGCCAGCCGATCCCCCTTGGCGGCCATGACCTTTGCCAGCGCTTTTTCCATTTCCAGGTAGGTAGTCTCGTCAAATTGCAAGTCCACCCCCATGGAACCCATCTCGAGCCAGGGGGGCAGGTCGCGGGAATTTAAAACGATGCGCATCCGATCTCCATGTACCCAATAAACGACCCCGGTATAGTGTGGGCGTTTGATTTCCGGCTGACGGGAGAAGAGTCTAACCGGTTTCCCGCTTTTGAAATGGTGATCCTGCTCCAGCCCTTTGGTACGCTCGATCTCCACATAGGCCCGGTCTCCATAGGTATATCCGGTTTTCCGGGAGGCCACCGGATACCAACTGAAGCCTTTCTCCCGCCGTTCTTCCAGGGGCTTCGACTCTACCTCCTGCCGGAATCGCTCCAGATCGGCTCTTTTCTCCATATCCAACCATTCCGACAGGGATTGCAGATATGGAATGGCTTCTTCCGGATGCTTTTGAGGAAACTTTTTCATCCCGTTGGGCGTACCTTTATTGTTCTGTTTCATCGTACCAGAAATGAAAACCAGCTAGCTATCCGCTTGTTTTCGCTTATGCCAAAGGATTTATGCCAGAAGAACCCGAGAAGCAGAGTTTCCGTCAGCAATTGGATGCCCTGCGAAACCTACCCCGCTTTTTTCGTTTGATTTGGAGGACGAGTCCCTCTATGACCCTCGGGAATGCACTCCTGCGACTGGTTAAGTCGGCCATTCCCCTGTCCATGTTATATGTCGGGAAGGAAATTATCGATGAAGTCATTCGGCTGGCGGAGGCCGAGGGGGCGAGTCAGGAGTATCTCTGGATGCTGGTAGCCGTAGAATTGGGCCTGGCTGTGCTGTCCGATCTGCTAAACCGCTCCATAACCCTTATGGATAGCCTGCTGGGTGATCTGGTGGCCAATAATACCTCCGAACAATTGATCCGGCATGCGGCAGAGCTCGACCTGTACCAGTTTGAGAATCCGGAATTTTACGACAAGCTCGAACGCGCTCGCCGTCAGACTACCGGCCGCACCGTTCTGATGTCGCAGGTGTTGTCTCAGGCTCAGGATCTGATCACCATTCTTTTTCTGGGCGTTGGTCTGATCGCTTTCAATCCCTGGCTGATCCTGATCCTCATTCTGGCCGTGATCCCTTCTTTTTTGGGAGAGACCCATTTCAACCAGCGGACGTACTCCCTGACCCGAAGCTGGACCCCGGAGCGACGGGAACTGGACTACCTGCGATACATTGGAGCCAGCGACCAGACGGCAAAGGAGGTCAAGATCTTCAACCTGTCCGGTTTCATCTCCACCCGATTTTCGGAGTTGGCCCACCGTTATTTCCTGGCCAACCGCGACCTGGCCCTGAAACGAGCCGCATGGGGAAGTCTGTTTTCCACCATCGGTACGCTATCTTATTACGGCGCCTTTGTTTTTATCCTGCTCCAGACGATCACGGGAGCCATTACCGTAGGTACGCTTACTTTTCTGGCGGGATCTTTTCAGCGGATGCAAGGGATGCTCCAATCCATGATGAACCGGTTTTCCCGCATTGCCGAAGGAGCTCTTTATCTGCAGGATCTGTTCGATTTTTTCCGGATCCAGCCCGCTATTTCCAGCCCGGAAAATTCGATCCCTTTTCCCGTACCGATCCGCCACGGGATAACTTTTGAAAAAGTCGGTTTTCGTTACCCGAATACCGAAAGGTGGGCTCTCCGCGATTTGAGTTTTCATTTGCGCGCAGGAGAAAAACTAGCTCTGGTAGGCGAAAATGGTGCCGGGAAAACGACCCTGGTCAAATTACTGGCCCGGCTTTACGAGCCGACGGAAGGTCGAATCCTGGTCGACGGGAAAGACCTGCGGGATTTTGATTTATCAGAATTACGCGACCACATCGGGATTATTTTCCAGGATTACATCCGCTACCAGATGAAGGCAGGAGAGAATATCGCCATTGGGCGTATAGAGGAACTCGGGGACCTGGGGCGGATCGAACTGGCAGCCAACAAGAGCCTGGCCGATCAGGTGGTGGATCAATTACCTGGCGGTCTGGATCAAAGGCTGGGAAGAAGATTCCTGGATGGGGTCGAGCTCTCCGGCGGGCAATGGCAAAAGATCGCTCTTGCCCGGGCTTACATGCGCGACGCCCAGTTGCTCATCCTGGATGAACCCACCTCCGCCCTCGATGCCCGCTCTGAACACGAGGTCTTTGTCCGCTTTGCTGATCTGATCTCCGGCCGATCGGCCGTCCTGATATCGCACCGCTTCTCCACCGTACGCATGGCCGACCGGATACTGGTCCTGGAAAATGGCCAGCTTTTGGAATTAGGGACGCACGAAGAACTGCTGGAGTTGGGAGGGAAGTATGCCGAGCTTTTCCACCTGCAGGCCCAGGGCTATCTATGATCGAACCGACCGTGCGGCCCACTGATGCTTGGACAATTCGTAGATAGCATAACCGATCAGGATCAGGTATTCGAAAACCACGATAAAAAGGTTTTCCGAAAAAGGCATCTGGCGGTAAGAGAAGTAGGTAAAGAAAATGAGGGCGGTCCACAGTACCGGGTATCGGTATGGGGTAAACAGGCAAAAGACCAACGGAAGGATGGTATACCAGGGGTGTACGGTTGTGGCCAACAACAAATAGATCGAGACGGCGAATAGCAGTTGGCGAGGCAGACTTTTCCAATCCTTTGCTTGGCTGAAAAATGAAAGAGCCAGAATTCCGAACAAAGTGATCCCGGCCAGGTAGGGACCAATGGTCCGGATGGGATTATAGCCTACCCACCAGGTACCGATCCCGCGGATCAGGTAATACAGGCTGGCATTGAATTCAAATTTGCGGAAGTATAGATCCAGGCTGTTTCCCATATGCTGCCAGTACCCTCCCGAGAAAAGGGGCAGGAACAGAAGGGTCAGGGTCAAGGAAAAAACGATGCCGAATCCGATCAACCGCCCTGGGGATAGCCTTCGGATCAGGAAAGGGAGGAACATGAGGGGGAGTAATTTGGTTGCCACCGAGAGGGCCCAGGCAGGCGCAGCCCACAACGCTTTCCCCTGTACCAGGAGGTAAAAGGCCAACAGGAAAAAGAATACCATGCCTCCTTCGAAATGCAGGTTGCCCATCACCTCCAGTATGACCAAGGGGTTCAGGGCATAGATCAGGGCATTTCGGGCAGGTAACTTCAGTTTCTGGAGCAGGCGGGGAATGATCCACAAGTTCCCCAACTCAAAGGCAAAAAGAAAAATTTTCATCACCAGCACGTTCCCTGCCAGATTGCCGGGTGCCATCCAGGCGGCCAGGGCAAAAATGGCCTGGGATACGGGCGGGTAAACCGTGAAGTAATTTGGAGAATTGAGTTGATCGTATATATCGCGGGTCAGGCCCGTTATCTGCCGGCCTTCTTGGAGGTAATAAGACGGCAGTTGGGCGAAGGGATTTATCCCGGCTGCCCAAAGATGGCCGTCCCAGAAAAAACGGTACACATCATCCGATAGCAGGGGAAAGGAAAAAAGAAGGACCAGCCGTAAAGCAATCCCGAGCGAAAGGAAAAACGGCAGCTCGTTTTTGGACTGAACCGCCTGAAAACAAGCCCAGGAAAGGACAAAGAGCATGAGGTATTGCGCGATCAGGGGGAAAAAGCTGGAACGCTCTACCGTGTACCCGATGCTCACCGTAAGGGCCAGCATGAGGAGGGCGGCGAGAAAGTGCCAAACAGGGACTCGTTGACCCAGTATCTTAAGCACATACTGCATAACCGGACAATTCTTTTTCAGGGCATCTATTTCAGGCTCAGATGGCGCAGCGTGAAATAGAAGATGGAGCCGTACCCGATGGCCAGCATCAGGTGAAACACAATGAAAGTGGTATTCTGAATATACAGACCGCCGTAAACGCCTCCCAACAGGAAGTACAAGGCGAGCCCTCCTTCCAAAACGGTGGTCCAGGTCAATTTGCCTTTCAGGTACTTGTTGCGGCTTAAGGAATCCGATAGCGATTGGATGTTGAACTTGGGGGTGCGCACAAAGGCTGATTTTTTCCCGATATACCCCTGGATTACTGCGACGGTATTGTGCAGGGAAAGCCCCATGGAAAGAGACAGGAAAAGCGGGAACAGGAAAAGAAACTTCGTCATCGTACGCCAGAAAGGCACTCTGGTGTTGGTCGCCTCCGATTCCACGTTGCCCACGTAGTAGACGGCAATGATGGAAAGCAGGCCGGTCAGGAAAAGGGCGAAGAAGTTTTTGCTGAATCCGTACTGGATCAGATCTCCCAGTAAAAAGAGGAGAGGGACACTGAAAAGCCCTGTCAAAAAGACAAAGACAAAAACCGTGCTGCCCAAAAGGTGCATGGTCGTCTGCAACTTTTGGACGAAGTTCAGCGGCGAACGCCAAACGGTGGGCAGCATTTTGCGGGCCGTTTCGGCTCCTCCTTTCATCCAGCGGAATTGTTGGGATTTAAAGCTGTTCATCTCGGCGGGTAGCTCGGCCGGCGAGCCGACTTCGGGCAGAAAGCGGATTTTCCATCCCCGGATCTGGGCCCGGATGCTCAGATCCAGGTCTTCGGTCAGGGTGTCTGCCTCCCAGCCACCGGCATCCTCTATGGTTTTCCGTCGCCAGATGCCTGCCGTGCCGTTGAATTGCAGGAAGTAATTTCCCGCCATGCGCCCGGCTTGTTCCACGGTGAAGTGCACGTTGAGCTGCAGGGCCTGAAGGCGGGTGATCAGCGAATAATCTTCATTGATGTGTTCCCAGCGGGTTTGAACCACCCCGACTTTCGGGTCCTGGAAGTAAGGGATCGTTTTGCGGAGGAAATCGGGTTTGGGGAGGAAATCGGCGTCAAAAATGGCGATGAATTCCCCCCGGGCCAGGGGGGTGCCGTCCCGAAGGGCCCCCGCTTTGAATCCCTGTCGATTATCTCGGCGGATCTGTTCGGCCTGCACTCCTTTTTTTCGCAACTCTTCCACCTTGGCGGCGACGATCTCTATGGTTTCATCCGTAGAGTCATCCAGCACCTGGATCTCAAAACGGTCAGGGGGATAATCAAATTCGGCCACCGCATCCAATAAGCGTTCGATTACGTATCGCTCATTGAATATGGGTAATTGCACCGTTACCATAGGGAACTCCTCTTCCGCTTCCTCCATGCTGCCGGCGAAAACCAGGGAAGCTTTGGAAGCCGGTTCCCTAACCGGCAGATCATTCTTTTGCCTCCGGGTCAGTCTCCGGTAGTGATAAAGAAGGTTGAACTGCATCAGACAGTAAACGGTGATGAACAGTAGGGCGACCGAATATATAGCCAGAACACTGTAAGCCAATACAGGCATGTTGATCATTTTTTAAGAGCGGCAAAAGTACAATAATTATTAACTGCTGAGGTTCAACCGTTTCAATCTTCTTTGAGGCCTTTCTTCCGAAGGGGGACCGGGGAGCGTTTCTCCTTTACCAGAGTTTAAAAATAGTCCAAAGGATCTTGTGTCCCGCAAGAAGGGTGCCCCGGACCGTTCTGGAAACTTTGGAAACCCCGATCCGTTTTCGATAACTGACCGGAACTTCCCGGCAGATCAACTTGTGCTTGGCGGCTTTGACCTGCATTTCCACCGTCCAGCCGAAATCCGGATCCTCCATCCGCAATTCCAGCAGCTTTTTCCACCGGATAGCCCGAAAGGGGCCCAGGTCTGTAAATACATAGCCGTAAAATATCCGGATCAGATGGGTAGCCAGCCAATTCCCAAATATCTGTTGGGGCATCATCGCTCCGGGTTCCATGTTCCCGAGTACGCGGGAGCCGATGACCAGATCTGCACCCTCTTCGAGAATGGGGCGAAGGAGGTGCGGCAGTTCCTCCGGATGATCGGAGTAATCCGCGTCGAGGAAAACGACAATATTCGGTTGTTCATTTTCCGCTTTGCCTCGAATGTGTTCCATGGCCTTCAGACAGGCACTCCCGTAACCTTTCCGCATTTGCGTTACGACGGTTGCCCCGGCTCTTTGTGCTGTTTGGGCGGTGTCGTCCGAACTGGCGTTATTACAAACTACGATTTCCCGAACCCATTCCCCGGGAATGTCCCGGATTACTTTCCCTATGGAAAATTCCTCATTAAAAGCCGGGATGATGACATCAACGATAGGATCGCTCAAAGTAGTCTTTGCATTTAAATAACAAAGCTAATAGCCAGTAGGCACACAGGTTGTCCGCATCGGCACAATTGGGGGAAGAAATGTTTTCGTTGGCCGGGTCAGTCGATGGATACGGCTGTCCATACGGCAAAGCTGATTTCCCGGCCGATTTCCTCGGCCGTCTGGTCGTAGGCTTCTTTCTCCCTCCCGCTCCCGTCGCTTTTCTTGGGATCTTCAAAGGGAAGAGAGATTCGCTTTTCAGCCCCGGGTACAAAAGGACAGGCCTCATCGGCATCCGAACAAACCATGACGGCGGCAAATCCCTGTCTGGGGTTGGGAGGATCCGAAAATACTTTGGACCACAACCGATGCATTTGTCCCTTCTGATTCCAACGGTAGCCGGAAGGGCTGTCGTCGGTTTTTTTTTCCAGGGCAAAGCCGGCCCGTTGCATGGCGGCTACGGCGTTCGGGTGGAATTCGGTGGCTTCCGTTCCTCCGGAAAAGGCTTCCAGTTTCCCGTACTTGAAAAAATCCGCCGCGGCAAGGAGCCACAGCTGGGCTATTTGACTTCTGCGGGAATTGTGGGTACAGATGAAGTTTACCCGGGCAGTTTCCCCGGACTTCTGTTTTTGATTCAGGTACTCCCCCAGCGTATGCAGCAGGACTTTTCGTTCGGGTGGGATCTCCGAAAATTGGGACTCCAAATGCCTTAAGGTCGTTTCCAGATCGGTCATGGTTGAGACAGGATTTTGCCAAAGCTTTCAAAAAGGAGGGAAGATGGCAAGCTTCTGCCCGAAAACCTTTTCATAATTCTTTTCAAGAATAGGAGCAAGTGTAAAAGACAGAACAAATCGTAATTTTGGTGGCCTCGAAACGACCGGTCGTATGTAGATGCAAACCGGCTATTCGTTTTAATCCCGAATTGAAGGACAAGGCATGAAGTTAGCTCTCCCCGCATTATTTGTTATCGCATTGACGGTTCTCTGGTCCAGTTGCATTCGGGATCCGGATTTTTTGACCGGGGATGCCGTTCGTCTGGAGTTTTCTGTAGATACCTTGCAATTCGACACGGTATTCACCCAAAGAGGCACGATAACCCGATCCATCCGGGTGCGAAATCCTTCCAACCAACCGGTCCGGATCTCCAATATTTTTCTGGAGGAAGGGGAAGAATCCTTTTTCCGGCTCAATGTCGACGGCCTACCGGGAAACAACCCCTCCGATGTCGAAATCTTCGCCGAAGATAGCATCTATATTTTTGTGGAGGCGACGATCGATCCCAACCAGCCTCCTTCTGCCAGCCCGTTCGTTATCGAAGACAAACTGGTGTTCCAGTCCGGTGAAACCCAGCAAAAAGTGGTGTTGGAAGCCTGGGGGCAAAATGCAGTCTACCTGACCGGCCTGGAGGGCGGAAGAGCGGCCTTGCTCAGTTGCAACCTGGGGGAGTTTCGCTTCGACGATCCCCGGCCTTACGTCATTTTCGGCCAGCTGCTGGTTGACAGTTGTACCCTCGTCATCCCAGCCGGTCAACGGGTGTATTTTCACGGGGGACTGGCCCAGACGGACGTGGATGGAGAAAGGGTCGCCTTTAACGATGGCTGGCTGTATATCCAGGAAAACGGCCAGCTATTGGTCGAGGGTACGGCAGAGGAACCGGTCCTGATCCAAACCGATCGGCTGGAGCCGGTTTTTCAGGACGATCCGGGACAGTGGACCGGCATCATCTTCGCGCCGGGAAGCCAGGGGAACCGCATCGAATTTGCCGAAATACGCAATTCCATTGTAGGCCTGTATGTCGATTCAGCGGCGGATCTTTCCCTCAAAAACAGTACCGTTGCCTACACTTCGGGAAGCGGACTGGTCGGTATACACAGCCGGGTGGATGTAGATAATTGCCTGTTCCACACCAACGGCTCGGCTTCTGTGCAATTGGTTCATGGAGGGGACTACCGCTTCACCTACAGTACGATGGCCAATTACGGAGTGGATGCGCCATCCATGGCCATGTCCAACTTCATCTGCTACGACGGTCCTTCGGAATGCCTGGAGATCGGGGTCAATCCCCTGCGCGTGACCGTAGTCAATTCTATCCTGAGCGGCTCTCGTTCGGATCAGATCCAGTTGGCGGATATCCTGGATGGAGCTGAACCGAGCGCTTTCGACATACGGTTTTCAAATTCCCTGGTCCGGGTCGACGATCTGCTGAGCGTGCAGGACAGTCTGTATAAGGATTTTTTCGAAACCATCTGCAATCCCTGCACCTCTCTGGATTTTTTCGATCCTCTGTTTGCAGATCTTAATGAAGACGACTTTCGACTGGATAGTATGTCCTTGGCCATCGGCAAGGCCCTCCCCATCCCGGGACTTACCATCGACCGGGTGGGCAATCCCAGGGATCCGGACGAACCGGATTCAGGGGCCTATGAATATGTACAGGAAGAGTAAGATCCTTTATTTATCCACTCGTCTGCAGTTGCCAACAGGGCATCCTCATCGGCCTTTCAAACGCTCCTGCATTCGTGAAAGGCGAACCCTACAGCCAAACCCAAAAGGGTGGGAGGGTGAATGGAGTCGTATTCCATCCTACGCACCCAAACCTGCACCCAGGCTGCCAAGACTCGGGTTTTGCATTTAGTCTTGTCAACGAACCTCCTCCTGCTTCTTTTTTTCCTGCCTGGGCAAGTCATCGGAATCAAAGCTGGCGATTTTCCCGGATTGGGACAGGAACAAGGCGATTTTGCGGGTTTCCGGAAACTGTGAGAAAATGATCAGCAGGGAAACAGTAATGGGCACAGCCAGCACCATGCCCATGACTCCCCAGAGTGCCCCCCATAAGAAAAGGGAAAACAAGACCACCAGCGGGCTGACATTCAGCGTGCGCCCCATCATACGGGGATCTATGTAATTTCCCACGATCAACTGAATAGCTGCCACCGCGCCGAGGGTATAGAATACCGGACTCATCTCATCGAATTGGACCATGGCAAACAATACCGGCAAGGCAGTGGCCACCCAGGATCCGATGTTGGGAATGAAATTGAACAGAAAAACGATGAAGGCCCAGAAAATAGCGAAGCGAAGGCCAATGATCGTCAGAACGCCATATACCAAAACGGCGGTCAGCAAGCTGGTGAAGGCTTTGACACTCAGGTAGGTCCTCACGGATTCAGCAATGCGGTTCAATATAGAATCGGCTCTTTGGTAATCCGCATCGGTTTCGAAGAAAACGCGGAATTTCCGGCGAAACAGTTCCTGTTCCAGCATCAGGAAAATGACATAGATGAAAATGAGTAAAAGCCGCCCGGCAAAATTGGTCAATCCAGCCCCCAGGTTGGCCATAATGGGCCTCAGATCTATTCGCTCCAGAAGCGTACCGACTCGGGGCGCATCATCCAGCCCCAGATACTCGAGCATCTGATCCCCCATGGCTTCCAGGCTGGCCTGGTACTCTGAGGCGGAAACTGCCATTTTGTTCACCGTGCTGATCATGATATCTATACAGAGTGCGAGAAAGCCGATGATCAGGAGCAGGGATGCCGTGTTGGTGATCCAGCGGGGGATTTGCGTTCCCCGGATCCGGAAACGCTGGAAAAACTTGGAGAGCGTAGTGATCAAAAAAGTGATCACCACGGCGATGGCCAATGGCCGCAGCAAAAGCTTGCCAATGTACAAGGCAAAGAAAGTGAGGGATAAAATCACAAACCAGGAAGCAATGCGCTGAGCTTTCATATGGCCAGGGTAATGTATGCCCAAAATACAAGGGATTTGTCTTTCCTGGGGTAGGGAATCTCATCCGCGTGCGGAAGAACGACGAGGTCTCTTGCTTTCGTCAATGGATATTATATTAGGTTCTTGGAAAGATGAATGTAAAACCGGTATTTTAGATTGAGCATAAACGCTTTATAAACCGTCGACAATGAATAAAAAACTACTTCGCTTCTTGATGATAGCCCTGGGGATTGTGGTCGTCCTCCTGGTCGCAGGTCTAATTGTGGCTCAGAAAGTGGGGCCCAAAATGCTTCTGGGCTATTTGCAGGAGCGGGTGGCCAAAGAGACCCGTGGCCGGTATAGTCTGCAGATGGACAGCCTGGATTTTGATCTGTGGTCCATGAATGTGCATCTCGGAAAATTGGAGCTCAAGCGGGATAGCAGTGTCAACGCCTATTCGGGAATCCCGCTCCTGGATAAGTTCGATGTGGAAGCCCATTATACCGCCCTGGATGTCAATTACTTTAATCTTTTTCGGTTCGTTCTCTTCAATGTCATCCAGGTGGAGGACCTGAAATTGAAAGATCTGGCCTTCGTCCTTCGCAAAAACCGATCCTATGATCCGGATTCTCCGGCGGCCGAAGCCGATCTGCAGCAGGTGGATTCTATCCATCTGGATACCATTTTGGCGGATACCGATGCGGCACGCGAACTCCGGGAATCCGGCTCGGTCTTTTTCCCTACCCTGATCGTAGATGACTTGTTGGTCTCGAATGCATCCCTCGCTCTATACGATGGCCTCAAACCCTATCCCATCCAGTCTTTGGAAGGGCTCGAGCTGCACCTGGTAGACGTACATTCGAGCCAGGATGCTCCCTTTTCGGCGGAAGATCTATCGGTAAGTGTCAGGCATGCCTCTACGCTGGTCAGTAAAAATACAGCCAGACTGGAAGTGTCGGGCCTGCACCTCACCCCCGACACCTTTCACATGGACACGCTCCATTTCGGCCATATCGTAAACCCTTACCGGATCAATCGCATCAAGGGGTTTCGCGCCAGTTGGCTCGATATTGTGGCCCATGATCTCAATCTGACGGGGATTGATTACGAACGCCTGATCGCCGACACGGCTTTGATCATCGACAAAGTCTCCCTGGGGCAACTTTACCTAACCTTGTTCAAGGATAAATCTGAGCCCGTGATCAACCCGGCTTATAAGCCCCTGCCCGCCGAACAGATCCGGAGCATTCCTCTGGATATCGAAATCGATACGGTCGAGGTATTAAGCGCAGACCTTCATGTCGAAATGCAGGCTGCCAAAGCCACCCGCCCCGGGAGCATTGACCTCAATGACCTTTACCTGCTGGTTACCCATGTCACCAATTTGCCGGATGCCCTTGAGCGCAATCAGACCATGGAAGTCTTTGTGGAAGGTTTCATCAATCGGGTATGCCCGGTGATGGTGGATTTTCGATTTGATCTGACGTCTCCCGAGTCTGCCTACCAGGCTCATGCCGAGGTGGGGCCCGTGGATATCACCGCGATTAACCCCTTCATGGCCAGTCAGTTCTTCATTGATTTCAAAAGCGGCTACGTAGAAGAAATGAGCTTCTACTACGATGGGAACAACAAAGTGAATGTGGGAGAAATGGACCTGCAGTACCGGGATCTGCGCGTAGAAAGAGCCAAAAATTTCAAAAAATACATGGAAAAGCATCCGCATACCGGTTTTTTTGCCGGGATCGGTAATATGCTGGCTCCCAGAAATCGCTCCAAAGACCAAAAGCACTACAAAACGGCTGTCATATACTACGAAAAGGAATTCAATCGGGATGTCATCCACGGGTTGATCCAATCCATGCTTTCGGGAGTCGTTTCCTCCGTGGGGCTGGCCACCAAGAACCTGGAGAAACGCCAGAAGCAGGCTGAAGAACTGGATTCGGAAGATATTCAGGAATCGGCCGAGAAAGCCAAACGCAAAGCCCGCAGGGCCGAAAAGAAAAAGGGAAAAGAGCATGTTCGGGAAAGCAGACACCAGCGGAAGAATGAAGCGGAAGGCAACTAATGCCTGACTCCCGCCCACAGCCCTTCTTTATCGCTCCATCGGGTGGATCCTGTTTCCGCTCCGGGTAGTTTCTGAAGCAGGATATGTTGGACCCATCGCGGTTTCTGCTTTTATAGGCAGGGTATAAGGTCTGCCATTTTTTCTCATCTTGCTTGCGGACTTCCGGTCGTTATATGACTCCCAGCTATCTTGTATATCCGAAAACTTCTGAATATGCGACCCTTTTGCCCATCGGTAAAGTGGGTTTACTCCTTCTGGTCTGGCACCTCTCTATCCCCTCAGCATGGGCGCAGGTCGATACGATCTTTTTTAGTCAAAATCAGTCCTTGTATGGGGAGATCAAGGATTTGGACCAAGGAATTCTGAAGATCAAAACCACCTACGGAGAAGGCGATTTTCAAGTAGAATGGCTTGCGGTCAGGGGGATTGTCACCGAGACCCGATTTTTGATCACCCTTTCGGGAGGCGATGTGTATAATGGGCGTTTGCATGGGTATGATCCGGATGCGATCACCCTGATCACGGACGAAAGGGATAGCGTTCTCCTTGCCCGAAACGATATAGTTTTCCTAAAGCCCATCGATAAGGGTTTTTCGGATCGGCTATATTTCTCCATCGCACTGGGCTTCAACCTGGCGAGAGCCAATAATCTGAGGCAATTCACTTCCCGCACCCGTTTTGGTTACCTGGCCCGGAGGTGGGGTCTGGATGGCTCCCTCAATGGATTGCAATCCGTTCAGAACGATACCAACTTCGTCAGAAGATACGATGGCGGGCTGAAATACACCCAAGTGCTGCGCCATGGGTGGTTACTTTTTCAGGAGCTGGATTTTCTGAACAGTACAGAACTGCGCCTTCGGCTGCGAACCCTGGCCAAGATCGGAGGGGGCAAGTTTATTTACCGCACCAATAAGTTTCACTGGAACGTGTTTACCGGCCCCTCCTTTAATTTTGAAAATTTCCAGGGAGACAGTCCGGATAAGCGAAGTGTAGAAGGGTTTTTGGGCACGGATGTCAACATCTTCGATACCGAAGACCTTTCGCTGAAGAGCCAATGGGTGGTATATCTGAGTTTTACGGAGTCCAGACGCTGGCGTACGGATTTTCGGTTCGACACCAAGTACGATCTGCCGCTTGATTTCTTTCTGAACCTGGGTTTTACACTCAACTTCGACAATCAGCCCGTAGAAAATGCCAACCGCCTGGATTACGTGCTGGACTTTACCTTCGGTTGGGAGTGGTAGTGCCTTTTCGAAAAACCTCATCCTTTCCCGCATCTCTCCTCGCCGGCAGGCGAATGAATGTTCCCTCATTGACTATGGTCATTTGGAATCTCGTCTATTTATTGGATTCTGGGTAAACACCAATTCGGTTTCCTATGCAAAATTCCAAAAAAGCAGACCTCGCCGGTCCCGGCATTAGTACCTACGAAGAAGTCGCTAAAATCCTGCCGAAAAATTACGCGTCCCTGTTGAGCCCACGGGAAACCATGGAAGCGCTGTACGCTGTCAAATCCTACATCGAGGATAATTTGGCCGAGGAGTTGAACCTTATGATGGTACAGGTACCCCTGATTGTGGAGGCGGATAGCGGCATGAACGACATGCTCGACCGCAACGGCTCCCGCACGCCCGTCTCTTTTCCCTGCGGACTTGGACTCGACAGAAGAATCGACGCTCAGGTCGTACAAGCCGCCACCAAATGGAAGCGCTTTGCCCTGAAGCAGTTTGATTGCCAGCCCGGACAGGGGATTAATACCGATATGCGCGCCATACGAAAGGATTATTTCCTCGATCACGACCACAGTGCCTACGTAGATCAGTGGGATTGGGAAAGGGTGATCCGCCCGGAGGACCGGAACCTGGATTTTTTGAAGGACATCGTGAAAAGGATCTGGAAGGTCCTGAAAGGCGCTGAAGAACTGGCGCTTGGCCTGTTTCCCAAGCTTCGAACAGCCGAATTTCCCGGTCTGCCGGACGAACTGGTTTTTATCCATGCGGAAGAGATCCTCGAACGCTTTCCCGATCTACCTCGCAAACAACGGGAGACCGCCATCCTCCAGCAACATCCGGCCGTATTCATCATCGGCATCGGCTATCCGCTGAAAGACGGCTTTCCCCATGAAATGCGGGCAGCGGATTACGACGACTGGATAACTCCCACCCTCACGAAAAAAGGGGAGACCTACCACGGTCTGAACGGAGACATCCTGGTGTGGAATCCCGTCACGCAAAGGCGGCATGAACTGTCTTCCATGGGGATCAGGGTCAACGCGGAAACCCTGGAGAAGCAGCTTGTGATGAGTGGCCTGGAAGATTACTTATCATTGCCCTATCACCAGGGCATTGTGAAGGGAGAATATCCGCTTTCCATTGGGGGCGGGATTGGCCAGTCGCGGGTCTACATGCTGCTGCTACGCAAAGCCCATATCGGCGAAGTGAGCGTTACCGTTTGGCCGAAAGAACTTAAGGCAATAGGGGAAGAAAGGAACATCCACGTTCTCGAATAAAAGCTGAACGGGGCTACTACTGGTACGTCCGGTTGGGATGAGTTCCTGCGCGCCGGGCGGAGTTGAGCCGGGGCTCTTTGGGTATGATCGTTGGTACTTCCGCATCGGCAAGATGCAAAGTCATCCATCAGATCATCCGTAAAAGCGCCGGCCATACCTCCGATAGAGACGCGAGACCGCATCGGCTCATCCCACCATGGTCAGCACGCCTTTTTCCATCCGCATGGACGCCAGGAGGATGGCGTCCAGGTCTTCGCCCGGTTCTGCCAGGATCTCCTCCTTGATCGGGTCCCATTCCATTCGGCGGCCGATCTTCCAGGACAGGCCGGCCATGTGGGCAGACATGGCTTCTTCAA
Source organism: uncultured Saprospiraceae bacterium (assembly GCA_964640855.1). Lineage (GTDB taxonomy): Bacteria > Bacteroidota > Bacteroidia > Chitinophagales > Saprospiraceae > JAJDFU01. Next base: position 54,496 of record CAZXIX010000003.1, read on the forward strand.
AACCCTCGTCGATGCCGCAGCTTACCGGCGTGCCGTTTCGGATAGCCCCCAACCACTCTTTGAGATGGAGCATGGCCGAATCGACCCGTTTCCCGTTGAGGTAGGTCCACAACAGCCCTTTGTCGGCAAAGTATTTGGAGGTGGCTGAAGTCAGCCCGTCGGCTGCGTCCGCTGCCGGATCATAAATATAGATCGGCTCTCCGGCCTCGATCAGACCGGCTTCCAGCATCTCTTTGTAGCGGGTCGAGTTGGGGTCGGCATAGACGCGCAGGGTATTACCCAGCTCGAGTGTGCCGTCGTGGCCCATGAGTAGGGTTTCCCGGTAGAATTGATTGCCCAGGGTGGCGCTGTAGACGAAGGTCATGCCTTTTTCGAGTCCTTTATCCCGGCTGGACCCCGTGCTGAAGTCGGGGTATTCCATCGAAACCTGCAGAACATCGGGTACGTCGCGCCCGTCGTTGTGGGCATAGATGCCGCCGGAGGCACTGACGAAGCGGGGCATACCCATTTCCAGAACGCAATTCACCCGATCGTAGTCGTGGGTCATCAGGTCACCGCTGAGCCCGGAGCCATAGGCCCACCATTTGCGCCAGCGGAAGAAATGCTCTTTGTTGAAAGGTACCTTCGGAGCATTGCCCAGAAACTGATCCCAGTCGATCGTTTGCGGGCTGGCCTTCGGGTGGATGTCGTATTGCCAGGCGCCGTTGTCGCTGTTCCGGTTGGTATTGGTCTGTACCAGGGAAACGTGTCCGAGCACCCGTTTTCTGATGATGTCCTGGGCCGTGATAAAGCTTTGCGTTTGGCGGTGCTGGTGGCCGACCACGAAAACCGCATCCGAATTCCGGGCTGCTTCCCGCAGAGCGTAGGTTTCGCTGATGTTGTGTGTCATCGGCTTTTCTACATAGACGTGCTTGCCGGCCTGAAGAGCGGCGATGGACATCGGCGCATGCCAGTGATCGGGGGTGGCAATGATGACCGCATCGATATCCGGGCTGTTGAGCATCTCCTCGTAGGTGCGGTACCGTTTGCAATCCGGGGAAGCAGACATGGCTTCCTCCGCATGCACATCGAAGACGTCACAAACGCCCGTAAGCTTTACATTCAGGTTTTCTTGTTCCTGGAAGGCCCGGATGGCTTCTTCCCGATTGTTTTCTTTCATTCTTTGTACCCAACTCGGGGTAGCAAACCCCATGACACGCACCAGATGCTCTCCGCGTCCGCCAAAGCCGATGATGCCAAAACGAATGGGGTCGCCCGACATGTCCGCTGAGATCGAAGGCCGGCCGGCGTTTATCTTTAACTCTTCCAGGATGCGGGATTTATCCCGGGATTGTTTCTGGGCATTCGCCCAGGCACCCCAGAGCACCCCGCCGACAAAAGGAAGACCGATCAGTCCCTTTAATACGTTTCTCCTTCCAGAAGTATTCTTATTCGGTTCAGAAGCCATTTCCATGAAATTGAATGATCAGAAAAAAGGTAAGATTTTCAAGCGAATTCGCTTTTTACGGACTGACGCCTAAAAACGCCCAGGCCGAGGAGATGACCCGTGGGGAAAAAAGCCAGTACGCCCAGGGCTGCGATTTCGATCAGGTTCTTGTTCACGATGAAATAGTTGCCCTCCACCGGCCCGGTAGCCGGCAGACCCGGCCAGGCAGGATGCGCCAGGTAAAAGAGAAAGAGCAGGCCCATGCCGAGAAAAGCACCGATCTTCTCGCCTATCCCCAGGATCAGCAGTAAACCTACCCCGATCAAAACGGCAACCGTAATGCCGTCTGAAACCGGAAGTAAGCTGCCCTCTGCCAGATTCCGGAACAAGGGCGAAAAAAGACCCTGGGAACTGAGCAGATAACCTTTGGCCGTCCAGCCCGGATTGAAAAGCTTGACCAGGCCTTCAAACAGAAAATGCCAACCCACAAGTAGACGAAGAGCCACTAAGAAAAAAAGCTGCGGCTTTTGGTAGGTCATAGTCGTTTCGTTTTGGATACAGAAAAGACGTTTGTCCAACCGTGAGGACAAACTGGAAAGTTGTCATAATATAACGAATAGATTTTTTTTAACCGGATATACAATCATCATCTGTAAGGATGATTTTCGTTGCCCGGTCAAGAGAATGAAGTCAAGCGTTAGGAGCTTGTCCGAAGGGAAGGTTTCAGCCGATTGACCAGGGGGGTGGCAGAGATCCCGTGAGCCAGGATGCTCAACAGAACGGTAAAGATCACTGTGGCTTCCAGGGTTTCCTGGTGGGGGAGTTCGATTTCCGTGATGATCAGCAAAAAAACAACGCTCGCCAGGCCGGGTGGCCCAAACCAACCCATGAATAATCGCTCCTGCATATTGTTATCCGTTCTCAGCAGAGAAAGGAAAACCGGGAGAATGCGGATCAGCGTCAGGCTCAGCAGGGCATAGAGCAATACTTCCCGGCTAAAACCCTTTATCAATCCGGAAGGGGCTAGGATGCCGAACAAAAACCAGGTCAGCAGCCCCAGGGTGTCTCCGGCTCCCTCTGCCGATTCTAATAGATGCGCCTTATCCTGCTGGTTGATCTTCCCGTACAAAATCCCGCCCACAAAGCAGGCTATGAATCCACTGCCCTCGAGGATCTGTGCGAAGGCGAAAAGGGCAACCAGGTCATACATGATGGAAGGGATAACCTCCAGAAAAGGGATCAGTAAGGGAAGCGTAAAGGGGTTAAGTAGTTAAGTGGATCCTGTTGACGACTCAACTACTTAACCGATCACGAATCATCAGCTTCTACCAGGTTTTCTCTACCGAGAAGGGGACGGCCACTTCGGTGTTCTCCCAGATGATGTTGATGGTAGCCGATTCGTCACGAATATTCTGGATGTCGATCGTGAAGGTTTCTACCTCCGGGCTGATCTCCATGGGCTTGGCCTTGACGGTCGCTGCGGGTGTTTTTTCCCGGTAGCCACCCCAACCGGCGCCTTCAAACTTGAAAAACATGACCTCCCATTCGGCCTTACCCGGCTTGGATAGAATAGCATAATCGCCGGCTTCGAGGGTGGCGTCTCCCATCATAACCTTCGTACTGAAGGATATTTTGGTGGCCTGATTGGCTCCGGTACGCCAGATCTCACCAAAAGGAACGAGTCCGTCCGCTGCAAAAATGGTACGGTCTTTCATGCTCGGGCGGGAGTAAACCACAGTGATGTCCGTCAAACCTACTTTCTGGGATAGTTCCGAGGCGGGGCTGGGAGCGGGCGCATCCTGCGCCTGTACGGTTTGAAAAAGGCCCCAGGCGGCCACGATAGCCAGGCTAAGCAATACTTTCTTCATGGAAAAAGGTTTTTGAGTGGTGAAGAATTTCACATGGAAAGGTATCAAAATTCTGCCATCACCTTTTCTTACGGGTGATGAAAAGAAAAAGGCAAGCTTTCCGGAGAAAAATTGCCTTGTCAACTTCAAACAGATTTGCCCATCTGCCATGGTGAAAGCGCCTGAGGGTGGATGATTTTTGCTGCCCACCCCAATCACACCCTACCTCAGACAGCAAAATCTCTGGTTTTAACCTTAATATCTCGCTCCAAAGCGGAATCCCAGCGCCAGGTCGAAACGCTTGGCATCCTGACCATTGATCAAGGCGCCGATGATGTTTTGCGAACTAAAATAAACGGGCCCGAAGCGGAAACCAATTCCGGCATTGAAGCCCAGGGGCCTGTTGTAAACCAAGGGCAACTGAATGCTCCAGGTAGGCTTCTCGATCCTGGGGGTCAGAAAATAGGATGAAAAAAAGGCCGTTGTCCGGATGTCTTCCACATTATCTCGGAGCGCCAGATAAGCGGAGAAATTGACAAAGTAAATGCTGTTGGCGATCTGGTAGTCTGCTTGAAGAGCCAATTTAGTGGGCATGTAGACGGTGAAATCCTCGTTTTCCAGAACGCCCTCCCGGAAAATCTCACCCAATTCATCGGCGAGCGCATCCAAATTTTCTGCTTCCAACACTTGATTCAGATCGACCTCTATGCCGTCTGCGAAATATTCGGCGCTTTGCGGGGCCTGGCCAAATACAATTTTACCCATATCCAGTAGGGCAATTCCCACCTTAAGCCTATATTCTTCTCCATGAGGAGACCACAGGTATTCTGCGCCCAGAGAAGCTCCAAAGCCCGGATCGGAGAACAGCTTGAAGGTCTCGTTCTCATCTCCGGAGAGTGCATTCAGATTTTGGTTGAACAGGAAAAGCAGGGTCCCGTTCAGCTCGGTCAGATTCTGATCGTTATCGTACGTGAAGGATAGGTTGGTGGTGTTTACCGCCCCTGCTGCCAGTCCCCCAGGTACCGGAGCGTAACCCCTGCGCTCAACGAATGCTCAGGACGGGCCAGCACCTGGTAAGCGAATACTCCCCCGATTTCCCACCACATGGTGCCCCGGCCGGAGAGAAATTCGTCTGAAAAGGATATACCCGCCAGGTCGGGATTGTCAAAGTTGTCCAAAAAAAGGTCGAGCAAGCGGGAGTCCGAGGCCTGGGTATACACTGTGCCCCGGAGCTTTGACTCCAGCCCCACGGCGATCCGGTCGTTGATCCGCCACAAAAAGGATGGAAGCATCAAGTCGGCATTGACGAGAAAGTCTTCTGAATTTTGGATCAAGGGAAAAGGATTGCCTCGCGCTACCGCCTGAAAGGATTCGAGCACATTGGTGTTGACGGCAGTGAACTCCGCTCCGACCGGATGTACATCCCATTTCCAGGGGCTGGATACGATGGAAGCCGGCTGCACATTCATCATGGGGATGCCGGCATGATTATCGGTAATCACCCCGACAAAATCCTGAGCGATGGCCGGCAGGAAACAGGGCAAGGTGAGGGCAAGCAGGAAGACTCTTCGTAAGGGATTCATATCCGATCTTTTTCCGGACCGAAAGTACTTAATAAGAAAGTTTTTTGCAGGTAAAATCTCCGGGTGGCCTTCCTCCCGCCGTATTTTCAGGATGCTCACACATATGGAGAAACAAAAAGGCAAGCTGCCCGAAGACAACTTGCCTTTTCAACTTTCGGAAGGTTTATCTGCCTGCGGATCGTGGAACAATGAATGGGCCTTGCTGCCCGTCGCCCCTTCCAATCTGCACTCAGGTTGCAAAAACCTTTGGTTTTGCCATCAGCGGGTCAAAGTTACCTTTCGGGCCCGGAAGGGTTGCCCATCCACCAGGACTTGCAGGAAGTAGGTCCCTTTGGGCACATCCGATACAGAAAGTTGTTGCTGATTGGCGCCGCGGAAAAGCTCCCACCTTCTTTGCTCGATCATCCGGCCGTTGAGGTCGAACATCTGCAGAATGGCTTCCGCGTTTTCCTTGGCTTCAATGCGAATGTTGACCCAATCGGTGGCCGGGTTGGGGAAAACGTTCAGTTCGAAACGCTCGGTCACCAAATCGAACGTGCTGGTGACAATGTCTCCCAGAGTCAGGTTGACGCTGTCAGCCGGGCCGGTGATGTTCAGGCTTCCGTCGCCGGTTATGACCCGGTGGTACACCTTGATGCTTTGCCCTACCTCCAGTCCGGCACCTTCGAGGATGGATGCTACGGTTGCGAAATCAGTGGCAAACGAATTGGTATCCGCCCGGTTGACCGTCACCAGTGGACTGGCGAAAGACGGATCAGCAGCCAACTGCCAGACATAAGACGGAGGATTCCCGTTGGGTTCCACGATGTCGGTCCATTCAGCGACAAAAGGCGTTGAAGGCTCTCCCTCAATGGTAACCGATGCGTCGGAGGCCGGAGAAGTGATCGTAGCCGTATCCGGAAAGAGATTGATCATGGGCAGGACCTGTCCGCGAATCTCTCCGGAAGCAGCAATTGTGGTGTGCAGGTTGAAGTACAATTCCTGGTCAAACAGGGCCTGCAGGGTATCTGCGTTCAGCACAAACTGGTTATCGGCAATCCGGTACTGACCGCTCAGGCTGTCCACGTCGGTGATAGCTGCATCCAGAATAAAGGCGATGGGGCCGTTCGTCCCGGCCTGGCCGAGGTGGATGTGGCTGCCTTCGGCGATGTTGGGGTCGAATTTGCCGATCAGGTTTTCGAAGGAACCGGAGATACCCAGCCGATTTCCATTCAGTTCGGCCACCAGGCCGCCGATACCGGTGGTGGTATCATTGGGCGGTACTTCGTTGGCGCCGGCTGCCTGCACGGAGAAGAAGGCCGTCGCTTCCTTAAGCAGTTGCCCGCGAATCTCGCCCGAAGGCACTTCCGTCGTGTGAATATTCACATACCCCAGGCGCTGGCGAAGCGTATCCACCTGGCCGTCGCGCAGCAGGGTGCCGTTATTGGCCGCCAGCATTTGTCCTCCCTTCTGATCGCCATCTTCGGCCACGTTCAACAGAATGGAAATGGGGCCGTTTGACCCGGCCGGAGCAAAGTGAATATGCGCACCCGTACCGCCAATGGTTTCATCAAAATCGCCGATCAGGCCGCTGAAGGCTCCCGTCACGGTCAGTTGATTACCCAGAAATTCAGCGATGACGTTTCCGGTGGCAGCCGTATTGACCGGGTTGGGTCTTTCCTGCGCGCCACCCAGAGGCGCATTGAAGAAGAAATTACTTTGCGGCACCACTTGGCCGCGGATCTCTCCCGTCGGGTTACCCTCCGAATGGAGATTGACATAATAGCCGCGGGAAAGTAAGGTGTCGATTTGTCCTTCCGTGAGGGCCCGGGTATTGTTTTCCGGCAGGAAGGTTCCGGCCAGGTTGCCGTCTTCCAGCTCCGGATTCAGAAAGATCCGGATAGCTCCGTTCTGCCCGGCCAGGCCTTCATGCAAATGAGCGCCGGTCATGCCGATGCTTGGGTCGAAAGGACTGCTGAAGTCGCTGAAAGCACCGCTCACCGTCAAGGTGTCTTCGCACAGCGTCAGAATGACCTGCCCGTTGCCCGGTGACAGGACAGGAGGCGCTTCGTTGCTACCCGCCAGGAAGGCGCGCAGGATCGCATTGGCCAGAGGGTGCGCCTGTCCCCGGATTTCTCCGCTGGGAATGTTTTCCGAGTGGATGTTGACGTAAAGCTGATTTTGCAACAGCGCCATTTTCTGGTCCATGGTCAACTCAAACCGGTTGCTGTCCACAGCAAAGAAACCACTGGTGTCCGCCACTATGACGGGCTTGAGGGGGATTTCAACACCGCCGTTCTGCCCGGCAAAGCCCAGGTGCAGATGCGCACCCACCGCGTCATTGAAAGGACTCTCCAATCCACTGAAAGATCCGGATACAAAGATGGAATCTCCTTCCAACTCCAGCAGCACCTGCCCCGAAGCGAACGACATAACGGAGGGTACTTCGTTGCTCCCGAACAGAAGAGCCTGGAATTGCTCATCGGCTTCAGGCAGCAGTTGTCCGCGGAGCTCCCCGCCCGGAAAACCCTTGGTGTGAATGTTGACATACAGCCTCCTCGCCATCAGGGCTTCCTTTTGATCTGCGTTGAGCGTAATGGTGTTGTCTTCTGCCTCGAAAGTTCCCGCGAGGGAATCCGCCCCGGGAATCGTGGGTACGAGGTTGAACACAATTCCCCCGTTGCTGCCTGCATAGGCATCGTGCACGTGCGATCCGCCGAGTACATTGATGTCGAAGGCAGATTGCAAGCCGGAAAATTCACCGGTGACGGTCAAAGTGTCTCCCACCAGGACCGCCCGGATGGTCCCACTTGCCGGACCGGCAATGGGCGGTACTTCCTGACTTCCGGAAAGCTTGGCCGTGAAAACAGTGTCTGTATCAGCCGGACTCGCAGCGGCCGTAGCCACGATGGTCCCCTTCATGCCTACACCGGCATGGGGCTGGCAGACGTAGTAGTAGGTCTTCGCTTCGTCGATGACGATCGTGCCGCCGCCGAAGCCCAGCGAAAACCCGCCGTTGGAGGTGGTGCCATTGGCATTAAAGGTAGCCTGGGTTACCTCCACTACATTGTGCGAGGTTCCGATGTTGAAGACGACCGTGTCGCCGACACTTACCTCTAGATTGGCCGGCGTGAAGTTCAGGCCGGAATTGGTGACCGTGTGCACGGTCGCCCCGAGGTTACTTAAGCCGGCGAGCAGAAACATCAAACTACCGGTTAGAAATGGTAAAAAACGTGTGTGCATAAAAAAGATGGGTTTAAAAAATGAGATAAATCTTTATTCAATCAACCTTTACACTCTGTTTTACGAGGAGGTACACCGTATTGGATCATTTTTTTTGCTGTAATTCCGGGAAATGACATATTCTGGCATTTCAGCTGGAGCAGAATGGAGATGGAATACAGCAGTCGGGGAGGTTGGATCTTGGTTATTCCTGAGGCTTTATCCAATTCCACCGACTTGACGGCCAATCCTTATCTTTCCACCGCATTAAATCTGCGCGGATGACCATTGCCATAATTGCCCATGACGGCAGAAAAGCCGACATGGTCGGTTTTATCAAAGATTACCAGGATTTCCTCCGGGATCGAAAAATCCATGTCATTGCCACGGGTACTACCGGGTCGCACGTAGAACGGGCGGGTATCGAGGTCGAAAAAATGGAAAGCGGACCGCTGGGAGGGGATGCCCAGATCGCCAGCCGCATAACAGAGGGCCTGGTCGATATGGTTGTTTTCTTTCGGGACCCCCTGGGCAAGCACCCGCACGAACCCGATGTCAATATGCTGATGCGGATATCGGATGTCAAAAACGTGCCTTTAGCGACCAACCTGGCTGCCGCACGGCTTTTTTTCAAAGCCCTCAAGTGCAGTGAAGGATAAGCCCGGTTTCGGTAAATTATGGAACGGAATACAACGATTTCCCGGCGGATCAGTTCTTTATAGGTATTTCTGATTAATCCTTTTTTATCCCTATTTGCATGATGCGACACCCGCTAACAATCCTTTCCCTGTTTCTATCTGTGGCCTCTTATCTTCCAGCCCAATCCGATTGGGAGCTTCGCAAAGAGGAGAATGGCATACGGGTCTATACCCGGGAGATGGCCAATTCCGGTTTCCAGGCTTTCCGTGGGGAGACCGAGATCGAGGCCTCTTTTCAGGCTGTGATCGGGGCCTTGCTGGATGTCTCCGGCTATAAGGAGTGGATGCCCGATACTAAAGAGGTCGAGATATTGGAAGAAAAATCGGAGACCGAAATCATTTATTATGTGGCTACGTCGGTTCCCTGGCCCGTAAGCGACCGGGATGGAGTTTATCGCCTCCAGTTGGAATACGATCCGGATGGTCCTTCAGCCTCCATTGTGGTCAAAGCTTTACCGGATTACCTGGAAAATAAAAAAGGGTATGTTCGCGTACAAAAATCGGATACCTATTACCAAATCAAATCTTTGGCGCCCAATCGGGTGCATGTGGATTATAAAGTATCCGCCGAACCCGGTGGGAGCGTTCCTTCCTGGCTGGTCAAAATGAAGGTAGTATCCATCCCTTTCGAAAGCATGGAAGCTTTGGCGGGGAGGGCAAAATCGGGCTTGTACAAGGACATAGCATTAGAATTCATGGGAAACTGAATTCTCCCGTTAAGGAAAAGTGAGTTTTGATGAATGGAGATGCCGTCATCCGGATTGCCGGTCTTCAAAAAAGCTTCGGCAAAAAAGTGGTTTTGAAAGGCATTGATCTGGAGGTGCCCGCCGGCCAGGTCATTGGCTACATTGGGCCCAACGGCGCCGGGAAATCCACCACCGTCCGAATACTGGTGGGGATGGATGACCGTTTCGAAGGAGAAGTACAAGTCGCCGGATTCTCGCTCGGGGAGCAGAGCTACGAAGTCAAAAAGCGGGTCGGGTACGTACCCGAACAGACGGAACTCTATGACGTGCTCACGCCCCGGGAGTTCCTTCTGCTGTTGGGAAGATTGCACCGCATGCCGGATGCGCACACGCTGGAAAGGGCAGAACGTTTATTGCGTTTTTTCGGCTTGGGCGAGCAGCTCGACAATCGCATGGATACCTTCTCCAAAGGCATGCGGCAAAAGGTCATGATCATCTCCGGACTGCTTCACGACCCGCAGATCCTGTTTCTGGACGAGCCGCTGGCCGGGCTTGACGCCAATGCGGTGATCCAGGTAAAAGAAATGTTGTCCGAATTGGCCCGGCAGGGAAAGACCATTTTTTATTGCTCCCACCTGATGGATGTAGTGGAGAAGGTTTCAGACCGGATCGTGTTGATCGATCAGGGAAAGATCATAGCCGACGGTTCCTTCGAAGATCTGAAGGCCGGTCAGGAAGTAAGCCTTGAAAAATGGTTCGCTAAATTGACAGGCGGTCATTCCGAAACCGGCCCGGATTCCTTTGGCAGTCTATTTCCGTCTTCATGAATAAATTGATCCTGCGCCTCATCGGCGGATTGTCTGGCTTTTGGGAACGGATCGGCGTTGATCCGGGTCAACTGCTGGCCATCTCCGAAGTTCGCCTGAAAATGGATGCCCGGCGTACCCATTTCCTGGCCCAGCATCGGAGTTCCGAAAAAAACAGCGGATTGGGTTCCCGCTTTCTGTTGGCTTTTTTCCTTTCCATTTTCGGAACCTTGATGGGGGCCCTATTCTTTGTCATCGACAATCTGGGCATGGCCATGTTCCTCTACTTTACGGCCTGGATGGTCCTGCTGGCGATGATGCTCATTACGGATTTTACCGAGGTGCTGATCGACAGTCGGGACAACTCCATTTTGCTCACCCGACCGGTGAATGGCCGCACCGTTACGGTGGCCAGACTCATCCAGATCGCCGTTTATCTGTTCAAGATCACTCTGGCTTTTGCCATACCCGCCCTGATTCTGCTGCCTTGGCTGACAGGGCCGATCGGCCTGCCCGTTTTGGTATTGCAACTCCTCCTGAGCATGGTGTTGGTGATCCTGTTCGTCAACGCCTGCTATTTGCTCATTTTCCGCTTGTTTACCCCCCGCCGGATCAAAGACATCCTGGGTTATTTTCAAATTGCCATCACTACGGTCATCATTTTGGGGTATTACGTGATACCCCGCATGCTTGATCTGGATGATGCGGGGAACCGGGACATCTATGACCCCTCCTGGTTGGGGCTTTTTCCTTCCACCTGGATAGCTGCACTGGGAGACGTTTTGCTTGCGGGCGAGTTGCGGGTGGAGGCTATCTATTATTCAGCCCTGGCCTTCCTCATGCCGCTGGTAGGGGGCTTCGTGGTAATAGGTTTGCTGGCGCCGCAGTTCAACCGCCAACTGCTGGAGGTATCTTTTTCAGAGCCTTCAGAAGAAAACCGCAAATCCGCCGGGCCCAGGCGTATAAAAGGGGAAAGCCGGTATTTTCAATGGTGGCAGAGGCAGTTCCGACATCCGGAAGAGCGCGCGTCCTTTGCGCTCACCTGGAAAATAACCGGCCGCGACCGGGAATACAAGGTTCGGTCCTTTCCCGTATACGGGTTGATGATCGCCTATTTCTTCATGATTGCCTGGACCGGGGACGGGAGTCTGGCCGAACGCTGGTCGGATTTCCTTCAGTCCAAGCTTTATCTGGTGCTTTTGTACCTGACCTTTTTGCCGGGACTGGTTTTCATTCAAAACTGCTTTTTTACCAAAAGGGTGGAGCGGGCCTGGATCTTTGTGGCGGCGCCGGTAAAACAGCCGGGGCGGCTTCTCGTCGGGACCTTGTTTGCGGCTCTGATCAAATATGTCTTGCCGCTTCACCTTTTGGTTTCGGCTTTGATCCTTTTTGTTTTTGGCGGGCCAAAAATACCCGATCTGATCTTCAGCCTGTTGGCCATCCTGCTCGCGCTCCTGGGAAGCGCCCAGCTGATGCTTCGATACCTGCCCTTCTCCCGGACCACCGAAGAGGCCCAACAGGGGCAGAGCGTGGGCATGTTCTTTCTGAGCACCATCCTGGCCGGGTGCATGGGCGGCCTGCACTTCGTTCTGTCTCTTTTTCCCTGGCTTTTTGTGGTGGCTATTCCCCTCGTCCTGTACGGCATATGGCGTACGTTGGAAAGCTTCCGGGCCATAAGCTGGAAAATGATCCTCGATTAGATGCCCTTTGCGGCCTTTTCGCAGGGCCTGTCCGATGATTGAGGCTACTTTTCCCGGGAAAATCCGGAAATCCAAACCCCGGGTGTTATCCGGTTCTTCCGGGCCGCCTGACTCTAAGGCCTGCCATCGGAAAAGGATGAATCCCGGTTCTATGGGTTCTATTCCGGAAAAGATATCGACTTTTGCACCCATGGAATGGATAGATACGCACACACACTTATATGTGGACCAATTCGACGAAGACCGGTCGGAGGTAGTAGAGCGAGCCCTGGCGGCGGGGGTTTCGCGCTTATACCTTCCCAATATTGACGGAGCCTCCATTGGCCCTATGCTGGAGATGGAGAAAAAGTGGCCTGGGATTTGCATCCCGATGATGGGGCTGCATCCCTGTTCGGTGGGCGAAAATTTCCGCCGGGAGTTGGATGGGGTCCGGGAATGGCTGGAGAAGAGGGCCTTTGCGGCAGTAGGAGAGATCGGCCTGGACTTCTATTGGGATAAAACCTTCGTGCGGGAACAGGAGGAGGCTTTCCTTCTGCAAGCGAAGTGGGCGGTGGAGTTCGGTTTACCCATCGTAATCCATTCCCGCGATTCGATCGAGCGCAATATTGAACTGCTGGAGGAAGCCGATTTTCCCGGTCTGAGCGGGGTATTTCATTGTTTCACCGGAACGGTCCGGCAGGCCCAACGCATTTTGAACCTGGGTTTCTACCTGGGCATCGGCGGGGTTTTGACTTTTAAGAATGCCGGGCTGGACAAGGTGATGGCACAGGTGGGACCGGAAAGATTGGTGTTGGAGACCGATTCGCCCTATCTGGCTCCGACTCCTTTTCGGGGAAAACGGAATGAAAGCGCCTATGTGGTCAAGGTGGCCGAGAAGCTGGCCGGCCTTCTGGGGATGCCCCTATCCGAATTGGCCGAGATCACCACGCGAAATGCAAAGGCCCTTTTTTCGGATCCGGACACCAAAACGGAAGCGGCTCGCATCTGAATGAACAGAACGAAGGAGTTGGAAAATGCGGAGGGCAGACCACATTAATTTTGTTTTGTTGGATCAAATTGCAAATTTTACGCGCCTAAAAGATTGGCAGAATAGCGGTAATACTTATTTTTACCCAGTATGCCGCCCGGAGGATTCAGAAAGGAGAGGTGCTCGAGTGGCTTAAGAGGCACGCCTGGAAAGCGTGTATACCCCAAAAGGGTATCGAGGGTTCGAATCCCTCTCTCTCCGCAAAACTTTAAACAATTTTTTCACATACAACCCTTCGTCTAAATCCAAGCGATCATGCGTAATTTTCTAACCTTGTTGCTGGTTTTCGGATTGGCAATCACTTCTCACAACATCGGTTACGCTCAAAACGATGACCAAACAGAAGCTGCTGAGCAAATGGAAGATACAGCTGCCGCAGCAGCCGAAGAAGCACAACCTGAGCCCGCTGCCGTGGAGCCTGTAGCTACAGAAGCGGAAGAGTCTGTCGGCGGATATCAGTTGCTCAAAAAGTATTTCATCGACGGTGACTGGCGCTTTATGAGCTTCGTACTGATCTGTCTGATCCTCGGTCTGGCTTTCTGCATCGAGCGTATCATTACTCTGAACATTGCGTCTGTAAATACAGACAAGCTTCTGGGCCGCATCGACGAGCACCTCAAAACCGGTGATGTGAGCGGAGCCATGGAGGTTTGTAAGTCTACTCAGGGACCCACCGCCAGTATTTTGTACGAGGGTCTGCGCAATACAGAGAACGGCGCTGATGCTGTCGAAAAATCCATCGTTTCTTACGGAGCAGTACAGATGGGACTCCTGGAGAAGGGACTGGTCTGGATCTCGCTCTTTATTGCCATTGCTCCGATGCTCGGGTTTATGGGTACGGTAATCGGTATGATCGGCGCCTTCGACCGGATCGAAGCAGTAGGTGACCTTTCTCCCTCCGTTGTGGCAGGGGGTATCAAGGTGGCCCTGTTGACAACCGTTTTCGGTCTGATCACAGCCATCATTCTTCAGGTATTCTACAACTACATTGTTTCCAAGATTGACGGTATCGTGAACCGTATGGAGGATGCATCCATCGCCTTGGTCGAGATGCTCGCTCAGAATAATCTTTTGAAGAAGTAGTTGCAGAACCCAGAATCAACCCATCATGTATAAATTTTTCACCAACAACGGTCAGCTGATCGGCTTCGGTCTCGGAGCCTTCATCTCGATCGTATTCATCGTCATTGCCACCTCGGGCATCGAATCCTTCAATGCGCTGCCGAAAGAAGAGCAATCCACTACGGGTATCTTCGATTTCGGTTTGCAGGGTGCCATTGCACTTTTTGTGATCGCCGCTCTTGCCATGCTCATTTTCGGGGTCTTTCAGGTTGCCACGAATTTCCGCAACAGCCTCAAGGGCCTGATAGGCCTGGCTGTCCTGGTTATCATCTTTATTGTGGCCTATAGCATGGCACCGTCAGAGCCTACCGGGATCATTGGCGAAGCTGCCGATAAATTCGGCGGCATCTCCTCCGGAGCCTTCCAGTTCATCGGAGCGGCCCTGACGACTATGCTCATCATGTTGATTGTTGCCTCGATCACCCTCTTGGTCTCCGAGGTGATCAACTTTTTCAAATAATTCAAAAACCCAGCGGACTCATGCCTGCAAAGAAAACAGCCAGGGACAGGGGACAGAACGAGATCAATGCCGGATCCATGGCGGATATCGCCTTCCTGCTGTTGATCTTCTTCCTCGTGACGACCACCATCGTAGAAGACAAAGGAATTACCGTTAAACTTCCGCCTTGGTCCGAGGAGCCGCCGCAGGATTTGAAACTGCGCTCCCGCAACGTTTTTGCGGTCTTGGTAAATGCCGAAAACCAGCTGCTCGTTCGGGGAGAACCCGCGAACATCGACCAGCTCCGTGATCGGGCCAAGGAGTTTATCCTGAACCCTCGCGGTCTTTCGAATCTCTCTACCTCCCCCAAGAATGCCATTATTTCCCTTCGAAATGACCGGGGTACCAAGTACGGCACCTATCTCAATGTCTACAATGAATTGAAAGGGGCCTACAACGAGCTGTGGGATGAACTGGCACTCAAGAAGTATGGCGTGAAATACAGTGAGGATCTACCACTCGCCATGCGGAAGGCAATCAAAGATGAGATCCCCATGGTATTGTCCGAAGCAGAGCCAACAGCTTACGGGGAAGAAAATTAATTCAAGTCCTGCCACCCTCCGTCCGGGCGATTGCCTGGATGGAAGGTGCCCAGGCTTCAACAACTGCAAAAAGGTAAAGCATGTCCAAGTTTTCCAAGAAGCAAGGTAAAGCCAAGCCGGCCATCTCCACCGCCTCCCTGCCGGATATCATTTTCATGCTTCTGTTCTTCTTTATGGTGGTCACCAAACTGCGGGATGCGGAGCTCAAAGTGAATGTATCGACGCCCAGTGCGGATCAACTTACCAAACTGGAGGAGAAGTCCCTCGTAAATACCATTTACATTGGACGGCCTATTCAGAAATTCCAGGCCTTGTACGGAACGAAACCCCGTATCCAATTAGGAGATAAATTTGCCAATCCGGCAGATATTCTTCTTTTTATTGAGTCTCACCGTACCAAAGTCCCCGAAGCCCGACACGGTGCCATCACTTCCTCCATGCGGGTGGACCAGGGTGTGACGATGGGTATTGTGCAAGATGTGAAAACAGAACTTCGAAAAGCAGGTCAGTTGAAAGTGAACTATTCCGCCAAGAAAAAGGTCGATTGATTGGCTCCGCGAAGGGGTAAAAAGGGCTCTCCGGTTCAGACGGGAAGCCCTTTTCTTATTTACCGGAGTCGATCCATCGACCGGACCAGTTTTTCATCTTTCCGGATTCGATTCCGTGCCAGAAGGCTGAAAACGAGTCCCGCCAGCAGGGATAGAAGGCCCCAGCCCGGTAATATCTCCTCCGGGTGTCCCTCGCTCAGCAATAGATAAATCCCGAAGCCCAGGGCGGCCACGACAAGCAAAATATATAGCCCGGTGAGCCAGATCTGGATTTTCCGGTTTCGGAAAAGGAAAATGGCTACCAGGGCGAGTACTGCGGCCAGTCCCCACATAATCAGCAATGCCGGCGAATCCTGGCCGTCCAGTTTAGCATCCGCAAAAAGACTGTATGATTCCGTGGCCGGTCCGGTAGCCAGGGGCAGGATCACCGGCCCTAGAACGCACAAGGCGGCCAAAAAAAGAAATACACTTTGAATTCGTTGAATCATAGGTGCAGTTGTAAATGAAAAAATGTGCAGTCGTAAAAATAGCTTTTCATAGGCGCTAACTTTCTTTGAAAGGACAAATATTATGTCGACCGCATCCCGTATATCCTTTTGGGAAGAACGTCAATTTTTTCAGCCCTACGATCTGCTGATCGTAGGAGGGGGGCTGGTCGGGCTTTCGGCGGCTTTGGCCGCCAGGCAGTACCTGCCCAAAGGACGGATTGCCGTTCTCGAAAGAGGGGCCCTGCCGATGGGCGCCAGTACCCGAAATGCGGGCTTCGGCTGCTTTGGGAGCCCCACCGAGCTGTTGGACGACCTGGACCGGACGTCCGAAGACGAGGTATGGACCCTGGTAGAAAAACGGTGGAAAGGCCTCCGCTTGCTGCGCCAACAAATCGGGGACGAACAGCTGAGGCTGGAGCCACTGGGAGGGTATGAAGTGTTCCGAGCAGGGGATGAAACCACCTGGGAGAGGGTCGGGCATCATCTCGAAACGTTCAACCACCGGTTTCTGGAAATAACGGGTCTGCCCAATGCCTTTCGGCAGGAGGCACCCGATTGGGTCGGCCGGCAGATGAATGTAGAGCATGTGGTAAAACTGCGACTGGAATGCCAACTGGATCCCGCCCGGATGATCCGATCGCTCTGGAAAAAAAATCACGACCTGGGGGTAGAGATCTTTCATGGCCTCCCGGTTTTGGACTTTCAGCCCATTCAGGGCCTCTGGGAAGTGGGCACCGAGCCCCGCTTGCCGCTCCGGGCCCGAAAGGTATTGGTTGCCACCAATGGGTTCACCAGGCGACTGCTGCCTGACCTGGAAGTCCAGCCGGTTCGCAATCAGGTACTTCTGACCGAACCCCTTCCGGGTGCTTTCGATTGGAAAGGCTGCTTTCACTACGATCGGGGCTATGGTTACTTCCGGAATGTAGGAGACCGCATCTTGCTCGGCGGATTTCGCCACCTGGATCGCGAAGGAGAAAGTACAGACCAATTCGGCATGACGGAGGTGATACAGGAGGCGCAGTTGAGTTGGTTGCAGGAGGTGCTTAAGGTGTCTCCCGATACTCGGATCACGCATCGTTGGAGCGGTATTTTAGGGGTCGGAGCGAGCAAGCAGCCGATCATCCGGGAATACGAACCGGGCTTGGCCGTGGCCGTCCGTCTGGGCGGTATGGGAGTGGCGCTGGGCAGTCTCCTGGGAAGGGAAGCGGTTCATATGCTTCTTGCCAACGGTTAAGGGGATGTTAAGTACCTTTGCAGCGCAAAAGGAATGCCGTTTTTTCCGGTTTGAGAATCAGGGATGTGATTTCCCTGGCTTCGCCTAAAGTTGATCGCGCATGCAGCGTATACTACTTCTGTTCATCTTTCTGTGCCCGCTGATTTTGAGGGCGCAGGAAACGGACGTTCAGCCGGATACGGCGGATACGGTCCCCATAGAAGTGGATTACGCGGACAGTTGGACCTTTTCGCTGGAGGATACTTCGCAAGTGCAGAGACTCATCGGAGATGTCCAACTGAGGAAAGATACCATCTTCATCTGGTGCGATTCCGCTTATCTGCGGGACGACAATTACCTGCGGGCCATGGGACGCATTGCCTTGCAGCAGGGGGATTCGATCCGGATCTTCGCCGATTCCATGGTTTATTTCAATGGACTGGCCCAATTGTTTGGCGATGTCATTCTGGAGAACAAAGGGCAAAAATTGTTTACCGATCGGCTGGATTATCGCACCGATACCCAAATCGGATCCTTTTTTTCCGGCGGTATATTGGTGAACGGGCAATCGAGACTAAGCAGTAAAAAGGGATACTATTACGTGGAGAGCCAACAAATGTTCTTCAAGGACAGTGTACAGGTAAAGGACCCCCGGATGGCTTTGCGCTCGGACACCCTGGGCTACAACATGGACACAGAGGAAGTAACTTTCTTCGGGCCAACCCGGATGCAAAGTGAAGACAGCCTCCAACTCTATACCGAAAGGGGATATTACATCATTGCTACCGAAGAAGCTAAATTCTGGCAGAGGGCCCAATTCGCCAAAGAAGAACAGCAGGCGCAGGCCGATACCATTCGATACTCGGGCGAAAGCGGGCAATATATTCTGGACGGAGACGCCTGGTTTCGGGATGGGGAACAATACGCCGAAGCCGATAAAATAGAATATTTTGAATCCACCGGGAAGACGGTTTTGCAAGGAAATGCCTTCGTACGGGACAGCGAGCAGGAGGTCGAAGCTCCCGTCATCCGTTTCAACCGGGAATCGGGGAATTACAAGACAGAAGGAAAGACCTTTCTCAGCGATCCGCCCAATCTACTGACCGCTGACAAGCTCGATTACGACCAGGAGAAAGAGGTGGGTTTTGCCATCGGACATGTAGTCTGGTCAGACACTTCTGCCGACCTGAGCGTTTTCTGTGATCAAGCGGAATATCAACGGGAAACGGGCTATTTAAAAGCCAGCGGCGGACAATGGGGCCGCCCCTATTTGCGAACCCTCGTCGATGGGGACTCCCTTTTCATGGCCGCGGATACCCTTTATTCCACCACTCCCGATAGTACGGATGGGGAACCCAACCGGGTGCTGACGGCTTTTCCCGATGTGCGACTGTACAAAAGCGACCTGCAGGGGCTCTGCGATTCCCTGGTTTATCGAGCCTCGGACTCCCTGTTTTACCTTTTCACCGAGCCGGTGCTCTGGTCGGATACCAGCCAATTCACAGCCGATACCATGACCATCCGGATGAAAAACCAGGAACTCGATAAGATCTTTCTCAAAAACAAAGCCCTCATTCTGAACTCTCCCGATCTCCGGTTTTTCAACCAGATCCAGGGGCGAGAGATCGATGCCTATTTCGAGGATAGCGAACTCAGGCGGATGGACGTATCCGGGAATGCGATCAGCGTCTATTATGCGCTGGATGATGAAGACGCTTATATGGGAGTGAATAAGGTCCTTTGCAGTGAAATGAATGTCTTTTTCGGCAATAATCGCGTGGATCGCATCCATTTTCTCGTGGAGCCCAAGGGGGAATTCCTGCCCATGGAAGGTACCAACCACGAGGGCTTGAAATTAAAGGGGTTCAATTGGGAAACCCGGGCCCGACCGGATTCGTTTGAGGATCTTTTCCGTCCTGCTTCGGCTTCACCGCTCCCCGAATTACCTGAAATACCTGATGAAAAAACGGAATCTATACCTGCTTTTACTTCTGATTCCCGGGATTCTGGCTAATACCCTTTGGGCGCAGGCCCCGGACAGCCTGCGATTAAGAATGGCGGAGGCCAATCGGGATTATCAGGCCGGGCGTTTCCAGGAATCGATGGAGGCCTATCAAAGTCTATTGCAGGCCGGATATCATTCACCGGCCCTGTACCACAATCTGGGGAACGCCTATTTTCGAATGGGACAGCTGGCAAAAGCCCGTCTGCAATACGAGCGGGCCCTCCTGATGGCACCCAGGGATCCCATCATCCTCCAAAACCGGGACCGGCTATTGGATCAATTGGAAGATCGTTTTGAAGCCGGCGGGCGATTCTTTTTGTGGGTATGGCGCGACAAAGCCATGTTGCTGGCGGGATCAGTAGCCTGGGGATGGTTGGCCTTTCTGTTTGCCGTTTTGGCTGCTATCCTGGGGCTATCCCTGTTTCGACTTCCCGTCTGGCGTCAAAAATGGAGGGGCTGGACGGCCTTTGGGGTGAGTCTGCTGGGATTCGGGCTTTGCTTGCACTTGTCTTTGGGGCGTTCGGCCTGGCAGCACCGCAGCCCCAGGTCCATTCTTATGGCGCCGGAGGTAGTCTTGAGGGTCGCACCGGATCCCGAATCCAGGGAGCTTTTTGCATTGCACGCCGGAACGGAAGTTCGTCGGCTGGATCAGATCGGTAATTGGACGAAGGTGCGCCTGGTAAACCAACGGATGGGGTGGCTCCCAACCGAAGTATTGGTACCCGTGACCCTTACCAAAAATGAGGAACCCTCATCCGATCGCGCGAATGAGGGCCCCTTGCAGAAAAACAGGTAACCTCCCGGAGAAGGATTAGTCTTCCTGATCTTTTTTAGGTGGACGCCCGCCTTTCAGCTTATCCTGCAGGCTCTCCAACTCTTCCCACTTCTCTTCGAAAGCCAGTTTGGCCTGTTGCGACCAGGTAGCGGGATCGTGCATCTTGTATCGAGGGCCGGCCTCGTCCAGAATAGCCTGGATCTTTTCGGTCGGAGCATTGGCGAATTGTTCCCAGGTCTCAATACCACCTTCCTTCAGCAGACCCTCAATTTTGGGTCCTACGCCTTCGACAAGCTTGAGGTCGTTTCTCTTGACCTTTTTGCCGGAGGGAAGAACAAGGGTTTCCTTGGTTCCCGGCTTTTTCTTTTCCGGCTCAGTCTCCTTTTTCTCGGGTTCGGTCGTCTTTACCTCGGGATCTTTTTCGACCTCTGGCTCGGTCTTTTCGGGCTCCGGCTCTTTGACTTCGGGCTTAGTGACCTTTACTTCCGGATCTTTGGTGACTTCGGGTTCGGTTTTCTTGGGCTTGACTTTCTTGCCGGTATCCTTTTCTTCGATCAGAGTCTGCTCCTCGACGGGAAGAACTTCGACGAACGTGCGATTGAGCCTTTTACGGACGAAAGAAACCGTACCGTCAATCTGGGCGTGAAGGGTGAAATCCTTGCCCATATACACGTTGCGCCCTGCGTGGAACTTGGTGCCGCGCTGGCGGACCAGGACGTTGCCGGCAGTAGCTAATTGGCCTCCGAACATTTTCACACCCAACCGTTTACTTTTACTGTCGCGGCCGTTATCCGTACTACCTACACCTTTTTTGTGTGCCATGATCTCTATGCTTTGAAGGACTCTTAGCCCTTGATGCTGTCAATTTTGATTTTGGTGAAACGCTGGCGGTGACCGTTTTTGACGCGGTAACCTTTGCGGCGTTTTTTCTTGAAAACGATCACCTTATCTCCTTTCTGGTGATCGACAACAGTGGCATTGACCTTTGCCTTGAGTACCGGCTTGCCGACCTGCACCTTCCCACCATTGTCCAACAAAAGGACTTGGTCGAAGGTAAGTTCGTCCCCGGCTTTCGCGTCCAGCTGGTGGACGAAGAGC
Organism: uncultured Saprospiraceae bacterium; assembly: GCA_964640855.1. Classification (GTDB taxonomy): domain Bacteria; phylum Bacteroidota; class Bacteroidia; order Chitinophagales; family Saprospiraceae; genus JAJDFU01. The sequence goes on from CAZXIX010000003.1 coordinate 75,760, forward strand.
TCCTGCCCTTCCTCGACTTTGAACTGCTGACCAGCTATGGTAACGATAGCGTACATAAATGGATGAATTATTAAGTAATATCAAACGGGCTGCAAAGATAGGTTGAAAATGGTTCATTACCAAGACTTGGGCTGAATTTCAAATCTGTCCTCTTTTTAGGCGGTGAGACTGCTTCTTCGCGGCTTTTGCAGGCCTGCCGCCGCTCGCAAGTTGAAAGCATATGTTATCATTTTGCAGCCCCCTTCATTCGTGTTGTTAGCCACTGAAAATGTACTTTGCCCTCAGCCCGAAAACAATCTCTTCGAATCAAATCAGGTCCTCCAGTTCGAAACGGACTTCCAGGATTTCATCGTCCCTTTTCAGTCGAAGGCGTATCTTCTTTCCGGGTTTTCGACTCATCTTGTGGCTGAAGCGATCAAGCGTATAATTTGCCGAGGAAATGCCGTTGATGCGGGTGATCTGGTCTCCGCTCTGGATTCCCGCCCGATCGGCAGGACTGTTGGGGATCACGTAGAATACGGTGATCTGATCTTTGAACTCTCCGGTATTGACCGCAATGATCCCGCTCCGGTCGTATTGAAATTTCTGCTTGATCCGGCGGCGGTGCGGTTTCAGATAGAGTTTGTTGTGGACGTAATCGATGATCACCGTAAAGCGGTCGAGGATCAGGTTGCCCAGAATGCCGTTTCGCTGGTTGAGGTAGATGGAGTCGACAAAGGGCAAGGTTTCCTGATAATTGGTCACGACGTTGCTGAACTTGAACTCTTGAAGTGTGACTTGATCCACTCGCCCCAGAAAACCCTCCAGATTGCCGCCCAAACCCATGCCGATCTTACTTCGGATTACTTTTTCCGGCATGTCGAGGCGTTCGTCGGAATTGGTGTACAACAAAAGCGCCAGGCCTGCTCCGGTATCAAGCAACAGCTTGCTTCTAAGCTGAACATCATTCAGAAGCCTGACATCGGCAAACAAATAGGGCTTGCCGTTGAAGATTTCGATGGAAATTTCGTGATACTTCCTGGGCGGAGTGAACCGGTCGGGATCGTACAGGGTAATAACCTGCCGTCTGTAGTCGATCTTGACAATATACCTCCGGAAGAGATCCGCTCCGATAATCCCTTGCACATTGATGCCGGAAAATTCCTCAAAACCGAAAATATCTTTCTCCAGCACCAGGATCGGCCGGTTCACGGCAACGAAATCGTTCAGGCGAAGCGTGATGCCGGTCGCCAAAAAAGCATACATAACGGTGCTCATGTCGGCCCCGCGGATGGGAAATTTCCGGCGATACTTGATATCCATCAGGTCGGTAATTTCCCGCTTGGTCAGCAGCGTATGCTCGGCTCCGGTGTCGAATATGAATTTGAGGGGAAGAAAGTTGTTGAAGTAGACCCGGACCACAATGAAATTATTTTCATACTCGAAGGGAATCCGGATTTTTTTTGCCTTGCTGTCCTGGGTGTGAAAGAACTGTTGCGCAGACGCAAGGTTCAGACTCGCCAGACTCAGAAGGCAGGCCAAGAATAATGTTTTGCGGACGAAGTGGATTAAATGATACATTAAAATGGTCTGTTAGCTAATGGCGGACACCTTCACTTTTGCATTCGTTTGCATTAACCCCCAATTTAATTTCGAAATAAATGGTGCGCTGAAAAAATCTATGGCAAGCATTAGCATATTCAGCCATTTTCTTACTTTCGCCATATGGAATTCTGTTTCTATGTATGCGACGGAAGGACAAGCCCTCAATCAATCACTTGATTGTCAACTTTCTGAAAAACAAACAATCAACAACGCTCACTAATCAAATTAAAATATTGTATGGACCAAAAAGTTTACTTCCCGCAACGGTGCAGGTGGATGTTTGTATTGCTCGGACTTGCACTTGTCCAATTCACCTGGGCTCAGCGAACGATCTCCGGTACGATCACGGATGCCAGTTCCGGTGAGCCTCTGATCGGGGCCAATATTCTTGCTGTAGGAACCAGCTCCGGTACCGTTACGGATCTGGACGGATCTTTCACACTGGATGTACCTTCCGGTGTTACCCAACTTGCGATCTCTTATACCGGCTATACCTCTCAGACAGTTGACCTCGGCGCTTCAGATGTCGTTGACATTGCCCTTCAGCCCGGATCGGTCCTCGAAGAAATCGTTGTGACCGGTTACGGTACGGTTAAGCGAAAAGATCTGACGGGTGCGGTGGCCTCTCTCGATGAGAAAGACTTCAACCAGGGCCTGGTCGTTGCACCGGATCAATTGATCCAGGGTCGTACCCCCGGTGTGCAGGTGATCAACAACAGCGGTCAGCCGGGTGGAGCTACCACGATCCGTATTCGGGGTAATGCCTCCATTCGTACCGGCAACCAGCCTCTTTTCGTCGTGGACGGAGTGCAGCTGAGCGGCGTTTCCTCCCGCCCCGGCGGAGGTGGTCTCGAAGGAAACGATCCGGGCGGTAACCCGCTGAACTACCTCAACCCGAACGACATCGCCTCCATCGAAGTATTGAAGGATGCTACGGCAGCGGCCATCTACGGCTCCCGGGGTGCCAACGGGGTAATTCTGATCACCACCAAGCGCGGCCAGTCCGGTGCGCCTCTGATCTCTTTCAATGCCAACGTCGGTTTCAACACCGTAGCCAACAAGTACGACGTGTTGGACGGAAACGAATACCGTGCGGCCTTGCAGGAATACAATCTGACCGGTGGAGATTTCGGCGATGACGTAGATGCCTTCGACGAGATCACCCGCACAGGCCTGATCCAGCAATATAATATGAGCGTCAGCGGCGGTACAGACGACGGCCGCTATCGGGTTTCTGTCGGCTACTTTAGCCAGGATGGTGTGATCAAGAACAACAACCTGACCCGGATCAACGCCAACATCGGCGGTAATTTCAAGTTTACAAAGAGTAAGCGGATCGGACTGGATTTCAACCTCATCGCCTCCCGTACACTGGAAGATGCCCCGGCCATTACGACAAGCGCCGGATTCCGAGGGTCATTGATCGGTAATGCCCTGCAGTGGAACCCAACACACCGTATCTACGAAGAAAACGGAGATCCGGTTATCATTCCCGAGTTCGGTAACTTCACCAACCCGGTAGCCCTGCTGGATGCTTACGATGATCAGATCCAGACCACGGATATTGTGGGGTCCATCGCTCCCTACGTGAAAATCCTGGATAATCTGACCTACACTTTCCAGTATGCGGTCAACACCGGTATCGGTCAGCGCAGATTTGATGTCGATCGCTTTATTAACCTGCAGGACATTGAAAACCGCGGTTTCGCCGGGATCAACGGAAACAGCAACATCCGGCAGATCTTTACCAATACCCTGCAGTGGAATGAGCAATTCGGCAGCCTGGGACTGGACTTCTTGCTGGGATATGAATATCAGCTTCAGCAGGGATTCGGTTTCGGTCTTTCGGCCCGCGACTTCATTCTGGATGTCGGAGATTACTACAACTTCATTCAGAACTCTTCTCAGGCCAGCCGAAGCATCGGCTCCGGTGCAGCACCGGATGAAAAACTGCAGTCTTTCTTCGGCCGTTTCAACTTCAACTTCAACGAACAATTTCTGTTGACCGCGGTGGTTCGCGCCGATGGTTCCAGTAAGTTCGGGGAAAACAACCGCTACGGTGTTTTCCCATCCTTTGCCTTCGCCTGGAACATGCACAACAGCTGGGCTACTTTTGCCGACAACTTCAAACTTCGTCTGGGATGGGGTCAGGTAGGTAACTCTTCCTTCCCGGCAGGTGCTTCTCAGGAGCGCTGGTTCCTAGGAGACGAAGGAACCTTCGGACTCGCCAACGTTGCCAATCCGGATCTTAAGTGGGAGACCACAACCACCTGGAACGCAGCCATCGACTTCTCGTTGTTCGACTTCCGCCTGAACGGTACCGTGGAATACTTCTATCGGAATACCACCGACCTGCTGTTCCAGTTCCCCACCATCCAGCCCGCACCCGCCGGCTTCTACTGGATCAACCTGGACGGAAACGTGATCAACAGCGGTCTGGAGATCACGCTGGATGCAACGGTCATTCAGGCCGGTAAATTTACCTGGCAGTTGGGAGGAAACGTTTCCTTCCTCGACAACGAATTGCGGAATTACGACGGCCCCAACACGCCCTATGGAACGCTGTTCGGACAGGGAGCAACCGGTGCCTTTGTACACCGTCTGGCAAACAATACGCCCCTGAATGCGTTTTGGCTACGAGGCCATTTGGGACTTGACGACCAAGGACTCAGCGAGTTTGAAACGGATGAGGAAGGCAACCAGGTGTTCGCTTACCGAGGTAATCCCAACCCCTCTACCCTGCTGGGTATTTTCACCCAGTTGACCCTGGGCCAGTTCTCTCTCGTGATGAACTTCAACGGTACTTTCGGAAACGATGTCTTCAACAACACGCAAATGACCGTTATTCCCATCGGAAACCTGGGTAGCCGGAACATCGACGCCAACTTGCTCGGGACCGGAGAAGCAATCGCCAATCCGATTACTGCTTCTGACCGGTATCTGGAAAGCGGTAATTTCTTCCGCTTTGCCAACTTTACCCTGGGGTGGAACTTCGGAACGATTGGAAGCACAGTGAGCCGGGGTCAATTGTTCATTACCGGTACCAACCTCTTCAACATAACTAATTATACCGGCTTCGACCCGGAGGTGAATACAGTTAACGATTCCAACGGTCTGCCTTCCTTCGGTATCGAATATATTCCTTATCCCGCGGTGACCTCGCTCCTTTTCGGAGTACGGTTCGCACTCTAACCTGAGGGAATTGCAGATTTATTTGGCTATTAATTGTCAATTGTTTGTGAAAACTAAAAGGCTGGCTCAAGAGTTAAATGACCAACTCTTACTTTTGAGCCAGCCAACAAAAAAATCCAAATTATGAAATTCAATTTTAAGGGGCTTACGCTCCTGCTTGTGATCTTCGCCCTCGCCGGCTGTAATCTGGATGAAGAGTTGAATTCCGACCTTACAGCTGAAGAGGCACAAGCGCTGAACGAAGCCAATGCCAACGTTTCCGGCCAGCTTCTTGGCGCCTATCGTCAACTGAGAGATGTTTTCAGTACTCAAGACGTGATTTGGGCTGCCATGGAGCACACATCCGACGAACTTATCGCCCCCACCCGCGGTCCCGACTGGGATGACAACGGCGTGTGGCGTGTACTGCATAATCACCGCTGGGGAGCAGAGAATCCTCGCCTGGAAGCAGCTTTCAACGGCTTGCTTGGAGTTGTTTTCTCCACTACCGAAATTCTGAATTTCGCCGATATTGCCTCTGCTCAGGAATTGGCCGAATCCCGTTTCCTTCGGGCTTATGCGATTTTCGCTATTGCCGATGGATGGGGACAGGTACCCGTTCGGGAGGGTGAGACGGCAGAAAACCTGCTGTTGCCTCCTACTGTTCTCTCCGGAACAGAAGCTGTGGATTTCGTCATCAGCGAACTCAATGAGATCCTTCCGAATCTTCCAGATGGTCCGGCTACTCTGGCCAACAAGGATGCAGCTCGCGCTCTGCTGATGAAGGCCCACCTTAACCGAGGTATCATCGGAGGAAAAGTTAACGATGGCTCCGTCAACGTTGCGGCAGCCAACGTAAGCGATGCTGCCAATTTCAACCCGGCGGAATTTTTCGCTCAGGAAGATATGAACCGGGTTGTAGCACTTGCCAATGAGATTGAAGCATCTTCGCGCGCATATGCTTATGCCGCCAATTATTTCGACAACTTTGCTCCGGATAACGATCAGGTCTCCACCGAGAACATCTTTACCGGCGAGAACCTCGGAGGAACCAATGCGGGTAATATTCGCTTCCAGTGGTTCTGTACCCTCCACTACAATCAGAATCCTTCCGGTTGGAACGGTTTCACTACCCTGGCTGACTTTTACAATCAGTACGAAGAGGATGATTCTCGAGTCGGGGGTCCATACGATGGCATCACAGATGTGGCAGGAATCAATGTAGGTTTCCTGGTCGGCCAGCAGTTCGATGCCAACGGCGTTGCACTGGAAGATCGCCGGGGAAATCCGCTGGCATTTACTGAAGAAATTGATCTGCAGGAAAATGGAGACGACCTGGAAATCCGGGGTATTCGCGTGATCAAGTATCCGATCGATTACGTAAACCCGGAGCAGTCTGACAACGATTTCGTTTATCTGCGCTTTGCGGACGTAAGACTGATGAAGGCAGAAGCCATCCTGCGTGGTGCTACCAACGCAACGGAAAGTGCTCTGGACATCGTCAATGAGTTGCGTCAAGCACGGGGTGCTTCCGCTCTCGGATCTGTAGCTCTGGATGAGCTTCTTGCTGAAAGAGGCCGTGAGCTTTACTGGGAAGGACACCGCCGTACAGACCAGATCCGTTTTGGAAAGTTCATCGGTACAACCTGGGATGACAAGCCGGCTTCCGAGCCCTTCCGTATGTTGTTCCCGATCCCGGCCGTTGCCGTCGCGGTCAATCCAAACCTCGACCAAAACCCGGGCTATTAATCGAGCTTTTTTTCAAGCTTAGATAGTTTACTACAATAAAAAACAGGTTGTCCGTTTTCGGGCAACCTGTTTTTTTGATCTTTGTAATTCCCTGGACTCTTTTTCAAGTGAATTGGATTTTAACCAGCAAGAAAAGGGGATTTTTTCCTTCCCTTTCGATCAAGCCGATTTCATGAGGAATATTGTTGTTCTTTTTCTGGGGATTCTTTTCGCTGCCTGTTCGAAAGAACCTGCGGAGACCCGGCATTTTGTCCTTCTTTCTCCGGAGGAGACCGGGATCGATTTTGAGAACCGCATCGAGCAAACGGAGCGTTTCAACATTTTCAGCTACCGCAATTTTTACAACGGCGGAGGTGTAGCCCTCGGGGACGTCAATCAAGACGGCCTCACGGATGTTTACCTCACCCGCAATACGGGGCCCAATAAACTGTATCTGAACCAGGGCGATTTCCGCTTTCTGGACGTCACGGCTCAAGCCGGTGTGGAAGGCAGCCGCGGCTGGAGTACCGGCGTGGTCATGGTCGATATTAATCATGACGACCTGCTGGATATTTACGTATGCAATGCCGGCTACGTCGAGGGCGATGACCGGGCCAACGAACTTTTCATTAACCAGGGAGATGGCACCTTTATCGAGCAGGCCGCGAAATACGGGCTGGATGAGGACAGCTACACCACTCATGCCGCCTTTTTCGATTATGATCTGGATGGCGATCTCGACGTGTACATGCTCAACAACAGCTTCATACCCGTCAACACTTTGAATTACGCCAACAAAAGGGAGTTGCGGGCGGAAGACTGGCCGGTCAAAGATTTCCTGAAAGGCGGGGGTGACCGCCTCTTGCGCAATGATGAAGGCGTCTTCGTGGACGTAAGTGAAGAAGCAGGGATCTACGGCAGTTTGATCGGTTTCGGCCTGGGGGTAACGGTCGGAGACATCAATGGGGATGCCTGGCCCGATCTTTATGTATCCAACGATTTCTTCGAACGCGATTATCTGTACATCAATCAGGGGAACGGCACCTTTTCCGAGGAGATAAAAGAATGGATGCCCCACCTCAGCCTGTCTTCCATGGGCGCTGATATGGCCGACATCAATAACGACGGCCATCCGGAAATATTCGTCACCGAAATGCTGCCGCAGTCGGATTTTCGGAGGAAAACGACCACCACCTTTGAAAATTACAACACCTATTTGTTGAAGCTGCAGCGGGACTTCTACCACCAGTATATGCAAAACACGCTCCACTACAACAATGGCGACCAGACCTTCAGCGAAATCGCCTATTACAGTGGAGTAGCCGCTTCCGACTGGAGTTGGGGGGCGCTGATGTTCGATGCCAATAACGACGGCAAGCGGGACATCTATGTCTGCAATGGCGTTTACCATGACGTAACCGACCAGGATTTCATTGACTTTTTTGCCAACGATGTGGTTCAGCGGATGGTGCTGGACGGAGAGAAGGACGAAATGCAGAGCGTGATCGACCGTATGCCTTCCCAACCGCAAAAGAACAAGCTTTTCGTCAACCAGGGCGATCTCACGTTTCAGGATAAAGGAGAAGAATGGGGCTTCGACCAGCCTTCCTTTTCCAATGGCGCTGCGTATGGCGACCTCGATAATGACGGCGATCTCGACCTCGTGGTCAATAACCTGAACATGAAATCCTTCGTTTTCGAGAACCGGACGGATAGCCTGACCAACCACCACTTTTTATCGCTGGAACTGCGAGGAACCGGAAAAAATACCCGTGCCCTGGGTGCCAAGGTATCCGCTTTTGCCCGGGATCAGGTTTTTGATTGGCAAATGATCCCCTCCCGGGGATTTCAGTCTTCCATTGATTATCGCGTCCATTTCGGTCTGGGAAACATCGACCGGGTAGATTCATTGAAGATCGTTTGGCCGGATCGAACGATTTCCCGGTTGACCGATTTGCCGGTGGATACCCTTCTCTACCTTCGGTATAGCGAATTGCCTCATGCTCCCTGGCAAGGCGCTTTGCCGGATCCGGGGGCTCAGGCATCCCTCCTTGAGCAGGCATCTATCGGCCTGGCGCCCCATGAGGAAAACGAGTTCATCGATTTTAATCAGGAAGGGCTTGTCATACGGAAGTTATCCCGGGAAGGACCGGCTGTTGCAGTAGGCGATGTCAATGGAGATGGAGAAAAGGATCTGTTCGTCGGCGGAGCGGCCGGCAGCCCTGCCCGTCTGTATGTACAACGGGGCGGCCAATTCATCGAAAGCGAGGCCGGATTCTCCTACAACCGCGATTTCGAAGATGTATGCGCCACCTTTCTGGACGTTGACGGAGACGGAGATCTGGACTTGTTTGTCGGCTCCGGAGGAAACCACCGGCCGGTCAAGGACCGGCTGATGCTGGACCGGGTCTATGTCAACGACGGTCAGGGACACTTCAGCTTGAACGCACGGGCGCTTCCCGTGAACGGCTTCAACACGGCCCAAGCCCTGGCTCTGGATGCCGATGGAGACGGGGATCTGGACCTGGTCGTAGGCAGCCGTTCGATTCCGGGCCAATACGGCCAAAATCCGAGATCCTATCTCTACCGAAACCAGGGAGACGGCCATTTTGAGGATGCAACCGAAGAACTTGCACCCAATCTGCTTGCTCCGGGCATGCTCACAGACCTGGCAGCCGCTGATCTGAACGGCGACGGCCGGGAAGAACTGATCCTGACCGGAGAGTGGATGGCTCCGATGATCCTGCAGTGGGACGGAGCGGCATTTCGGCAAATGCGAACCAACCTCAGCGACTATCCGGGCTGGTGGTACACCCTGGAAGCAGCCGATGTAGATGCGGATGGCGATCCCGACCTCATCCTGGGCAATCGGGGCGAAAACTTTTACTTCACCGGAAGTCAGGAGGCACCGGCTAAGCTGTGGGTATCGGACTTTGACCAGAATAAAACCGTCGAGGCCATCATCACGCAAAGTATTGGCGGCCGCGATATGCCGGTTCCCATGAAACGGGAGCTGACAGCCAATCTGCCCGGTTTGAAAAAGCAAAACCTGAAGCATGCGGACTACGCCACCAAGTCTATGCAGGATCTGTTTCAACCGGAGGTGTTGAAGCGAGCGGATGTCAAGACGGCAACCTATTTCAAATCAGCTGTCGCCCTCAACCAGGGAGACGGAGAATTCACGCTTCTGGCCTTGCCCCGGGAAGTCCAGTTCTCTTGTGTCTGCGATGCCTATTGCGGGGATCTGAACGGAGATGGCTTGCCCGATATCCTGATGGCCGGCAACGATGAAGGTTTCCTGCCCCAGTTCTCCAAACTGGATGGCAGTTATGGCCATACGCTTCTGAATCAAGGGGATGGAGCTTTTAAGTGGATACCCCCCGCCCGCTCCGGTTTTTTTGTGAAAGGCCAGGTCAGAGCTTTGGACCCGATCCGGATCGGGGAGGAGGAATATATTCTGGCTGGACTGAACAACCAGGCCCCCCGCCTTTTCAAACTGCATGGGAAAAAGCCGGCTTTGTTAAAATGAGGTAAAACGATCTGCGTAGTTCAGAAAAGGATAGAAAAAAGTGTTGCAATGAGAAGTAGAGGTTAAGATTACCTTATGGTAAACCACCCGGTGAAAAGAAGAGCATTGGATTTCAAGAACAAAAGCAAATTCCTGAACATGAGATTTGGCAGCATAGCAGGATGGATCTGGAGAGTATCCGCGCTATTGACCCTGGCGGTGTTGAGCGCCTGCGGGGGGAGTGCTGAGGAAGAGGCCCGGTTTCAGTTGTTGCCCCATTCGCAAACCGGACTGACATTTGGAAATGATTTGGTGCAGACCAGCGAGTTCAATGTATTCAACTACATGTATTTCTTTAATGGCGGAGGAGTGGCCGCTGGCGATTTCAACCAGGATGGACTTCCCGACCTGTACTTCACGGCCAACATGGGGCCCAACAAGTTGTTCCTTAACCGGGGCGATTTGCAGTTCGAAGATGTGACAACCCAGGCCGGAGTAGCCGGTGCCGGAGGCTGGAAAACCGGGGTCACGGTCGTGGATATCAATCAAGACGGCCTGCTGGACCTGTACGTCAGTCAAATGGGGGATTATCAGACGGTGAAAGGCAAGAACCAACTCTTCGTCAATCAGGGTGTTCGCGAGGGCGTGCCGGTTTTTGAAGAAAAAGCGGCCGGTTACGGGTTGGATCTTGTCGTATTCGGGACGCAGGCCACCTTCTTTGACTTCGACCTGGACGGCGACCTGGACCTCTACCTGCTGAATCATTCGCTGCACGCTAACGGTACTTTCGGCATGCGCAAGGAATTTGCTCAGGACCATCCCCGGGCCGGCGATAGACTCTTGCGGAACGACGGAGGATTCTTCACCGACGTCACCGAAGAAGCCGGCATCAACAGCACCGTGATCGGCTACGGATTGGGCGTGGTCACAGGTGATGTCAACCTCGATGGCTGGCCGGATATTTACGTAGGCAATGACTTCCACGAAAACGACTACCTCTACATCAATCAGCGGGATGGGACTTTCAAGGAGGACCTGACCAACCAGATCCGGCACACCAGCCGATTTACCATGGGAGTCGATATGGCCGATATCAACAACGATGCTTTCCCGGAAGTCTTTTCGCTGGACATGCTGCCGGATGATCCCTTCATCCTGAAAAGTTCTCTGGCTGAGGATGATTACAACCTGTTTCACTTCAAACTCCGTTACGGCTACAATTACCAATACGCTCGGAACAACCTGCAATTGAACAACGGGGACGGCAGTTTCAGTGAGATCGGCCTTTTCGCAGGCGTGGAGGCGACCGACTGGTCCTGGGCGGTGCTGATCCAGGATTTCGATCACGACGGCCTCAAGGACCTCTTCATCAGCAACGGTATCCCGCGCCGCATGAATGACATCGATTATGTGAACTTCCGGGCGAACAACGAGATCCGTTGGAAACAACAAACCGATAATCTGGAGGAGGAGGACCTGGTAGTGGTGGAGAAAATGCCTCAGATCAAGATCCCGAATAAGTTTTTCCGTAATCAGGGAGATCTTCGCTTCCGGGAGGAAACTGCCCGGATCGCCAACAATCGCCCCAGCTATTCCAACGGGGCGGTCTATGCCGATTTCGACGGGGATGGGGACCTGGATGTGGTCGTCAATAACCTGGAGGACGAGCCATTCCTCTACCAGAATCTGCTGATGGAGCGAAAAGAACAGGAGGTTCCGGTCGATTATCTTTCCCTGGAATTGAAGGGACCAAAAGGAAATCTACAGGGAATCGGAGCCCGCCTTTTGGTAGCGAAAACGAATAAGGAGCGGTTGTTTTATGAATATTTCCCCGTCAGAGGCTACCAGTCCTCCAGTTTAACCCCATTTCACGTGCCCGTTGGCGATCGGCAAGTGGTAGAAAAAATGATGCTGATCTGGCCGGACAACCGATATCAAATGCTGGACAGCACGGCCTTTAACCAAAAGCAGGTAGTCGTTTACCGCCCGGATCTCCCGCTTTTCGACTGGAAGACCCTGGAGAAAGAATCTTATCAGCCCTTTGCCTTTGAAGATGCTTCATCTGCTGCGGGGCTGGATTTCGTGCATAAGGAGAATTACTACTCCGATTTCAACCGGGAAGCCCTGATCCCCTGGATGGTGACCGCCGAGGGGCCGGCAGCTGCCGTAGGGGACCTGAATGGAGATGGTTTGGACGACCTGTTCTTCGGGTCCTCCAAAAACGACACCAACCAGATCTATCTACAGGAGTCCGCGGGGCGATTCAGGAAGCTGGAGGTGGCAGCCTTTGTGGAGGATAGGCTCAGTGAAGATGTCGATGCCCGGATCGCAGATCTGAATGGCGACGGCCGGAATGATATTGTGGTGGCCGCCGGAGGCAATGAATTCTGGGGTCCTCATAAAACCCGCAGACAACGGATTTACTGGAACCGG
>CAZXIX010000003.1:88193-107520 GCA_964640855.1 uncultured Saprospiraceae bacterium
CTCATTCGATTCCGATTCGGAGGCATTTGGAGATTTCTACAACACTCCTTCCACCGTTGAGATTCTCGATTTCAACGGGGACGGCCTGGCGGATGTATTTTTCGGCGGGCGCTCCGTTCCCTGGAATTACGGCCAGGCTCCTGAATCTGCTCTCTTTCTCAACGAAGGCAATCGCGCTTTCCGGAAAGTGACCGACGAATGGGCCCCCGGTTTGCAAAACATCGGGATGATCCGGGACGCCTCCACCCCCGATCTCGCCCAGGATGGCGATCCGGATCTGCTGCTGGCGCTGGATTGGGGACCGGTGGTAGCTTTTCTGAACCAGGGAGATCGATTGGAAAAAAAGGTGCTATGGAAGGAGCACGGTTGGTGGAATACGGTCCGGGCCGACGATTTCGACGGGGACGGTGATTTGGACCTGCTGGCCCTGGGGATAGGCGAAAATGCCAAATTGAGACCGACCCCTCAGGAACCTGTTCGGTTATATGTCCATGATTACGACGGAAATGGTAAGACCGAGCAGGTCTTGACCTACTATCTGGACGGCAAGGAATACCCCTTCGCTACCTATGCGGAGTTGACGACCCAGATCCCGGAACTGAAAAAGCGTTATCTGTATGCCAGGGACCTGGCTGCTGCCGAGCTCACTGAGATCTTTGGCGCAGCGAAGCTGGACTCGGCCCAAAAGCTTCGGGTGGATGAAGGCAGGCATATCCTGCTGGAAAATAACGGGGACCTGACCTTTACCAAACACGTCCTGCCCGACGAGCTTCAATTTTCCTCCCTGAATGCGATTTTACAGGTTGATCCGGATCGAAACGGGAAAAAGGAATGGGTCCTGGGGGGCAACTTCTACCGGAATAACATCGAAATGGGGCGGTACGACGCCAATACCGGGAATCTTCTCCGATTCGACGATCAACTCACTCCGGAAGTCTTGAAGCTGGGAGAGATACGCCTGGATGGGGTTGTCCAATCCATACAGAAAGTGACTATACAATCGGAACCTTACATCCTGTTTATTTTCAATGATGGCCCTGCTCGTCTGATCAAGGCCACGCCCGGTCAGAAAATTCTCAGCCTGCAGGAAGCTGAGGGTGGATGAGGTCGCTGGCGCGGCCTGTTTGGATGGTCGGCTTCGCCTCCAATTTGGATGAAAGCTGCCGCCTGTTTTGGATGTTGCTCGCTGCGCTCGCTGTTGGATGTCGAGGCTGCCGCCTCGGATTGGATGAAGGCTGCCGCCTTTTTTGGATGGTCGGCTTCGCCTCCTTTTGGATGGTCGGCTTCGCCGCGATCGGATGGAAAAACTAAACTCAAGTTATATGTACCGAAAAAACAAGAATCGGGGGTACCGGTCTTTGTATGTTTGGAAGGATGCCAAAAAGCTTTTTGGTATAACGACGATGATCTTTCGAAATCCTCCTTTTGAGTATGGGAAGATCTACAGTAACCAACTGGCTTCTGTAGACTCTGTTCATCGTAACATTGCGGAAGGCTATTGTCGCCGGGGAATCAAGGAATACATTCAATTCTTGTATATAGCATTAGCATCCCTGGGGGAGGCAGTCTCCGCTTCCGAAGTTTACCATGAATCCGGTCTGATTTCCGAAGTCCAATATGAGGAATGGGATAAGCTGGCTTTCAAAATGGAAAACGGATTACTCAGACTTATTAAGAGTCTTCAGCAAAAAAGAGAAGATGGTGACTGGAACGATACGCTGATGGTAGAGGAGTCAAACGTCCATTACGATACCTTCCAATAGCCTGGTCCGGGTAGGGGTGGATGTTGCTCGCTGCGCTCGCTGTTGGATGTCGAGGCTGCCGCCTCGGATTGGATGAAGGCTGCCGCCTTTTTTGTAGGTTGCTCGCTGCGCTCGCTGTTGGATGTCGAGGCTGCCGTCTCGGATTGGATGAAGGCTGCTGCCTTTTTTGTAGGTTGCTCGCTGCGCTCGCTGTTGGATGTCGAGGCTGACGCCTCGGATTGGATGAAGACTGCCGCTTTTTTTGGATGTGGCCGCTTTGCGGCCTAGTTGGATGAATCGCTATGCGATTTTTTGAATTTCCGAGCTGAAGCATCAGGTTGGGTGATGGGAGGCTGCCCATCCATCCCAGCGAAGCGGGACATCCCAGAGCGCTGAAGGCGCACTGGCAACAGGAAGCGTCAGCTACCTCATCCAAAAGCAGCCGTAGGCTGCGCATCCATTTCCCCTCGGTTCACTACATTTATGGATGAACACGCCAATCCACCGAAAAACCTACTTCATGAGAAACCGGATTCTCTTTATGCTCATTGCTGTTTTTTCGCTGGCATCCTGTGCACCCGGCCCAGAGATAGAAACTCTCGTTTCCCCAGATGGGAGTAATCGCATACAATTTTTTCTGACCCCGGCCGGCCAGCCGGCTTACCGGGTTTATCATGCCGAAGAGCTGATCATCGATACCTCCAGCCTGGGGATGGTTTTTCAGGGGCAACCTGAGTTGGCAGAAGGAATGGAGATCCTGACCCTCGAGGTTTCGGAAAAGGATGAAAATTGGGAGATGCCCTGGGGGGAAGTGGAGACGGTTCGCAACCACTACAAAGAAATGAAAGTGGACCTCCGGGAGAAGGCCGGGCCCAATCGGGAAATGACCCTGTACTTCAGGGCCTATGACGACGGGATTGCCTTCCGGTATGCCTTTCCCAAACAAGAAAATCTGCGGGATGTAGTCATCCGGGATGAAAACACCGAATTTTCTCTCACCGGTGATCATACCGTCTGGTGGATACCCGGCGATTGGGATATTTACGAGCATTTGTATAACCAGACTCTTTTCAGCGAAATCGATGCCTTGAGCAAAAGGGATCATCCCAACCTGGCCCAGTCTTATATACCTGAAAATGCCGTCAATACGCCGGTCACGATGAAGACCGCAGACGGCCTGTATCTGAGTTTTCACGAAGCCAACCTGACCGACTACTCGGGGATGACCCTCAAGGTGGATCCGGAAAACCTGCGCATGACGAGCGAATTGGTGGGCTCCCCCGATGGATCCAAGGTGAAAACCCAGGCCCCTTTTGTGACGCCCTGGCGAACGATCCAGATTGCCGAGCGGCCCGGCGACCTCATTGAATCGCACCTGATCGTCAACCTGAATGAACCCAGCCAGATTGAGGATGTCAGCTGGATCCAACCCATGAAATACATGGGGATCTGGTGGGCCATGCATCTGGACAAATGGACCTGGAACCGGGCGAGTGGACGCCACGGCGCCACCACCGAACACGCTAAGGCGTATATCGATTTTGCTGCGGAGAACGGGATCCAGGGCATGTTGATCGAAGGCTGGAATACCGGCTGGGAACGCTGGATCGGTTTTCCGGACCGGGAAGGCGTTTTTGACTTTGTGACCCCCTACCCCGACTTCGACCTGGAAGAAGTGGTGGCCTACGCCCGGGAAAAAGGCGTTGAGATCATCGGGCACCACGAGACTTCCGCTGCCGTGACCACCTACAACGAACAAATGGATACGGCCTTTCAACTGTATCAAAGCCTGGGCATTCGGGCCGTGAAGACGGGTTACGTCGGCCCGATCATTCCCGAGGGAGAGTTTCACCATGGTCACTACATGGTAAAACACTACCGCAAGGTGGTGGAGACGGCTGCGAAGTACGGCATCATGATCGATGCGCACGAACCGATCAAGGCAACCGGCATACGCCGCACCTGGCCCAACATGATGACCCGGGAAGGACTTCGCGGACAGGAATTCAATGCTTTCAGCGTAGAAGGGGGAAATAACCTCGAGCATACCCTGGTCGTGCCGTTCACCCGAATGCTGGCCGGCCCGATCGATTATACGCCCGGGGTTTTCAACCTCCTGTTGGACCCTTTCAAGCCGGATAATCGGGTCAGGCATACCCTCGCTCATGAATTGGCATTGTACGTGATCCTTTACAGTCCGTTGCAGATGCTTTGCGATCTCCCGGAAAACCTGGAGGGCCAGCCCGGCTTGCAATTCGTGCGCGACGTAGGCGTGGACTGGTCCGTAACACAGGTCCTGGATGGTGAGATCGGTGAGCACATTACTATTGCCCGGAAAGAAAGAGGGACCGGGAATTGGTTCCTGGGGTCGATCACAGGAAACGGAAAACGGGAAGTCAAGATCAAGCTGGATTTCCTGGAAGAAGGCGTATCCTATGTAGCCGATATATATTGGGATGCTGAGGATGCGAATTGGGAAACAAATCCTCACGCTCTGGAGATTACGAATTCCAAGTTCAAAAAGGGCGATGAGCTTATCTTGAATCTGGCTTCGGGTGGCGGAGCGGCCGTTAGCTTCTTGAAAGAATAAGACCACTCGCTTCGGCCTGCAAACCACTTGCTTTCAATTGGCTAACCTCTTACTTATGATCGCAGAACGGTCTTTCATCAAGGGGAAAACCGGTTTTGCGCAAGGTCGGTTGATCCGTCTGATTTACCTAAAAAGAATTCGCAAAAACAACATTGCGCCTCTTGTACTGCCAGTTAAAGCCTTGCCAGGCCAAAGAGTCCTAATATTGCGGCATCAGCCACCAATAACAGCGGGCGGAACGAATAAACATGGCAGCGCGTCAGCGAGGGAACTATCAGGCTCCTTTGCGGACATAATATTATCTTAACGAAGATTTCCTGGATCAACACACGATCTCAATCCAAATGATACAGAAGCTAAAATACCTGCCGGTTCTACTGCTTTTCTTCCTTATTTCAGCCTTCTTTCAGTACGCTCCTGTCGGGCCGGATCCTATGGGGGCTTATTTAAACGGAATCTTTCCTACCACGGCTCCGGGTGAAGGTACGGTTTGGGATATCGAAGAGCTTTTTCCCGGTCAAACCTTCGATTCTCCGGTGCGCATGCTCAGCTTTCCAGGTACGGATGATCTGTTGATCCAGACCAAGGTGGGAGAGATTTGGCGGATGTCCATGGATGGTTCTTCGAGAGAGTTGCTTCTGGATATTAAAGATCGAGTGTTCAAATTGGGGGAATCCGGTTCGGTGGGAATGGTCCTGCATCCTGCGTTCGGGAACTTTTCAGCTCCAGACAAACAATATGTATACGTTTTTTACCGAACCAAACCCAACGTCGACCCCTGGGAAGAGAACGGTTTCAACCGTCTTTCGCGTTTCAGCTGGGATCCCGTCACGGAGACCTTCGACCCGGATTCGGAATTCGTGTTGATCCAGCAATATGATCGAAAGGAATGGCACAACGGCGGGGCTATGTTCTTTGATCGCGAAGGATTTCTGTACCTCTCACTCGGGGATGAGGGAAAGGGGGAATATCGGGAAATCTCCACGCAGCGGCTAGACGGGGGCTTTTTCAGCGGGGTCTTGCGGATCGACGTGGATAACGATCCGGCTCGCAGCCATCCCATCCGCCGGCAACCCCTTCCCAATGCCCCGGAGCCGCCCGGATGGGGCGAGACCTTCAGCCAGGGCTATTCCATCCCGAATGACAATCCCTGGCAGGACCCCAATGGAGAGGTTCTGGAGGAGTTTTTTGCGATAGGGCTGCGTAGCCCTTATACCATGCACCTCGATCCGGAGACCCGGGAGATCTGGGTGGCCGACGTGGGAGCGGCTACTCGCGAAGAGGTCAGCATCCTTGAACCGGGAGATAATCTGCAATGGCCCTACCGGGAGGGGACTTACGAGGTGGAGGACATGCAGAAGCCGGGATCCGTCATCGGTACGGAAAAGGCTCCTTTCTATGAGCCGGATCGCAAGCTGTCGGTCTGTATCATCGGTGGCGGCATCTACCGGGGAAGTTTATTTCCCGAGCTAAACGGTAAATACATCTACGCGGATTACGTATTCAATAATCTGGTCGCTCTGACCAACCAGGGTAGTAATGCCGAACCGGAAGATGAAAATCTGCTGAGCATAGCCGGCCGGCCCGAGTTGCCGGAGAAGGCGGGCATTACCGGTCTTTTCTTCCATCCCAACGGAGAGATCCTCATCAGCGTCAAAGGGGAAGACCTGAAGAACAGCGGGAAGATATTTTTTCTGAAACGCCGGCAAGCCGTACCCGAGCCACCGGCCAAGCTATCCGAATTGGGGGTATTCGAAGACCTGGAAAGGTTGGTCCCGGTTCCAGGCATTATTCCTTATAAGGTAAATTCCCCTTTATGGTCGGACCGGGCTTTGAAAAAGAGATGGATGGCCATCCCCGGCGATGGCCGTCCCGATCAGGCTGAAGAACGCATTGTTTTTTCCGCCAACAAGGACTGGAGCTTCCCGGAAGGTACGGTCTTTATCAAGCATTTCGAATTGCCGACCACCACCGATCCGCAAGGGCCTACCCGACGCCTGGAAACCCGCTTTTTCATCCTGGGGCAAGGCAGAACCGCTTACGGACTCACCTATAAGTGGAACGAGGAGGGGACCGAAGCCTTTTTGCTTGGCGGTGGAGCTACTCAGGATTTTGACATCCTCGAGGGAGAACAAGTGGCTTTCAGCCAAACCTGGGATTTTCCCAGCCGGGGCCAGTGTATGAATTGCCATACCGCCAATGCCCATTACGTACTGGGTGTGAAAACCCACCAGCTGAATGGCGAATTGTTTTACCCGGATATTGGGAGGTCCATGAATCAACTCGAATACCTCAATCAGATGGGCCTTTTCCAACGGAATATCGGAAACCCCGACAATTACCTGCAGACCTACGCCATCGGTGAGGAGTCGGTGGATCTGGAGACTCGCATCCGTTCTTATCTGGACGCCAACTGCGCTTCCTGTCATCGGCCCGGGGGCGTGGACACAGACCTGGACCTGCGCTATACGGTGCCCCTGGAGTTGCAAAACCTGATCAACCGGCCTACCCGAAGCCTGGGCTCGGATCCGGATCGGAAAATTGTTGCCCCGGGATATCATCAGGAGTCCGAGCTGTGGGTCCGCGATGCCAGCCTGGACGGTAATCGCATGCCGCCTTTAGCCCGCAACATTATTGACCAGCAGTACATTACGGCCCTGGCTGAATGGATCGACGGGCTGGAAGAGGATGCCGGCCGGGTGAACAATTTCCTTTTGTACCCCAACCCCAGTCCCGGCCCGGTGACCATCCGGGTAAATGATGACTGGAATCCACCCTTCTCCCTGAACATCTGGCATGCGAACGGACAACTCATCTCCCGATCTATGGAACAATCCAACACCATTTCGCTCGATTTGAGCGACCAGCAGACGGGTGTATACATCCTGGAAGTGGAAGCCCAAGGAAAGAAAGTCGTGAAGCGGCTCGTGGTAAAGTAGGGGATGACGGAGGCTGGGAATCAGGTCAAGAAGGGGTAAGAGAGGTCCTTTTCCAGCCATGGGACGCTTTTTCATGCATCTTTTCCGGAACTCGGATTCCCGTGGATTTAATTCTGGAAAAACTCGCCATGGGAAAACCCAGGAGCAATCACTTCAGACATATCCTAGTCAATCAAAACAAAGAACTCAAAGTCTTCGCCTTTGGAAAACTTAACGCCCGATTCATAAGAGGTTGATGTTGCGTTCCGAACTTCATCACCGCAAATTAAACACCTGAAACCCTTTTTCATGAAACTACGCTCAGTCCCGGGTTCGCTTTTTCTATTCATCGGTCTTTTCCTTCCCGGATGTTCTTCCGCGCCTCCTTTGACCAAACTTGAAAATGGTACCTTTTCTTTACCTGGAGATCTGAAGATCAACCAGATCCAGGTGTTGGGCACCCACAACAGCTATGCCCGTCCCGTCGATACGGCCGTATTGGCCTTCGTGGACCGGATCATGGAGCAAAACCGCGACCAGTTCGAAGCCTCTATGGATGAGGAAGCCCGGAAGAAGTACCAGGAAAACCATCCCAACCTGCTGCCGATGAGTGAAGCATTGGCCTACCATCACCCCGGATTCCCGGTCCAGTTGGACAATGGAATCCGGTCTCTGGAAATCGATGTGTACTACGATCCGACCGGCAACCGCTTCAATCGTCCTGCAGCTTATGAGATGCTGCGCCAGATGGGGCGAACGGAGCTCCTGCCCTTTGACTCGAGCGGACTGGATCAGCCCGGATTCAAAGTCTTGCACGTGGCCGACATGGATTTTCGCAGCCATTATCCAACCTTTCGGGAAGCGCTGACGGTGTTGAAAAACTGGTCGGATGCGCATCCCACCCACACGCCGATCTTTATTATGATCGAGGCCAAGGACCAGGGCTTTCCGATTTTTCCTAACCCTACCGAGGTGCTTCCGTTCTCCGGGAAAGCTTTTGATGAACTGGATCGGGAGGTGTTATCCGTTCTGGGAGAAGAAAAAGTGATTACCCCGGATCAGGTCCGGGGGGATTACGAAACGCTGGAGGAAGCGGTGTTGGCTCAGAACTGGCCCCGCCTTTCGGAGTCTTTGGGCAAATTTGTATTCCTGTTGCTGCCGGCTTCCGCAGGCATAGCGGTGGAAGGGAATGCCTACGTCCGGGATCATCTTTCTCTGAAAGGGAGAGCCATGTTCGTTCAATCCGTCCCCGGGCAGGAACATGCCGCCTTTTTGCTTCTGGACAACGCGCTTATGCGGGAGAAAGAAATTCGCGATGCCGTATCCAAAGGGTATCTGGTGCGCTCCCGGGCGGATATCGACTGCTACGAAGCCAAGGTCAACGACAAGACCCGTGCCCAGGCGTCTTTCGCCAGCGGGGCACAAGTCGTCTCAACGGATTTCTTTCGTCCCGGCAATCCGTTTGGAACCGATTATTATGTAACCCTGCCCAACGATAAACCGGTAAGGGTCAACCCGGTAAATGGGAGGCAGTAGGTTTTAATTTTCAGTTCTCAGCTAAGTTGAGAGTTGGGTTGGTTTCAAAGCAACCCGATGAAGGGGGGGAATGGTTTCAAAAGAAAGGGCTCGGATAAGAGCCTAAAATTCAAAACCAGAAACTAAGTGTAAGGACAACTGAACTTATGGTAAAAATGATTAACTCTCGCCTCGATCTTGGTCAGGGCCAGACCAGAGACCAGAGGTCAGAGACGAGTAAGTAAAGGAATTGTTCTCTGGACTCTCGACTCTGGTCCAGGAGCAGGAGGATAGGGGAAAAAAGTTCCAAAATTTCCCACAAGTTCGCTTGTCACTACAACCAAGAATTAAGCAGCAGAGGGCTCTGCCTTTACCGGACATTTTTCCTTTTCTCTGACCATCAATCCCTTGATTCACTGTATCTTTATAAGCCGAACAAAAAACAGTAGAAAATCAGATGGTTATGAAACAGTGGATCCTCCCGATTCTTTTCCTGGCTTCCTTGTTCTCTTGTCAGAATGACAATCCGGATTATCAGGCCGAAGTGGCCGATCCGGAATTTTTGCACCGGTCAGTTGACAAGTTGACGGAGGTGATCGTGCACGATATTTTTTCACCACCCGTGGCGAGTCGCATTTATGTATATCCCAGTATTGCAGCCTACGAGGTACTGCAACAAGAAAATACCTCCTATAAGACCCTGGCTGGCCAGGTGAATGAGCTTGGCCCCGTTCTGGAGCCGTACCCAGGTAAGGCGATCAGTTTGCCTCTGGCTGCCGTACAGGCTTATCTGACCGTGGGTAAAGCCCTGGTTTTTTCCGAAGACAAAATGGATGCTTTCCAGAGCAAGCTTTTTGAAGAGATCCGGGAGATCGGAGTTCCGGCCGAAGTTTGGGACCATTCCATTGCCTATGGCAACCAGGTAGCCGACCACGTTCTGGCCTGGTCAAGGGGCGATATGTATGCCGAGACCCGTTCCTACCCCAAATATTCCTTGCCCAACCGGGATGATCTTTGGGTACCCACCCCTCCGGCCTACATGAACGGCATCGAACCGCACTGGCGGGAAATACGGACTCTGGTGCTGGATTCCGCCCAGCAATTTGTTCCCCCTCCCCCCACCCCCTATAGTTCGGACCCCAACAGTCAGTTCATGAAAGAGACCATGGAGGTCTATGAGGCCCTGGATGCGCCGGATGCCGGCGAGCGATTGTCCATCGCCAAGTTTTGGGATTGCAACCCCTATGTCATGCAGCAGACCGGCCACGTCATGTTCGCGACCAAGAAAATAACCCCGGGCGGTCACTGGATGGCCATCAGCACGCTCGTCGGGCGGAAGGAAGGTCTGGATATGCTGGCTTCCGCAGAGGTCTATGCGCGCACCAGCATCGCTCTCTTCGATGCCTTTATCAGTTGCTGGGATGAAAAATACCGAAGCAATCTGGTGCGTCCCGAGACGGTGATCAATCTTGAGATCGACCCCAATTGGATGCCGGCCTTGCAAACGCCTCCCTTTCCGGAATACACTTCCGGTCACAGCGTCATCTCCCGCGCGGCGGCCGTGACCCTTACGAATCTGCTGGGTGATGATTACGCCTTTGATGATGATACCGAGGAGGCCTACGGTCTGCCCACACGTTCCTTCACCTCTTTTTACCATGCTTCGGACGAGGCGGCGGTCAGCCGTTTGTATGGCGGCATTCATTACCGGCCGGCGATTTACAACGGCATAAAGCAGGGGGAGAAAGTAGGGCAATATATCTTACAGAATCTGACGACCCGGGTAGAGGACATCACACGGAAATAGATCGGCGGGCTGAAAGAGTGTGTTTTGGAGAGCAGCGTGCTGCCCCTTGTGACGGCAATCGTTGGTTTTGCTAACCCTTTCTTCTTTCCTCTTAACTTGATGTAACGGTTGAAGACTTTCTATGCGGAAAAGAGAAAACAGATCAGGGTGCAACTGTTTTGACTCGGGCCGCATATCTTGACCAGGCTATGAATGCGATTGGAAACCATGAAAAACCAGACTAAAGAGCGGGCTACCCGAATTTTCCCGGAGATCCGGGACATCCGCCGGCACCTGCACATGCATCCGGAACTCTCTTTTCAGGAAGTACAGTCCGGAAAATTCATTGCTCAAAAGCTGAAGGATTGGGGCATAACCCATCGGCATGGAGTGGCCGAAAACGGGGTAGTCGGAATCATTGAAGGGAAAAATCCGGGGAAAAAGACGATAGCTCTGCGAGCCGATTTTGACGCGCTTCCCATCCTGGAAGCCAACGAAGTGGAATACAAGTCCCGCCACGAAGGGATTATGCACGCCTGTGGCCACGATGTCCATACGGCCTGCCTGTTTGGGGCAGCCCGGATCCTGCAGGAGTCACGAGATCAATTTGAAGGCTCCGTCAAGCTCATCTTCCAGCCGGGAGAAGAAAAACTTCCGGGAGGTGCCTCTCTCATGATTCGCGAAGGGGTGCTTGAAAACCCCAGGCCCGGAGCCATTTTCGGCCAACACGTTCATCCGCCGCTTGAGGTGGGAAAGGTGGGGTTTCGGCCGGGCTTTTACATGGCTTCGGCCGATGAACTTTACCTGACCGTGAAGGGGAGGGGCGGCCACGGCGCTCTTCCACACAAGTGCGTGGACACCATCCTGATCTTTTCCCACATCATGACCGCTTTGCAACAGATCGTCAGCCGGAACACCAATCCCATAACGCCTTCGGTGCTTACCTTTGGCCAGGTGGCATCTACCGGCGGGGCTACCAATATCATCCCCGATGAAGTGAAAGCGCAGGGAACCTTCCGGACATTCGACGAGAAATGGCGAGCCCAGGCGCACGACCGGATGCGCAAAATGGTAAGCTCGATAGCCGAAGGCATGGGCGGAAAGGCTGAACTAGACATCCTGGTGGGCTATCCGGCGCTTTACAACCATGAGGACTTGACCCGCAAAGCCCGTTCCTGGGCTCGTGAATATTTGGGAGAGGAAAATGTGGTAGACCTTCCTCAAAGGCTTTCGGCAGAAGATTTCTCCTTTTATTCCCAGCATATGCCCGCCTGTTTTTACCGGCTGGGCACGGGCAATCCGGAAAAAGGTATTGTGTCTCCGGTCCATACCGATACCTTTGATATAGATGAAGATGCCCTGATCGTCGGTTCCGGTCTGATGGCCTGGCTGGCTGTCTGTGAGCTTAATGAAGGCTAGGACACTTTACCGGATAGCGGTTCATATGGAACTTCCCATTCCCTTCGTTTTATCCCCTGCGGGAATTTGCGAATAGATTTGTTGCGGCTGTAGGGAGTCATTTTTAGCAATGGGGCCAGTGTCGAATTTAGCCGTTGCCTTTCCAGTCAGGTATTTTTCCGATTTCGGTTCTGCCGGAGGTTTCGAAAATCCGGACAACCGAATGCTCCCCGCGGGTCGACCCGCCTTCCGGACGGCAGGCGGGCTGCCGCCAAAGGAAGGATGAAAGATTGGGAATCGGCTTTCCATTCCCCGGATCCGTGTTGAGATGGGAGAGCCCTTTTTATGTACGAGTTGATTTGTAAGTACATTTGCCCTCCAGCAAACAAAAATTAACATGGACGAAAACAGTTTACCGATCTCCCCGAAAAGCCGAATGAAAAGCTGGTCCAAAAAGCCGGAAGGCGAAGATGCCTGGACCATGTTCAAGGTGCAATCTGAATTCGTCCAGGGATTCGAGACCTTGAACGAGATCGGCCCCTGCGTTTCGATCTTCGGTTCGGCCCGTACCCGGCCTGATGATCCCTACTACATCAAAGGCGTGGAAGTAGCGCGACTGCTTACCGAGGAAGGCTACGGGGTAATTACAGGCGGAGGACCGGGCATAATGGAGGCGGCCAACAAAGGAGCCCGGATGGCCGGGGGGAAATCGGCGGGCATAGCCATTAAACTTCCTTTTGAAAAGGGGTACAACGATTTCGTGGATGAGGATAAAGTCGTCACTTTCAAATACTTCTTTGTCCGCAAGGTGATGTTCGTCAAATATGCACAGGCTTTTGTGGTCTTGCCCGGAGGATTCGGTACGCTGGATGAATTGTTCGAGGTCCTGACGCTGGTCCAGACCCAAAAGATTTCTGAAGTGCCCGTTATCCTGATCGGGAAAGACTTTTGGGGAGGGATGCTCGACTGGATACAGAAAACCGTTTTCGAACAGTTCAGAAACATCGCCGCCGGCGATCTGGATCTCATGCCCCTGACGGATGATCCGGAAGAAGCTGTAGAGATCATCAACCGATTTTACCGGGCCAAATCGGATCAACTCGGGCCGAACTATCAACTATAACTGGCCTTTTGTCGGGAAGCAACGAATTTCAAGGTCTACACGTTATACCATCGAACGTATACCAAATGTACTCCCCTATGTTGATGTCCGAAGAAAAAATGCGTGAAGTACTGGCCTTGCTTCTGAATGTAGAGGTCAAAAACATTTACCCCTCTACCAGCCTTCGCCACGACCTGTTCCTGGATGACGTAGACCTTAAGCTGCTCATTTCCGCCCTCGAACTGCGCATGGGGGTTTATCTGAGCGACGAAGAAGCCTCCTCCATCGATACGGTCCAGGACCTCACCTATAACCTGCAGCGCCGCGCTGCCGCTTGAATCCTTTGGACAGCAAACCAGCATGCCCTGCCCTTGTATCGTCCGTACCGGAGACTTCCACTTCCGTTGCCCCCGATGAGGCCCGAAGGGCGTTTGGAAATTAAGGCATCCTCCCAAACTACGTACAAACCCGAAAGCCTGGAGAGTTGAAAGTAGCCTAATGGCCCACCACAGGCTAACCCAAAGCCAAAGTTTTGTCCTATGCAAGGGGGAATTTCATTCCTTCCCAGACCATCCGGCCGGGTATTATTCCACATCCTGTGGATAAAAACTCAGCGGGAACCTCCTTCTTTTTTTATATTTTGAAAGAATATTGTTTTTTACAAAATTTATACAAACCAATAGTTTTTAACCCCTGGGTTTATGCCGGATTTCTGCCACCTACATTGTCATACTCAATTTTCTCTGCTCGACGGAGCTGCTTCCATCGAGTCTATGATGGACAAGGCCAAGAACGACGGCCAAAAAGGGGTGGCCCTGACGGATCACGGCAATATGTTCGGGGCCTTCAAGTTTGTAGCCGAAGCCCGCAAAAGGGATCTCAAACCCATTGTCGGTTGCGAGTTTTACCTCGTGGAAGACCGGCACAAACAGTCGTTCTCGCGGGCCAAAGGCGAGTCCGACAAGCGTTTTCATCAGCTTCTGCTGGCCAAAGGCCAAAAGGGGTACGAGAATCTGTCCAAACTCTGTTCCCTCGGCTACATCGAAGGGCTTTACGGTAAATACCCCCGCATCGATAAGGAATTGATCGAACAGCATCACGAAGGCCTGATCGCCACCTCCTGCTGCATCGGTGCGGAGATTCCCCAGGCCTTGCTGCACGGACGGGACGAGGAGGCCGAAAAAATGCTGCGCTGGTGGCTGGATTTATTCGGGGAGGATTACTACATCGAGCTGCAGCGCCACAAGGGGTTGGAAAATATCGACGGTTTGGGGGTAAGCCAGGAAGATGTCAACCAAAAATTGCTGGCCCTTGCCAAAAAGTACAACGTCAAGACCATCGTTACCAACGATTCCCACTACGTAGAGGAAGATGACTGGATGCCGCACGATATTCTCCTGTGCGTCAATACCAACAGCCACCTGGATGAGGAGAAGCGCTTCAAGTTCCCGAGTTCGGACTTCTACTTCAAGTCCCAGGCCGAAATGAATCACCTCTTCCGGGATGTTCCGGAAGGAGTCGACAATACCCAGGAAATCCTGGACAAGGTGGACAACCTGGAGTTGGCGCGGGACGTGCTGCTACCGGCCTATCCCATACCCGGGGGATTCGACTCCCAGGATGCTTATCTGAGACATCTGACCTTTGAGGGCGCCAAACGACGATACGGGACCATCACCCCCAACATCAAGGAACGACTGGATTTTGAGCTCGAGGTCATCCGGCAATCCGGCTATCCGGGTTACTTTCTCATCGTACAGGATTTCACCAATACGGCCCGCGAAATGGGGGTGAGCGTCGGTCCCGGCCGCGGATCCGCTGCCGGTTCGGCGGTAGCCTACTGCATCGGGATCACCAACGTGGATCCGATCAAATACGATCTGCTCTTCGAGCGCTTCCTGAATCCGGAGCGGGTAAGCATGCCGGATATCGATATCGATTTCGATGATGAAGGCCGTCAGAAGGTGATCGATTACGTCATTGACAAATACGGGCGCAACCAGGTGGCCCAGATCGTTACCTACGGTACCATGGCCGCCAAATCCAGCATGCGGGATGTTGGCCGGGTGATGAACATTCCCCTGGGCGATGTAGACCGGGTGGCCAAGGCTTTCCCCTCCCATCTGAAGGCCAGCCTCGCCAAAGTCCTGGAGGCCGAAGACATCAATGCCAAGCTAAAGGAACAAATGAATTCGGAGGACGTAGAGCGCGCCTACAAATTCAGGGAACTGGCCAGGCAGGAGGACGAGATCGGGGAAATGATCCGCACCGCCCAGCGGCTGGAAGGTTCTGTGCGGAATACGGGGATCCATGCCTGCGGCGTCGTGATCACGCCCGACGAAATCACCAAATACGTACCGGTGAAGGTGGATAAGGGGGAAGATATGCTGATCTCCCAGTTCGACAACTCCGTAGCCGAATCCGCCGGGCTTCTGAAGATGGACTTCCTCGGTCTGAAAACCCTGACCATCATCAAGGATGCTGTCCGAATGGTGGAGGAAAACCACGGGCTCGAACTCGATATGGATGAAGTCCCCCTGGAGGATCAGAAAACCTACGAACTTTTCCAGTGCGGAGAGACGGTCGGGATTTTCCAGTACGAAAGTTCCGGCATGCAAAAGTATATGAAGGAGCTGGTGCCTACCTCCTTCGAAGATCTCATCGCCATGAACGCCCTCTATCGGCCTGGCCCGCTTGAATACATTCCCAACTTCATTGCCCGGAAGCACGGCCGCGAACCCATAACCTACGATCTTCCCGACATGCAGGAATTCCTGGAAGATACCTATGGGATCACCGTGTATCAGGAACAGGTTATGCTGCTTAGCCAAAAGTTGGCCGGATTTACCAAAGGCCAGGCGGATCTGCTTCGCAAGGCCATGGGGAAAAAGAAGAAAAAGCTCATTGATGAGCTGCACCCCAAGTTTATGGCCGGGGGAGAGGAAAGAGGCCATCCCCGGGAAAAGCTGGAAAAGATCTGGAAAGACTGGGAAGCTTTTGCCTCCTATGCATTCAACAAATCCCACTCGACCTGCTATGCCCTCGTAGCTTTTCAGACAGCTTATCTCAAGGCTCATTATCCGGCCGAATTCATGGCCTCGGTTTTGACCCACAATAAGAACGACATTTCCAAGATCACCTTCTTCCTTCAGGAGTGTAAGCGGATGGGACTGCGTGTGCTGGGCCCCTCGGTCAATGAGTCCGTTTCCGATTTTTCCGTGAATGAAGAGGGCCATATCCGTTTCGGGCTTTCCGCCTTGAAAGGGGTCGGGGAAGGACCGGTGGAAGAACTCTTGGAAGAGCGGAATAACGCCGGCCCCTTCGAAAGCATCTTCGACCTGGTCCGCCGTTGCAGTCTTAAATCGGTCAATAAGAAAGTCATGGAGAGCCTGGCTTTCGGAGGCGCCTTCGATTGCTTCCAGGGGGTGCATAGGGCCCAGTATTTCGCACCTTCCGAAAAATACGAAAGCCTCCTGGAGCACGCCCTCAAATATGGGCATGCCCACAAACACCAGCAAGCTCAGGCAGCCGTCAGTCTGTTTGGAGGCACGGATGAGGCCACGATCCCGGAACCTTCCATTCCGGAGTCGCGCGAATGGAGCCTCCTGGAAGCGCTGACCAAGGAAAAAGGCGTTACCGGTATCTACATCAGCGGTCATCCCCTGGATGACTATCGGCTGGAAATGAATCACTTCATCACCTGCTCTTTGACCGAGATCGACCGGTTTCAGCAGAACGGTTCCATACAGGTGGCCGGGATCGTGGTGCAGGCCCAGCATCGGATCAGCAAAAACGGGAACGGCTGGGGGGCATTCACCCTGCAGGATTTTGAGGGCAGCCGGGAATTCCGCCTGTTCGGCGAGGATTACCAGCGATACAAGCATTTGTTGGAGGAGGGGATCGCTGTCTACGTGATAGGCGGTTTCCAAAGGTCCTGGCGCAACGATGATATGGAATTCCGAATCAAAGAGATGCGCCTCCTGGAAGGGGTGGCCCAGGACCAAACCCGGCAAATTACCCTCAAATTGTCCGTAGATCGGATCAGTTCTGAACTGGTTGAAGAATTGAACCTGCTGTGCCAAAATCACCCCGGAGATCATTCGATCCGTTTCACGCTTATCGACCGGCACAAGAAGATCAAACTACCCATGAAGGCCCGGGCCTGCCAGGTGACAGCCAGCCAGGATTTTGTTCGGGCGCTCGACCGCCTGGATATCCCTTACGCCCTGAATTGAAACCGTTGGGCAAAAGCTCGTTCCTTTACTTATTTTTAGCAGGTGAAAATGCTGCTTCTCCAGCTGCTTTTATGTATGGTCTTCTATTCAGGTTTCTCCCAGGATAAACCCATCTTCCCTCTATTTATAGCTCCTGACCTGGATACGAATTACATCGATTTGCAGCGGGACCAATGGTCCATTCGCGCCTTCTCCACGCTGAAGTATCATGCCTTGCGGGTTCGGGACAAAAGCCTGGGGGAAAAGGCCCGATTTTTTCCCAATAATATTTTTTCCGTTGGCGTTGGTTTTGCCTACCGGTTTTGGTTGGTCGACCTGGGAGTCGCGATCAATCCCAACCGGGAAGACGGAACGGAAGCATTCGATCTGCAAACCAGCGTTTTGCTGGGTTCCCGGCACTTAATAAGCATCGGTTTTCAACGATATAAGGGCTTTAATGTCAATGGCCTGGAAGAAGATGTTTTCCGAAACGACATTCGGGTTATTTATGGGGGCATAGATTATTCGTATTATTTCAATTATCGAAAGCTGTCCATGCGGGCGGTATTTCGGGGGGATCTTCGTCAGCTGAAGTCCTCTTTTTCCCCCATCCTGGGGGGCTTTATATCAGCTGATTACGTGAAAGCGGATTCCAGCCTGATCCCGGACAACCGTTTCCCGACGGAAGCCCAGATCGTGGACGCCAACGTCTGGATCACAGGTGTACACGGGGGCGCGGCCGGAAGTTGGGTCGTCGGCAGGAATCTGATTCTCTATGGCAGCGCAACCGCCGGGATCGGAATGGAGTGGGGTAACATTCAGGCAGAGGGCTCCAATTTGAACCTTTTGGGCGGACCCGCCTGGAAGTTTAACTTTTATGCAGCCATCATGTACACCCATCCTCGCTTTTACCTGGGAATAAGTGGAAACAACATGTTGTATCTCCCGTCCATCACCAGAGACATTCACTACCAATATGGTTTAGGGAAGATTAAATTACTGTTCGGATGGCGCTTTTTCTCCCGCGTCGGCTTTCTGGAAAAAGCTAATCGGCTTTTAGAGAAAAGATGACAGGCTTTTTGTGCCCGTTAGGAAATCCCTTGTCCATCAAGGACCCAAACGGATCTGCGCTTCAATTCATCACTACCTCACCCATTTCTTCCTCCAGACAAAGAAAGTAACGACCGGTTCGAATGTAATTGAGGTTGAGTTGCTCGCGCAAAACCTCGAATTGCCCTTCAGTTTCCGCAAAATCGGCAATCCAGTCAATTGCCTTCAGCCGATTTGAAAAATGGATCGTTTTCATGCTCCCGGTTTTCTACCTATATAATGGATGGACCCTGGCAAGGATTAATCCCCACTATGGGATTAACACATTTTTCTTTCCCGAACGTTGGGAAGCTGACAAAAGAAATGTCGGCATTTGTCAGACAAAGGTGAAGTCTATACCTCCCTTTTATCCTGCCAAACAAATTTTCTTCCCTTCCAGATCACACATGTGCAACATTCATTCCAGGCATTAGTCTTTGGAGATATAGTCATCTATTCATCAAAAAATACATCATGAAGTGCCCGACTTTACACATGTTCTATTCCCTTTGTTTCGTTTTTGCCCTGGTCCTGCCTCCTGGGCTGCTGGCCCAGGAAGATCTGGTGACCGTGACCATCACGCAAAAGGACGGTACCGTCACGGTTCTCAAAAAAAGAGGCGGTACGCAGGAAGAAGCCAGCGAACTGATGTCCAGCCTGGGAAATCTGGATGCCGGTTCCATACAAACGATCCAGGTAACCAAAAGCAGCCCGGCCGATCCGGAAGGGGAAGAAGAGACACTGATCCGCGTCCGCATGGCAGAGGAAGAAGGTTTTGAAGTGGATTTCGAAGAAGAAAAAAGAATCGAAATTCATTCCGGCCGCTCTCATCATGCCCCTTCTCGTCATTCAGATAAGTATTCTTCCTCAGACGCCCAAAAACCTTTTCTGGGCGTTTATTTAGGAGGAGGTCGTGACGCAGGCGTCCGCATTTCCGGCGTCGTATCCGGAAGCGGCGCTGCCAGAGGCGGCC
>CAZXIX010000003.1:107530-128791 GCA_964640855.1 uncultured Saprospiraceae bacterium
GCCTGAAAGGGGAAGACATCCTTACTTCCATCGACGGGATTTCCCTGGCCGGCGAACATCGATTGGGGAAAGCCCTGTACCGGTTCAAACCTGGCCAAACGGTGACCGTAGAATATCTTCGCGATGGCCAACCCGGCTATGCCGAGGTGACGCTGACCCGCAAAGGATACCGGTATTCGGGACACTATGAGGAAAACCCTTGTCAGGTTTTTATCGGTGTCTATACCTCTGGTCACGACGATGGGGGAGTGGATGTCCGCGGCGTGATCAACAACACCCCGGCCTTCAAATCCGGTGTGCAGCCTGGCGATGTCATTTTAGCCATGGACGGCATTCAGGTGGATACCCACGATGAACTCAAGGTCGAACGGGATAAGCACGAGTTGGGCGATCCCTTCGTTTTGGATATAGTACGGGACGGGCAGATGCTGCAGATCCATTCGCAATTCCCCACTTGTGCCGAAATCGAAGAGCAAGAGGAGGAAGATGCCTTGGAAGTCGAGGAGATCATCCTGCAGGAAGAACCGGCCCTTCGCGAAGAACCGGAACTCCTGCAAGAACAGAATATCGGGGAACTGGAACTGCTTGATTTCGAGCTTTTCCCCAATCCGACGGTGAGTTATGTTAATGTGCGATTCCAGGGCGAGGCCGTACCCATGACCTTACAGTTGATCAACAACGCCGGGCAGGTGGTCCTCGAAGATGTACAGAACCGGTTTGACGGAATTTACAACAAGAGGCTCAATCTGGAAGGCATGCCCGCCGGGACTTATTTCATACGGGTTTTGCAAGACAATAAGATCAAGGCAGAAAGTTTGGTCGTGGTACCGAGAGTGTAATTCAAATTGCATGTTTGCGAGATGCAACCCGGCCCGTGCGGATCGGGTTTTTTGTTTTCCCAACCACCTTTGGGATAGGCAAAACGATTCCCGACTTACTCCTCCGGCCCCCTGGATGCATCCTGCCGGGAAATAGGCTTTAGGCGGCCCGAAGAAACCAAGCTATGCGCATTCGATCTAAATAATCCCTATTTTTGAGGCTTGAATTCAAGGGATTCTGTTGACAGCAGTCCTGCAAACTGCCCATGGCCTTTTCCCGCGATCAGGCTATTCGGTTAACAATCCAAAACGCATGAAACGATTGTACAACCTCGTCAACAACGACGAATTGAAAGAGCGAATGCTCTATTCCGGCGAGGCGCGGACCACGCTCTCCTTTTATCGGTACTATCCGATCCCCAAGCCCGTTCCATTTCGCAATGAACTTTACCGGCGATGGAATCCGTTGGGGGTATTCGGGCGTATTTATGTGGCGGAAGAGGGCATAAACGGTCAGGTTTCCGTTCCTACTCAACGCCTGATGGAATTTCGGGCGGATATGTACGCCATTCCCGGTCTGGAGGACACCCGGCTAAACATCGCCGTAGAGGACAGCGGCAAATCCTTTTACAAGCTGAAGATCAAGGTGCGTCCCAAGATCGTGGCCGACGGGCTGGATGATTCTTCTTTTGACGTCACCCGGCGTGGCAGGCACCTTTCCGCTCAGGAGGTAAATTCCCTGCTGGAGAAAGAAGATACGCTGATCGTGGACATGCGCAACCACTATGAAAGCGAAGTGGGGCATTTTGAGGGGGCCATCTGCCCGGATGTCGAAACGTTCCGCGAGGCGCTTCCGCTGGTGGAGGATATGTTGTCGGATAAAAAGGAAGAAAACATCATCATGTACTGCACAGGCGGGATCCGCTGTGAAAAAGCCAGTGCCTACTACCTGCACAAAGGTTTCAAGAACGTGTTCATGATCGACGGCGGCATCATCGAATATGCCCGCCAATGCGAACGGGAAGGCTTGCCGAACAAGTTTCGGGGCAAAAATTTCGTTTTTGATGAGCGCATGGGCGAACGGATCTCCGGGGAAGTGATCGCACGCTGCCATCAATGCGGAAGTCCTTGCGACACCCATGTGAACTGTGCCAACGAAGCCTGCCACCTGCTGTTCATTCAATGTGAAACCTGTGCCGGGAAGTACGAACATACCTGTTCGAAAAAATGTGCGGACTTCAACCGTTTGTCGGAGGAAGAACGGGAGGAACGGAGAGGGAATATCGAGTTCAACGGCACTCGCCTCGGAAAAGGTCGCTTCAGCGAAGGCTTCATGGACGAAGAACTGGAGGAAGTCCTTATGCTGAAGGAATACAGTATCTTGGAAAGGGATAAATCCCATTATCTTAATGGATGATGGGAAAAAAACCGGGATCTATGCACCGGAAGAATATTTTCAGTTAGGAGAGTCTGCCCGGCGCAGTATTATTTCTACGAACTTGAACGGATGGTTACGATCCGCTTTGGCAGTTCGGAACCGCACGGTCGGCTACATCGATAGGCAGCTCGCCTTTTCAAATACTGGCCGATACGTTTATCTGGTTTCTTCGGTTCCCTGCGACGCACCGGAATGCCGGGATGAAAGACAGCTTCAGCCGGTGGATCCCGTTTTTATGGTCGAGTTCTTGGGTCTCACCGCCCATGAAATGGATAAGTCGGATAAATTCCCTATGCGCAATGGGGTGTCCTCTTTTTCGGAGATGTTGTTTGTAGATAGTACTAGGGTGTGTCTGGAAAATGTTTTTGATGGTGAAAAAGATTCATTTTTTTGGCCAGGCAAGGCGCAAAAACCGAGGATAGCCTTAGCTACCTGAGGCTTTTTGCAACACAGGCTGGTCCGAAAAGGAACTTTTGAAGCCCAAAAGATATTTTTCAGACACACCCTAAAGTGCTGGCTGAAGCCTACGTAAGACAAGAGAATGATGTTAGGCGCATCTCGTCTTCCTGGGATCCGGGCGGGAGCCTTTTTCTTCACAGCTTGCAGATCGAATTACCTCTCCGGGAGCTTTATCTGAAGACCGGACAACTCTGAATTCTTACCTATGCAATCTCTTGTTCATCATCTTTTTATCAGGGCCGTTTATTTTGCTGTTCTGCCTCTTTCGGTTCTGTTTCTCGCCCACCCTCGCATCGCCGGCGCCCAATCCGCCGATCCGGCTGCTGAATGGGCAGACTCTGTGTTGGTCCAAATGAACGATACGGCTCTTCTCGGTCAGTTGATCATGGTCCGGGCCCATTCGCATTGGGAGTCTGATAAATTGGACCAGGTAGCCGATTGGGTGGAGCGGTACCAACTGGGCGGGCTCTGCTTTTTCCAGGGTGGCCCTGGCAGGCAGATCCACCTGGTCAATCGATATCAGAGCCTGGTCGAAGTTCCCCTTTTCATCGCCATGGATGCCGAATGGGGCCTGGCTATGCGGCTGGATAGTACAATGAGTTTCCCCTATCAAATGGCTCTGGGCGCCATTCGGGACAATGACCTGATCTTTGAAATGGGCAAACAGATCGGACGGGATCTCAGGCGCGTGGGGGCTCAGATCAATTTCGCCCCGGTGGTTGATGTCAACAACAATTCCGCGAATCCGGTCATCAACTTCCGGTCTTTCGGAGAAAACCGCTATGAGGTAACGGCCAAAGCCTATCAGTACATCCAGGGCCTGCGAGCCGCCGGCGTCATGGCCTGTGCCAAACACTTTCCCGGGCACGGGGATACCGAGGTAGATTCGCACAAGGGCCTTCCTTTTCTGGATTTCCGGCGGGAACGCCTGGACAGCCTGGAACTTTTTCCCTTCCGTTCCCTGGCCAAAACGGTACCCAGCATGATGGTGGCCCATCTGGAGGTGCCGGCGCTTGACCCACAGCCGGATCAACCCACTACGCTTTCCAGGGCAGTCATCACCGACCTGCTCCGCGAGGAACTGGACTACCGGGGACTGATCTTCACGGATGCTATGGATATGGGGGGCGTCACTGAAATGCGGGCATCCGGGCGGGCAGAAGCCGAGGCCCTGGCTGCCGGGAACGATATGGTCCTGCTCCCGGTCGAACCCGACCGGACCATGGACACCCTGTTGACCTGGTTGCGATCCGGAAAACTGGACCGCCAGCGGATTCGGACGAGCGTCCGCAAAGTCCTGTATGCCAAATATGCACTGGGGCTACATCGTTTTGAACCGATCTCTACGGATGGCCTGCAACAGGATCTGCACAGAAAATCCGCCGAACAACTGAAACGAAGTCTGTTTGAACACGCCATGACCCTTTTGTCGGACGAAAAAGGCCTTTTGCCTTTGTCCCAGGAGAAAACGTCCTCCCTGCTCCACCTCCAATGGGGAGGTTCATCCAATACCGATTTTCAAAAAACGTTATCCGAAGCATGGACCGGTATCCGCTACCTGCGCATGGCTGGAAGCGAAAGCGTTAGCCAGGTGCTTTCCCGGGTGGGAGCATACCAACCCCAGACCCTGGTTGTCTCCATTCAAGGTCTGAATAAATACCCGGGGGGAGGCCGGTACGGATTGCCTGCCCGCACGCAGGACATCTTGCAGGAGTTAAGCCGTCGTTATCAGACGATCGTTGTTCTTATGGGAAATCCGTATGTAGCAGCCTGGTTGGAAGGGGATTTCACCTTACTTTGCACTTATCAGGATGAAAGCATGGCCCAGCAAGTCGCTGCGGAGGCGGTCCTGGGGAAACGACCCATCGAAGGGAAGTTGCCCGTTTCGGTTTCGGAACGTTTCCCGGCAGGAACCGGTTTGCGCATACCGGCCCGGAACCCGCAAAAGCCCTGATCGAAAAACCTTGGAATGAATTTTCCTTTTCGCATTGCCCGCAGGTATCTGTTTGCCCGGAAATCGACGAATGCCATCAACATCATTACGGGGGTATCCCTCTTGGGAATTGCCATCGGTACAGCGGCCCTGGTCCTGGTTTTGAGTGTGTTCAACGGTTTCGAGGACCTGATCACGAGCATGTTCAACCGTTTTAATCCGGAAGTCAAGATCACGCCGGCCAGGGGCAAAACCTTTGAAGTGGACTCGCTGCTGTTGGCTCAGATAAGCGGGGTCCCGGGCGTGGAAAAAGTGATGCCCACCCTGGAGGAAGTTGCCTTTTTTGAATATAAACAGAAGCAGGATTTCGGCGTCATCAAGGGAATTGAGCCGGGCTACGAAGAGATTTCCGGGATCGACAGCACCCTTCGGGAGGGGAGTTTTCGCCTGAAAGATAACCGCAGGGATCTGGCCATATCCGGCGTCGGCATGCGGAATCGGTTGGGATTGAACGTGGGAGATCCTCTCAATTCCATATCGGTCTACATGCCCAGGCGGGAAGCGACCTCCTCCTTCCAGCAACCCTTCCGGCGGCGTTTCCTCTATCCGGGCGGTACCTTCATCATTCAGCAGGAGTTTGATAATCAATATGTCCTGGCGTCGCTGGACTTCGTGCGCGAACTCATGGGGTTTGATTCTGAGGCCAGTGCACTGGAACTTCGCCTCAAGGGCAACCGGAAGGTTCAGGATGTAGAAGCCGACCTGGAGGCCATTCTGGGCGAGGAATTCGAGATTCGAAACCGCTTTGAACAGGAAGAGTCCTTCCTCAAACTGATGCAGATCGAAAAATGGATGAGCTTTGCGATCGTAAGCCTGATGATGCTATTGGTGGCTTTCAATATGGTTGGAGCGCTGTGGATGATCGTTCTCGAAAAAAAGCGGGATATTTCGATCCTAAAATCGATGGGAGCAACCCGGGCAACGGTCCGGCGAATTTTTCTGTATGAAGGCATGTTGCTTTCTTTGGTTGGGATCGGAGCCGGTTTCCTTTTGGCCCTGGTTCTTTATTGGGCACAGCAGCAATTCGGTCTGATCGGAGTTCCCGGGCAGTTCATGATCCAGGCTTACCCGGTTAGCTTGCGGGGGATGGACTTCTTTCTGGTTTTCCTCACGGTCCTGGCTATTGGGATGTTGGCGGCATGGCCTCCCGCAAAACGGGCCGAACGGGTTCCGGCTATTCTGCGGGAACTCTGATTTCGTATATTTGGAGCAACTTAGCGCGCCTGCCAAAAATGGAAGAATGGGAAATGGAATTTGAGTGGCTGCGGGTGCGGCATCTGGTCAAAGCTGTGTTTGACCGGGATCAGTTGCCCGACCTGAATGCGATCCTCTATTTGATCGGAATTCAGGAGTTGGGTCGATGGAAAGAACAATTTACCAAGGAGGAGAAGCAGGATCTGATGCATATAGCCGTTTGCCGGCTGTTGAGTTACGAAGGCCATTATGCTTTTGTCGGGCGGGATGCAGATGGTTGGCCGCACTGGGATCTGGTACGTCCGGTACCGGTAGAGGGGGTCAAGGAGCAAGGCGAGCTGCTCAAGCGAATGATCATTCGTTACTTTAAGGATTGGCGGAAAGAGAATCCGGATATTCTCCTGGAAGAAGAGTAATCAGGTTAACAGGCCGAACGGTTTGGGCGGCCGCTAAACCCAGATACACCATACTCCATGTTTCGCATATCTTTTGCCCTACTGGTGGTCCTGGCCCCTTTTTTCATGGGCTGCAATCGCCCCCTGGCTGAATTCAGCTGGTCAGGCGACCAAACGGCTCCCGCCACCCTCACTTTTTCCAACCAGTCGGAAAAAGCAGAGACTTATCAATGGAATTTTGGCGACGGGAAGGTTTCGGGAGAAGCGAATCCGGAACACCGCTTCCGGAATTCCGGTAATTACGAGATCACCCTGACGGCCTATCGCGGCCAAAAGAAAAGGTCCACGAAAAAGCAAATTCAGGTTTCACCACCAGAGGAATGCCTGGCCGAGATCCAGACGCCCTACGGATGGATGGTGGTCCATTTGTTTGATGCTACTCCCCAACACAGGGACAATTTTCTGAAGCTGGCCGAGGAAGGTTTTTACGACAGCCTGCTGTTTCATCGGGTCATTTCCGGTTTTATGATCCAGGGAGGAGATCCGGAATCCCGGCAAGCCCCTCCCGGCAAACCCCTGGGGATGGGAGGCCCGGGTTATCAGATCGACGCTGAATTTGTTGATTCGCTCGTCCATTTAAAAGGGGTACTGGCCGCTGCCCGACAAGGCGATGCCGTGAATCCGGAGCGCAAAAGCTCGGGCTCCCAGTTTTACATCGTCCAGGGGCAAGTTCCCAGCGCGGCACAATTGGATCAGATCGAGGCCCGGCTCGGATTTCGGTATCCGACCTCCGTCCGGCAGAAATATCTTGAACAGGGAGGTACCCCTTTTCTGGACCGGCAGTACACGGTTTTCGGGCGCGTGATCGAAGGCCTGGAAGTGATAGACCGCATTGCAGAAGCCCCTACGGGCCCATCGGACCGGCCCAGGGATGATGTATGGATGACAATTCGTATTATTCGATAGAAAAGCTAATTAATCGAACATGGATCAATCAAACATCGTATTGGGAATCGATATAGGGGGTACCGGGATCAAGGGGGCACCTGTGGAAATAACGGCCGGTCGCTTGCTCGCCGATCGAAAGAAAATCCTGACCCCAAAGCCGGCCACGCCGGCTGCGGTAGCGGAGACTTTGCGGGAATTGGTCGAGTTCCACAAATGGCAAGGATTGGTGGGCGTAGGCTTTCCGGCCATCATCAAGGAAGGCATAGCGCATTCGGCCGCCAACATCGACAAGTCCTGGATCGGTGTAAATGTGGAAAAGCTGTTGAGCGATGCCGTGGGTTGCCCGGTGGTCGCCGTCAACGATGCGGATGCGGCAGGTGTGGCGGAAATTCAGTTTGGCGGAGGAGAGGGTGTCAAAGGTACGGTCCTGCTAATCACCATCGGCTCGGGTCTGGGATCCGCACTTTTTGTAGACGGCAAACTGGTGCCCAATTCCGAATTTGGGCATTTGTACTTAAAGGGAGATATTGCCGAGAAATATGCCTCCAACTGGGCTCGCGAGCATAATGGGTTGAGTTGGGAAGAGTGGGGCAAGCGATTCAATGAATACCTGCATCACCTCAACCGCATCATATCCCCGGACTTGATTCTGCTGGGCGGCGGTGCCAGTAAACAATTTGATAGCTTTTCTTCTGTCATCGATGTCCCCCTTAAGGTCGCACCGGCCCAGCATCGAAACGGTGCGGGCACCATAGGTGCAGCCATCTACGCCTATTGGACACACCAAAGTAGACTAGGGTGCGTCTGAAAAATATCCTTTGGGCTTCAAAAGTTCCTTTTCGGACCAGCCTGTGTTGCAAAAAGCCTCAGGTAGCTAAGGCTATCCTCGGTTTTTGCGCCTTGCCTGGCCACAAAAATGAATCTTTTTCGCCATCAAAAACATTTTCCAGACACACCCTAGTGCAATAAGTAGGAATTTATCAGGTGGGTTACTCCCGGGTCTTGTTGCAATTCAGGATGGAAGTCAAAAAGGAGATAATGGATTTCGAAGCCTTCTTCCAGAGCCTCGCCCAGCCAATAGAGCGCCTCCTTCCTCCGGCCGAGATAAAATAAGGTGGCAACCTTGCTGTACAGGAGTTCCACGCTTTCCGTAAAGAGGGTGGCTTCCTCCAGGACTTGCTCAGCATCCTCAATGCGGCCCAGATCCAGATAAAAAGAAACCAGATCGAGCCAGACATTCGGATTGTCATTCGACTGCCGGATGGCCTGGCGATAATTCTCTTCCGCCTCCTCCCATTTCTCCTGAAAACTGTAGGCTTCCGCCAGGGCGGAATAGTACTCGCTCCGCTTGCTTTCCAGTTGGATGGCCTGATTCAGGAAGCGAACGGCCTGGCTGAATTTGTCCTCGGCCAGCCAGCTTAACCCGATGTGAAACAGAATCTCATCATCCAGGGGATCGAGCCGGAGTGCTTCCTGAAAAAGGGCCCGCGCCGATTGAGGCTGGTCCAGAGCATGGTAACACTGCCCCATTTGAAAATACAAGTCGGCATCCGGGCCGAACCGGTCCATGATATCCTTGTAGACATTCAGCGCTGGCTGATATTGTTGCATTTGCAGGCAAAGGTCAGCGCAATCCCGATAAGCACCTTCAAAGGAGGGTTGACTGAGGAAAGCGTATTCGTAGGCCTCGATGGCTTGCGGATAATCGCCCATATAAGCCTGGGCGTGCCCCAACAAATACCAGGCCAGATGGGCATAAGCGTTGCGGTCGAGGATTTGATGCAACAGGGGAATGCTCTCTTCATACTTGCGGGTCATCTCCATACTGATGCCCAGCCTCTCGAGCGCTTCGGTATGTTCCGGGTTGCATTGCAAGGCTTTGACGAGCGAATAGTACATCGCTTCAAAGCGGCTTTGGCATTCGTAGACCAGGGCCTCGGTAAAGAAGAAATCGTCCAGTTCTTCCTCAGCGACCTGACCTTTGAAGTCTGCCAGCAAAGCCAGGGCTTCCTCGTGTTGTCCGTCGTAGGCCAACACTTCGGCCCGTAGCAATTGAATGCCGGGTTCGCTGGGCGCAAAGATCTCAGCTTGCTGCAGGGTGTCCAGAGCTTCCTTGTCTCGTTGGATGCCGATCAGCAGCTGTGCCTTTTTCAGATAAAAATCAGAGGAGAAGGAAAAATGAAGAAGCGCGTTTTCCACAACCTCTAATGCGAGGGTGAGTTGGTTTTCGCCTTCATAGTAGCCGATGAGTTTGAAGAAGGTCTCTTCTCCCAGATAAGGGTTTTCGCCCTTTTTCCTCATGGCTTCATACTCGGCCACCAGGATCTCTAGTCCTGGATTAGCCCCGAGGTTTTCTGGATGCATATACAGCAATTAATGCTTCTTGCCCTCTCAATATACAATAATATGTTTGGCGGGCAAGTCCGCGTTTAGTTATCCACGATTTTTTAACAGCGAATCCACAGAATTTTTAACATTCGGTTGAATGTGGCGGGAAACGGCTGCCTGTGCATCGTGAATTTCTACCCCCCCTTTTCGCAGACCTTACGAGCGGGTGCGAGCCGGGTAATGGCTTGCCGACTTGGCTTTCCAAGACCGCTTACTAAAAATACACCGCTGAAAATCAGAAGAGTAGATATTACTTCCAGCATATCAATGACCTCTTTACCCAGCATAACCGATAAAAAACCGGCTACCAAAGGCTGGAGGTAGATGTAGATACTGACAATAGACGGGCTGACTTCCTTTAGCGCCATGCCGTTGAGGAAGTAGACCAGGAATGTAACCAGGAAAATGACATAGGCCACGGCCCACCAGGCTCCGGGAGTAAATGCCTGCCAGTCGGTCCGGATGAAACCCGGCAATCCGAAAGGGATCACAACCATCAGTCCGAAGCTGAAAATCCAGCTCATGACGGTCAAGGCATTGTATTTTTGCATCATGGGTTTTACCAGCACGAGGTAGAGGCCGAAGGAGGAGGCGTTTACCAGGACCATGAGGTCTCCCCATAGCCCCTTGCCGCCGAATCGGATCTCCTGGCCATAACCGATCAGCAAGACGGCCCCTGCGGCTCCCAGCCCGATCCCCACCAATTTCTCCATGGTGATCCGTTCGCCCAGCAAGAAAGCAGAAGCCACCAGGACCAGTAGGGGCGTCATGGTCATGATCAGGGACGCGTTCACAGAACTGGTCCAGTTCAGGCCGGTGAAGAAGAACATTTGATTCACAGCTATTCCGGTGAGGCCGCACAGAAATAATCTCGGCAGGTCTTTGCGCTCCACATTCCCGGGACGAACCACCGCAAAGACCAGCCAGAACAGAACGGTAGCGCTCAATGCCCGGAGCATAATGAAGGGAAGCGGACTGAGGAATCCGCCTTCCATGACAATCTTGGCGACCACGTAATTGCCGCCGTAGATCAGGGCTACCATCAATAAAGCCAAATGGGCCAGGAGCTGTCTATTCATTTCGGGCGCAAAGGTACTCTTAATTAACCTCATTTTTCTGCCTGAAATAAGACAAGCTCCCGCAGCGGGTTGAGCCTCAGTCCTGGTTCCCCGGCCGGCGCCGTTGGATGTTATCGCGGACCTGGCGCAGGATAACCCGTTTGAATTCATTTTCGGCTATGGGGAAGAGGGCGATCTTGGAAGGCGGGAGAATTTCCTTGAAACGGCCGTAATAGGACTCCTTCAATTTCAACAATTCCCGGTCGCGATCAAAGGTGGACCGGATGTATTGCTCGGCTTCCTGGTCGGTCATCAGCTGGATCCCTTTCGCGGGGCGATATTTTTGCCGGATCTCGCGCTGTTGGTTTTCGTATTCGTTGACCATGGCCCAAAAAGAGGCCGATTCGTCGGTGGTGAGTCCCAGCCGCTGGGTGATGTAGGCCACTCGCTGAGCCTGCACCCGCGACAGATTAGGCGTCTCGATATCGTCGCCCGTGATTTGGCCCCTTGAAGGGACGGCCAGGAGCAGGATCGGTATGAGAATGGCAAAGGTCTTGATCTTCATGTTTTTTGTATTAGGGGTTAAAACAGGCCTTCCAGGTCTTCGTATTCAAGCTCTTGCAGCAGGAGTTCTTCCACCTCGGGGTCCAGGTGGGGCAGCGGTTCCTCGACCGGGGTGGCGTAATCCAGTTCTTCTACCAGCAGGGCCAGCTCGTAGTCCTCCAGCGTGGCGTCGATATAAGCGGAGGCTTCCTCGGCAGATATTTCACTCAGAGCCAGCTCCGGGGCCCGGAGATCGGATTGAGGCCAGAGAAACCAAAGCCCGGCAAGGGCCAGCAGAGCTATGGCTGCTGCAGCCGCCCATTGGCCGAATCCCCCTCTCAGGACTCGCAATACCCCTTTGCGTCCGGTGGGAGCGGATACCCCGGCGGTTTCCTGGATTTTCTCCATCACCTGGTCCTGCAGGTTATCGAAATAACCTTCCGGCACGCGGAATCCCTCACCCTTTTCCTTGAGCTGGGCCAGGAAAGGAGACAATTCCTTCAGTTCTTCTTTGGGATCTTTTTCCATATCCATATGATCAACTCTCGATTATCCGTTTCTCAATCTTTTTGGCTGCATGATGAAAGGAGGCTTTCAGGGCTCCTTCCGAGGTGTCCAGTACCTGGGCCATTTCCTTGTAGCTCATTTCCTCAAAATACCGCAGGCGAA
The DNA here is from genome assembly GCA_964640855.1 of uncultured Saprospiraceae bacterium. Lineage (GTDB taxonomy): Bacteria > Bacteroidota > Bacteroidia > Chitinophagales > Saprospiraceae > JAJDFU01. The sequence goes on from CAZXIX010000003.1 coordinate 119,434, forward strand.
AGACGATTTGCTGCTTTTCGGGCAGTTGTTCGATCGCTTCCTGCAAACGGATCTGTGCTTCGTCCCCGTCAAACCAGGGATCTGCTTTTAAGCGTTCGCCCAGATCCGGACCCTCTTCCTGCTCCAGCGGGAGGTTGTTCCGTTTCTTCTTTTGTTTCAGGAACGTGAGCGCCTCATTGGTCGCGATCCTATACAGCCAGGTATAAAGCGATGATTTTCCCTCAAACCGGTCGATGTTGCGATATACCTTGACCAGGCAGTTTTGCAAAACGTCATTTGCATCTTCGTGTTCGGTCACCAGGCGCCGGACCTGAAAATACAACCGCTCCTGGTATGTGCTCATCAACAGCCGGAAACCCTGGTCCATCCCCCCCGGCTGGCGGATCAGGGACAGGATCTCTTCTTCCTTGGCTGGTGTTTCCATCATAACTGCAGGGGCCGCCGTTGGCATGGTCCGGGACGAATTTCGGTTCTCTGTTCAACCTTGGACTCGGATCTTAGGAAAAGGTTTAATCTGCCGGCTGATTTTATTATTCCTCTTCCTCGGCCGCAATATGCGCATTGATTTTATCCAATTCCAGTATGGTCCCTCCCTCCTCCGTATAATACATCGGGAGAAAACGACGATTCCAGTGCACTTCTTTCCACGTAAACGAGCGGCTGGCATGTACCCGCTGGGCGAAAGACTCATCGAACCCTTCTACCAGGATCAGGAATTCAACCTGGGAGTCCTTCATTTGGCTTTGATCCATCCCGAACAGAGGGCTGCCGGGGTTTATCGCGTGTACGATCGTCCAGTTCAGGGGAGACAGGACGATCTTGCTTCTTTCCAGGCGCATGGGCGCATAACGTCGGATACGTTCCCCATTCTCGGCCTTCTCGATCCAGGTCATGGTCACTACCGCAGAGAGGTTAATGATCTTTTTGTGGTTTTTTCCCGCGATTCGGAACATGAAAGCTTTTCCCTCCCGATAGGGGCTGATCAAAGCATTCTGGCTGAAAAGGATGAGGGCCTGTGGTTTGGAGAATCGGGCAAAGAACAAGCCTGTGGCCAGGGCGAAGGCCATCAGGCCGACCAGGGCGTCGGCTGAGGCGAGCAGGTTGGCAGCCAGGCCTTCCGGGTGGATGGCTACGTAGCCCACTGTGGTAAAGGTCTGAACGCTGAAAAAGAAGGCATGGGCAAAATCCATGATAGGGCTATCATCCGGAATGCCGGCCAGGTTCTCAACCCCCACAAGCAGAAAAAAAAAGGCAAATACGGTATTGATCAACGTATAGAAAAGAGTGATCACCAAAAAGAATGTGGGCCAGGACAGATCCAGCATCCACTGGTACGGGGTCAGGACCAGCCGTCCCTTCCGCTGGATATTGAAGGAACCGTCGGGGTTGATCAGCCGGATGCTGGAATCGGTCAGGCGTGTGCCGAAACCCAGGTCGTCTTCGGAGCGATTTCGCCGGAATGCGTTGGTGATGTTGGATATTTTCATTTCCTTCAAAAGCAAAGCTTTGACTAAAATTACAAATTCCCGCACCGCATGGAAAAGCTATCTGTGGATCCCGAAATCCGGATTGCCCATACCCTTCCCGGTAAATTCTATCACGATACCGATCTTTACCAACAAAGCAAGGACAGGATCTTCTCTTCCTGGTGGCTTTATCTGACGGATCTGGCAGGGCTGGAAGAACCGGGAAAGGCCCGACCGGTCGATCTGATGCCTTCGTTCCTGGACGAACCCTTGCTGGTGACCCGGGATCAGGATGGAGAGCTGCACGCGATCTCCAATGTGTGCACCCACCGGGGCAAGATCCTGGTGGAGAAGGAAGGGATGTATCGCATTATTAGCTGCGGATACCACGGCCGGTGTTTCTATCCGGACGGCCGCTTTAAAAGCATGCCGGGTTTCCGGGAAGCGGAGAATTTTCCTTCAGCCGCGGATAATCTGCCCAGGATCCCCTTTGAATCCCTGTGGGGAATGATCTTCGGTTCTTTGAATCCGGTCGTATCCTTTTCCGAAGTGGTAGACCCCATCCGGAAACGATTGGCTTTCCTTCCGCTCGACCGGACGCGTTTTGTGCCGGATCAAAGCAAGGACTTTGACGTGGATGCGCATTGGGCCCTATATGTGGAAAATTACCTGGAAGGTTTTCACATCCCATGGGTCCACCCGGCCTTGAACCAGGCTCTGGAATTCGATGCCTATGCCTATGAGACCTTTGCCTATTGCAATCTGCAATTGGGGATCGCGGAAGAAGGCCAGCCCTGCTTTCCCATCCCCGAGGGGCATCCGGATTTTGGCAAGCGCGTTTATGCTTACTATTTCTGGCTATTTCCGAATCTGATGTTCAATGTGTACCCCTGGGGTTTGTCGCTGAATGTGGTAGAACCCCGGGCCCTGAATAAAACCCGCGTCCGCTTCCGGACCTACCTGTTTGAAAAAGCGGTAGGGCAGGACCGGGAATTGACCCGGATCGACGAGACGGAATATGAAGATGAAGCCGTTGTGGAAAGCGTACAATTGGGTACCCGTTCCCGCTTATACGATCGCGGCCGTTTTTCCCCCAGTATGGAACCCTGCGTCCACCATTTTCACCGGCTGTTGGCACAACATATGGGGGAGTGATCAGAGTCGGCCTTTGGCCCGGAAATAAAGCAGAACGGAGCAGAAAAGAAGAGTGACGATGGCTACTCCCACCCGCAGCCAGGCTTCCTGCCGGCCAAAGATGCGGCTCTCCAGGTAGTAAGGGTTGGCGTGCCCCGGCGTGCCGCTTCCCACATTTTGGGTCCAGTTTTCCATATCGGCATTGTCCAGAAAAGGGAGCAGGAGGCTCAGGGTGAAGGTAGAGTCGGTGGGGTAGATCCGGTAACTCAGACTGTCGATCCCGGTGCCTTCCTCATTGAAGAGGATCAGGCTTTCCTTGCGCTTGTTTATCCCGTAGGGAAGTCCGCCCAACACGCGGTAGGCCTGCGGGTAATGTTTGCGGAAAGCCAGGGAGTCTTCGCAGATCACCAGGTAATCGTTGGCCGGGATCTGCACATCCGGCAGAACGAAATCGTGTTTGGCATCGCTCAGGACCCAGTTTTTCAAAGAGACGCTTTCCCGGGTACTGTTGAAGATCTCCACCCAATCGCCGCCTTTTCGATTGGGGTTGTTCGGCCCGATCTCATTGAGGATCACCTTGCCGGCCAGCGGGTGTTCGTACCGCTCGAAAACGGCCCGGATGAACCGCGGGCCGGACCCCAGGTCGGCCACGATCTGCTCGGGACTGGCTCTTTTCCCGAGATGTTCCCAGTGGGAGAATCGATAGCCAAAATTGGGCTTGGCCGTCAATTGAATAGGGATCTTGGAAAAATAGGTCCCCAGGAATCGTCCCGTGCTGACCCGAATGTGGTCATTGACCAGCACCGAGCCGCCTTTTCCGGACACGATCGTAACCTGGGTAGCATCTCCCAGATCAAACCGCTGGGCCATGAAATAGCGGATCATATTGGGCCTTTCCAGCGCAAATTTCTTCATCCGGAGTAATTGGCTTTCCCAGACCTCGGCGGAAAGCTCCCATCGCTTAAAGTGGCGCCCGATCTCCGGCCGGATGCGGGAGGACATTTCCTCCAGCTTGTCCAGAACCCGGTCTTCCCGGAAACTGGTATTCAGGTGATCGGCAAACCGATTGATGAAACGTTTGCGGAAGGTGGGGTTTTCGAGCAATCGCCTCAACAGGAAGGTGCTCCAGGGAGGGTTGGGCCAGTCCGGACCGTCCGGTTGGGTATGGAAATGAAGGGTATTGTGGGTGTAAGCCCTCGATCGATGGAGACCGAATCCCTGGTCGGTATCGTACAGGATCCAGCGCCACTTGCCGTCGGGGGTTTGAGGGCGCCAGAAACGAATGTTGCCGCCTGCGTCCCGGTTGTCGAAAAAGATCTGAGCGACCTGCAGGTCGATGAAGTTGTCGATCTCCATCTGCTCCGAGACCCAGGCATAGTTCTCCGGAAGGCGAATGTCCTTCTCCCGTAGAAATTGACGCAAGCGCTGATAGTGATAGCGGCTTCCGGCCTTCAGCGTCATGTGATGCTCGATGTAGTCGATGCTGTCTTTATCCACATCGGCATGGTCCTCGATGAAGAACTTGTTGATCTTTTCCCGGAGGTTATAAAGGCCCCAATACTCTCCGTTGATGTAAACATGAGCCGGCCGCTGGTCCTGCTTTTCCAGGTCCCAGCCGTCGAGCAAGCTGGTCATGAAGGCATCTCGCAGATGCGACTTGCCCCAGTCGCTGCCCGAATTCCGAAGGACCAGATACTTGAATTTGCCCAGGCCGTCCTGTCCGAACACGGGATAGCGGATCTTCTTCTGGCCATATCTTTCCCGGGCTACAAGGGTCAGGGATTTTTGGGGAAACAATCGGCTCATGCCACCGAACAGGCGCATACCCATGGGGCTGCTGTGTACCTGCCGGCCTGCTTCGTCCATGATTTCCGCGTGGATGAACATTTCTCTCCTGCTCCAGAAGTTGGCGCCCGGTTTGCGCAAAACGGAATGATCGGCGTTGGGGCCATCTACAAACAATCCCCGCGCCGGGTCGAATAACACGTAAGCAGGCAGCGAAATACAGACCGTGGGCAGGTTGGTGTGAGGCTCCCGGATGAGGTAGGTGTGCCCGATAAGAGGACTGCTGTACTCGCCCAGATAAGCCACGGCTCGCAGGGAGGTGGTGCGGGTGATGGGAATGGGACCTCGGTATCGCTTGCTTTTTCGACCGGGCCGGGTGCCGTTCAGGCTGTAGAAGATCTCAGCCCCCTGGGTAGCCACCAGTTCAACCAGAATACCCGAATCATAGTAGCCTCCGTCCAGGGAAACGGTGAGGTCGATCGGAGGGTGATCGCCTTTTTGCGCCCAGATGGAAGTCGGGCCTGCCACAAGCAGGAAAGCCAGTATCTGGATAGTGTTTCTCAAGGTTAGGCACTTGATTTAAAAGATTAAAATACGTTAAAAAGGGAAGCCTGCCAATCCGATCCCGCCGGAATAGGGATTTTCTCCTTTCTTTGTACCGGCCATAGGCAAAAAAATGACTTTCAGGCAGCGATTTTGCAGGATCTTGTTTCAATGGATGGGCTGGGAAATAAAAAACCCGCCCCCGGACGAGCTCAGAAAATTCATTTTCGTAGTAGCTCCGCATACATCCAATTGGGATTTTATTGTTGGAATCCTTTTCCGCTGCATCGTGAAAAAACCCTACAAGTTTCTGGGCAAGGATTCCCTTTTCAAACCTCCCCACGGTTGGTTGTTCTATCGGATGGGCGGCTATCCAGTGGATCGCTCCCGGAGCACGAATTTTGTAGATGCGGTGATCGATACCCTCAACAACACAGAGGAACTCATCTTTGCCATCACCCCGGAAGGTACCCGGGGCAAGGTGGACCGTTGGCGTACCGGATTTTACTACATTGCCCATGGGGCCGGTGTTCCGCTCATATTCGCCCGCATGGATTGGGGACAGAAAGTCCTGTCTTTCAGCGATCCATTTTATACGACCGGCGATATAGACCGGGATCTCCCCCGGATTAAAGACTTTTTTAAAGGGGCCGCCGGTAAACATCCGGAGAAAGGGTTGGTTTAATTTGGGTTTTTGTCATAATATGAATTTCACGTACTTCAACCCATAATCCTCATGAAAAGAATTCTACCCGTTTTTATCGCCTTATCGGCCTTTTCTGCTATATCCTTCGTCGGTGGTCTGGATCAGGATTATACCGGCGGCCCCACGGCTCCGGGAAATCGCTTTTGTGGTATTTCCACTTGCCATGGAGGCAGTCCGGGAGAATACAATCCGAATTTGTTGGTTCAGGTGTTGGAAGGGGACTCCGTGATTACGGAATACGTCCCGGGCGAGACCTACCGCTTGAAAGTCATGATCGAAGCTACCAACGGTACTCCCGAAGGGTATGGCTTCCAGGCCGTCGCTTTGGATTCGGAGAACCAGGGAGCCGGCGAATTTACCAACCCCGGAGAAGCGGTGCGGACCTACCTGACAAGCGGTCGTCCTTATGCTACGCACAGCACGCGCAGCGATTCCAGTTTTTTTGAAGTGGATTGGATAGCGCCGGAGGAAGGCTCCGGAGAGGTTCAGTTCTGGGTGGCCGGCAATGCCGTCAACGGCAACAATGCCAACAACGGAGACAATGCCATCCGGCTCACGGAGCCGGTTTTGTTGCAGGAAAGCCTCGCCACACCCGTCCGTGAAATTGCTTTCCTCAACGGCTGGTCGCTTTTCCCCAACCCGGTCGGCAACAGTGAGGTCCGCATCGAGCTTCAATCCACGATCTCCCGGCCCTTGAACCTGCGCCTGTTGGCAGTAGATGGGAGAGTTGTTCTCGCCGACCAATGGCGTGTCCAGGAAGGGACCAACACTCGATTTCTGGATATGAGCGGACTCCCGGGAGGCGTGTACGCCCTGCAGCTCTGGACTCCCGAAGGCGTCAGCACCCGACGGATCTTCAAGCGATAGATCTTCAGGGGAGGCCATTCCGGCCTTTGCCAGCGGATAGGTCAGAGGCTTACCCGGACCAAAAATCGTATTTTGGTTGGTCCCAAACTCCTGTGGAAATATGTACAATCCGGAAGTCCAACGAGAGCTTACCGATCTTTCTCGCCGGTTTCTGAAAGAACCCCTCGGCCCGGAGGACGGGGACGCCCGCCAAAAGCTGGAAGGACTGCGGCGGGCCTTGGTTTTCCATGAATGGCGCTACTACGTGCTGAATGATCCGATCCTCAGCGATTTCGAATACGACCTTTTGTACAAACAACTGGAAGCGGTAGAGGAAGCTCATCCCGACTGGATCACAGCGGATTCTCCCACCCAACGCGTATCGGCTGATCTGACGTCGGAATTCGAATCGGTTCGCCATTGGGTGCCCATGCTGTCTTTGGCCAACTCTTACAATGCCGATGACCTCCGCGATTGGGATCAGCAGATCAAAAGGTTGTTGAAATGGGAGAACGACCGGGACATTGCCTATGGAGTCGAACCCAAATTCGATGGGGGAAGCATCGCTTTGGTCTATGAAGAAGATCAGTTGGTAAGGGCTGCCACCCGCGGGAATGGAGTGATCGGCGAAGAGATCACCGCCAACGCCAAGGTGATCCGTTCCATACCGCTGAAAGTGCCCTTTTCGGAAAAAGGCGTTCAGCGGGCAGAACTTCGGGGCGAGGTGCTGATCCAGCTGGACGCATTCCGGAAGATCAACAAGGACAGGGAGCAGTCGGGCTTACCCCTGTTTGCCAACGCCCGCAATACGGCCACCGGAGGGTTACGCATGAAGGATCCCCGCGAGGTGGCCAAGCGCGGCCTGGAGGCATTTATCTACACCCTGAGTTTTGCGGAAGACGGGGAGGGGAGCAACCTGTTGGAAAAATTCGATACGCACATCGGCAGTCTCGAAGCACTGAGGGCTTGGGGATTCAAGGTGCCGGACAAACTATTGAAGCGCTGCCGGAATATAGAGGAGGTCATCCAATTCGTTCAGGGGGCCGAATCCAAACGGGAGACCTATCCCTACGAGATTGACGGGATGGTCGTCAAGGTAGATGAGCGAAAGCTGCAGGAGCAACTGGGCAGCACCAGCCACCACCCGCGTTGGGCCATGGCCTACAAGTTCAAGGCCAAACAAGCTACCAGCAAACTGCTCAAGGTGGAATACCAGGTGGGAAAGATCGGCTCCATCACGCCGGTGGCCAAGATCGAGCCCGTCCAGTTGGCCGGCGTTACGGTGAGCTCCGTTTCTCTGCACAACGAAGATTTTATCGTCTCCAAAGACTTACGCCTCGGCGACGAGGTGTTGGTGGAGCGAGCCGGCGACGTGATCCCCTACATCGTAAAAGCCATAGAGGATGTTCGGGACGGTTCGGAACAGCCGATCGTATTTCCACGCCAATGCCCCGTGAACGATACCGACCAGCCGATCAATCTGGTAAGAGAAGAAGGAGAGGCGGCCTGGCGTTGTCCGACCTGCGTTTGCGGCAAGCAGGACCTCGCCCGCATCATCTTCCACGTCTCCAAGTCGGCCATGGATATCGACGGCCTCGGCAAGCAGATCATCGAGCGGTTTTGGGATTTGGGGTGGATCCGGAGTATAGTGGACGTGTATCGACTGGATTACGATAAAATTGCCGAGTTGGAGGGCTTCGGGAAAAAGTCGGCGGAGAATATGCGCCAGTCGGTGGAGAAAGCCAAGCAAAATCCGGTCAGCCGGCTTTTGCACAGCCTCAGCATCCATCATTTGGGGAAGCGAGTGGCTCAATTATTGGCAGCGGAGATCGAACACGTGCACGACCTGGCGGATTGGGATGAAGAGAAGTTTACAGCCATCCGGGATGTCGGGCCCATCGTGGCCCGGAATGTCCGGGACTGGTTTTCCCGGGAAGAGAATCTGAATATGCTGCGGGAGATGGAGGCTTTGGGGGTGAATATGGTACCCACCGAAGAAGACAAACCGGGAAGCCCCGTCGAGGATGGGGTGCTGTCCGGGAAAACGATCCTGTTCACGGGGACACTCCAGCAGATGACCCGGGACGAAGCTAAAAAAAGGGCCGTCGCGGCGGGAGCCAAAAGCCTGAGTGCCGTGAGTTCCAACCTAGACATTCTGGTGGTAGGGGAGAAGGCGGGTTCCAAGCTCAAGAAGGCGGAGGCTTTGGGCACCGTCGAGATCTGGACGGAAGCGGAGTTTCTGGAACGGTTGGCGGAGGTTTTCTGATTCGGAAATGCGGGAATTCTAGCATGCAAAAATGATTAGTCATGAGTTGGAATGAGAATTTGATAGCCTATCAGAACCGGGCTGAGGAAAACTTCAGACAGGAAAAGTCCCTAAAAAATACCTTCCACTTCGGAATGGCCTTCCTGCTTTTCATGGGGTCCACTTTCTGGGCCGGTTTCACCTTGCCGGTTCGGGTGCTGTTTCGTTCGCTTTCCGGAAAAGCCTCCCGGGACAACATCCTGGAAATCCAGAAGGATGGTTTTGCAGAGGTGATCCGCCGGTATCCGCTGGTACTGGTGGACTTCTGGGCGGCCTGGTGCGGCCCTTGCGTGATGATGGACCCGGTGCTGGAAAAGTTTGCCCGGGAAAACAATCAGGTAACCGTAGCCCGGGTAGATGCCGATCGGGACTCGAAACTGCTGAAGGAACTGGGCATCAAAGGGCTGCCCCACATCCTGCTTTTTCAGAATGGGCAGGAAATAAAGCGCCATGCCGGCCCGATGACAAGAGCCGAGTTGGAGGATTTTTGTAGCCTCTAGGTAACTTATAAGCGACAACCTAAGTAAGTGTTCAAAAGTAATTCGGTAAAACTTATAGGTTATTATTTTGGGT
>CAZXIX010000004.1:0-31860 GCA_964640855.1 uncultured Saprospiraceae bacterium
TGACCCTTTGACCAACGGGAAAAGGCGTCCTGGTTTTCTTCCTTCTTTCCGTTTTGCGGAAATCCCTTTTCCAGGACAGAAAAGGTATGAAGCCGGATCCGGAGAACAAGCAGTACCGGGTCAGATCCATGGACAGGCTCCGTCTTTACCCTGCTACTCGCCTGTCTCCCGTTCTAAAATCAGTTTTCAAGTATGCCCAACGTTGTAAGAGAGGACAAGGACGCATTAAATGCCGTAGTAACGGTAACCCTTCAGAAAGAAGATTACGAAAGTTCCTTCCATCAGGAGCTCAAAAAGTATCAGCAGGGAGCCTCCATGAAAGGCTTCCGCAAGGGAAAGACCCCGATCAGCGTCGTCAAAAAGATGTTCGGCAAATCCGTTTTGGCGGATATCATCAATCGAAGTTTTCAGCAAGAGCTCGACAACTTCATTCGGGAAGAAGAAATCCAGTTGCTGGGCTCTCCCCTACCCGCCGAAGACCAGGAACTGCTGGATTTTGACCTGAAGAATCTGGACGATTTCGTTCTGAAGTTTGACCTGGGGCTGGCACCCGCTTTCGAACTGAAGGGGTTGGAAAAGGATACCCCGCTCACCAAGTGGGTCCCCGAGATCACAGACGAAATGGTGGACGAGGATTTCCGGAATCTGCGTCGGCGAGCCGGAAAGTCGGAACCCACCGAAGAGGCGATCGAGGAAGGCGATATTGTCAAACTGAAAGGAGCCGAGCTGGATGGGGAAGAGTTGAAAGAAAACGGCATGGAAGCCGAATTCTCCATTTCGACCCAGTCTCTTTCGGACGACTTCAAGAAATTCATCCTCGGAAAAAAGGCCGGGGAAGAATTCACCTACAATCTCACTTTGCTGGAAGAGAATGGTTCCGAGGATTTTGTTCGCAACTACTACCTGAACCTGGAAAAGGACGACGATCGGGAGGTCAACTATAATTTCCGGCTTACGATAGAAGAGGTGAACCGCATCAGCCCGGCCGAACTGAACCAGGAATTTTTCGACAACAGTTTTGGCGAGGGCAAGGTGACCAACGAAGAAGAAGCGAAAGAAAAAATTCGCGAAGCCATTGCCGGGCACTTCGTCCGCCAGTCCGAAGGCTTGCTATACCGCGACATGCAGGATCGCCTGATGGAGCAAAATCCGCTTGAGTTCCCGCGGGAATTCCTCATCCGTTGGTTGGCCACCAGCCAGGAGGGAATGACCTCCGAAAAGGCGGAATCCGAATTCCCCCAATTTTCAAAGGGCTTGCAGTGGACCCTGATCCAGGAGAAAATCATTGAAAAGTTCGGTCTCGAAGTAACCGAGCCCATGATCCGGGAAAAGATCAAGGATCAGGTACGCGGCTATTTCGGGGGTCAAGCAGACGAGGCCATCCTGGAAAGCATGGCCGACCGCCTCATCCAGGATCCCGAACAGGTGCGGCGCATCGCCAACGAAGCCATGTCCGACCTGGTCTTTGAGACCCTGGAAAAGGAAATGCCGGTGGAGGAAAAGACGCTTTCTTTGGAAGACTTCAACGCAAAAGTAGCCGAAGCCCAGGCCTCCGCTGCAGGCGCAACGGAAGTAGAGGTCGAAGAGGAAGAATAAAAGCCGGATTCAACCCAGATCGAAGCCTTTTGTTTTACATTAGTGTTTTCACCCGAGTTGAGAACCTGTTTTTTCCTTTTCCCCCCAAAACAGCGCAAAACGTATGTTTCGAAAAGATGAATTCATGAAGTTCGCTACCCGCCACATGGGTATGAACAGCATGCACCTCGAAGATTATGCCAGCAAGAGCACGGCCAGGATACCGAATATCCAGGGGTTCACCCCGAATGTGATCGAAGAACGCCAGATGAACATCGTCGGGTTAGACGTATTTTCCCGCCTGATGATGGACCGGATCATTTTCCTCGGCGTCCCGGTTGACGATTACGTCTCCAATGTGGTCATGGCCCAATTGCTTTTCCTGGAATCCACCGACCCCAAACGGGACGTCAGCATGTTCATCAACAGCCCGGGCGGCTCGGTGATCTCCGGCCTGGGTATTTACGACACCATGCAATACGTTTCTCCGGACATCGCCACCATCTGTACGGCCCTGGCCGCCTCCATGGGAGCCGTGCTGCTAACCGCCGGTACCAAGGGCAAGCGGACCTGCCTGTACCACAGCCAGGTTATGATTCACCAGCCATTGGGCGGCATGCAAGGACAGGTGACCGAAATGGAGATCTACTACAACCTGATCAAAAAGCAACAAAAGAAGCTCTACGAAATTCTCGCCCATCACACCGGACAGCCTTACGATAAAGTCGAAAAGGATTGCGAACGCGACAATTGGATGTCCGCTAACGAAGCCCTGGAATATGGGCTGATCGACGAAGTGCTGGACCGGAATAATCCGATTCGCGAGAATAAAGATTAGTCTTACTTTTAATCCGGAGAGGGCCGGACCGTTCCTTTGGTGATTCGTCCGGCCCTGATTTTTTATTTTTGGAATTATGCGTCGTACCAAGCAGAGTTATCGCTGTTCGTTTTGCGGGAAGGAAAAGGCCGAAGCCCTGATGCTTATTGCCGGCCTGGAAGGGCATATCTGTGAGTCTTGCGTAGAACAAGCTCACGATATTGTACAGGAAGAGTTGTATGGCAAAAAGCGTACGCCATCCCGTTCCGAAAGTGACTTCATCCTGCCCGACCGGATCACACCCGTCCAGATCAAAGGGCACCTGGATCAATACGTTATCGGCCAGGATGAGGCCAAAAAATATCTTTCGGTCGCTGTTTATAATCATTATAAAAGATTGGCCCAGCCGGCCCAGGATGAGATCGAGATCGAAAAGTCTAACATCCTGTTGGTGGGCCCCACCGGCACCGGCAAAACCCTCCTGGCCAAAACCATCGCCAAATTTCTCAACGTCCCCTTCGCCATCGTCGACGCGACCGTCTTCACAGAAGCCGGCTACGTCGGTGAGGATGTCGAAAGCATCCTGAGCCGTTTATTGCAGGTCTGCGAATACGATGTCGCCGCCGCCGAGCGGGGAATTGTTTATGTGGACGAGATCGACAAGATCTCCCGCAAAGGCGACAACCCCTCCATCACACGGGATGTATCCGGTGAGGGCGTTCAGCAGGCCATGCTTAAAATGCTGGAAGGAACAGACGTAAACGTACCTCCCCAGGGAGGACGCAAACATCCCGAACAGAAGCTGGTCAAAGTCAATACCGAAAATATTCTCTTCATCTGCGGCGGAGCTTTCGACGGGATCGAAAAGCACATCGCCCGCCGGATCAACACCCAGGTGATCGGCTTCAAAAATGAAGTGGACAGCCAAAGCATCGATAAGGAAAATCTGCTCCATTACATCAACCAGCAGGACCTTCGGGCTTTCGGCCTGATTCCCGAATTGATCGGCCGCCTTCCGGTGCTGACCCACCTGGATCCGCTTGACAAGGAAGCGCTTATCCGCATACTCACCGAGCCCAAGAACTCCCTCACCAAACAGTACACCAAACTGTTCAAGCTGGAAGGGAAAACCCTTTCCTTCACGGAGGACGCCCTGGACTTCATCGCCGAAAAAGCGCTGGAGTTCAAATTGGGAGCCCGGGGGCTTCGGTCCATCTGCGAGGCGATCATGACCGACGCCATGTTCGACATGCCCTCCCAGCAGAGCGTCACCGAATTGGTGATCACGCGGGATTACGCCTACGAAAAATTAAGCCGATCCAAACTCAGCCAGCTCAAAGCGGCCTGATCCGGGAATATTATTCTGCCCTGTTGCTTCTCGGGAAATTTTTTTTCTCCAGCCCCCCTTCCCTCCTGCATGGATTTTACTTACATTAAGTGTGGCAACATCCAAACACACGCTTAAAATCCATTTACCATGCAATTCATCACAGGACTGGGAAAATGGCTTTATGCCATACCCATGCTGGCCTTCGGGGCCTTTCATTTCATGAACACCGAGTCCATGGCCGGATTCGTACCTTTCCCCCCTGAGACGGTCTGGGTTTACCTGACGGGAATCGCGCTGATCGCTGCTGCCGTCAGCATCTTCATTGGCAAATACGACAAACTGGCCACCGTTCTCCTGGCGCTCATGCTGATTCTCTTCGTCATTTTGCTCTGGATCCCGGGGGCATCCGGCGGAGACCAAAATGCGACCACCATGCTGCTGAAAGACACCGCCCTGGCGGGGGGCGCCCTGATGTACGCCCGCGGACTGGCGCAAGACAATTCCGTGATCGGCTAAGCCAAGGGCGATTCCATAAAGAAAAAGGCTGCCCCGGGCGGGGCGGCCTTTTTTTGTTTTCCGAACGCTTACCTTTGCCTGACGGTTATGAGATACTTCATCGAATTGGCCTACCGGGGCAGCCCCTTTTTCGGCTGGCAACGACAACCCGACCGGATCAGCGTTCAGGAAGCCCTCGAGGATAGCCTGAGCACCATTCTCAATACTCCGTTGGAAGTGGTAGGCTGCGGCCGGACCGATACCGGGGTGCACGCCCGCCAGTATTTCGCCCATTTTGATTTTGAGGGGGATTTCCCCGCCGGCTTCCTCCCGCGGATCAATAAATTCATCGGACCGGATATTGCGCTTTTTCGGCTTCATGAAGTGGATAATGACTGCCATGCCCGCTTCGATGCCACTCACCGGGCCTATGAATATCACCTCACCTTTCAGAAGGATCCCTTCCGACAGGATCTGGCCTATTTTCATTCGTTGCCGGCCACTCCCGACCTGAAAGCCATGCAGGATTCGGTCCATCTGCTGCGGGACTACGATGCATTCTTCCCTTTTTGCAAGTCCGATTCGGATGTCAAAACCCTGCGTTGCGACCTGAGGCGAGCCGAATGGGAAGTCCGCTCGGAGCAGGATTGGGTGTTCCACATTGCCGCAGATCGATTCCTGCGGGGCATGGTACGCCTGATCGTAGGTATGAGCCTGAATGTGGGCTTGGGCAAGATCGACCTGGAAGAAGTCCGCGAAGCTATGGACAAGCAAAAGCGCCTTCGACAGGCTCAAAGCGCTCCTCCTCACGGACTCTACCTGACGCAGGTCCACTACGCCTTCCTCAATACCCGATCCTGAATCCTGAATCCTCCTTCCTGGATCAAAAGATCCCCAGCCAGCGGGTATTTTTTTTCAGCTTGAAGTAGGGGCCTTCTGAGGCGTGGAAATGAGCGGGAAAATCGGGCTCAGCATGATTAAAATCCAGGGTGAGCGGTCGTCCGGCATGAGATTGCAGCATCAGATTGTAAAGCATGAAGCCGGCACCCTTTTCCTTGCCTTCCGGACTTTCCGCGAAGGCCAGGCTCATTACCCGGCCGTGGCTGTATCCGAAAAAATCCGCCGCCAACCAGTTCCCTTCCCGATCGTGAACGGCCGAGGCAAAGCCCCAACCCCGATGAAGCAAATTGTACATGATCCGCATCAGGGCATGCTCGTCCACCTCCGGTTGCCACTGCTTTACAAAGGCGGCGATCTTTTCCGGCTTGGGGCCGGACTGGGGGAGCAACCCCTCCGACTGGGCCCGGTCGAGTTTCGAGAACAGATGGGCTGAAAAATGGTCGGATAGCTCTTCGTAGGATGGGCTCAGATCGAGGTAAAAATTGGACAAGCGCGAGATGTCGTAAGAGGATTCCGAAGCCAACTGGTGTTTGCCGTTCACCTGGATCTCAATCCGGGTATATTCTTCCGAGACTTCCTCCATAAAAGCATTGATCCGGGCGGGCGACAAAGCCCTCACCGAATAGATACCCAATTCACGCATGAGAGCAGGTTGGTGAAGGCTTTTTCTTCCCCAGCGATCCACCCGATAGATCAAAGGGAAAACGGAGTGGTATTCATCTTCTACCAGGGCTTCCCAATCTTTGCCTACCTGGTCGAGGAACCATTTGTAGCCAAAAAGATTGCCGTTGGGAGCGTAATGTACACAGCCGTTCCAGCGGTCCCGATCTATTTCATCCTGAGTCAATAACCGAATATTCATTGGAGTAGAAACAAAGACCCGGCCGAAGGGTTGAGACTCGATGGGCTTCAGGCCGCCCGAAAGATCCATTCCTCCCTTTTGGGGCATCCGGGATGTAAATCTATCTCCTCCTAAACCACTCCTGCATGATCTCCTGGGCCATCTTCCCCTGGGGCGTATAGTCTTTTTCTCTTCGCCCCGGCCGCCGGGGTTCCGTTGGGTACCACTTCCAGATGAAGCCCCCCGCCCACCAGGGCTCGTCCCAGAAAGTTTGGTACAGAGCCTGAATGGCGTTGGCTTGCGCCTGCTCGTTGACGACCAAAGGATCCCGGTTTTTTTCCAATACCCAGGTTTTTCCGGCACAACCGCTTACACTCAGATAGCCGTATTCGGTAAATATCACCGGCTTGTCTATTTTTTCCGAAAACCGCTGGATCTGCCTTTTTACGGGCCGCCAGGATTTCAGGAGTTCTTCCACAGAGGGAGTCTCGGATTCCGACAAGGGAAAATAGGCGTCGATGCCTATGTAATCCAATTGATCCCAGAAAGGCAGGGTCGGGTATTCGTCCCAATTGGCTGCATAGGTCAGTTTTCCGGAATACACGGAGCGCACCTCCCGGATGAGATCTCGCCAGAAAGCCTCCCGGCGCACCGCGGCGATCTTGAATTCCGTGCCGATACAAAACAAGGGCACCTGCCATTCTTCCGCCATTCGGGCATAAAGGAGAATGTACTTCCGATAACCTTCCTCCCAACGCTCCCAATCGGCATCCGTCTCGAAATCCAGGTCACCCGGCCAGCTGCGGGGTATCCAGACCTGGGGTTTCAACATGGTGTTCAGGCGGCAGGTCTTGGCCAACCGGATGGTTTCCCGTACCCCGTTGGGCTTCTCCCCCCACCACTGATAACCGTCCTCCTCACTGAAGATCATCTGGGCTTCTCCCCGCCGGGTAAAACCATAGGGTATGACGGCTACCCAATCGACGCCCACAGAAATCAGATCGGGCATGGGGTCTTGGGCAAAGGGGTCCCGGGGAGCCACAAAATTCACTCCCTTCATCTTGCCGACCACCGACTCACGGTGTTCCGGGGTAGATCTGTCGTTTTCCCCAGGAAGAAATGCCAACAACAATATGGGCAACCAGTAGAAATGCATAAAGGTTACAACTGCTTTTGGAACAATAGATTCGGGTCCGGACAATTGTTCAGGTAATGGCCTGCCTCCTCCGTTGTGGCCACTCCCGGATAATCCCCTTCCCATTCGCCCAGTTCCCGGATGATCTGCAAATGCAAATGGGGAACCCAGCCCCCGTTTTCGTGCGGAGCCCCGGTCCAGGCCATTACCTTTCCGGCAGCAACTGCCTCCCCAACCGCTTTGGATTCGATCGAAGAAAGGCTGAGGTGGCCGTATAAGCTGTAAAAAAAACCTCCGGGATAAATGTGCTCCAAAATGATCGTAGCGCCATAATCCAGCGGACGGTCGTTGTAGGCCATGCTGTGGACCCAGCCATCGAATGGGCAAAATAGGGGGGTGCCTGCCGGAGCCCAAAGATCAAGCCCCAGATGGATGCTGCGCTCCGAGCCGAAGTGAGGACTCGTTTGGTAGAGCACCCTTTTTTCTCCATAGCCCCCGTAGGCGATGCGGGCCGCAGCCTCTGTTTTGACCCGATCCACATATTCCGAAAGCCCGTCAAAGGTAGTCAGGCGGCTTCGCAAGTCGGGGGGAAGGTCCGGCCCCAGGTCGATCTCGCAGAAGTCCTCCGGTGTGTAGCCGGCCCCCAGTATCGGAAAGCAGGTCTGCCGGGGCAGCCAGGCAGACAAATGTTCCGTCAGGGAAATCGAAGGTGATTCTTTTTTTCGCATCTCAAAAAATGAGGGAATACGGTTTTTTCAAAAATAAGAGGTATTCGGGATTCATGACGGGACGGGGATAAAGCCCGGCATGAATTCGCCCCTTTTCAATCTGTCCAAATATAAGCCTTGCAGAGGTAAAAAAATTAAGGCCTATCAAATGAAGGAGATAATTTTTAATCAGATTGAATATTTTTTATTTTTTCCTTGAAATATTTTTACTAAAAGCCCTATGTTATTATGTTTGTTACAGCGAAAGCAAATACACTGTGAGGTGATGAAATTGGCAGCCATGCCCTCCTGTCTCGAGGGTGGGGAGGCCGGGAGAAATCCAGTTTGCTCATCTCGAGTAAGGGACTAACCGCCCCTTGAAGGTTCGAATCCTTCCCTCACAGCCAACAGATTTTCCAGCAAAGGCTCTGACTTTTCCGAAGTCAGGGCCTTTGCTCTTTTACGACTTGCCAGGCAACGGGCTTCCGGAAATTACCCCTCCCGCCCAGATCAAACAGGAATCGGCCATCCTCTGGATTCAGAGAAACGAAAAAAACCAAACTATTGGAAAAAGGGGAAAAAGAAAAGAACAGGAGCAGTCTACATAGTGTGTAAGCGCATAACGAGTGAGTGTAAATTGGACTGCTCCTGCTTAATAGGCCATTTACACTTGCCAAACGCATGGGCTTTTCTTTTCGCTGCCCCCTCCGCTTAATTTTTCTCGTACGTGCGCACGATCTCCTCCAGCGCCGCCAGATGGCGGGCTTTACCGGCCCCCCGGCGATGGAGGGTGGTCTGGGTGAAAAATCGATGATTTTTCAAAAAACTGACCTGTAGTCGATTCCATGCCTCTTCAGAATGAAGGACATCATAGGCCTTCAACTCCTCAAACAAGGTGCGGCCGATCTTATAGAAATCGGATCGACCCAGATAATCCAGATCGGCATCGCACAAGATGCTCTCCAGGTAATTCTGGGGAGACTGCGGTATCTTCGTTGCCATGATCATGCCGCAAATGATGTCGATCTCCTTGTCGGTATAGCCGTAGGTGGGCAAATAGACTTGAGCCAGCCGACACCCCTGGGCCTCGTGCATCTTATTCCCCATCAAAAAGCCGGAATCGTGAAACAGGGCTGCAGTTTTGACCAGCATGGTTTCGTAGGGATCAACCTTTTCCAACAGACATAATTCCTCCGAAACCTTGAGTACGTCCAGGGTATGATGCACCCCATGGTAATACAGGTCATCGGCAAGTCCGTTTTCAAGCTCATCCAGAATGAAAGCTTTGGCCGCGTGATAATTCATAACCTATTTATGCCGAACAGGTATCCAGAACAATGGTCTTTACAGATTGGGTTAAGATGGATTGGGTTTGGAAAGGCACTCCCCGGCTCCTGCTGCTCCCCCTTATCAGGAGATTAAGATAATACAGGCTATTGAACCGATGCATTTTAAAACCCCCTCCCATCCTGGTGGGCCCGGCAAAAATTCCTTACCCAAAAGGATCAGGGCAATGGTTGCACCTATTCATTCAGCAAAAGAACGCCGTCTGCGGTGAAGGTCCAGCTTTCCTGCGGTTCCGTTATGGCTTCAATGACTTCTTCGGATTCGCCCTTGTCCTCCGCATAATGCCTAAGATCTTCTACCGAGATCAGTTCGCGCCTGGCTATGCCTTCCACCACCACCTTTCTGCCGGCAATGTCCTTTGGCACAAAGAACCCATAGTCTTTGAACCGGACCATGATCTCTTTCTCCTTTTCCCCGGAAGTCAGGTTCATCCAGCATCCTTTCTTTTGACAAACCTCAGCAACGGTAGCACTGAGCTTGACGCGGGCGGAATCCTGCCCGGAATACTGCCGGGCGAATTCCCCCAGGGGCAAAGCCCCGGATGCCTCTACCGACTTTCCAAATATTTCCCCGCCAGATTCTGCCTCCGACTGAGAGGATTCCTGACCAGAACGATCCTGCGAAGTGCATGCCAAAGGCCCCAGGCTCAGCAGCATTACAAATAAGAAAAGTTTATCTATTTTCATTTTGAAATTTTTTCGTCGCTATCTGATTCCTTTTTGAAACAGATCCCTATCGGGTTTATCATTAAGTAAAAGTAAAAATTAATCCCATTCCGGTCGAAAATCCTTTCGATCCGTGGCTCCGGAACTCTTATCTCAATAAGGGAGCGAAGGAAGCCTTGTTCGGTGGAAAGGCATCAGACCAATCATGGAATACGGAAATTCGGAAATAATGGGCGGCAGGCTTTGAAAGTAAAGAGGATTCCCTTTGAACAATCGAGAAACGCTGAAGAGGTCCAATGATTGTGCTGAAGGTTGAGTTTTCAGGAAAGCAAATCGATTTTGTTGCGTCCCAGCTTGACCATCCCCTCTTTTTCCATCTGTTTGAGCAAGCGGCTGATGGCTTCCCGGGAGGCGTTCAAGTCGAGCGCGATCCGTTGGTGCGTCACCTGTATGGTCCGCGAACCAGTGGCTTCTGCCATGTTCTCGAGGTAATCCAGCAAGCGCTGGTCCATTTTATGGAAGGCTATGCTGTCAATGGAACGGACGAGCTCCAGCATCCGGTCGTCGTAGGTTGTCATGACAAAGTTCTTCCAGCTTTGGTACTTCGTCATCCACTCGTCCATGTAACGTACCGGAATGGCAATGAAGGTAGTTTCCTCTTCGGTTTCCGTGCGCAAGCTGCTTTTCTTGTGCATCATGCAACAGGTAAATGATGCCGAACAGGCCTCTCCCGGGCCCAGATAATACAGGAACAGCTCGTTGCCGTTATCGTCTTCCCGTATGACCCGGATATTGCCTTCCACGACCAGGGGAACAAATTTGACATAAGTTCCGGCTTCCATTAAGGTTCTGCCGGCTCCGATCCGATGCATCTTGCCCACGCGGGCGATCTCTTCTTGCAGATCGCGCTCCGCGATCATGGGAAAGTGCTTTCTCACCAGGGCCAATATATCCTGATCCAGGGTATCGTCCAATGTATTCAACATATCGATTAGCTTACTTGGAGGCCGGTTTGAGCGCATTCGGATCGTACTTGACCGTCAGGTGGATCCAAATGGATCGCGCCAGCCGAAAAACATACACAAAACCAAACGCACAAAGCGCAATAAGGATTAAAAATGAAGTATTAATACTGAACATAAAAACCCAGTGAAAAAGAGCAACAAACCCGAGACAAAACCATCCCATAAAGATATAGGAGATGAACATGGCTCCGTAGTAAAATCCGGGCTCGGGCCAGTAGGATTGCTTGCATCGGGGGCACTCCTTGGGCATGTCAAAAGGTTTCTGGAAAGAAAAGGAGTGAGTTTCAAACAGATCCCCCTGCTGGCAGCGGGGGCATTTCAAGCGGAATATATTGGAGATTCTTCGGATCATGATCAGGGTTTTTGACCGACGAAGCGGATCACTGCCGCTTCTCCCTGGTGGAAGGGGCCTTCGTCCAGAGGAATTTTTTCAGCAGCCAAAAATAAGATTTCTGCCTCGGGAAAATCGTGATGCATATCACTTTCGGTCAGCAACATATCCGAGGATTTGGGGCCCCCGCTTTTGTTTCCCAGTTGATCGACTGAAAAGGCTTCCAACAGGATCCGCCCCCCGGAACGCAGGGCGGTAAAGCACTTCCTGTGTAATGCGGCGCGTTCGGCGGCCGGGAGATGGGCATAAATGAGACCGACCGCATCGTATGCCTTTTCCGGAAAAGAAAAATCCGAAACCCGGGAAAGCCGATAACGGATTGATACGTTTTTACGATCTGCCAGCGCAAGCGCCTTTCGGCGGCCGGCGGAGCTGTGGTCGAAGGCGTCCACCTCCCAACCCAGGCCGGCGGCAAAAACCGCATTTCTGCCCTCTCCTTCGGCGGGTAACAACAAACGGCCGGGCTTCAGCTTCTCGAGCTGTTTCCGGAAAAAGGAATTGGGCTCCGTGCCGTAGGCATAGGAGGAATCGCCATATTGGGCCTCCCAAAATTCAAGGGTGGGCATTGATATCGGACTTATAAACCCTGACCATCTACCAAAGCATGGCAGGCTTCCAGACACAAGAGCAGTTCCGATACTTTGCTGATCCGCAGGGAGTACAACATACTTCTGCCTTCCCGCCGGACGGAGAGGATACCTTTCAGACGTAAATTCTGCAGGTGGTGCGATGTCAACGACTGCTCACTGCCCAAACGCTCACAGATGGTATTCACCGGCAATTCCTCTTCCTGCTCCAGCAATTGGACAATCCCCAACCGGAGAGGATGCGCAATCGCCTTTAAAAGGGAGGCAATTTTTTCGAGCTTGGCTGCTTCTTCTTTGGAAAAGGTGTCGAGTTGACTCATAAGTCAAAGGGAATAAAAAGTAAATTCAAGGTAGGAAATAACCGTTAATTTAACACCATAGGATGTCCCCAGGTTTTTTCCCGCCCATTCCATAAAGCTTATCCCGGACAATTTGTTTTAGCTATTGAACGAAAAAAGAGGCTCTGCAGCCTATGCGAATGGCAGGTCATTCGCCTGTATTTATCTCAGCCCGGGGCTGAAGGTAAGAAAAAGGCCCCCCGTCAGGAGGAGCTTTTGAGGTGCCCGGGGCGGGACTCGAACCCGCACGTCTTACGACACACGCCCCTCAAACGTGCCTGTCTACCAGTTTCAGCACCCGGGCAGCTTGCTTTCTTGAAAAGCGCCACAAAAATAGAACTATTTTGGTCCTCGAACAAGTTATCACACTTATTTTTCCAAGGCGGATTGACGCAATCGCTGTAGGAAGGGGGATGCAAAAATGAAATTTTCGAGCACTTCATTCTCACTGCCCAGGATCTCCTCTTTATTTCCGCGCCAGGCTACATAGCCTTGATGAAGCAAGACGATATTCTCGCCAATTTCCATGACGGAGTTCATATCGTGGGTGTTGATGACCGTGGTAATATTGTTGTCTTTGGTAATATCTTTGATCAGTTCGTCGATCACGATAGAAGTTTTAGGATCCAGCCCGGAATTGGGCTCGTCGCAAAACAGATAAAGGGGTTCCAGAACGATCGAACGGGCGATCCCCACCCGCTTTTGCATCCCCCCGCTCACCTCAGAAGGAAACCGGTCATTCGCTCCTTCGAGATTGACCCTTTCCAGACAGAAGTTGACCCGGTTCTGCTTTTCCTTGGCAGTCATGTTGGTGAACATATCCAGCGGGAAGCGTACGTTTTCCTCCACCGTCATGGAATCGAACAGGGCGGAACCCTGAAAGAGCATCCCGACTTTCATCCGTAAAGCCCTTAAATCCTTTTTATTGAGGGCGTAAAGCAGGGTATCGTCATACCAGACCTGCCCGGAGGTGGGAGGATACAATCCCACCAGGAGCTTCAGCAAAACGGTTTTTCCCGCCCCGCTTCGGCCAATGATGAGGTTGGTCTTGCCCCGATAGAATTCGGTGGTAATCCCCTTGAGCACTTCGTTCTGCCCGAATGACTTGTACAAGTCTTCTGTCCGTATCATGTCGTGCAATCAGCCGGTTAACAAAATGGCCAACAGATAGTCTGCCAGCAAGATCAAAATATCGCTGTACACCACAGCATTGGTGCTGGCCCGCCCCAGCTCAATGCTTCCTCCCTGCACAAAATAGCCCTGATAGCAGGAAATGGTAGTGAGCAGAAAGGAAAACACGAGCGCTTTTATGAACATCATGGTCACGTTGTAGGGCTCGAAAAAGGACCGCAAGCCCATAACATATTCTTCGTGGGTCAATGGCCCCGAAGGAACGGAGGCCAGATAGCCCCCGAAAATGCTGATACAAGCCGCTGCCGCCACCAAGATGGGGATCATGATCAGAGAGGCCACCAGTTTGGGCATGATCAGGTAGGCGGCCGTGTTGACCCCCATGATCTCCATGGCATCTATATGCTCTTTCTGACGCATCCCTCCGATCTCCGCCGCCATATTGGATCCCACCTTTCCCGCCAGTACCAGACAGGTGATCGTAGGGGCCAGTTCGATGATGGTACTATCCCGGACAATATACCCGATGTAATAGATCGGCACCAGGGCACCGTCGAGCTGATAAGCGAATTGGACGGCGGTGACGGCACCGATGAAAATGGCAATGAGCGCAACGATGGTCAGCGATCCGACTCCGATATCGTTCATCTGCCGCATCGTCTCTTTGTAGTACATGCTCCATTTCTCGGGTCGGTGCAGGGCCGTTCCCAGCAGCATGAGATATCGCCCGAAATGATAAAGAAAATTGAGATTCATGCCTAGTCTTAAAAAACGGTCCCTAAAGGTTCCCGTCTGTTCACTTTTCGGGGATAAAAGTCGTAAAACAAGCCTGTATCCCCAATAGTTTCTCAGGCCGACTGGATTTCCGCCTGCCTTCTATCCGAATTTTCTAAGTTTGCAAAGATGGAAAAACGCAAGGTATTGATAACCGGGGCCAGCCGGGGCATCGGCTGGGACGTAGCATTAAATCTGGCCAGGCAAGGCCATTCGGTGCTGGCTACCGCCCGCAATGAGGAACGACTCCGCGAATGGGTCCAACAGGCCGGGAGCCATTGCCAGGCCTTGCCTTTCGATCTGACCCGCTCCGACCAAAGGCCCCTCGAGGAGGCCATTTCCCACATGGGCGGGGTTGATACGGTAATCAACAATGCAGGAGCCCTTGTCAGCAAACCCTTCGAGGAGCTGACCGATCCGGAATGGCAGTCTCTTTTCGAAGTCAACTTCTTTGGAGTCGTGCGCCTCCTGCGAAATTGCCTGCCTTTTCTCCTTCAAAGTCAAGATGCCCATGTTCTGAACATCAGCAGCATGGGAGGCTTCCAGGGGAGCTCCAAATTTCCGGGCCTCTCGGGATACAGCGCTTCGAAAGGAGCCCTGAGCATCCTCTCGGAATGCCTGGCAGAAGAATGGAAGGAAAAAGGTATCCGCGTCAATTGCCTCGCCTTGGGAGCCGTACAAACGGAAATGCTGGCCGAAGCATTCCCAGGTCTAAAAGCCCCGCTCGATAGCGCCGAAATGGCCGAGTTCATCTCCTGGTTCGCCCTCTCCGGTCAACGTTTTTTCAACGGGAAGGTCTTGCCTGTTTCCGTCTCTACTCCCTGATTCAATCCTTTCGTATGGCCGATCCGACTTCCGCTGGCTTTATCCCCTATAGGGGACAGACTTTCGGGCCCGGCGAAGGCGCCGACCGCGCCCGTGCCTTTTACCATTTCATGGACCAACGACGCAGTCTGCGCGCCTTCTCCGATCGACAGGTACCCCGATCGGTGATCGAAGACCTGATCATGACCGCATCCTCCGCACCGTCCGGGGCACACAAGCAACCCTGGACCTTCTGCGCCGTCTCCGACCCGGAGATCAAAGGCATGATCCGTGAGGCAGCTGAAAAAGAGGAATATCAAAATTACCACGGCCGGATGAGCGATGAATGGCTGAAAGACCTGGAAGTCTTCGGGACCCACTGGAGAAAGCCGTTCCTGGAAATCGCACCCTGGCTGATCGTCGTGTTCAAGCGCGCTTTCGAGTTGGAGAACGGACAGAAAAAGAAAAACTACTACGTCAACGAATCCGTGGGCCTGGCCTGTGGATTCCTGCTGGCAGCCATTCACCAGGCAGGCCTGGTCTCCCTGACCCATACGCCTAGCCCGATGAATTTTTTGCAGGAAGTGCTGGGGCGACCCGAAAACGAAAGGCCCTTTTTGCTGATTCCGGTGGGTTATCCGGAAGAAAACGCACAAGTCCCCGCCTTGCAACGCAAGCCTCCCGGGGAAGTAATCGTCTGGTACCAAGCAGGTACTGCCCCATGAAGCCCGCCTGCAAAGCCTTCTCCTCTAAGGGCTTAAAAGAAACAAATGTCCCCCCAACCCCTATGTGAATAAAATATCCAACCTTTTCGAAAACAATTCGCCAAATATTTTATTGTTTTGCCGAGTTGATCCGGTTTTTATGCCGGATAGCGAACCGAGTTTACCTTTAAGAATTACCCACTATGTGCACACTCACTTATTTACCCTATCAAAACGAGGGCTACATTCTGACCAACAACCGGGATGAAGCTCCGCAGCGCGCTGCCCATCGGTTTGTTCGCCAACGCATCCAGCATCGGGAAGTCTTGTTCCCCCAGGACCCTGGAGCAGGCGGGACCTGGATGGCCATGTCCGATTCCGGTCTGACCACCTGCCTCATCAACGGGGCCTTCCATCCGCATCACCGAACGCCCCCCTACCGTCGAAGCCGGGGACTGATGCTTCTCGACCTCTACAAATTCGGATCGGTCCATACCTTTCTGAACGACTACTCGTTTGCGGGAATCGAAGCTTTCACCCTGATCGCCATACAGCCCGAAAAACTCCTGGAAATCCGATGGGATGGCAACCAGCTTCATTTGCAAGAGCTGGACCCCCACCGCTTCCACATTTGGTCCTCGCCCGTGCTGTACCAGCCGGATTACCAGAAAAAAAGGGAAAGGTGGTTTGCCGCCTGGCTGGAAAACCGTAAAAGTTGGACCCAGGACGCTATCCTGCATTTCCACCTGACCGCCGGAGAAGGAGACCCCCACAATGATTTGGTGATGGACCGAAGCGGAAAGGTCCGCACGATCAGCATTACCAGCGTCAAAAAACAGGCGGATCAGGTTTCCTGTCTGCATCTGGATCTGCTCCGGGGCGGAAAAAGTGAAAAGCATCATCTGCCCATTCGGGAAAACGTAACGCCCCTGTCGATCCCGATCCCCGGCAGACCTGCGGTAGAAAGGCTTTCTGCCTGACAAAAAAGATCCTTTTCAGGGGTCCGGCCTGGCCAGTGGATTGATGCCAGGGGCATGCTGAACATGCTCTATCGTCGGAGGATCCGAAATGATCAGCCGGCCCTTACGGTCGCCGGTTTCCTCAACCTGAATGCCGAGCCATTCATCTCCGCAGGCATTGTGCAAGCGGGCCCCGTCCAGTTCGAGTGTCCCGCCGGCCTTCACCAAAATGCGGGCTCCCCCGGGCAGGGAAACCCGGCATCGGATGACCAGATAGCCGCCGGGCTCGATCGAAAGATCGCCTTGCAGATCCTTTTGCCCCATCCAAACGATGCTGTCCCGAACGTTCAGCGTCCGCTCCGGATCTCGCGTACACCAATCAGGCACCAAAAACCTGCGGGCGCTCCCATCCTCCCGCGACATAGCCCAGTGCATCCTTCCGATCTGGCAAGGTGTGACGGCATTTTGATGGGCATTGTAATCCATCATATTATTTGAAGCCAGGCTGTCGCAGGGACTTTTTTTTGATTTATTCCAACAATTCGGGTGGCTGGGCGTGTCGTCGCAACCGTCGTAGCGGGTCCAGCTATGACTCAAACCCAGCGAATGTCCGACCTCGTGGTTGAAGACGCCGGAAAAGCCCCAGCCCCCGACGGTACTTTCGGGCGGACCCCCGATCTTGATGGCGTTGGCCAGGAAAACGCCGACCCCTCCGCCTCGATCGTTCATTGGGGGCCTTAAACTGTCCGGATTCGTCGGCATAATGAAAATGTTGAGCACCGTATCGAGCTGCACACCATATTTGTCGATCACCCGCCGGTCCATCAGGTTCCGGTCCTTCCCCTTGTGGATGTAGTAAAACAACTCGTCATCCCGATGAAAATAGATGCCGTCATCGTCCGGATCACCCGGCCGCCCTACGACCTGATATTTCAGTCGGATGGGTAAAACCGGTAGATCATTATTTGCCGGCAGCCACATCTTGTTATTCTGGTCGAGATTTCGCTGTGCCTGAACGATCAACTGGCTTACGAACTTGCGGCCCTCCTCCTCGCTTTTATTCCGGTCGCCCGCCAGGTTGTCCATAAAATGGAAATTGACCCGGATGGTCCGGATGGGGGTGAACTCCAAATGATTGGTATCCGGGATGTAGTTCATGGGGTCGGAACAGGGGTTGCGTTTCAGCCTTAGGTCTGATGCAGGTGCTAGCGAACTCCATTCCAGATCTTCTGAGGATACGAAGCGAGTGAAAGACGAAGGTTTGCAAGAAGCGGTCAGAAACAGAATCACCAAAGGGATTCCGAACGGTAAAGCGGCAAGTCCGCTTCTCTTTCCGGCAACTGCGGACGGCTGGCAGCTTGTTTGCCCGGATTGTGGCTCTAAGCGATTCATAGTACGTGGGGATCCATTATGCTGATCGTAGGAAAAAGAAAGAAGTGTCCCGAAGAATTTGCATCTGTAAATTACAAACTTCTGGCAGACAGGCCGAAAGTACCATTGGAGTCACTCGCTGTCTAAAAACGAACAGGCTATTGGGTCCCGTCTATTTTTCTACAGCCCCGGGTTTTTTACCAAAGCGGTACACGTTTCGAAAGCTGAAGGCGTTGGCCTCCTCGTATTGAACTTCCTTGAGAACGGTCAGCTCATCGTTCTTTCTTCGGATCGTTTGGCGAAGGATTGCCGGGCGGTTATCATCCATCCCTTTCCGGATCAATACCATTTCCCAGCCTTCGGCCACCGAATTTCCTTCCACCGATTGGATCTCCCATTCTTCCCCTCCCCATTTCACCTTTTCATCACTGAAGGTCACCTGGTCTTTCCCCCGGACGATCTTACCGTTGGGCTCTACGTAAGCATACCGGAGCTTTAAGGTTTCTTTCCTGGGCTGGACGCTCAAATTGGTGGGCAGAGATACCCGGCTGGTATTATCCTGATAGTCCAGGTATTCCAAGGCTCCTGTCCATTCTCCGATGAGTACATCGGCCAGGGTGGGTTGAGCCCATATCACAGTCGAAAAGGAAAGGGCCCAGAAAAGCATGAAGACATTTTTCATCAATTGCGGGGATTTCATGAAAGAATATTTCCGTTGCTAACCTACGGATTATCCTTAGGTTTAATCAGCCCGCATGAGATAGAGCCCGGGCGGCCTTCGAGAAAACCTTTAAAATAATGGGGATGAACAGCGAGCCTCCTTTTGTGAAAGCCAACCGAGCGCTTTGGGACGATCGGGTGGACATACACATACGATCCGAATTCTACGACCTGGAAGGATTTCGCAAACACCCGGATTCCCTGAAGGAGATTGAGTTGGCCTTCCTCCAGGACATTCGCGGAAAGGAGATCCTACATTTACAATGCCATTTCGGACAGGATACTTTATCGCTGGCAGCCCGGGGCGCGAGGGTAACCGGGGTTGATTTCTCCGAAGAAGCCATCGAGGCTGCCTGTTCGCTCAGTCGGGAACTGGATCTTCCGGCCACTTTTATTTGTGCCAACGTGCTGCAACTGAACGAACATCTGGATCGGCAGTTCGACCTGGTTTTCACCAGTTTCGGCGTTCTGGGTTGGTTGCCCGATGTGTCAACCTGGGCCCGACAGGTCTATTTGAGGTTAAAGCCGGGAGGACGCCTGGTTTTGGTTGAATTCCACCCGGTAGTCTGGATGCTGGATTCGAATTTCGAGAAATTTGCCTTCAGCTATTTCAATACCGGGCCTATTGTAGAAGAAACGACAGGCACCTACACAGATCGGTCAGCAGAAACCCGGGGAGAAGAATGGTCCTGGAATCACAGCCTGTCGGAGATCCTCGGCGCCTTGCTTGCGGAAGGATTGGAGTTGACTCAATTCCGGGAATACGATTATTCCCCCTGGGATTGTTTTGATCCGACTACCCCAACAGAGAAAGGAGTCTGGATAAAAGGCCTGGAGGGGGTTATCCCGATGGTTTTTGCCCTGGAAGCCGTCAGGAAGTCACGCTAGCGAAGGTCGCATCAGGGTTTCTTCAAAACCTCTTCCTTGAGCAGTTGCTTGACAACCTTTTTGGCCATCCGTTCTGCTTCCCGGTCCAGTTCTTTGGGATCTCGCGTTTGGCTTTGCGCACTCCAGATCAATTGATCCGACTGGACGTCATACAGGTTGTATTCCAGAAAATAGGTGGAAGAGGTCTCGTAATAACCAGGTCGGCTCACCGTGGCCGTGGCGTAAGTGAAATACTGGTAATAATTGTACCCGTAGGCCGGAGCCGAATAGACCGGAGCGGATACGGTGAAGGAAGGACCCGCCTTATATCGTTCTTCTTGTTGAATATCGAAAACGGCTATCGTCAGCAAACCCGTCATACCGAATTTATCGAGCGCATTCTTTACACGGGTCTGGATCTCTTCTTCACTTACGCCCTCGAAGATCTCCGGCTGACCAGCCAGCGGGAACACGTCGAATGTACCGATCCCATTGACCTTTTTGGCTTGAAAGGCTTCTTCGAATTTTTCTTCGACCGTAGCGCGGGTATTCATTTTTGGGGAAAAAACCACAATACCGATCCGGCTAAAGGTTTGGGGATCAAGACCCGCTTGTCGCCAGGTCCCGATCAGTTTGGAAGCGTTTTGCCCCCACGCAAAAAATGCGCAAGCGGAAAAAAGAATGATCATGCTTGATCGTCTCATAGCATCTTCTGTTTTATTGGCCGTTTTCTTCCCCTTCTGAGTCCACGACATCGATCCCGCTCTTCAGGAATCCGTTTTCAATGTTTTTCAGGTAAGCGTCGAGCAACTGCTTCAGGTCACCGTAGCCCGGGTCATCGGGAGAAAGGCCTTTCAAGGTATTGTTGAGACGAATGGCCTTTCGCCTATACTGGAAATCATTGTACAGGCGCATGGCTTGATCCAGAGCATCGATAACGGGGCTATCGATCTCCTCGCCAAAGAATTTCTCCATGACGGCGGCCGTCGCCATACGGGGAGCAAACTCATCCAATTCCCGTCTCTCCCGGCCGTCAATGCTGATGATGGCGTAAGGGGCCGGTCCCATGTATTCCAGGCCGGTCCGCTTTTCTACGAGGGTAACCTTATCGTCTCCAAAAGGATTGGTCACGCGCCCCACCATATAGCCTTCAAAACGCCAGGCATCATGATCGTTGACCACTACCTGCAGGCGGCTCATCGCTTTGCGGACACCGGGGGTATCGAATCGAATATCCTGGTCGGAGCGCAGAAAGGGCTTGGATTCGAAAAGGTGCTTGCCCAGGTCACCGGCTACTTTCACCACATTGGCCCCGGCCAGAAGGTAGGTTTTGGCAAAGGAAAAAATGGGAATGCTGGCAGCCCGTTGAAATAAATTACCCAGAAAATCGAAAATATCCCGATTAAAGGATTCGGCCACCAGTTCGACCGTGTAAAACATCGTGGCAGCCTCCGCAGCCCGGGTGTAATAAATGATCGGCGAGCCCTCATTTAAGGCTGCCGGCTTGTAAAAGCGATTATCGTCAACATCTTTGACGATCTGATTGATGGCCCGGGGAGCTACATCGTGGGATTGGGGCGCTTTCATGGCGGTGGAGACCAACAGATCCGGCTTCCCTCCCAATAAGCGCTTCCGGGGGGCGTCGCCCGTATAAAGAGATAAGAATTCCAGGCTCAGCGGCCGACCGATGTCTATCGGGCTGAATTCCGGGATGATCTCCATATTCTTATTTAGGATCTCTTGCCCGCTGACGTTCCCATTCCGGAACATGATCGACTCCTGGCGGTCCGGCTCGTTGGCGATCCGCACCAGATCGCCCAGCACCAGACGTTCGTAGAATTCATCGGCAGTAACCAGGGTGTTGCCATAAACGAATAGGTTGGCCATAAAACAGGGTTAGGTTTGAGGTGAAAGTTGCAAATCTGAAATTAACAGAATTCCTTCTATTGAAAAACAATCTATGCGTAGACCCGACATTATTCCCTGAATCGGTCTGCGATCTGCCGCTCAAAGACCTCGAAACGGTCGCGTGTCAAACGCAGCAATCGACCTTTTTCCCGGCCGTCCAGAAAGCTGAACCGGATGCTGTTCAGCACCACCTCCCGGATCTCAGCATAGGATATGTCCCGGTATTGGTAAGCCAATAAGACGAACTGTTCGGTCATATCGGTCCGGAGAACGCCTTCGTCGTCTGTGCTGATCACGATAGGTACTCCGGCGTCCCGGTAGATCCGGATCGGATGCTCATCACCGCTTACCCCCAATATGAATGCATTGCTCTGCAGATTGATCTCGACCGCAATTTCGTCTTCCCTCATGCGGTCCAGGGTGGCAAAAGCCTCGCTTTCGTGAGAGATGGAAACGCCATGTCCGATCCGACCCGGGGAGACGATCCGGACCGCCTCGCCGATGTGCCCGTTGAGATCCTCCGGCGGCACCTGCCCCAAACGAAGTTCACCCGCATGCAATGCCACTCGAACCTCGGGAAACTTTTTACGGAAAAAAGAAAAAAACTGCATGTGGAGGGCATAATCCTGCAATGCGACCGGATGATGTTCCGGTGCTACAAAATTCACTCCTACGATCAGCTCGCTGGAAGCTGCCGTGGCAAAGGCCAGCAATAAATCCCGGAACACGGCCGAGGGCGGGATCGTCCGGAGGGCAAAGTTCTGATAGCGAATCAAAAATCGGTCCTCATCCAGGCCGAGTTCGCGGTGAATGGCCTCCAGGGTGTCGACGTAGGCCTCCCGGGATACCAAAAAGTCCGGACGAGAGGTCAGGGAGCCAAACAGCCACTCCAGGCTATCACGAAGCACCTCCGCTTCTTGCCATTCCCGGATCCTGTCGTCTCGGCCGGGCTCGGTCGGGAAGGGATCCCGCCAGGAGGGACTCGCAAACTGGGTCTCCAGATAGCAAAGATTCTGATCCAGGGCCCGCTTTTTCAGTTCCAGCAATCCCTCCCGGATCATGGCCCCCAGGATCGGGCTGAAATAGAGGAATGAGGAAAAGAAATCCTCGGCCGAAGAAAGGTCTCCCGGCAAAAACTCCTTGACTGACCACTTCCGAAGCAAGCGCTCCCGAAGGACTGCCCAGTCTCCCCTGTCCATCAGCCAACGAATGCGGGTCCACCCCGAAGCATCTGCCGGTGGGAAGGGAGCCACATTCAGCGTGGAAAGTTCGATCCAGTAGTCCCCCTTTTCAATCTGATCGACGTAGTATTCGGTATAAATGGAGCCGCTGAAATGGTGGTGCAGGTCGCCTCCCTTAGGCATAGCCTTGAAAAAAAGGCGAAGGCGGGCCCGGTCTTCTCGGATCGTTTCCAGGTATTCCGCTACTTGATCCTCCCGATCTGAATCCTTGGATTGCCCCCCGGCCGTGAGTACACTGAATAATATGGAAAACACCAATAGAGGACGCATAATACAAGCACTTGCATTTGAAGCCAAGGTAAGGATAAGAGAATTACCGCCCGTCGTACGCCCTGCTAATTAGGTCGGTCGGATAAGACAAATCAAATAAACTAAAATTTAGTTGTTCCAACTAAAAAATAGTTATAACTTGCTGTCATGAGACGTTTGAGCGAAAAGGAAGAAGCGATCATGCAGGCACTCTGGGCTCTGGAACATGCATTTGTAAAAGAACTCTTGGCGGAGTTACCGGAGCCAAAGCCGCCGATTACAACCGTGTCTTCAATTATTCGGAAACTAGAGGCGGAAGGGATTGTAGGGTATGAAGCTTTTGGCAAAACCCACCGATAC
The DNA here is from genome assembly GCA_964640855.1 of uncultured Saprospiraceae bacterium. Lineage (GTDB taxonomy): Bacteria > Bacteroidota > Bacteroidia > Chitinophagales > Saprospiraceae > JAJDFU01. The sequence continues at coordinate 23,242 of CAZXIX010000004.1, forward strand.
TATCCTATTTTGACCAAAGAGGAATTTCGAAAATCCTACTTCCAGCGGTTAATGGATGATTATTTCGGAGGATCTCCGGAAAGCCTACTGTCTTTTTTCGTGAAGGAAGAAGAAATGGATCCACAAGAGATCCAAGACTTATTGGATAGAATCAAAGACAGAAACAAGTGAACTGGTGAGGCCTCTACCGCTCATTCAAAAAAACCTAAGAGCTTCTATATCATCTGCAGCTGAATTTACAATCTGATCAAAATGGCATTTCTCACCCAATACCTTCTGGAAAGCAGTTTTTGCCTCCTCTTTTTCTATATACTTTATCACTTCCTACTCCGAAAAGAAACATTTTTCCAGCTTAACCGAGCTTATTTGCTGGCCACCCCCATTATTGCATTACTCATCCCCTTTGTCCAAATTCCACTTGTATCCCCCACCCAAGGGGAACTCTCCGCAGAAGGCCTGAACCTGGACATAGTCTATCCAGCCATTACCGGAGCCAATGCTTTGGAGGAAACGATTTGGGAGCCCGTCCATAATCAAACCTTGCAGGCTTGGCCCTTCTCCTTTGGAGAGGTTCTCATTGTCCTATACTTAATCGGCTTGGCAATGATGGCTCTCCGTCGCGGCCTTATTCTTTGGAAAATGCTCGGGTGGATCAGCGCAAGGGAAAAGCAAACAAAATTCAACGGCTATACCCTGGTAGAAGTGGAAGGAAACTATCCTGCTGCTTCCTTTCTAAATTATATTCTTCTGAATCCAAAAAAGGCAAAGGGGGATTTCCCGTTAATGCTCGAACACGAACTCGTGCACGTCCGACAAAGGCACACACTGGACTTCTTGGTACTTGAAATTCTGGTATTGCTTTTTTGGTTTCACCCCTCGATATACCTCTTTCGCAAAAGCTTGCGCGAAACCCATGAATACATCGCCGACCAGGTAGTGGTCCAGAAGGTTGATCCCCTGGATTATGCCCGAGTCTTAATTTCCCACAGCTCCGTATCCATTAGCCCGGTATCCACCCATTCCTTCCATTCTTTCACCCAAAAAAGGCTGATCATGTTAGGTCAAACCCCTTCCACTCTTCGTCAGGGTCTGAAATACTTCGGTACGCTGCCCCTTCTTTCCATTTTAGTTCTGCTGTTTTCTTTCGATTTAGTAGAACAAATACCGGATAGCGTCCTCGCGTCTGGGACGCCGGTGGAAACCCTACTGAGTAAGCAAAATGCTTTGACAACTCCCAGAAATTCCTTGGGAACAATAGATGAACCCGAGTCCGCGAAAAAGCTACCGGGAAAGTCCGATGGTAGAATAGCGACAAGAGCGTTAGATAAGCAGCCTACAGGTTTAGGTGCCAGAAAGGGATCGGATCTTCAAGTTAAGGATGTCGTTGAACAACCCATCGCCCAGCTACCTGTAAGCGCTCCCTCGCTGAATTCGTCGGTCGCATTTCGAACAACTTCAATACCTGTTTTTAGCGGAGAAAGTCAGGAAGTAGCACGTAAAAAAATCCCTGAATCGATCAAATCCGAAGGGGATTCTACCGTTCTACTGGTTATCGACGGTGAAGTTATCATCTATGAAAAACAGGTCAGAATACCGCAGGACCTGGACCCTGAGGATATTGAGAGTATAACGGTATTACGGGGAGAAGCTGCTCAAAAACGGTATCCGCACGAAAATTTATATGGGGTGATCGAGATTAAAACGAAGGGAAAGAAGAAAAAAGCACAGAATCGTAACAAAACAAAGGTTGCCAAAGTAAAACCATCCCGTGCGGCCAAAATTGATGACACCCACAAGACTAAGGTGAAAGCAATCCCATCTCCTGCCGTACAAAAAACAGCTCCATTCACAGTGAAGGTTTTTCCCAATGTTGCATCGGAATATGCAAGTGTGCAGTTTCAATTAAATCGATCTGCCGAAAGCGTGTCTCTGACTCTTATCGACCTGCAGGGAAAGAAGATCAAGGCGTTCAACCTGGGCAGTTTGCCAAAAGGCGAGTATAAAGAAGAGATCAATCGGGCTGACCTGAACCTGAGTCCGGGTACTTATTTTCTCCGCCTTCAGGTAGATGGGGTCGCAGAGGTCAGCCGCTTGGTATTTGGCCGGTAAAAACCCCTACTCGTATTCGTAGATTCGCAGAAAACGGATAGCAAAGGTGAACTCCAGGGTCAGGTTGCGTATGCCCCGGGCGGGAATCAGCACCTGGTTTTGGGGAAAAAAGGGATTGATAAGGTTCAAGTCTCCCTGCTGGTCAAATTGCTTCGAAAAATCCGGATGGACGGAGATTTCGATCATCCCGCCCACGTAATCCGAAAAAGGGAATTCGATCCCTCCACCTACGCTGGCCCCAAAAACAAAGTCCCGAACAAACTCATCGAATAGGGTACCCCCATGATAAAAGATCTCATCCGAGGACTTGGGAAGGTTGTTGGTAAGGTTGTACTCGCCGCGGAGGCCCAACAGGTAGAAAACATTGGTTCCGCCCCGCCCGGCACCAAATTTTTGTTTGGCTCCCACTTGCAAGGCCAGGTTGCCGAAAGAATAGGGCTCGCGCTCCTGAAAACGCTCCCCGGTATTAAAATCAATGAATTGAAATCGGACGGTACTGCCCCGCAGATGGTACCCCAATTGCGCGTAGAGGGCATAACGCTCTTCCAGGTCGAGCGACTCGATGTAGACAGCGCCGTGGTAGCCAAAGAGGCCTCCCCGGGTAGCCGGCGGCTCCCAGAGCTGAAAACCCAGGCTCGGGCCGGCTTTCAATCCCCAGGCAAAGCCCTGCGCATTCAGATCTACATACGCCAGAGCTAACCCGAATAAAAGGAGAAATAGTTTTTTCATGGGAACTCGTTGGTCAGTCAGTGCCCAAAGGTAAAGATTCAACCGATACCTGCCACTCGCTTCTTTGGCGCCTACCCGCGTACAGCGCCCGAAAAAAGGAGCCTTGCCTTGCATCGGTTGGGAGCTTTGGAACCGAAAAGTTAAGTGCAAACCCATAATTCTTAAAGTATTATTGGAATGTGGGGCCTCCCTGGAGGATCATCCAGGAATCAGCCGGTATCCGGGTATCTGGTAACAAGCTGAATATCCTATATGTACCTGATACCTGATCAAGCGGTACCGGTTACCCTTTTGCCCGTAGAGCATGTACACCCTTTTATTGGCCTGAGCCTACAGGAATATCAGGTCTGTACCTAAGACTTTCAAAAGCTTGATTCCTGCCAACTGCCTTTCATCGATACCCTGACGAAGCGAATCCTGGTTTTTCCAAAATTTGAATGTTTTCCTGGCTTGCCAGGAACTCTGCTGCGCTCCCACCTAATACCTAATTGTACCAACAATCCATTTGTGGACAAGTCCTATTTGTCACTGAACCCATTGCGCCCCTAGCGCCTTCGTAGCGCCTTCGTGGTTTATTAGGTGAGGTTCCCCATTCACCGCAAAGTACGCCAAGGAGCCCCCAAGTGCCCAAAGAAGAAATGATCAACCCTAAGTTCGCTTATCAGTACACCTAATACCTACTTAACCACTCAACCATTCAACCGATACCCTGATACCTCAATAACTCGTCTCGTCCAGCTTGACCTTCCCCCGGAACGTATAGAATACGAAAGCCGTGTAGGAAAGAACCAGGGGAGTACCGATAGCCGCAAAAAGCAGGATGATACCCAGAGACTTTTCCGAAGCGGCGGCATTGGTCACAGTCAGGCTGTTGGCGGTATCCGGAAAGGAAAAAATGATCACGGGATAGAGTTCAAAAGCGACGACCATGAGCAAAAGCGCCACCGTCAGCCCCGAAAAGAAAAAGGCCCACCGATATCTTTTTCGGGTCACCAGCCGGGGTATGTTGGCAATGCTGAGGAAGGCCATCAGGGGAAGAACAAACAGAGCGGGCTGCTCGAGGAAGTTGTCTGACAAATGGGGAATGGCCAGCAGCGTGTAAGCCGTTAATGCCAGAAAAGCCAGGGTAAAAAACAGGATGGCGCGCCAGAGCAACACCCGCACCTTGGCAAACAACCTGCCCTCCGTCTTCAGGGTCAGGTAAATGGCTCCGTGCATCATAAACAGGGCAAGTGTAGTGATCCCCACCAGAAGGGCGTACGGATTGATAAACGACAACCAGCTCCCCCGGTATTCTTTATCCGGCCCCAGATCCATCCCCAATAATACATTCCCCAAAACTACGCCCAGCAAAATGGCCAGCATGGTACTGGAAACGCTGTAGCTGATGTCCCACATCTGCCGCCACCATTTCATGGGTTCCTTGGAGCGGAATTCAATGCTGACTGCCCGAAAGATCAAAAAGAACAGAAAGAGCATAAACGGGATATACATGGCTGAGAAAAGAGTGGCGTAAACGTCCGGAAAGCCGGCAAAAAGCGCTCCGCCGCCGATGACCAGCCACACTTCATTGCCGTCCCAGACCGGCCCGATGGCATTCAAGGCGATCCGGCGGCTTTCCTCTTTGCGCAAAAAAAGATGCCAGGCGCCGGCGCCCAGGTCAAAACCGTCGAGAATAGCATAGCCGGAAAACAGACCTCCGATGACGAGGAACCAAAGCGTCGGATAATCCAATCCTAAAATTTCTGAGGTATACATTTTATCGATTAGGGTTTACAGAGATAGCCTGCCCAATGGTCTGCGCGGCTGCCCCTGGAGTTATTTTTTGCCGAAGACTTCCGCCATACCCTCCTGAACGGGGCTGTGCTGAAAGCCGGGACCTTCCTCCGGACCGTGCTGGATCTTTTTGTTGAGCAGGTAAAGGAACAAGGCAAAGAGAAGGCTGTAAATCAGAGTAAATAAAATGAGAGAGAACAACACCTGGTTGGCCTGCACCACTTTGCTCAAAGCATCGCTGGTCCGCAAAAGGCCGTAAACCACCCAGGGTTGGCGCCCCATTTCAGCAGAGAACCAGCCCACCTGGTTGGCTACGTTCGGCAGCAAAACCGCAAAGACAAAAGCCCAAAGCAACCAGCGCTGTTCAAATAGATTGCCCCGCCACCAAAAAAAAGTAGCCAGAAGGGTCAAAGCGATCATGGCCATGCCACAAGCCACCATCAGGTGATAAAATTGGAAGATCGCATTCAAGGCGGTGGGGCGGTCTTCCTTCGCAAAAGCGTTCAGCCCTTTTACCGGCGTAGAAAAGTCTTGGTCCAGCATAAAAGAGGTGCCCCCGGGAATCCCCAGGCCGGTGACGGTCTGCGACTCTTTGTCTACCCACCCGAACACGTACAGGTCTGCGGGAGCCAGGGTATCGAAATGGCCTTCGAAGGCAGCCAGCTTGGCCGGTTGATTCACCGCTACGCCCTCGGCCGACCGGTGCCCGGCCAGCAATTGAGCCAGTGAGCCCACCGTGGCTACCACCAGGGCAATGCGAAAAGCTTTTTTGGAAATTTCAACATGCCGGTTTTTCAGCAAATACCAGGCGTGCACGCTCAACACCAGAAAAGCCCCGGCCAGGAAAGCACCGAACCACACATGCACCAGGCGGTCTACGCTCGAGGGGTTGAATACCATGGCCCAGAAATCCACGATTTCCGCACGGGCATCAAGCCCTTCGCCCACAATATGATAACCGGCCGGCGTCTGTTGCCAGCTGTTGGCCACAACAATCCAGATGGCGCTGAACAAGCTCCCCAGAAAGACTCCGATCGTGGAAATGAAGTGCACGATCGGTTTCACCCGGTTCCAGCCGAAAAGCAAAACCCCCAGGAAGCCGCTTTCCAGGGCAAAGGCAAAAATGCCCTCGGCAGCCAGAGCGGAGCCGAAAATATCGCCTACAAAACGGGAATAGGTTGCCCAGTTAGTACCGAACTCGAATTCCATCACGATTCCGGTAGCCACGCCCAGCCCGAAGGTCAGGGCAAAGATCCGCGTCCAAAACCGGGCCAGCTGGTGATACTCTTCGTTTCGAGTGCGCAGATAAAGGCTCTCCAGAATAACCATGATCAGCCCCAGACCAATGCTCAGCGGCGGATAGATGTAATGAAAGGATACCGTGAACGCAAACTGTATCCGGGATAAGATCTCGACGTCCATATTGTTTTGATGAAAATTTCAGCTATGGCCCAAAGCTAGGGATCAACCCCGGCAAATGCCATATGCCCCGGGGCCGGATCAATAATTTAAAGCCTTCCTAAATTGTTGATTCTGTTATAAGAATCACAAAAAAATCGCCCTCCGGTTCAGGTTATCCTTACTTTTTCATGATTTTATCCGTGCGCTCGACCAGTTGGGTGGTCGTGAAAGCCAACTGCAGGGGGCTCATCTGCAAGGTGCCGTGTCCGATCTCGATAGAAGCATAATGGACTTTCCCCGGCAAAGGAGGATGGAGCTTTTTGAGGTGGATCCGGATCCCGGTCACCTTTTCGTCACCGAAATGTTTTTTGATCCGCTCCATGATCTTGAAGGCTACCGTTTCGATAAGCTTGGTGGGTTTTTTCATTTCCGATTGGCAAAAAAGATAGAGGGCTTCGTAATTGATCGTTTCGCCCAACTTGTCTTTCTCTGCAATTTTCACATCCCACTTAAAATCGATCCACAGATCGACCTCGAAATCGCCGCCCGTTTGCTTTTCCTCTTCGTAGAATCCGTGTAGCGCCCGAAACTGCATACCTGTTAAACTGACAATTGGCATGACATGGATTTTGTCCTTTCGGATTTTGACTCTCGGCAAGCCAAACGCCCAAAGGGTTCATGGACAAAAGTGTACCTTTACCGAAGTGTAACGTAACCAATAATTCAGACTTGTATGCAATCCGGACATTCTAATGGATCGGTAGATGCTGCCGATAAAAAAACACGGCTGGATCCCTACCAACATCACGATTATTTTCAGATCGATGAGCTGTTGGATTCGGATCATCTTCTGGCCCGGGATGCCGTCCGCGACTGGGTCAAGCAGGAAGTTTCTCCTATCATCGAGGACTATGCCCAGCGTGCCGAATGCCCCACGCATCTGTTTAAAGGACTGGCTGACATAGGGGCTTTCGGTCCCAGCCTGCCCGTCGAATACGGAGGCGGCGGCATGGATGAGATGGCCTACGGGATTATTATGCAGGAATTGGAAAGGGGCGACTCCGGTATTCGATCCATGGCATCCGTTCAGGGATCGCTGGTCATGTACCCGATCTATCGCTTCGGTTCGGAGGAGCAAAAGAAAAAATACCTCCCCAAACTGGGGAGTGGGGAATGGATCGGCTGCTTCGGGCTGACCGAGCCGGATCACGGATCCAATCCCGGCGGCATGCTTACCCATATCCGGGAAGAAAGTGACTTTTTCATTCTGAACGGGTCCAAAATGTGGATCACCAACTCACCGGTCGCTGACGTGGCGGTGGTTTGGGCCAAAGATGAGAAAGGAACCGTGCGGGGGATGATCGTAGATCTGGACAGTCCGGGATGCTCGGCACCCGAGATCAAAGGAAAATGGAGCCTGCGCGCTTCCTTGACAGGCGAATTGGTTTTCGAGGACGTCCGCTTACCCAAATCCAATCTCCTGCCGAATGTGAAAGGGCTGAAAGGCCCCCTTTCCTGCCTCAATAAAGCCCGCTACGGAATAGCCTGGGGGGCTGTGGGCGCTGCTCTCGATTGCTACGACGCCGCTTTGCGGTACAGCCTGGAAAGAAAACAGTTCGGTCGGCCGATCGGGCAGTTCCAACTGCAGCAAAAGAAGCTGGCCGAAATGATAACGGAGATCACCAAGGCCCAGTTGCTGGTCTGGCGCCTGGGAAAACTGGCCAACGAAGGGAAAGCGACCCCGGCCCAGATCTCCATGGCCAAGCGCAATAACGTGCACATGGCTTTGCAGGTAGCCCGCGAAGCCCGGCAGATACACGGCGGCATGGGGATCACAGATGAGTACCCGGTCATGCGCCACATGATGAACCTGGAAACCGTTTTAACCTATGAAGGCACCCACGATATACATCTTTTAATCACCGGCATGGATATCACGGGCTTAAATGCTTTCCAATAGCTCATATTTTTTCTAATTTGCAAGGACGGTACCGTTTGCAGCCTTTTCCCGCTGCGCCGATTCCCCTGAACCCATCGGATTCCAACTCTCAAAACAAGTTCGCCCGGCCCCCGGACCTTTTCGTCCCTGTGCCGGTATAAGCAAAATCGGATTTCCCAAAAGGAATGAAACCAAAACGCACGACCGGGGCGTTAAAACACAGGAAAACGAATTGACATGAAGAGGAGTTGTCTAACATTACTGTACCTGACACTTGCCGCCGTACCCTATTTGATGGCCCAGGCTAGCACAGAAACCATCAAGCTGGTCAACGCATCCTTCGAAGATGTACCCCAGCACAGCCGCCAACCTTCCGGCTGGAACGATTGCGGTTTTTCCGGAGAGTCCGCCCCCGACACCCAACCCAATAATGAGTTCGCCGTTTCCAAACCGGCCGCACACGGCGTCACCTATCTGGGCATGGTCGTCAGGGACAATGACACCTACGAATCGGTTTCCCAGCGGCTGACCCGGCCGCTACGCGCAGATCAGTGCTATTCCTTCTCTATTATGCTCGCCCGCTCCGAGATGTACGTCAGCCTCAGCCGACGTACCGAAGAGGTGGTCAACTACAATACCCCCGTCAAATTGCGGGTCTATGGCGG
>CAZXIX010000004.1:31870-43609 GCA_964640855.1 uncultured Saprospiraceae bacterium
GGCGGGTTCGGCCATTGCGACCGCCGCCAGTTGCTCGCCGAATCGGGACTGATCACCAACTACGACTGGTCCGAATTCCAGTTCAAACTGGAGCCCACCGCCAATTACTCCTACATCATTCTGGAAGCCTACTACGATACGCCCGTTCTTTTCCCCTACAACGGTAACATTCTTGTGGACGGCGCTTCGGGCCTTCAGCCGGTCAGTTGCTCCCAGCCGCTGCCCGAGCCTGTCCAAAGCGAGCCCGTAGCCGTCAACGAACCTCCGGCCGAGCCCGAACCCAATACCTCAGCCCAGAGCAGTTCACGCGGAGCCCAGCAACCCACGGCTCCTCCTGTCCTTCCACAGGCCGAACCCTCGCCTCCCGCGCCCCAGCCGGAAAGGACGGCTGCCCCGACCTCCATTGCCGAACTGAATCGCGACAATGTGCGAGAGGGTATCACCCTGCGCATGGACAAGCTTTATTTTGAAGCCGATAAAGCGACCATCCGAACCGGCTCGGAACAAGGCCTGCAGGAACTCTTTGTTTTCTTGCGGGATAATCCCGAAGTAGTGATCGAGATCGGCGGGCACACCAACGGATTGCCCGAACCCGAGTACTGCGATCGATTATCCACCGACCGCGCCCGCTCCGTCGCCAACTATCTGCAACGAAGGGGCATTCCCGAACTCCAACTCGAATACAAGGGATATGGAAAACGCTTCCCGATTGCTTCCGACGATACGATTGAGGGACGCCGGAAAAACCAGCGGGTAGAGATCAAGATCCTGGAAGTAGGCGATAAGGGAACCAATTGATCAGAATGGCCTTTCCGCAGGCCCGATTCGGGATGTCAACCCCAACTGCGCCAGATCCTCCCAAAAAGAGGGGTAAGATTTTCCGGTGACCTTGGGATCCTCAATCCTTATGTCCCCCCGGCAAGCCAAGGGTGCGAAAGCCATGGCCATGCGATGGTCCTCGTAGGTCGCGAATAAAGGCTCGCCGGTTACCTCAGCTTTCCCCTTAATCTGGAGGACATCGTCGCCCAGGGAATTGGCTTTTACCTTTACCTTCGCCAGCTCCGTAATCAGGGCATCGATTCGATCGGTTTCCTTGACCCGCAGCGTCCGTAAGCCCTCCAATCGGGCCGGAACCCCCAGGCCGGCGCAGATCACCGCCAGGGTTTGGGCGATGTCCGGACATGCCAGGAAATCAAACTGAAAATGCTCCGGAAGACCGGCTCCCCTTGGTTTCAAGAGGCGGATGCCGTCCGATTCAAAGGTGGTGCGAACGCCGAATTCCGTCATCAGCGCTGCCAGAACGGAATCTCCCTGCACACTTTCAGATTCAAACTGACGAACCAGTATGTCCGCTTCCGGCGCCAGAGCCGCCAGAGCATAATAATAACTCGCCGCTGACCAATCCGACTCTACCACAAAGGGTTTGGCCCGGTACGCCCCTGCCGGTACGGAGATGGTATCCCCTTCCCAATGAAAGAGGGCTCCGAAATGAGCCATGATGTTCAAGGTCATCTGGATGTAGGGGCGGGAGACGACCTCCCCTTCCAATTTCAGGGACAACCCGTGGGGCAAAGACGGAGCGATCAACAAAAGAGCTGAAATGAATTGGCTGCTGGTAGAGGCGGGAATGGTTAACCGGTCTGTTTTCTGGCCGGCCGGATCAAAACCCCGGATCTCCAGGGGAGGATATCCTTCTTTTTCGAGATAGTGAATATCAGCGCCGAGTTGCCGGAGGGCGTTTACCAGCAGACCGATGGGGCGCTCTTTCATACGCCGGCTGCCCGTTAGCACCTGCACACCGGGCTGCAAGGCCAGGTAAGCCGTGAGGAAGCGATAGGTAGTTCCTGCCGGGCCGGCATCCAGTAGCGAGGGGCGGGTTTCGAGCAAATGAAGCAGGGTCTGGGTATCCAGTGCTTCGGATAACCCATCGATGGGAAAGGGTTCTTCGCACAAGGCGCGAGCGATTAGCGCCCGGTTGCTAATGCTTTTGCTGCCGGGAATGCGGATGCTTCCCGAAACCGGTCCGGAGAAATGGGCTAGCCGAGCCTCCATGCCGGTTTTAGTCTAGCAGATCGTGATACTGACGCATCTGCTCGTTCTGGCCGGCAGGTCTTCCGCCAACGCGTTTCTCGGGGCCCTGTTCATCCTCCTGGAAAGAAGAGATAACCTCAGCTTCCTCCAATCCTCTCAGGATTTTGAAAAAAGCTTTCCGATAAGATTCGGGGACCTCTACGATGAATTGAGTCGCTTTGTTTACTTCCTTAGTCATTTTGCTTCCTTTCGCGCCTGCCATTCGAATGATACTTGTTGTCTTATTTCGTTCGAAACACTTTTCGCAACCGGACAGTTCAGCGCTATTTGTTCCAACAGGGATTGATTCTCAACCGACAAGCTATCGCCAGCCATTTCAAGCAGGACGTGTATTTCGGAGATCCGGCGGGGATGAGAAGCCATGATCTTGGTAATGCTGGCTTTCGATCCCTCCAGATTCCAGCCCTTGTTCCGGGCTTTGATCCCCATGACCGTCAGCATACAGGTAGCCAGCGCGGTAGCCACCAGGTCGGTAGGAGAGAAAGCCTCACCTTTGCCGTGGTTGTCGGTGGGCGCATCTGTGATGATCTCATTGCCGGACTTGATGTGGCGAGCTTGTGTTCGAAGATTTCCTTGGTAGATAACCTGAGATGTCATTCTTCCTCGTTTTTTCCCTTGAGACCCTTGCGGCGTTTTTCGTCGGAAGCTTCGTAGGCCTTGATGATGGCCTTTACGAGTCGATGACGAACGACATCTTCGGCATCAAGGTAAATAGTTTCGATCCCATCCAACTCGCCTAAAATGCCAATCGCACGCCGGAGGCCCGATTTTTGGTGAAAGGGGAGGTCGACCTGGGAGAGGTCTCCGGTGATGATGCACTTGGCTGTGGGGCCCAGTCGGGTCAGGAACATTTTGATCTGCAGGGTTGAGCAGTTCTGCGCTTCATCCAAAATGATGAAGGCGTTGTCAAGTGTACGGCCCCGCATGAAGGCCAGAGGGGCCACTTCGATGACCCGGGTGTTCATGAAGTGCTCCAGCTTTTCGGAGGGGAGCATATCGTCCAGCGCATCGTAAAGCGGCCGAAGGTAGGGATCGATCTTTTCTTTCAGATCGCCCGGAAGGAAGCCCAGGCTTTCGCCCGCTTCCACCGCCGGCCGGGTAAGGATGATCTTCTTGACGGCCCGATTCTTCAGCGCCCGCACGGCGAGGGCCACGGCCGTGTAGGTCTTTCCCGTACCGGCAGGGCCGACGGCAAAAACGATGTCGTTGTCTTCCGAGGCTTCGATCAGCTTTTTCTGATTGCGGGTCTTGGCCTTGATCTCCTTGCCCCCTCGCCCGTACAAGATGGCCTTGTTGTGTTTGCCGTTTCCCAGGCGGGATGCGAACGGATTTTCTCCTTGCATCAAATCTTCCACTACCTGGACGGGCAGTTCGTGGTGTTCGCGGAGCAGGCGCACCATCAGCTCGAATTTGGCCTTGGCTTTCTGCGTGTATTTTTTGTCACCGCTGATCTTGAGATGAGAACCCCTACTGGTAATGGTGAGGTCGGGGTACGCTTTGCGCAGCAGGTTCAGCTTGACATTATTCTCTCCGAAGAGTTCGACCGGATCGAGGTCGTCTACCGTTAAAATGATTTCGCTCAAAGGCAATCTCCAGTTTGGTCTTATTGGCGAGCTCTTATTGTCGACGTGGACTTCCCGATCTGGAAAGGTAAGTTTACTCGGCCAACTAATTAATCTCTAAATTACGACTTTCGACAAGGATGACCCAAAGTGGCATTTTAAAAAAACGCTAAATCCGAATTTATCGAAATGGTCTTTGTGACCCTGACGACCGACTATGGACTCCGCGATCACTACCTGGCAGCACTGAAAGGGTCTATACTGCAGGAAGAGCCCGCCTTGCGACTGATCGACATATCCCATAATGTCCAAAATTACAATATCGTTCAAGCTGCCTACCTGTTTTCCAATGCCTGGGAGGCCTTTCCCGAGCGTACGATCCACCTGGTCAGCGTGAACGATTTTGACCAAAAGAAGCCGCAAATCCTGGGCCTGAAGTATCGCAATCACTTTTTTCTGGGGCCGGACAACGGTATTTTCTCGCTTGTTTTTGAGGATCTGCCCCAGCTTTGCCATATTCACCCCATATCCCTCCGACACCCGCACCCGCTGCGAACGGCCTATTCTGCCGCCGTGGGCCATATCGCCCGTCAGGGAAGTCTGGCGGGTTGGGGGAGGCAAACGGACCAAATCGTACATCGCCTGAGCCTTCAGCCGGTCATCAGCAAAACCATGATACAAGGTAACGTCATCTACATTGATCAATACGACAATGCAATCACCAACATTCGCCAGGACTTGTTTAAAAAGGTCGGGGAAGGGAGGAGGTTCTCCCTGTTCTTTAAACGGAACGACCCCATCCGGCGACTGGTCGATCATTATCACGAAGCTCCTCTGGGCAGCCCCTTGTGCCGGTTTAATTCTGCAGGATACCTGGAAGTCGCTATAAACAAGGGTAAAGCCGTCACTCTGTTAAGCCTGAGTGTAGAGGATACCGTACAGGTCGTCTTCGAAAACCGCCGAAAAAGCAAATCCAGCTAATTCAAACCCAAGAAGCCAACCGCATCGACACTATGCTTTACCGACTTGTAAAACTTACCTTCAAAGAAGAGTCCGTACCCTTGTTTTTGGCGAATTTTGAACGCAACCAAGACGCTATCCGCCGGTTTCCGGGCTGCCATCACCTGGAGTTGTGGCAGCAGAAAAAACCGCATGGTCATATCTTTTTCACCTACAGCCATTGGGAATCCGAAGATCATCTGGATGCCTACCGGGCGAGTGAGCTCTTTCAGAGAGTTTGGGCCAACACCAAGATCCACTTTGCGGCACGGCCGGAAGCCTGGAGCCTGCACGGCCTGAAGGATGTCCCGGGAAAGGAATGACAGACCCCTAATCACCCAAACAGCTTCCCGAAACTATGCAAACCACCATCTCTCCTTTCCTGTTCCTGAGTTGCGTCGCAGGTTATTTTGCCGTGCTGATGGCCATAGCCTGGCGGACCGGGCGAAAATCCAGCAACCAAAGTTTTTTTCTTGCCGGACGGAAATCCCCCTGGATCGTAGTCGCCATCGGTATGATCGGAGCCTCCTTGTCAGGGGTAACCTTTATTTCCATTCCCGGCGTTGTGGGAGCCGGGGGAGCCAACCGGGACTTTTCCTATATGCAGATCGTATTCGGATATCTCCTGGGATACCTGTTCATCGCCCATGTGCTCCTGCCCTTGTATTACCGCCTTCGCTTAACCTCCATATATACCTATCTCGGAGGACGACTTGGCCCAGTCTCCTATCGTACGGGAGCCGCCTATTTTTTATTATCCCGAAGCATCGGCGCTTCCTTTCGCCTTTTTCTGGTGGCTATGGTCATGCACGAATTCTTGCTGAAGGGGATGAACATTCCGTTCTGGCTCACGGCCACCCTTACGATCGTGCTGATTTGGATCTATACCTACAAAGGCGGTTTGAATACGATCATCTGGACCGACACCGTCCAAACATTCAGTATGTTGGGAGCAGCCGTGTGGACGATTTTTTTTGTCTTTTACCATCTCGGCGGCGACGTATCCTCCATTTGGGACCGGATCAGCGAGGCCGGTTACGATCGGGTGTTCTTTTTTGAAGGGGGCTGGGGAGATCCCAACAATTTTTTCAAACAGTTCTTCAGCGGGGCGTTGATCACCATTGTCATGACGGGCCTGGACCAGGATATGATGCAAAAGAACCTGAGCTGCAAGAGCCTGGGCGATGCCCAGAAAAACATGTATACTTTCAGCGCCATCCTGGTAGTCGCCAACCTGATCTTTTTGATCCTGGGCGCTTTGCTTTATCTGTATGTGGCCGAAGAGGGGTTGGCCCTACCGGAAAGGTCGGACAATCTCTTCCCCATGCTGGCCCTGAGCTCTTTTCCGGCTGCATTGGGGATCGTTTTCCTGATCGGCTTGCTGGCCGCCGCCTATTCCAGTGCCGATTCGGCCCTGACGGCACTCACTACCTCTTTTTGTGTCGATTTTCTCGGTTTTGAAGAAGAGCAACAGGATACCTCACGCCAAAGAAGGGTCCGGTTTGGAGTACACCTGTCTTTCTCGGGGATCATCCTCCTCCTGATCATGGCCTTCTGGTGGATCAGCGACGATGCCGTGATCAACCTGCTTTTCCGGGCTGCCGGCTATACCTATGGCCCCTTATTGGGTCTTTTTTCCTTTGGAATTTTAACCTCCCGAGGGGTAAATGACCGATGGGTCTGGGTCGTGTGTGTGCTCTCTCCCCTCCTTTCTTTCCTCCTGGACCGCTATTCGGAGCAGCTCTTCGGAGGCTTTCAGTTTGGCTTCCTGACGCTCGCGCTCAATGGACTGCTGACCTTCCTCGGTCTTTGGCTTATCTCCAGGCCGGGGGATGCCGGGTCGCAGAAAGCGCCGTTGAAGGAGCCGGTTTGAGGCCAAGGGGGGTATATCCGTTTTTTTATACCTTGCGCCTAATTTTTCAAGCAGCACCACGGCATGGATAATAAGATCCTGGCAGCAATAACCGGCATACACGGATACGTGCCCGATTATATTCTTACGAATAAGGAATTGGAGACCATTGTGGACACCAATGACGAGTGGATCACCACCCGTACCGGCATCCAGGAACGTCGCATACTCAAAGGAGAAGCCCAGGGGACTTCCGTATTGGGCATCGAAGCGGCCCGAGGGCTGTTGGAAAAAACCCAAACCGATCCGGAGGAGGTAGAGCTGGTCATTTTGGCCACGGTCACACCCGATATGTTTTTCCCGGATACCGCCAACCTGGTAGCTGCTGAAGCGGGCATGAAAAATGCTTTCACCTTCGACCTCGGTGCTGCCTGCTCGGGTTTCCTTTTTGCACTGGCTACCGGCGCCAAATTCATCGAATCCGGAACCTACAAAAAAGTGATGGTCATCGGTGCGGACAAGATGTCTTCCATTGTGGATTATACAGACCGGTCTACCTGTATCCTGTTCGGGGACGGTGCCGGAGCGGTCATGCTGGAGCCCGACACCTCCGGCATGGGGCTCGTAGATTCCATTTTGAGAAGCGATGGTTCCGGAAAAGACCTATTGTACCAAAAAGCGGGGGGTTCGAAATATCCTCCTACCCTGGAGACCATTGAAAGGCGGGAACACTTCATCCGTCAGATCGGGCGCCCCGTTTTCAAAGCGGCGGTATCCGGCATGTCAGATGTCGTCAAAAGGATCATGAAGCGCAATGGCCTGAAAACGGAAGATGTAGCCTGGCTGGTTCCGCATCAGGCCAACCGCCGGATCATAGAAAGCGTGGCCTCCATGGCGGATTTCCCCATGGAGAAGGTCATGGTCAACATTCATAAATACGGCAATACTACAGCGGGTACCATCCCGCTCTGCCTTTGGGAGTGGGAAGACCAATTGCAAAGAGGCGACAATCTCATTCTTACCGCCTTTGGAGGAGGCTTCACCTGGGGCGCGGTTTATGTGCGGTGGGCCTATTCACCATAAATCGGGCATTTCCTATCTTTGCCTCGCCGGACTCACCGGCTAATCAGACAAAACCAACTCAATTATGGCATCTACCTCCGATATCCGAAACGGTCTGTGCATATCTTTCAACAATGATATCTTTTCGGTAGTCGAATTCCTGCACGTAAAACCCGGCAAGGGAGCCGCTTTTGTCCGCACCAAACTGAAAAGCATAACTTCCGGAAAAGTCATTGACCATACTTTCCCGGCCGGTCACAAAATCGAGGAAGTCCGGGTAGAAAGAAGGAAGTTCCAATTTCTCTACAACGACGATATGGGCTACCACTTCATGGATAATGACACCTTCGAGCAGGTAGCGCTTCCCGAAGGCCTGCTGGAGGCCCCCCAATTCCTTCAGGAAGGAATGGAAGTGGATGTCCTTTTTCACGCCCAGGAAGAAACGCCTCTCACGATGGAAATGCCTCAGTATGTGGAGATGGAGGTTACCTACACGGAGCCTGGAGTCAAAGGGGATACCGCCACCAATACCCTCAAGCCGGCCAAGGTAGAAAGCGGCGCTGAGGTGCGGGTACCTCTGTTCATTAACCAGGGAGATATTATCAAAATCGATACACGCACCGGAGCTTATATGGAGCGGGTAAAAAAATAGCCAATGAATTTCAAGGAAATTACCGAGCTCCTCAAGCTCGTCAGCAAGCTCGAACTATCGGAATTCAAAATGCGGGACGGAGAATTGGAGATTTCCATCCGAACCAAGCATTATGAGAAGATCCGTAAAGAACTTACGCCTGTGCCGACCTCCGGTTCCATCCTGCCGGTGCAGCCGGTGCAGGCGGCTCCTCCCGCCCCGGTAGCCCCTGCCCCCCAAAATCCCCAACCGGCCGAAAGCTCCGCCCAAACACCGGAAAAGGAGAAGACCGCTGAGGAAAGTGCCAAAAACTACATAGAGATCCGTTCTCCGATCGTGGGTACTTTTTACCGGAGTTCTTCACCGGATAAGCCGCCCTATGTCAAAGTCGGGGATACCATCGAAGTAGGCACCGTAGTTTGCATTGTCGAGGCAATGAAACTCTTCAATGAGATCGAGTCTGACGTAGGCGGCAAGATCGTAAAGGTGATGGTCGAGGATGCCTCACCGGTTGAATATGATCAGGTACTTTATCTGGTAGACCCCAATCCCTGATCCGGTCAAGGTGCCGTTCCTTATTCCCTATCATTTGACTGCCGAACGGGCAGTAGCAGCCCAAGCAAAATCATGTTCAATAAAGTTCTGATAGCCAACCGGGGAGAGATCGCACTGCGCGTCATACGTACCTGCCGCGAGATGGGTATAAAGACCGTTGCCGTTTATTCTACGGCCGACAAGGACAGTCTGCATGTCCGTTTTGCCGATGAGGCAGTCTGCATAGGCGCCCCTCAATCCTCCGAATCTTACCTCAGCATTCCCCGGATCATGGCAGCGGTGGAAATCACCAACGCAGACGCCATCCACCCGGGCTATGGCTTCCTGGCCGAGAACGCCGACTTCGCCGAGGTTTGCCAGGAATACGGCATTAAATTCATCGGCCCTACGCCGGAGCAGATCCGGAGAATGGGCGACAAAATAACGGCCAAGGAAACCATGATCAAAGCCGGCGTTCCCGTAGTGCCGGGCTCCGATGGCCTGGTCAGGGACCTGAAAGCCGGTAAAAAGATCGCCGCCGAAATAGGCTTTCCGGTTATGATCAAGGCAACTGCCGGCGGGGGCGGCAAAGGTATGCGCATCGTAAAAAAGGACGATGAGTTCGAACACGCCTGGGAAAGCGCCCGTAAAGAAGCTAAAGCCGCTTTCGGCAACGATGGGATCTACATCGAAAAATTCGTCGAAGAACCCCGTCACATCGAATTCCAGATCGCCGGAGATCAATATGGCAAAGTCGTCCACCTCTCCGAGCGCGATTGCTCCATACAGCGCAGGCACCAAAAACTGGTTGAAGAATGCCCCTCTCCCTTCATGACCGATAAACTTCGGAAAGCCATGGGAGAAGCGGCTGTCCTGGCCGGCGAATACATAGACTACGAAGGGGTCGGAACGGTAGAATTCCTCGTGGACAAGCACCGGAACTTCTATTTCATGGAAATGAATACCCGCATTCAGGTGGAACACCCGGTCACGGAGGAGGTCATCGACCATGATTTGATCAAAGAGCAGTTGAAAATCGCCTCCGGCGAAAAAATAGTCGGGGGAAACTACTTTCCGAACGGCCATGCGATCGAGTGCCGGATCAATGCCGAAGATCCGGACAACGGATTTCGGCCCAGCCCGGGCAGAATCACCAGTTTCCACAGCTCCAAGGGCCACGGCGTGCGGGTAGATACTCATGTGTACGCCGGCTACACCATACCGCCATACTACGATTCCATGATCGCCAAACTGATCTGCCGGGCGCGCACCCGCGAGGAATGCATCACCAAAATGGAAAGGGCACTGGATGAATTCATCATCGAAGGCATCAAAACCACCGTTCCTTTCCACCAAAGACTGATGCGGGATGAAAATTTCCGTTCCGGGAATTACGATACCCGCTACGTCGACAATCTCAATAAAGGGAAATAACCGGTGCTCAGGATTTTACTCATCTTTGCCCTGAGACACAGTGTTGAAACATGGCCAAATTCTGGAGATTTCTGGGCTATCTGGGTGCATACAAAGGCTTGCTGAGCTTAAGTATCCTGAGTCAGATCCTTACGGCTGTTTTCACCACCTTGAGCATCCCCTTACTGGTCCCCTTTCTCAATATTCTATTCGATCAAACGAACCTGGTAACGGAAAAGCCCACTAGCCTCCAGTCGATCGACGGATGGGTAGCTACCGCGCAGTACTTTTTGAGTCAGATCATTTTGGAGAAAGGGAAGGCTACCGCTTTGGCTTATGTATGCGGGGCCATCGTGCTGGTTTTTCTCGGAAAGAACATCTTTCGATACCTGGCCCTGTTTTTCATGGCACCGGTGCGCAACGGGGTCGTAAAGGATATCCGAAACCAGGTATTCGATAAAGTCCTGCGCCTCCCGCTGTCCTATTTCAGCGACGAGCGAAAAGGAGACCTCTTGTCGCGAGCAACAGCGGATGTCCAGGAGATCGAATTCAGCGTCCTCGGAGTTATTGAAATCGTTTTCCGCGAACCGCTCATCATCCTGGGGTCAATCGGTTTCATGTTGTATATAAGTCCGGAGCTGACTGTGTTTGTGATCATTCTGATCGCTTTCACCGGGCTCGTCATCGGCGGGGTCGGCCGCAGTTTGAAAAAGCGGTCAGCCCGGGTTCAGGAACAACTGGGCATGCTGGTCTCTTTGCTCGACGAAGCCTTATTTGGCCTTCGAATCGTCAAAGCCTTCAATGCCGAGCCCTACCAGCGCCAAAAGTTCGGCAATGCCAATGAGAATTACCGAAAGCTGCTGACCCGCTTGTACTGGCGAAGAGACCTGGCTTCCCCGCTGAGCGAATTTCTGGGGATCACCACCGTGGCCATCCTGCTTTGGTATGGTTCCGGCCTGGTATTTGCCGGCTCTTTCGAAGCGGCAACATTCCTTACGTTCATCTTCGCTTTTTACAATGTGATCGACCCGGCAAAAAAGTTTTCCTCGGCTCAGTATACCATACAAAAAGGGTTGGCGGCAATAGACCGCATCCAGGAAATCCTTTCCGCCCCCGTCACCATTCAGGATAAACCCGACGCTTTGCCGCTGCACGCCTTCGAGCGGGAAGTGAATTACCAGAATGTATCCTTCCAGTACAATCCTCAGGAAGGTATGGTGCTAGATCAGGTCGATCTGAGGATTTCCAAAGGCCATTCCATAGCCCTGGTGGGATCTTCCGGAGCCGGAAAATCTACGCTGGTAGACTTGTTGCCCCGCTTTTACGATGTCACCAGCGGAAAGATTACCCTCGACGGGGTAGACATCCGGGACATCCGACTGCATGACTTGCGCTCCGTCATGGGTTTGGTCAGCCAGGAGGCCGTCCTTTTCAACGATACGATTTTCAACAACATCGTATTTGGCCTTCAGCAGGTCTCGGAGACCGAAGTGATCGAAGCCGCCAAAGTGGCCAATGCCCATGATTTCATTCTGGCTACGGAAAACGGCTATCAGACCCACATCGGCGACCGCGGACAGAAGTTGAGCGGAGGG
>CAZXIX010000004.1:43619-95529 GCA_964640855.1 uncultured Saprospiraceae bacterium
AGGGCAGCGCCAAAGACTGA
This sequence comes from uncultured Saprospiraceae bacterium, assembly GCA_964640855.1. Lineage (GTDB taxonomy): Bacteria > Bacteroidota > Bacteroidia > Chitinophagales > Saprospiraceae > JAJDFU01. Next base: position 43,640 of record CAZXIX010000004.1, read on the forward strand.
CCATCGCCCGGGCGATCTTGCAAAATCCGCCCATTTTGATCCTGGACGAAGCGACTTCGGCCCTCGATGCCGAATCGGAAAAACTGGTCCAGGAAGCTTTGTTCAAGCTTATGCAAAACCGAACCAGTATCGTGATCGCCCACCGCCTCAGTACCATCCAACATGCTGATTCCATCGTCGTGATGGAAAAAGGCAGGATTGTCGAGCAAGGTACCCACAATGAGCTGTTGGAGCGGGAGGGAGCCTATGCCAAACTTGTCCGCCTGCAAGCTGTTTGACCCCCGGGATTTCTCACAAAGCAAAAATTTGCAGATTTTAAGGGATCGTTCCACCACCCAATTGCGTTTAAATAGGTAAATCCAAACCGGTAGACTTGCGCCTATGAAGGATCTCTACCCTCTTCTTGTTTTGTTTCTGGGAATAAGCCGGATCACGGCTGCTCAGATCACCGTGGGCGCAAATACCTTTCCGGCTCCGGGGGACAGTCTGATCACTTGTATCGACAACCTTCCCGCTTCGATCAACCTGATCGGCCCCGGAGGACCTCATATATGGGATTTCAGCAACCTGCAATCCCCTTTTGCCCAAAGAACACTCGTACTCTCCTCAGAAGAAGTGAACCTTCCGGCCGGTTTTTCGAAAAGCTCATTCATAGCCACCGTCCCCCTACTGGAAGGACAAGGATTTTACCGGGTGCAGCCAGACCGGCTGGAACTACTGGGATTTTCCGGGCCTGCTCCAGACGGAATCGCCGGCGAACTAACCTTTCCCTTTATTCCCCCTTCCGTTGAGCGTTGGGCTCCCTTGAACTACCAGGATAACCGGGACCAATCCTTTTCATTCACCTTGACCTTTCCGGCTGAGGCCTTGCCGGAGCTCGAACTGGATTCACTTCCCATCCAGCCGGATTCCTTCCGGGTTACCTTTCAGGTGGAAAGGACCTTTGAAGTTGATGCCTTCGGAACTCTCATCCTGCCGGAAGGCAATTACGAGGTGTTGCGGGAAAAGCGAACCGAGGCCCGCAGTCCGGAGCTGGAAGTTTTCATACCCGTACTGAATTGGGTCAGCTTGAGCGAAGACCTGGTTCCGCCGGAGTTTTTCGGTCCCGCCCGGACCATTACGTACTACTTTTTCAACGACAAGGTCAAAGAGCCGGTTGCCATTGTCGCAACCGAAAAGGAGGGCACCCTTCCCGTTTCGGTGGAATACAAATCCCGGGGCCTGGTTACAGATATTCGGGATCAGGCCGGGCTCAAACCCGGCGTTTTTGCCTACCCCAACCCGGCCATTACCCAGATCCGTTTCGACTTCAAGGACCTCAAACCCGATACGTATACCTTGACGATTTACAACGTTCTGGGGCAACCGCTCTGGAAAAGATCCTATCAGATCCGGCACGACCAGACCGAAAAAGTCAACCTTTCCCGTTTCAACAAGGGTACCTACCTCTACAGCCTGGAGGATTCGAAAGGAAAAGTCGTCACCGCCAGGCGTTTCGTCATCATTCGTCCGTAGTCGGCATAGGGGTAGGCGGTTGATCCCCGCATCTTCCTCAAAAAACACATTATGCGACTGTTGATCATTTCCTTGCTGGCCGGTTTTTTCCTGTTGCTAGGGTTAAACCAGGCCCGGGCGCAGCGTACCGAATATCTGCTGGAAGACATCCGCCTGAGTGGCATATACGGAGGCCCCTTGTTTAATTTTACCTATTACGACGGGGAGCCCCAACGGATTTTTGGCGGTTACTTTGCTTTCGGCTTCGACCGTACGATCGCCCTTGGGTGGCAATGGATGCGCATGCGCGATCGCGTCCTGTTCCCCGATCAGGTAGACGAATGGCGGATCAATTACAACGGTTTTACAGTAGACTTCACTCCCTGGGGAGGCAAAATTATCCATCCGGAAATCTCTTTTTTGGTGGGCCCGGGAGACTACTTTCTGGGATCCATCAAGAAACGGGTCCTGGTTTTACAGCCGTCGGCCGGCCTGGAGGTTAACATCTGGAGAATAATGAAGGTGGGGGTCCAGGGCGGGTATCGATTCATTCAGCGAAATGATCCCAACCTGGTACCGACCGAGGATATCAATACCTTTTTTCTGCAGGTAGACCTCCGATTCGGATGGTCATGGTGAGGATGGGCAAAGCATCCCCGGGCGGGGCTTCTCCGGACAGACTCCGTCCTGCCGAAGGGTTCGGTGAAGCTGGAAGTATAATCCTTTTTCCACCGTCTGCCGGATGAACTGATCTATGTCCTCGGTATAATCTCCATAGAGGGGGAGGCTGGCCCATTCATGACCGCCCCCGCAGGCCGTAAGCAGATAGCGGGATACGCCCAGATCATCCAGTTTTTTAGCTATGGCATAAGGCCCATGGAGCGGCAGGTATCCTACGTCTCCCGGGCTGCAATAGTGATGCGGAGCAGCGGCATAAGGAACCAACCCGTCGCATGTGCCGTGGAAAAACAGGGTGGGCAGGGCATTGTCCGCCCGAATGAGCGAGGTATCGACGATGGCACCGGCCATGCTGATCAGGCCTGCATATTGAAACCCTTCCGGCAAAGCAATCCATTTGCCCGGGGCGCTGCGGGCTTCCCAATAGGCGGCGTGCAGGATCGCCTCTGCTCCTGCGCTGCTACCGGCCAGCAGGATGTGATCCGGATCAACCCCCAGACTATCGGCATATTGGAGCAGGAATAACGTGGCTCGGCGAATGTCATTGGCCGCTGCCCGGAAGGTCTGGAGCTTGTTTTTGACCGGTTGGTCGCAGGAGAAGGATTTCCCTTTCATGGTCAGGCGGTAGGAAATATTTGCCACCGTGTAGCCCCGGGCGGCAAGTGCGCGGGCAAAGTCCACATGAACCGGCTCATCCCGCCTTCCGCCGGCAAAGCCTCCTCCGTGTACATACAGGATCGTCGTATTTCGGCCCACCACTTCTTTCCCAGGCCGATACAGATCGAGCACCAGTTCTGATCCCCGGATGGTCGCATAGGTGTAGGTAGCCGTTCGAACGGGCTGTAAATCCGCCCGATAGCTGTTCCTTTTGCGTTGACGGAAAAGCCAGGGCAGTAGTTGCGGCTCGGCAAGGGCCAACTTCCAGCAGTCATGCCCCGCCTTTGGAAATTCGGTATAAAGCACTTTTGCGCCTTCCGCCTCCAGCTTTTGGACCAACTTTTGGGTTAGATCAACGGAAACGATATCATCCTGGGCACCCTGAAAGAACCACAAGGGCACTTGCAGACCGTAAGCGGGTGTAAGGGCGGAATTACCTCCCCCCGATATCGGTACGGCTGCCGCATAAAGGTCGGGCCTCCTCCCGATCCATTCAAGGACCCCGAAACCGCCAGTGGATACCCCTATCAGATAGATGCGATCGGGATCGACGGCTTCCTTTTCCTTTAGCTGAACCAGCAATTCCTGGGCTGCCGCAGAAGCCGGACTCGGAGACTCAAATAAAGGGAAAGACCATTTCTGACTGGATCGTCGGGCATACGTCCATGTATTTTTTTCAGGGCACTCCGGAATGACAACGATGGCCGGAAAACGTTTCCGAATATCCGGATCCAGGAAAAGAGAAGCCCCATCCGCTAATTGCGCCTCCTTATCCGCCCCTCCCGCTTCCTCGCCATGTATGAAGAAGACCATCGGATATCGAAGGGTAGGATCATAATTCTCCGGAAACAGGATGCGATAAGGGATCTCTAGACCTGTATAGGAATGGAATTTTTGAGCCTCAAAAGCTTGAGCTGTCAATTTTCCTCCCAAAAGGATCGTGAAACAAAGGATCACAAGCTGCAACAGGATGCCCGTTCGATCTGCAAATAGCATGTAATTGGGTTTTAAGTAGGTGATCGGATCATCATGGGTTGACCAGCTGCCGTAGGCGACCCGTATCGCGGTCCAGACGGTATAAGTGGCCATTCTGCACATAATAGGAACATGCATCTTCCTGGCAAAGGTAAAACTGAGGGTTCCCCCCCAGACCCAGCCTATAGCCCGGTTCGTCTCCCGGAGAGATCAGCTGAAAAGGAAGATCCGGATGCTTTTCCGGATCCGGCAGGGCCTGCAGCTGAAAAACCGAGTATCCCTTCTCCAGGAACGGAACGGGATCCGATTGCATCAGGTCGGCCAGGTTACGGAAGGCGCGGGGATAGGTTTTCCCGGACTGGATCCGATAGCCGGTCCCTTCGAAATCGACATGGCCGTAATGCATGGACAGATCGCCGATGTCGGAGATCCGGCCTTCGTACATGGTCCCGCGGATCGAATCCCAGCCTGTTTCCAGGTTCCGAAAACCGATATCCACTATCCGGGGATCGCCGTTCCGATCGCGTACCGTGACGTTGCGCAGCAAGAGGTCAAAAAAAGCATCGCGCGAGTTATAGGGGATGCGGCGGTATTGTTTGAGCGAATGCTCTTCCCAGGCTCCAGTAGCGATCTGATCCAATGCCGACAAGAGCAAGACGAAGTTTAGCCTCCTGAGTTCTTGTTTCTCCCAGTCCCCCTTGATGATCCCGGATTCCACCAGGATGGTCCGCGTGCCCCATTTTTGGAAGTTATCTCCAAAGGCCCGCTTCTCAAAAGCCTCGTTATACCGTGCGATATAATCTCCGACAAAGGGTTGGATGTCCTTCACGATGCCGCCGATCAACTTCATGGCCGCTTCCCGGCCTTCGTTCATACTGCGCTCTTCGTCAAATGCAGGCGCCAGAAAAGCAAGAGCCACCGGCCGGTCCTGATCGCCTACGCCATAGAATCGCCTTTGGTCATGCATGTTGAAACCCCACTCGGGCTGGAGGCTGTCCCGCAGAGCCTTTAACAGCTGGGCTTCCGGACTCGTCAGCCGCAAGGCATCCCGGTTCAGATCTATACCCAGGGCATTGCGCCGGATGAACCGGGCGGCCCCGTCCGGATTGAGCATGGGAATGAAATGGATATCCAGTCGGGAAAGGATCCGTTGCCGCAAGGCGTCAAAGCCATCCCCCGAAGCTTCAAAGAAGCGAAACAAATCCAAAAAGGCCATGGTGGCGGTTGCCTCATCGCCGTGCATCTGGGACCAAAGGAGTACCCGGGTACCGCCTTCCCCGGTTCGAACAGAGTAGATCGGCCTGCCCTCCAGTGATTGGCCTGCCCGGGTGATTTCCCAGGGTTCTCCTATCCGGGCCAGGCGCTCTTCCAGTTCTTCGGGCAAAAAACGGCGATGGATGATGGTGGAATCCCGGTATTCCTCATGGTTTTGATACAATTGCTCGGATAAGGAAGATTTGCCGTGGATCAACGGGAAGATCAAAAAAACCTGGATTAGAAAGTACAGAAAGGGCAACGCCATCGAGTCTTTTTTGACCCAAGAAGATACGCCATTCAAAGGATCTAACCTATCGGGGCCGTAAAAAGTAGGCATTACAGGCAAACCGGGGAAACTGTACCTTTAGAGACTTGTTACATTCCGACCCGATCAAGCCTTTTCTGGCAAACGATTGTACGAACCTTATTTTTCCCCATTGAACTTGCTTTGTAAGTTCAGGAAAAACCGAAAAACTAGAAATATGTCTGAACCCGCGATCCAACCCCAATTGCGCGAACGCCCGAAAGATCCCTTTTCGGTCAAGGAATTTACTCTGTCCAATGGCATGCGCCTGTTCGTGAGCGTCAACAAACACGAACCCCGGATTTATACGCAGGTAGCTGTTCGGGCCGGGTCCAAACAAGACCCGCCGGAAACCACCGGCCTGGCCCATTACATGGAACATATGCTTTTCAAAGGCACGAGCCGGATCGGCACCCGGGACTGGAAACGGGAAAAAGAATTGCTGGATCAGATCGAAGACCTTTTCGAAAAACACCGGCAATCGAAGGAAGAATCGGAACGCAAGGCCATTTACCGCCAAATCGACAAGCTGTCTTTCGAAGCCGCCAAACTGGTGGCTCCCAACGAATACGATAAACTGGCTACCTCCATCGGGGCCAAAAGTACCAATGCCTACACCTGGGTCGAGCAGACCGTTTTTCTCAACGACATCCCTTCCAACGAGCTGGAACGCTGGATGAAACTGGAAGCTGAGCGCTTTCGAATGTTGGCCCTCCGGCTTTTTCATACCGAACTCGAAACGGTCTACGAAGAATTCAACATAAGTCAGGACCGGGATTTCCGCAAGGTCAACAAGGCGATCCGGGAGGTGCTTTTCCCCTCCCACCCCTATGGCACGCAAACCACCATCGGGTCCGCCAAGGATCTGAAAAGCCCTTCCATGCGGAACATTCAGTGGTTTTTCAAGACCTATTATGTGCCCAACAACATGGCGCTGATCCTGACCGGAGACATAGATCCGGAAGAAGCCTTCCAACTCGCCGAAACCCATTTCGGCTCTTATCCGGCCCGCGAAATTCCCCCGTTCACTTTCGAGGAACAGCCCCCGCTGGCCCAACCCGTCGAAAAAGAGGCGTTTGGCCAGGAAGCTCCCTTCGTGCAAATCGCCTGGCGCAGCGATGGATCGCAAAGCGATAACCCCTTTCTTTTGTCCGTGTTGAACACCATGCTCTATAACCAAAGAGCCGGATTGCTGGACGAAAACCTGCTCCAGAATCAAAAAGTGCTGGAAGCCCGATCCTGGTCCTGGTTGTACGAAGATTATTCGGTGTTCGGATTGTACGGCAAGGCCCGCGAAGGACAGGCCCTGGAAGAAGTAAAGGACCTGCTTTTGGAGCAGGTAGAAAAAATCCGGAACGGTGACTTTGAACCCTGGTTGCTGGAAGGCGCCATACGGGACCTCCGGATCAATGAGCTTCGAGCCACAGAGGATAACGAAATGCGGGCCCATATCCTGACCAATGCCTTTATTCTGGGCATTGATTGGGAACGGTATGTCCATCGATTTGAATTGCTGGATCAGCTGAGCCCGGAAGGAATAGCTTCCATAGCCCGGAAAAACCTGAATGACGATTACGTGGTGGTCTATAAAAGACAAGGGCCCGACGATCAGGTCGTCAAAGTAGACAAGCCGGAGATCACACCCGTTCAACTCGACCGGGAGGCTCTTTCAGAATTCGGGAAAGCTTTTCTGGCAAAAACTTCCCCTCCCCCCAAACCGGTATTTATCGATTCCGATCAGGATATCCAGACGGCAGACCTGAAGGGAATGAAACTCTCCCGGGTTCGCAATCCGGATAATTCCATTTTCAGTCTGTCTTATTTATACGATTTTGGATCATCTTCGGATTCCCGGCTGCGGATGGCCCTCCGTTTGCTTCCCTATTTGGGTACGGCCGATTCCTCGGTGAAAGAAAGGCAGCGCGATTTCTTTAAACTAGGCTTGCACTTGAATACCGGCCTGTCCGAAAAGCGGTTCCGGATCAGCCTGAGCGGACTGGAGGAAAATTTATCCGAGGGGATTCGCAAACTGGACCATTTCCTGGCCAACCTGCGAGGCGATCCCGAAACCTTGCGGAATTTGGTGGCCGATGTCTTGATCAAACGTCGAAATGCCAAACAGAACAAGCAGACGATCCTACAGCACGGCATGCTAAATTATGCTCGCTATGGGGCCATCTCTCCTTTCACCGACAAGCTTTCCGAGGAACAACTTCTCGGATTGGATGCCGATGAACTGGCCTCCCACCTGACTCGCATCGGGAAACAGGAGCATCAGGTTTATTACTATGGTCAGATGGAAATGGAAGAGGTGGAGAAATGCATCGCAGAGAACCATGCCTTCCCGGTCGCCAAAAGCACCTTCGATCAGGTCAAGACCTATCCCGAATGGGAGACCCAGGAGGGAAAGATCTATTTCGTCCATTTTCCCATGGTTCAGGTCGAACTCATGCTCTATTCCAGGGGCACACCCCACTTCTCGCTGGAAGAACACCTCCTGTCTCAGTTGTACAACGAGTATTTCGGTTACGGTCTCAGTTCCATCGTGTTCCAGGAGATTAGGGAATCTCGTGCGCTCGCTTATTCGACCTACGCTTACTACAGTTCTCCCCTCCGTGCCGAGAATGCCCACCGGCTCAGTGCGTTTGTGGGTACGCAGCCCGATAAAATGCAAGAGGCCATCACATCGCTGAGGCAGATCCTGGAGGATATGCCGGTGGTACCGGAATTGATCGACCAGGCACGCCTTTCCATTCAAAAGCGGATTGCCACCGAAAGAGTCAAACCGGACAGCCTTTTTTGGGAAATGCGTCGTAACCGGGACCGCGGCTTCGATCGCGATCTGCGGCAAGACATGTACGATCGCATGGGCGCCATCCGCCCCCCGGAACTCGTCGATTTCCAGCAACAACATGTGAAAGGGCGCCCCTATGCGCTCCTGGTCCTGGGTGACCGCAGCCGGATCGACTTCGATTTTCTGAGTCAGCAGGGTAAGGTGGAGGAATTAAGCCTTGAACAGATCTTCGGATATTGAAATGACGGCCCCAAACTGGGAAGCTTTGCAGCAGGCTCCTCCGAGTCCGCTGGTGCCCTGGCCGCATCCCCTGGCCGAAGCCAACGGCCTTCGTCTCTGGATCAAGCGGGACGATCTACTGGTACGGGTATCGCTATCAGAAGACCGCTCCTTTTGCGGAAACAAGTGGCGAAAGTTAAAATACAACCTCCTGAAAGCCCGGGAAACGGGTAAATCCGGCTTACTGACATTCGGGGGCGCCTACTCCAACCATCTGGCTGCCGTGGCCGCTGCAGGCTACCTTTTCGGATTCCAAACAGCAGGCATCGTTCGGGGAGAAAGGCCGGAGCCGCTCAATTTGACCCTGGCGAAGGCTTCCCTTCAGGGGATGCAATTGTTTTTTGTTAACCGCTCGGACTATCGGCTTAAGGAAAAATCGCCCTCCATCCGTAGCATCGTCGAGGCGTTCCGCGAATACTACCTGATCCCGGAAGGAGGCACGAATGCGCTGGCGCTCCGGGGGTGCCAGGAGCTCGGACTGGAAATAACCCGGCAGTTGGGAAAACCGCCGGATTACCTCGCCGTATCCATGGGTACGGGCGGTACCGCCGCAGGGCTGATCCGGGGTAGTTCGAAAACCACCCGGGTGAAGGTCTACCCGGCTTTGAAGGGAGACTGGATGGATCAGACCCTGGAGGATTTACTTTGCGGTGAAGAACCTCCCGCCACCTGGGAAACGATCCGGGAATATCACCTGGGCGGATTCGCCCGCTTTGACCCGGAACTGGTCGATTTCATCCGGCATATGGGTACCCGTTTTCGTCTGCCCCTGGATCCGATATACACGGGCAAACTCTTCCGGGCCGTGCTGCTGGACATCGAAAAGAAAAGGTACAGCGGCCCAGCCGACCTGGTGATCGTACATACCGGCGGCCTACAAGGGCGTGCCGGTTTTGAGGAACGATATCATTGCTGCTTAAGCTAAGAAGGGGCTGCTATGATGGAACAGCCCCTTCCGCCGGCGGGCAAAAGATGCTTACATATTGATCCGTCCGTAGCGGACGCCATCCTGGTACTCTACGATAAATGCCGAACGGAATCCATTGCTGCGGATTTGATCCAGGGCATTCAGCGCTTCCGATTCAGAGAAAAAGTCACCCACCAGAATCCGGGTCCATTTTTGCCGGATCAGGTATTCGGTATCAATATGGCCAATGCCTTCAAGAGGGGCCAGTTTATACCGATAACTCGAAAGACTCTTGGCGGTGGCCACCAATTGGATTTTGTAATAGCGACCCTCATAACGGGTAGCCGTACTGATGTACTCAAAATTATCTCGTGTACCCATCCCGGTCGCGGTGTACTCATTGCCGGAATCGTCGATGACCGGCAGAGGCGTATTGGATGCGATGGGTTCTTCGGGCATGACAGGCTGGGTTGCCACCGGTTCTTCTTCTACGGGTACCGGACTCAGGAAAACCGGTTGGCCATAGACATCCAGGTTCGGGTCTGTCGTGCTGACGGTATAGGAAGTCGGCAAAAATTCGGGAGCGCTGATCTCCAGCGAATAGGTTTTATCTGCCACCACTTCGAATTGGTATCCTCCGCTGGCCGTATTCTGGCTACCTACCAAAGACCGGCCGGTTTCGCTGGACTCATAGACCGTAACAGAAGCATTCAGGAGGGGAGTCTGGGTGGCTTCATTCAGCACCTCGCCCGAGAGCATAACCGGACGACCCGGCAGAATGAAGCTGAAGATATCGTCATCGGTGGTTCCGGTGCGCATACCTGCAAGCGGACGGTTGGATGCGATGAAGGCACGAGCCCCGAAGAAATTGTAGTAATAGTCGTCTGCCGGGGAGTTGATGGGTTTCCCCGCGTGGATGGCATTGCCCCAGCTCCGCATATCCCCCTGGCTGTAGTATACATCGAATCCTCCAATGGTCGGATGGCCGTTGGTGGCAAAATAAAGCGCCCCGGCATTGTTGTCGTAGAAAGGGGTGATCTCGTCGCCGATGGTATTGATCGACGGCCCCAGGTTGACGGGTGCGCTGAAGGAAATGACCGATGCGCCCAGGTTGCGGGTAGCGTACCAGAGGTCCATTTCCCCCGAACCACCGGCCCGGTTGGAAGAGAAGTACAGAATCTCGGTATCCCCTTTGTGGGCAACCGCCGGATGGGTATTCGTGGTCCCTTCCAGATTAATGGGCGAGGGAAGGCGTTGAGGACGGCCCCATTGCTGTCCGGTCCGGGTAACGTAATAGATCTCGCAGGGGCTGTCTTTGACCCGGTAGGGCGTTTCGGCATCGCAAAGGGTAAAATACAGCGTACTGCCATCCGGGGACAAGGCCGCATTTCCGAAATGGCCTTCACTGATCACGGGAAAATTCTCGGGCATACCTCCCCGGACCCAGCCTCCGTTGGGTTGGGGAGTCGCGGAATAAACCTGGGCACGTCCTTCGCGGGTCGAAGAGAAAAGCAGCAGGTCCGATAGCATGGCCGGAGCAAATTCTTCTTCGGGAGAATTGATGGCTTTTCCGGGATAAACAACCCGCATGCCCTCCTGAAGCGCCATGGAGCCCGCCATCTGAGCTCCGAGAATCTCATGCTGGATGACGCGCTCCAGTTTTTCCTTACCTGCGCCGTCATAGCTGCCCGATAATTTCCTCAGGGCCCGAATGGCAGCCTCGTAGTTGCCTTCGCTTTTGAGGGAGCGGGCGTAATTAAGATTGGCTAATGGAAAATTTTTGGTATCCTCGACGATGAGTCGATAAGAGGCTGATGCATTGCGATAATCGCGGGCCTGGAAATAATTTTCCGCTGCCAGAAAAGCCAGTTCCTCTTTTTTGGGTTTGGCTTCGTAAGCCAGAGAGTAAGCTTTGGCAGCTTTTTCATATTCGAATTCTTCAGCAAAAGCTTCCGCCTCCTTTCGAAGTTTTTTCCAGCTTTGCTTTTCCTGGGCCTCTACGGGCAATACCAGCACCAGTATTGCCAGGGCAAGTAAAAGAGATCTCATCGTTTAAGGGATTTTAATTGTTAATATCAAATCAAAAGCTTTTCCACTTGCTGGGGCAAATATGTGTGTTCCAGTTTCTGCACTTTGCGGGCAATATCATGAGGCTGATCTTCCGACTCGATTGGGCAACTGGCCTGAAAAAGGATGGCACCTTCATCGTAGCGTTCGTTGACCCAATGAACGGTGATCCCGCTGACGTTGTCCCCCGCCTGATGGACCGCCCGATGCACGTTCATGCCGTACATTCCCTTTCCCCCGTATTTGGGCAGCAAGGCGGGATGGATGTTGATCATTTTTCCACGGAAATGATCGACCAGATCCGGTGGGATCATCCAAAGAAATCCGGCCAGGACCACTAAGTCCACCTTATAGGAATGCAAAAGATTCCGGGCGGATTTACCATCGTAAAAGGTATCCCGATCGAAGACCATCCGGTCAACGCCAAAGGCGTCGGCTACACCCAAGACCGGAGCGTTCTCTTTATTACTTAGGATCAACACCACCCGAATCCGGGGATGGTGCTGAAAATATTCTAAAATACGTTGAGCGTTGCTGCCTGTACCGGATGCCAGAATGGCTACGTGCTTCAAAATCGTGCGTCCCAAGCTGGAAAGATACAAATTATCTTCAAGTGGGTCTACCGTCAATCCGGACAAAAAATGCTCCCTGAGCCCGGGTCAAGACCGGATCCTCCGGTACCGGTCGAGGTTGGCCGCGTCGATCTTGGACATCGTCTGGATCACCTGATTCCCTATTTCCCGGGGGGCACCCCGGAAGATCTGGATGATCTCCTCGATCTTGGCGTTATTGAACATCTGTAGGACCATCGTATTCCGGAACAGTTGATTGGTTTTGTCCAGTAATTCCAGCGACTTCAAAATGACGATCTGCCCCTGCGCCGGGTCATTGTGCATCACATCCAGCCCCAGGCGGTGATAGTCGTACCAGGCCCTGCGAAAATCCCGCATGCGGGGGTCCAGTATGTTCTGGATGATGAAAAACCGGTTTCGGTTGCCATCTGTAGACTGCCAACCTCCGAAGGCAGCCGCTACCGCTTGAGGGACGTTATTCAAAACGCCTTGGGCCTTTTGGAAAAAGGGTTCCCCACCGTAAGGGCTGAAGGAGTCATAATCAAAGCCCAGGATGATATACACGTAGAAGGAAAGAATGCTGGACAAATTATTGATGTAGGTGTTTTCGGTGTAAATGATGGGTTGGAATTGCTCGTAATCGAAAGTGACCTGTTTGTCGATGTGATTGATCAAGGCTGTTTCGTAGTCACTGCCGTATACCGGGCGGGTTGCCGTTATGGCAATCTCTGCGTTAAACCGGGTCTGGGAAATCTCCTCCTGGATCGTGAGCAGGAGGTTGCAGTTTATCCGTTCCTCCGGCTGGAAGAGATCTTCTGTCCAGCGCTGGTTATTCAGGAATTCCCGGATACTGGTCTCCATGGCCTCGTAAACCTTCGGGTCTACGATCTGCCGCTTCTGATAGTTGATCCGTACGGTAAAATTAAACTCTTGTGCGGGCAGGGACAGCGTCAGGCAAAGAAACCATCCCGTAAAAAACAGACAATACTTACTCGGCATCTTGAGGCATTTGTGCTTCAGAAAGCGCAACGATTTCCGCCAGGATATCCCGGGCCACTTCCTGTTTGGTTTTCAAATCGAACCCCCGGACTTCTCCCCGGGCTGCGATCAGGGTAACCTTGTTGGTGTCGTGCCCAAATCCGGCCCCTTCATCTTCCAGTGTATTCAGAACGATCAAATCCAGCTTTTTCTTTTTCAGCTTTGCCCGGGCATGCTCGATCCCGTCCTGAGTCTCCAGAGCAAATCCGACCAGGATTTGATCCGCACCTTTCCTTTCGCCCAGAGAAGCGGCAATATCCGGATTGCGAACCAATCGCAAAGTCCATTCTTCATCCTGGCTTTTGATCTTTTTGCTCTGCGTTTCAGCAGGCCGGTAGTCGGCAACGGCGGCCGCCAGAATACCGATCTGGCATTGAGAAAAGAGGGCCAGGGCTTGATCTGCCATTTCCCGGGCACTTTCTACGCGATGTACGGATACGCCCGGCGCATCTATCGGAAGGGTTACGGGACCAAGGATCAAATCTACTTCTGCTCCCAGGCGCCTCGCCTCGCGAGCCAGGGCGAGCCCCATTTTCCCTGAGGACCGGTTGCCGAGGAAGCGAACCGGATCCAGCGCTTCGTGGGTCGGCCCGGCAGTGATCAGGACTTTTTTCCCTTGCAAGGGCTCATGGATTTGAAAAAGGACCTCCAGGTGGTCGAGAATCTCCTCCGGTTCCGCCATCCGCCCCTCGCCGATCAGTCCGCTGGCTAATTCACCATGCCCCACGGGGATCAATCGATTGCCGTAAGACTGAAGGCTTTCGACATTGGATCGGGTAGCCGGATGGGTCCACATGTCCAGATCCATAGCCGGCGCAAAGAGGACCGGGCATCGGGCTGAAAGGTAAACGGCCGTCACCATGTTGTCGCATAAACCCCGGGCCATTTGCGCCAGCGTATTGGCGGTAGCCGGTGCAATGACGTAGGCGTCTGCCCAGAGGCCCAGATCGACGTGATTATTCCAGCCTTCCTCGCTGCTGACTTCCGAAAAGACCGGACGCCGGGAAAGGGTGCTCAGGGTCAGCGGGCTGATAAATCCCTTGGCGGCGGCGGTCATCAAAACCTGAACTTCAGCCCCTTGCTTGACGAGCAGGCGAACCAACATGGCCGCTTTGTAGGCTGCAATACTCCCACTGACTCCCACCAGGATCTTCTTTCCGTCTAACGCTCTCATATAGGCTTCAAAGGTATCAAAAACAGGCAGACCGGATTTCCTCTCTTTCTGGGAAATCCGGTCCGTCTGTCAGCACATTTGAAAAATTCAAATTCTAATCTTCAGCCTCGTCTTCCTGCTTGTCGGTGAAGCGGTGGTAGAGTTCGTCGTGAAGAAACTCCTGAGTGGCAATGATAGCCGGGTTGGGGAGTTTTTCGTAAAACTTGGAAATCTCGATCTGCTCCTTGTTTTCGCTTACCTCTTCGATCGTTTCGGTAGAGGTTGCGAACTCCTCCAGTTTATTGTGTAGCTCATGCTTGAGATCTACCCCAACCTGATTGGAACGCTTGGCTATGATAGCCAAGGTCAGGTAGATGTTATTGGTGTCTTTCACCATATTCCCAATGCTGCGGGCGCTGACATTAGGATCCAACCCTTGCACTTTGTTCTTGATATCCGTCATCATCCTTGATTTTAAGCTCTTTGAGCGAGTCTATTCGAATGTCACGTACTTCCTTGGCAAATTCACTTTCCGGATAACGAGCCAGGAATTCCGTTGATTTTTCCAGTACGTCCTGAAAACGCTCCTCCTTGCGGATCAAAATACTGTTCTCCGCTAACAGATGAGCTGATTTGATAATGTAAAAATTGATCTCCGGCGCATTGTCGGTATCCGGAAAATCCCGCATCAGGTTCTCCAAACTATGCATCGCTGCCTGGTAGTTGCGCGTGTTGTAGTACATCCGAGCTTGCTCGAAGGCTTTCTTCTCCAATTTTTGGCGAAGCTCGTCGATCAGCCGGTTGCACAACTCTACCCGATCGCTGTTCGGAAAAGTATTTACGAATAATTGAAAGCCCTCGATCGCCTCCAGGGTGCTGGTTTGATCCAGGCGAAAGGAAGGAGACATCTGATAACTCGAATAGGCCGTCATAAAATCCGCTTTTTCGCGTCTGGGGCTGATCGAATACGTATCAGAGAAAGTCTTGAAATAGTAGGATGCCGTCATATACTGGCCCATATAGTAATAGGTGTAGGCATAATTGAAGTATATATCCTCCGCTTCCGGTTTGCCCCGGTAAGGGCCTACAATCAGTTCATACAGGGTCTGGGCCTTTTGATATTTCTCTTCTTCGTAATACGAGTGGGCGGCTTTCAGAATGCGCTCCGGATCACCACTCTGGCGGGTCGCCTCAAAAGCGCTTTTACAACCTGCCCCCCACAGCAGCCCGAAAAGCATGGCGAAACCCAGGCTGAAGCGATAGGAGAAGAGGTATGGCATCTGAGAAGGCAAGAAGCTGATTTTCATAGGCGTGCAAAGATAAGGTAATTCGTTTAGATAGCAAAGGCCCTTTGAGCAGGGAAAAAAGGCAGCCGATCGATGTAGAGACGACGGATCGGCCGATAGGGTTGGCCGGGCAGACAAATCCCGGTAAACTCAAAACAGAAGCAGCTTCCCTTTCCTGCTATGGGCCAAATCTTCTTACTTTTCTCGTCAATTCCCTTTGGCCATGGCCCAGGAAACCTTCAGAATTTTTTACAATCAGCATATTTTTCCGGAATTGCTTCGGATGGAGAGGCAAAGGAAACGGCTTTTGCAACTCCTGGCCGGGTCGCTGTTCGTTATCCTGGCCCTGGGTGGTTTCCTGGTCTACCTGGACCTTTTCGTACTGGCTTTATTCATGACTTTGCCGGTGGCCTTTTATGTGTCTTACCTCGGGTACCGGATCAACCAGTTCAGGCTGACCTTCAAGCCTCGGGTCATGACCCTGATCCTGGATTTCATTGACGAGGCACCCAATATCGGTACCCTCTCTTACAGCGCCCAACGCAAGCTCGACCCCGATGTCTTTCATGCCAGCCAGATTTTCGCCACCGACGCTCCCTACTATCGGGGAGAGGACTTCATCAGCGGAAGAGTAGGTCATACCATCTTCAGCCTTTGTGAGTTGAGGGTGGAAGAAAATGATCCGGTCAAACCCGGACGAAGGGACGTTTTCCGGGGCGTCTTTCTTCGGGCTACATTTCCGGATTTTGCCAAGGGCCATATCCAGATCTGGCCCCGCCATCAGCGGCAGCATCTGATGAAAGCCATCAAGGCTTTTAACCGAAAGGGGGGCGACAATGTGGATCACGAGATCTTGAACCCGGAATTTCGGAAATTATTCATCACCTACGCCACTCAGGATACCCCCGTAGCTCGGACCATCACCGAACCAATGCAGACCGAGATCGTTAACTACTGGAAGTTTACAGGCAAGGATATGTACTTTTCCTTTCAGGATCGGGAAATTTATCTGGCCGTAACCGAACCAAAAGACCTGATGGAACCGTATATATTTAGATCCAATCTCAGCTTTGAATTGGTTCGGGAGTTTTCCTCCGACGTTCTCCTCCTGTTGCATATTGTCGGGGAGTTTGATCGCACACATTAAAACGGTAGCAAAGAAAATCCGATGAAACGTCTTTTATTCCTGGTGGCTATTTCCTGGCTGATCCTTCTTCCGATCCAGGCCCAATCACAAGATAATTTGCCAAATGCTTTGCTTTGGGAGATATCGGGTGGCGACCTGAAGCACAGTTCCTATTTGTACGGGACCATCCACATGATCGATCGGCAGGATTTTTATTTGAGCGATTCGCTGAAGAAAGCCATTGCAGATGCCCAAAAGGTAGTGTTTGAAATAAACCTGGAGTCCATGAACGACATGACGGCCATGATGGGGATCATGATGAAAGCCTTTATGCCGGATAATATTTCACTGGAAGATCTACTGAGCCCCGAAGAGTATCAAATTGTAGTCGACCATTTCGAAGCCATGGGGCTACCCATGATGTTTCTGAACCGCATCAAGCCCATGTTCCTCTCGGTTTTGGCCAGCAACGATATGAGCTACGAAGAGGGAGGCGGGATCACTTCTGCCAATACCGTTTCCTATGAAATGGAGATCATGAAAATCGCCCAGGCCCGGGAGAAGCCCTTTGACGGGTTGGAGACCCTGGATTTCCAGATGAGCATGTTCGACAGCATACCCTATGAGGTGCAGGCACAAATGCTGGTGGAAACCATTCAGGAGGAAACCGGCGAAGACGGCGGCAAGCTGGACACCCTCGTTCTGTTGTACAAGCAGCAAAACCTGAACGGTATGGAAAGCCTTTTCCAGTCGGATCAATCCGGCCTGGCTGAATTCGAGGACCTGCTGCTGAACAAACGGAATAACAATTGGATCCCCGTTATGCGAAGCATGATGTCCGAAGGGACTACCCTTTTCGCGGTCGGGGCCGGTCATCTGGTCGGCAAAAGAGGGGTTATCCGATTGCTGGAAGCAGAAGGCTACACTTTGAAACCCATTCCATTCGATTGGCCCGAAAACTAAACCTCTGAACGGAGCGCCACCCAACGAACAGAGATAAACATTATCCCACATTTTTCTATTACGATGACAGGATCAGTTGATCCTGGAAAACCCAATATTCACAGCATGTTCAATTATAAATCGTATTCTGCCTGGATCTTTTCGGGGCTTTTGCTTCTGGTAGCCCTCCTTTTTATCTGGCCCAATGCCTGGTTGGCTATGTTGAGCATGGCTGCCCTTCCTTTCTTCGTAGGTGCCCAAGTGCTGGCCGTGTTGAAAAGCAAAGACGCAAACGAAGGGACCTTCTCCGACGATCAATGGTACGAAAACTCCTAAGCTCAGGAATTCATTTGGTGTTTCTCACCCCCTGACCATTGTCATTCTACTCAACTGACTGAAATCAGTATAAAATTTCACACCCCGGGGTAAATTAAAAGGAATCAACATCCCCTAACCATGAGTTCCCTGACCCGCGATACGAAGAAACGACTTCCGGTAAGGGAGAGTTTCAAAATCGAAAGCATACTTGCCGGACTGGAATTAGGCCCTTCTGATGTGCCCATGCTGAGTTATCTGGACTTCCTATCTTCCCAAATTCCCATCGGAAGGATTAATTTCGTACACATCATTCACCGAGTTCGCTTGTTCACCTCGGCCGAAGAGGAGCAAAGTTTCTTTGAGGAACAGTACCAGCGGACGGACGAACTCAACGAACAGATCAAGGAAAAAGTCCAAGGGTGGGGTTTTGCCAAACGAACGGCCCATATTGATTACGACATCCGGATTGGCAACCCTTTGGAAGAATTACTTAACCAGGCTAAGGACCTGAAGCCCGATCTGATCATAATCGGGCAACGAAAGACAAAATCCCATCACGGGATCCTGGCTCGAAACCTGGCCCGAAAGGTAAACAGCAATGCCCTGGTCATTCCGGAAAAAGCGGCCCACCAACTGCAACACATCCTGGTACCATTGGACTTCTCCAATCATTCCGTAAAAGCCTTGCGACTGGCACTGAATATCAGAAAATGGCTCCATCAAAAGCTGAGGATCAGTTGCCTTCACGTGTACGAATTGCCCAACCTCCCCATGGGACGCACCCCTTCCCAGAGAAAAGTCCGGGATTTGCTCAAGGAAGATCGCAAGGCGGCCTTCCAATCCTTCCTCATGCGCTATTTCCCGGCTGAAGTCGGGAAAATCGAAATCAAGCTGGTCCCCAAGAACGGGACGCCCATCTCCAAGCACATCCAAAAATTTGCGCTGGAAAACCAGGTGGACATGACCGTCATGGGGGCCCTTGGGCATTCACGTGTGGAATTGCTGCTCATGGGAAGCGTAACCGAGAAATACCTGAACCTCAATCAACAAATACCGACCCTGATCGTCAAACATTGAGGCGAAAAACCTAGAACATGGATGCCGTCCGGGAACAGAGAAAACCTTCTTCCATCTATCTTCCGGAAGGATTTCAATTTCGCTGGATCCTTTTCTGCGGAATGGCCGAATTCCTTGGGATTGCGCTGGCAGCCATTCTGGCCGTCCTGGGAATGAGGTGGGAGGATCAGCTGCCCAACCTTCCCCTGTGGCTATTGCCGCTTTTCCTGGCCCTCTTGTCCGGAAGTATGGAAGGGGCCATTGTGGGTCGCTTGCAATGGACCGTTCTCCGCGAGCTCTATCCTCGTATTCGGGCCTATTCCTGGACGGGGGTTACGGTCCTTGCAGCCGTTACCGCCTGGTTGTTGGGATTGTTACCCAGCACCCTGATGTCTGCCCCCGGAGTGGAGATGGAGGAACCTTCTGACCCTCTTATGATCGGCATGGGAGCCTTGATGGGGCTATTCCTGGGGGCTTTATTTGGCTTTTTTCAGAGGAGTTTGCTCCGGCAGGTCGTTCGCCGGAGTTATTTGTGGATACTTGCCAACGCCGGAGGATGGATGGTGGGCATGGCCCTGATCTTCGCGGCGGCAGGCTGGGTAGGGGCAGGGTGGCCCATCTGGCTGATCGGAATAGTAGCCGGGCTTTCCGGGCTGCTGGCGGGCTTTTCCGTAGGCATCGCTACCGGAATGGTATTTCCCTACCTGCCGCCGCGCTCAAAAGAAAGTACGGGATCGGATTTGAAGTCCGGCACCCAAACAGAATATCCTGCCAAAAGCACCAAAAAGGTTTCTAAATAATTGATTCGAAAATCAATTTCTATATTCCCAACAAACGAAGCGACACATGAACAAAATTCTTTTTCCTACCGATTTTTCGCCCTGCGCATCCAATGCTTTTGATTACGCCAATGCGCTGGCCCGCAAATTGAAGGCTACCATAGATCTCATCTCCATTTTCAACCTGCCGGTAAGCGATGCCAGCAGCGTACCACCGGATTACATCCAGGAAATGCTGGACGATAAGAAAGCTCGTATTCGGGAGCAACTGAAAGCTTTCGGCGAGCAGCACCCCTCTTCCCGGATCGGTGAAAAGATAGCCGAATACGGCGTATTCGTGTACCAGGAGGTCGCTGACAAAGCTGAAGATCAGGGCTATGACCTCATCGTAATGGGGACCAAGGGAGAACATAACGCGATCGAAAAACTGATGGGCAGTGTTACCTCACAAATGATGCTTCACGCAAGTTGCCCTGTTCTGGCGGTACCCGAGCATGCTAAATTTAAACCGATCCGGAAAATTGCTTTCGCTACCGATTTCTTTGCCGAAGAAAAAGAGGCTATCGGATCTCTCCAGGTGGTGGCCGATGCTTTCTCCGCTGTTATTGAATATGTGCACATCGATACCTCCGGGGAGACCAAAGACCTGAAAGCCGAAGAAGAAAAGATGAAAGCCAAATACGGATTTCCCAATTTCACACTCGTTCAACATAAAAACCTCTACCAGGGTATGGAGGAATACGTTGAAAACCATGAAGTAGACATCCTGGCCTTGTTCATCCCCAAGAGAAAACTATTTGAACGCCTGTTCCACAACAGTTTTTCTCGAAGGATGGCTTTTCACAGCAACATCCCCCTGCTCACCTTCCGTTAGTGCAGACCGGAAAACCTTAGAAGAAAGCCTCTCTGCTGTTTCCAGTAAGAGAGGCTTTGCACATTCCAAATCCTTGCTGTAATATCTTTAAGACTTCCGGGAAGCCTCTTTGTTTTTGAGAAGCTGTGGCGGATCGGAAAAGGCATACTCCAGGAGATCATAGGGCGTCAGCATCCCCAGCAACCGGCTCCTTTTATCCACTACGGGTAAGGCGTGAAATAAATTCTCCCGGAAGATCCGGGCTGCCAGCTCGAGCGTGTCGTCCGGATTCAGGGTGATGACCGGAGACGACATGACCTCACCAACCAAAATGGACCGGAAAACCGCTTCGTTGTAGGTTTCGCTGCTCCGAGTCTGAAACAGGGTAAACCCGTGCAAAAGCTTGGCATAATCCGATTTGCTGATGATACCCACTACCTGATCTTCCTCCACAACCGGGAGGTGGTGAAACAGATGCGCTTCGAACAATTCCCGCGCTTTGGACATGGGATCCTTCGGGTGCAGGGTGAATACCTCCCGGGTCATAAGTTGACTTACAAGCTCCTTTCTGTTCATTCTTCCCTTCTTATTTACATTTGCTCTTCCTCTACCGGCGAATTGTAGCCATAGGCGAGGAGGTCGTGCGTTGTGATCAAGCCGACCAGCATATCGTCTTCGATGATAGGCAAAGCATGAAACTCATTGGCCAGGAAGATATCCGCGGCCAGACCAACCGTATCCTCCGGATCGAGAGATAAGGGTTGGGGCGTCATCAGGTCCATAGCTTCCGTTTGGGAAAACAAAACGGCTGCCTCCTCCTTTTTATCCATGTTCTGGTTGAGCAGATAAGCAATCCGGAAAAAGTCTTCCCGGCTGATAATGCCCTCCAGCCGGCCGGCTGAATCCACGACGGGTAGATGGTGAAAATTATTCTTCTCGAAAATCTTTTGAATCTCTTCACTGGTCGCCGTCTTCTTCACCGTTGTCAGGTCGGTGGTCATAATTTCTTTGATGGGGATATTCGGGCGCATGGCAGTAACTTTTAGAGGGTGAAAAAAATCATTCCTTGCGTAGCAAATGCTTCATCTTCCAAAAATAATTTTTGTTCAAAAAGGCTGTTCTGCAAGGCTTATCCTTCATTTTAAAGCTAATGGAAAATACAAGGAAGGTGAATGACATCCGTCACCCGACAGTGGAAGTTCTGTCAGGAGTATCGGGCAACGTCCCCAGTCCCCGACGGATTCTCCGCCGGGGAGGGAGAGGCAGCCTATTCCGACAAAAAGAAAGTTCAATATCCGCGCAAAAAAGGCCGAAGATGGAGGGAGAGGCAGCCTATTCCGACAAAAAGAGCATAGGAAGCCGGGCCGAGAACAAGCTTTGGGAGGTGGTACTGATGTTCAGCGATTTCTCCAGGAAAGTCTGCTTGTGTCGAATCATACAGAGCAATCCTGCTTCTTTGTCTTTACAGAATTCGAGGATACCCTCCAGAATACTATCCCCGCCGACAGGCTCATGGAAGTAATGAACGTTGGCTACCCCCTCCAGGGCCTTGATAGAAGGAGCGTAGCGGTCGCCTGTATCTTTGTGGTAAATCCAGACCGTTGAATTCCATTCTTTGATGATGGATAAAAAGGGATCCAGAAAATTCGAATTCCTGAATTCCAGATCGTCGACAGCCATGACAACCGTGTCGAAAGGCCGGAAGTCAAAATCTTCAGGAATGGCTAAAATGGGGACGGTTGTTTTTTTTAGGAGCCGGTTGGTGAAACTCCCTTCCAACATCTCAAGAAAGTCGGAAACCCCGGCCGTACCCAGCAATGCCATATCATATCGGCCAGTTTGGACCATTTTGGCAAATACATCAACCAAGCTGCCCTGCACGATGGTCGAATGAATGCCCTCCTCGGAATCAAGCCCTTTGGACAATTCGGATTTCCACCTTTCCAAACGACGAATGGCATCTTCTTTCAGGATATCATCCATCCGGATCAACATGCCCCCCGTCTTGCGTACCTCATAGGTGTGGAGCAAGGTAATTTCGGTATGGAACCGGCGATAGAACTCACGCAGGTAAGGCAATGTACGCATGCTGGCCTGAGAAAAGTCCGTGGGGGAGATTATGTTCTTCATAAGTTGCAGGAGGTATCCTGAATGTAAATGGTTTGACTCCCCAATTTACAATTTCTGACTGGAGCTCAAGAAGAATCGGACATGGAAAAATGCAGGACCAGCAAGGGAATGCGGGTGGTGAAGATCATCCGGTGGGTTGCGCTTTTGTGGAACAGGTCCTGCAGGAAGTTCCGGTGCGTGGTCGGCATGATCAACAGATCGGCCTCTTGGTCCTCCACGTATTGATTGAGTCCGTCGATCACATTTTTGGCCTTTAACGTGGCCATTCGGATGAATGTGCCTTTGTCCAGCGCGTAGGCTCCTCCCTGGACTTGTCCCAGATGGTAACCATTGACCTGATTGTCCTGGATGTGTACAAAATGGATCTCCGCACCGAAATGGGATGCCATGCTCACGGCTTTGGGCCAAACACTTTCTTCCCCCGGAGTCAGTTTGCTGGCAAAAAGGATTCGCCGGAAGGGTTTAAAGCTACCCTCTTCAGGAACGAGCAAGACGGGACAATCCGCTTTTCGGGCAATGGACGAGGCATGGCTTCCGATTCGGTCGAGCCGGGTGCTTCCCTCTCCGGTGGCTCCCAAAACCATCAGATCGTACTGATCCCCGCTTCCGAGGGCTTTGAGTTGCTCTTGAACGCTTCCGATCAGTAGTTCCTGTTCTACTTCGAGAGAATACTCTCCATTGGACAACTCCTTTACCCGCTGGTCCAGAAGGTCCTTCTTCATTTGGATTAGTTCCGGCTGTCCGATGGCCAGATGAGGTAAGCTGGCTATGGAACTGACCTCCTGGTGTATGTGCACCAGTTTCAACTGGGCATCAAATGCCTTGGCCAGTCTCCCCGCATATCGGTAGGCATTATCTGCCGCCTCGGAGAAATCGGTGGGAACCAGTATCTTTTCAATGGAAAAACTGGCTCTGGGATGGGCCAGCACACTTGCCAACACAACTTTCAGGTCTTCTACGCTGGGGACTTCGTTTTGAAAAACGACCTGCCCGTTGATAACCAGAGCCGGAATCCCGGTGATATCGTAATTCAGAAGATCTCCCAAATTGTTCACTTCGGATACCGGATGGACTATGTTCAAATCTTCCATAGCCTTAAGCAAATTGTGCTTAAAGGTCCTATGTCGATGAGAACCGATCCCCAGCAATTCAAGATGGGCCACTGATCGGGTGCTGTTGTCCAAGGTCATGCCGGTTAATTGCAAATCAAAACATGGTGGGCCGGCCCAGCAGGGCTGCCATTTGTTGCAAGATGCGCACAAACACATGGGTTGGTAATGATATTTGTCAGCCGAAGGGCTTTCTTTTCCTGAGTTATGTTAGGGGCGTCGGGGCCTCCATCCACCTGAATGCCCGCTTTCTTTCCCATTTCCTTTGCCCAACTTACTTGCAAGTTCCTCATCTTTAACTTATTTAGCTGTTGGGTTTCAAAGGCTTTTCAAGCCCTTCCCAGATTTAAATCGCAGCCTCCCTTGAATCACATGACCAACAGGCCGAACACCTCCGACGATGCCCTTCTTCTGGAAGCCATTTTCCGATCCGCCATCGACGGGATCATCGTCATCAACGCCCGGGGAATCATTGAAATGGTCAACCGGGCCGCCGCCGATCTATTCCGCTACCAGGCAGAGGAAATGGTGGGCCGCAACGTCAGTATGATCGTGCCACAACCTCATCACGGTAATCACGACCAATACATAAAAAGGTACCTGCAGACCGGAGAGCGGAAAATCATCGGCATCGGCCGGGAAGTGGAAGGAAAGCGGAAAGACGGGAGTCTATTCCCCTTGCGCCTGTCCATCAGTGAATTGCGGATCGGAAGCGATCGAAAGTTCACCGGCATCATTCACGACCTGAGCGAACAAAAAGAGGCGCAAAAAGCACTGGAAAAGGAAAAGGAAAAGGCCCAGATGTATTTTGACCTGGCCAGCACCTACAATTTCATCCTGGATCGGGACGGCCATATCGTCCAGGCCAACCAGGCGGCGCTCGACTTTGTAGGGCTCGAGGGAAGTGAAATCATCGGCAAGCCCTGGGTCAATCTGGTGATCCCCATGCCGCTGCCTCACCCCGAGATCGACTTCACGGCCATGGCCAGTGGAGAAAGGCCCTTCATCAGTTTTTTCGAGTCCCAGGCACAGGATCACGAAGGCACGCAACACTTCTTTGCCTGGTACAACAACATCCTCTATGACGCACAGGGCCAGACCAGCGGCTTTATTTTGTCCGGAACCAACATTACCAGGCGCCGCCTCATGGAAATGGAATTGGAGGACCGGGTAGAGCAGCGCACCGAAGAATTGGCCAATGCGGTAAACAAACTGTTGGCCATCAATCAAAAACTGGAGTTTGAAATCCAGGAAAGAAGGACCGCCGTAGACGCCCTGCAGAAAAAGGAAATCGAATTGCGAAAAGCCTATGAAAAGGAAATGGAGCTCAACCAGCTCAAATCCCGCTTTGTCTCGATGGCCTCGCACGAGTTCAGAACCCCGCTGGCTACCATCCAGTCCTCGGCAGACCTGATCGAGGCCTACGAAAAGGAAGACCAACAACTCCAACGCCTCAAGCACATCCGTCGCATCCGGTCGGCCGTTTCCCATCTCAACAATATGCTCAATGATCTGCTGTCCCTCAGCCGACTGGAAGAAGGCAAGATCAAGCCGGAATGCGTTTCCTTCAACCTGAAAGGCTTTTGCTCCAGCCTGATGGGAGAGCTGGACGGTCTGCTCAAATCCGGGCAATCTATTCTTCACACACAACCCATCCCGGATCAAGTGATCCAGACCGATCGAAAACTCCTGACCCATATTCTCCTCAACCTCTTGTCCAATGCCATTAAATATTCCAAAGAAGGAACTACGGTTTATTGCGACGTGCAGCTTGCAGGCAATCAACTGGACCTGGTCGTTCAGGATAATGGGATCGGTATTCCCCAGGAAGACCAAAACCACCTGTTCAGCCGATTTTTCCGGGCCCGAAATGTAGAGAACATCAAAGGAACCGGCCTGGGGCTACACATCGTAAAACACTATGTCGATCTCCTGGATGGAGACATCGAATTCCAAAGTGAAGAAGGAAAGGGAACTACATTCCGGATTCGAATTCCGCTTCAGCAGGCAAACCCTGGGGTGGAATTCCCTTAAAGCCGGACCTGGGACCACCTGAAAAGAATTCCTTAGGGAATCGGTATATTGGGAGCTGGCTTCAGGAGGCATTATGGCCGATTGAACTGCCGAAACCCACCAATCAAAACACCAAGGTATGAGTCGTATTCTTGTCATCGAGGATAACGAAGAAGTTCGAGAAAATCTCATGGAAATTCTTTCTCTTTCCGGCTATGAGGTCGTAGGGGCTTCCAACGGAAAGGAGGGCGTGGAAGCTGCTCTCACGGATACGCCCGATCTGATCCTGTGTGATATTATGATGCCTGTGCTCGACGGGTTCGGCGTATTGAACATCCTTTCCAAAAAACCGCAGACCTCTGCCGTCCCTTTTATTTTTCTTACCGCCAAAACCGAAAAAGAAGACCTGAGGCGGGGCATGAATCTGGGTGCAGACGATTATATCACCAAGCCCTTTTACAAAGATGAGCTCCTTCAGGTTATCGAGACCAGACTTCGGAAAAACCAACAGCTGCGCAAACAGTTCGACCGGACAGAAGAAGGCCTTACCGCCTTCATTGATGAAGCACGAGGCTACAACCAGATGAAAAAACTGTCCGAAAATCGGCGGACCAAAGTTTTCAAAAAGCGGGAGATCATTTTTGAAGAGGATGAATACCCGAGATACCTCTACTTCATTCTGAAAGGAAAAGTCAAGGTGTTCAAAACCAACGAGGAAGGAAAAGAGTATATCATCTCGGTACATGGCCCGGGCGACTTCTTCGGCTATCTCGACCTGATCAAGGACGCTCGCTATACTGAATCGGCCACGGCCATGGAGGAGACCCACCTGAGCCTGATCCCCAAAGAGGATTTTCATACCCTGCTCAACGGAAATCGGGATGTGGCTTCTCAGTTAATCCGAATGCTGGCCAACAACATGTCGGAAACCGAAGAACAATTGCTCAATCTGGCCTACAACTCCGTCCGGCGCCGGGTCGCCAACGCCCTTCTTTACCTGATAGACAAAGAAGGAAAGCCCGAGATCAGCATCCTTCGGGACGACCTCGCCCGAATCGTAGGTACGGCCAAGGAGAGCGTCATACGAATGCTGACCGAATTCCGCGAAGACGGATACATCAAGATCGAAAACGGCATCATACACATCACCGACCGGCAAAGGCTGGAATCCATACCCGGCTGACCGGGACGGGAAGGGTCCGGCAAGGTGCGACCACTTCACCGGCCGCCTCAAGAAAATCGATGGGTTACCGGCACCTGATTTCGAACCCAAAAGCGCCAAAAGGTATATAAACAGCCCCACTCGCCTACTACCTAACCCGTGGTTGGGTACTTAGTACAGGGCCATGTCAAACCGCCACCGGTACTCTTTGGTCAGGCTATGGTCGGGGCCGAGGAGGCGAAACATGGCAATGGCGACCTTCCTGGGCAATTCGTCGGAATAGTTCTTGTCGGCCTGAGTGGCCTCGATGACGCGAAGTATCCCTCCTTCCAGATCACCTTGCTGAAAAGCTCGCTGTGCTTTATTGATGGCCAGGCCGGCTGGCGAATGATCCGGTTGGTGGCCGGCAAAAACAGCCAGGATCCGAATGTCATCGGCCCATTCGGCATGTTTATCGCCCAGCCGAATATCGGATACCAGTTCGGCCGCCGATTCGGGTTCGCTGAAGACTTTTAACCGGGCCAAAGCCAACCGCGCTTCCGGGAATTCCGGATTTTCCTTCTGAAAGGTTTCCAGCGCCTCCAGCTTTTGATTCCCCTCTTCGATGGCAAGTACGAGATCCTCCAGCGCTTGCTTCCGGTCGTCCGGAAGATGCTCATTCAGCCAGTCCAGGATGGCTGTACGTGGTAATGCACCCGCGAATTCCGCGATCACCTCTCCATGGGAAAAAAGTTTGACATTGGGAATGCTGCGAATGCCGTATTGCATAGCCAGTTGCTGCTCGGCCTCCGTATCGACCTTGACCAATTCCCATTTATCGGTCTGCTCCCGGGCCAACTGCTCGATCACCGGCCCCAGCATTTTGCAGGGCCCGCACCATTCAGCCCAAAAGTCGACCACCACCGGTTTGGTGAAACTCCGCTCAATGACGTCTTTCTGAAAGTTCATATTTAACATTTCTCTTTTTGCCTGTTGGAATAGGGGTGATTGGAAGCAGGTCCCATCTTCCCTTCAGAAAAGTAACACCCGATGACCATTTTCGGATGGGACCAGGGTCACAAAACGGAAATTTTATGAGACGCGCACTTCTGTTCCTGATTGGCGGGCTTTTCTTTATCAGTTTGCAAGCCCAACACGAAACCCTTTTCGATGATTGGAGAGACCTGGGCGGTTTTGGGGGGCCCATCATGGAGATCGGAGCCATCAACAAGCAAACCGCTGCCTATTGGGGCGGCGGAGGGGCCATCTCCATGAAAAACATCTTCTTTGGAGGTTACGGCCTCGGCAATAATTTTGCGGACTACACGATCGAAGAGGGCGTCCAAGCCGGTCGATACAACATTCGCCATAAGCATGCGGGTCTGTGGTTCGGCTACAGCCACAAACCGGAAAAATTGTTCCACCTGTATACCAGCCTCCGCCTGGGATGGGGAAATGCCCGCCTGAGCAACGAGGATCGGACCATCAGCGATCGCATCTTCGCGATGACCCCGGAAGTAGGCCTGGAAGTCAATCTGTATCGCTTCGTTCGTTTGGCCGGCACCGTCGGCTACCGATGGACCAACGGCATCTCGCGACTTCCCGGACTCAGCAACCGGGACTTCAGCAGCCCGGTCGGTGTCCTTACTCTTCGTTTCGGCGTCTTCGGTGACAACGACTGGGACAACGATACCTGGGATCGAAATTGGGAGTGAATCGGAGGGCCCGTCGGGGTTTGATGCCCCGGAGCGAAGGGGAAAAGTACTATCTTCGGGCCAGCCAACTGAAATGCTATGGACGCCCTGTACTCCAATCTCTACTATGTTTCCAAAACCCTTCACATCATTGGATTGGTAGCCTGGTTTGCCGGGTTATTCTACCTCGTACGCATGTTCGTGTATCACGTCGAAGCAAAAGACCTGACCCAACCCGCATCCGGAATATTGCAAAAACAGTTCTCCCGGATGGAGTGGCGGGTTTACAAGATCATTTGCAACCCCGCTATGATGATCACCTGGACCTTTGGGATCGTCATGCTGGTATTGGGTATAGGGCGGCCGGAATTACCCAACTACCTGACGGACACGGCTATGATCCGCGCCGGTAGCGGATGGATGCACGCCAAGCTGCTTCTCGTAGTCCTCATGACCGTTTACCATCTAGGGTGCAAGCGTATCACCCGGCAATTGGAAGCCGGTAAAACGCCCTTCACGGATTTTCAATTTCGGTTGCTCAACGAAGTCCCGACCCTATTTCTGGTGGCCATCTCCTTTCTGGCTGTCTTCGGCATAAGAGGCAACCTGAACTACATCTACCTGTCCATCGGTATGCTCGTTTTCATCGGGCTCCTTTACTGGGGGGCGCTGGCCTACAAAAAAAGAAGGATGAAAATGGCGACCGGCGAATAGAGGACGTAGGTCCCGGATACAGGTTGGCCGGTGAAACGTGCGGCTATGCAGACAGGTGGAAAGCTATGCTGGATAACTGGATAAACGGGCACCCCGGAGGATTCCCGCTTTGGCTCTCAGAAAAGACGCAAAAGCCATTTTCCAACCCGGTTTCCTACCCAACCTCCCAATAAACCGACCACCAGCAAAACGGCCAGGGCCAACAGAAGCGGGAAAGAGGACTTGATGAATACCGTCATGGCTATAACGTAGTTCTCCCAGATCTGGGAAAAGGGAGCCCAGGTCGGTTCCGTCGGCCATTTAATGGCTAAATGAGCCATGAAAACAAAACTGAACATGCCGATCAAGGCCCCTGCAAAAGACAGGGCGCGTATCGTTCCACGGGAGGAGTTGGCCATGAGATTGAAAACTTAAGTCTTAAATAACCTAAAAAAGCCCGAAAACCAGCCAAGGACCGCTACATTTAATCCAGGCAAACCAGAAAGCATGACGATTTCGGGAAATCGCAATCCGGTCTTTCGGGTCGAAAGTTGGCAAGAACTCCAGGATCTCCTTTATCACGACTCCTTTGCTCCGGACCTGAACCGATTTCGATCCTCCTACGTCTATCGAGGCTTAGAGGATGTAAGCTATGATCTCTCAACCAGCCTGAACCGCCTGGGAGAATCCCATCTGGAAAAACACCTGCTCCGAAACTTTCGAAAGTATTCCCAGATGGAGGACGAGAAGAAATCCATCTGGAACTGGCTGGCTATCGCCCAACATCACGGCTTGCCGACCCGCCTTCTCGACTGGACCTATTCCCCGCTGGTGGCGTTGCATTTCGCCACCAACGATTTCACCACCTTCAATCGGGACGGTATGATCTGGGCGATCAACTATTACGATGCCAAGAAATACTTGCCGGAGCCGCTGAAGCAGATCATCAACGAAGAAGGTTCTCATGTCTTCACGGCAGAAATGCTGGACAAGGCCGTCAAATCCCTGACGCAGCTAAGAAAGTTGAAAACGGAAGATTTTATGGTTTTTTTCGAACCCCCGAGCATGGACCAACGAATAGTGAACCAATACGCACTATTCTCCATGATGTCCAACCCGGATACGCTCCTTCACCGATGGCTTCATAGCACCTCCATCCAGCACTTCCGGATCATCATTCCCCAAAAACTCAAATGGGAAGTGCGCGACAAACTGGATCAGTCAAACATCAACGAACGCGTCCTATTCCCGGGACTCGATGGTCTGGCAACCTGGTTGAAACGGCATTACCGGGACATCAGGCGGTCGGGACCGCAGCTATCCATTGAATAAACTCAAGATGCTTCTTTCCGGAACCCGCTTTGCGTAACTTCCCTCTTTGCCAGAAAAAGCCCTCCACATGCAACAGGTACAGGAACTACCGGCCCTGAACCAGGCTCCGACCCTGGAAGACATCCGGATTACCCGCGAGGCAATCCATCCCTTTATCCATTGGACGCCCGTGTTGACTTCCCAGCAGATCGACGATCGCGTAGGCGCCCGGGTATTTTTTAAATGCGAAAATTTTCAGAAGATCGGGGCTTTCAAGATGCGGGGAGCCGCCAGCGCTGCCCTGCGATTGCGGGAGTCGGAGCGCCGGAAAGGCCTATGCACCCACTCTTCCGGAAATCATGCACAGGCAGTTGCTCGCGCCGCTAAAATGCTGGAGGTCTCCGCCTATATCGTCATGCCCCGGAATGCCCCTTCGATCAAAAAACAGGCAACCGAGGGATACGGGGCCCGGATCATCCCTTGTGGCCCCACCCCCGCCGAGCGGGAAGCCATGCTCGAGAAAGTTCAGCGGGAAACAGGCGCATTTTTTATCCACCCTTACGACGATTACAATGTCATCGCCGGCCAGGGGACGGCAGCCTGGGAGTTCTGGGAAACGGACGGCCCATTTGACAGCATCTGGCCCCCTGTCGGCGGGGGCGGCCTGCTGGCCGGCACAGCCCTGGCCGCAAAAGAACGGGACCCTGCCTGTCGGGTTATCGGCGCAGAACCCGCCTTGGTGGATGACGCTTACCGCTCTTTTCAAAGCGGCCGCCTGCAGACCAACCAGCGTTTCGACACCCTGGCCGATGGTCTGCGCACCCACCTGGGAAAGAAAAATTTCCAGATTATCCGGGAAAAGGCAGACGCCATCTATACCGTGGAGGAAGGGGAAATCGTACAGGCCATGCGCCTGATCTGGGAGCGAATGAAGATCATTGTCGAGCCCAGCTGCGCCGTTCCCCTGGCGGCTCTTTTGAAGCACCGGTCCCTTTTCGCCGGCCAAAAGATCGGCTTGATCCTGACCGGAGGCAACGTAGACCTTCAGATGCTTCCCTTTGGGTAGTTTTTCGTTCCTGGACATGAAAAAGGCCTCACGCTCAGGTGAAGCCTTTTTGAAATTTTACTTATTGGTATGTAGATAGCTTATGTAAAGCTAAAAAAGCTTAAACGAAATTTAATACTGAGACTGGAAATTTTTAGAATCCGGTGGGAAAATGCGGATTAAAGAGCCGTTCTAATAGCGGGAAGACCGAATCAGGATCCCGGTATTCTCTTCGTCCTGATCCGAAGACCAGTTAGGGGAAGAGGGTGAGCCACTGCCGCTGACCTCTCCGGAGACACTGGCTTGGTTACCTTCAAAACGACAGGCATTCAGAACGGAATTGCAAATGCCATTGGTTTTTTCCGCATTGTAAATCCCGCTGCCGCTGATGTAGGAAATGTTGGATGCGAGCAGGCAATTGGTCAATACCGGCACGGCGGCGCCTTCCTGAGCCCGGTTGACCAGGCATGCCCCGTAAACCGCTTCGTTGCCGATGAACTCGGAGTTCAGGATTTCGGGGCGGCTTTCTCCCCAGCTGCCGTCGTTGGTAATAGCTCCGCCATCTAACAAGGATTTGTTGGAGACGAATTGGCAGTGCTGGATCAGAGGACGGGTCAGCCCGTTGGTGCTCTTGTTGTAGATGGCCCCCCCGTCACGAGCGAAATTTTTCCGGAACAGGCAATTCCGGATGGTAGGGCTGGATTCGCCGTTGGAACCGTCGTTGAACCAGCCTCCGCCACAACGGTTAGGTCCGGCATAAGCTCCCTTGCCGTCTGCGCGGCCTGCTATGATCGTAAAGCCGTCGACCTGAGTGCTGCGGCTGACTCCTTTGGTATAGATGACTGAGAAAGAATTATCATCGGGATCGGGATAGCCGATCTCGCCTGACAAGATGGTGGGATATTGATTCCAATCGCGTTGGTTGAGGTCCGTTTCCGTACCCGCGAATCCCCCGAAGAGAGCCACTCCATCCGGGATGACAAAACTAACGGTACGGTCGGTATTGTGAGTGGGCTTATAAGTGCCTTGAGCCACCCAGATCTGATATCCGGGCTTGGCAAGCTGAAGAGCATGTTGCAGATTTCCCAGAGCATTCTCCCAGGAAGAACCCTCTCCATTTGCCCCGACCCTGACATAGATGGTCTGGGCAGATGCCCCATGTAAACATGAGAACAGCAAAAATACCCAGACTATGTTCTTTACTACGCGCATTTTTCGATTGGGTTACCCGGGACAAAAGAATGCCCATCAGACCAAAAAACTGGTTTTCGTCTAATCGGTTCTCGGGAAGTTCCAAATTGGGAAAAAGCAGATATTGAAATCAAATGGAGCCTGTGCGAAACGCCGCCTATCCAACTCGCACTTAAAAATACTAATTTTAGCTTCACGCAAAGGATAGTGGCCTGAATTTTCCTGGAATGAAATATGAAACGGCAGTATTACGCGAGGAAACGGCACACTAATACTAAATTTTTGTTATTCCATGTATATTATTGGAAAATTATCTATATTTGTGAATCCTAAAGGCATAAGGATAGTTTCTACCTTTTCATCCTTTGAGAGCCGCAATCACCACCATCCCAATTCCTTTTTCCGTATTTTCCCGTTCCTTGGATCTGAAATCTGATTCAGTCCCTTGAACAGTTAAAACGTATTAATCCCATGAATCCCATGAAAAGGTCTCAGGCCGGGTCGCGGTGCGACTACCATATGGCAAACGTTTTTGCTGTGAGAAAACTTATCATCATCCTGCTCTTCATGGGCACGGTATTGGGCGTGTATGGTCAAGACCTACAGTACTCCCAATTCCACAATGCTCCCTTTTTGCTAAACCCGGGTTTAGCGGGCGTCTTCAATGGAGATATGCGCCTGACGGCCAATTATCGGAATCAATGGAATTCCGTCCCCGTACGCTTCAATTCTTTTACCGCAGGTTTTGACATCAAACACCTGGGTAAAAAGCCTCGAAAAGGCTTTTTCTCCACCGCTTACGTTTTTCAATTCGATAAAGGAGGCGATCTCGGTTACTACAGGACCAACGTGGAAGTGATCGGCTCTTACACCCGTCGCCTGTCTCAGCACATGTATGCTTCCGTCGGGTTATCGGTCGCTCCCGTCTTTCAGGGATTCGATCATTCCAGGATCACGACGGACAGTCAGTACGACCCTGAATCCGGCATGCCAAACGGTTCGATCGGAGAGCCTTTCCCTACCGGCGGAAGCTTTTACATGGATCTTTCGACCGGGATTAACTTCCGGTACCAGAAGCTCGACCACTACGACATGCTCAACCGCCACGAAAACCGTACCCGCATGGATTTCGGGGTCGGTATATTCCACATAAACCGGCCCGATGTTTCTTTTATCGACGGAGGCATACCGGACAATCTTCCCATTCGATACAGCCCCTATTTCATTCTCAACCTGCAACTGGGGCGGGAAATTGACTTGTTCGGAGCCGTGCGCGCACTCTATCAAAGGCCTAATGAAGAATACATAAGCGCAGTTGGCCTTAAGTTTTTCCTGAGCCGCCAGCTTGGAAAGGTCCTCACCTTCCAATTTGGGTCCGGTTTCCGTTTTTACCGGGGAGAGATCGATGCCTACATCCCCAATGTGGAGGTTACTTACAACGCGTTCCAGTTTGGCTTCAGCTACGACATCAACCTCTCCGACTTCAATATAGCTACTCAATCCAACGGCGGGCCGGTGGTTTACTTTGCCTACATCCTGAAAAAGGTACAGCCTCTGCCTACGCATAAAACCTGTCCGATAATCTAGATGCATGAAACTCCATCCCTACATAGGATTCTTTCTCAAGATCTGGATCAGCCTGGCGATCGGGTGGGGCGCCCTTACCTCCGCTCAGGCGCAACCCTTGCGCAAATGGGTCAAGGCCGCGGATGAAGCCTTTCAGGACAAGGATTACTATTCTGCCCTGAAATACTACCAAGTGGTTATCGAGTTCGATTCCACCAAGGCCTACCCCTGGTACCAAAGCGCTTTTTCTGCCCGGGCGATCAACGCATTCAGTCTCGCTGAGCAGGGTTTTCAAAAAGTGGTCGAGCTTCAGAAAGAAGAAGATTACCCCCACCTCAGATTCTATCTGGGGGATGTCAGACACCACCTGGGCAAATTCCAGGAGGCGAAGGCGGACTACCGGCGATTCCTCGATACGTACCAGGGCGCAGACACAACGCACATCTTCCTGGCCCGCAAAGGCATAGAGGATTGCGAATGGGCCGAACGGGAAATCGCAGAAAACTCCATGAACATTCGCTTATCCCATCTGGATAGCGTGATCAATACCGGTTATTCCGAGTTCGGGGCCGCTCTCCGCCAGGATTCCATCTGGTATACCTCCTATCAGTTCGATGATAAAGACAAAAAACACTGGCCGCGCCGGAAGTACTTCAAGATCATGGCCTATGACCTGAATACGCGGGAGACCGGCCTGTACGACGAATGGAACATACGCGGGAAGCATACCGCCCACGTGACCTTCAACACGAAAAAGGACGTGGTTTACTATTCCGCCTGTGAATATGCAGACACCTCTTCAGACATCTCCTGCCAGGTATTCCAGCGCACCTTTGCCAAAGGCAAATGGAGCAAACCCCAACCCGCTGAAATCAACCTCCCCGGTTATTCCACCTCGCATCCCAATTTGGGTCGCGATGCCCGAAGTGGGAAGGAGGTCCTTTTCTTTTCCTCCGACCGGCCCGGCGGCAATGGCGGTCTCGACATCTGGTATTCTGAGATCGGCCCCGACGGCCAATTGTCCGATCCGCTCAACTTTGCCTCCGGAAATACACTGGCAGATGAGATCAGTCCCTTTTTTCATGAAGCCTCCCAAAAATTATACTTCAGCAGCAACGGCCACAGAGCCTTTGGCGGGATGGATATTTACCGGAGCCAACGCAACCCGGACGGCTGGGGTCTGCCCGAACAAATGGGGCACCCTCTCAATGGAACCTATGACGATGCTTATTTCTCTTTGAACGAAGAGGGAACCACGGCCCTTTTCTCTACCAACCGGATCGGGAGTACCTTTCTGGAACCCGAATCCGAAGCCTGCTGCTTCGATATCTGGCGAGTGGACTATAGCCTCGAAGCCGAACTGGACGTCTTTACCTTCCACAAATTCACAAAATCCCCCCTAAGCGAAGTCACCGTTCAATTGTACGAACTGGATCAGTTCACCGGAGAAGAAACCCTCGTCACCGAGCTTACCAATGCGGACAGCAACGATTTCCATTTCCCGATAAGCATCCACAAAAAATACGTGGTCAAAGGAAGCCGAGACGGATATTCTGAAGATCTGGACACCATTGACCTGATCCAGGCAGAGCCCGGTTCGATCACACGCATCCAGAGAAACCTCTACCTGATGCCTCCGCTGGTCACAGAGGTCCCTTCGGGAGCACCTCCCATTCCGGCCTTCACCGCAGGCCTGCAGGTATTGACATTCGATGAAGTTACCCGGCAACCCGTCAGTGGATGCACGGTCACCTTAATCCCCATCGATCCCGTGCAGCCAATAGACACGATCCGTCGCCAGAATCTCTACGGTAATGATTTTCAGTTCCCCTTGAGGATCAAACAGAAATTTCTCCTAACAACTACCCACCCCGCTTACGAACCCAAATCCGACACCCTGTTTTTCAGCCCGGAAGATATCGAGCGCCTGGGTACACAGGTGACGGTAGAGGTTTACCTCAAACAACTATTCGACTGTCTGCCCATTGTCCTCTACTTCGATAACGATGTACCCGGACCGAAAGGGTACGATCCGGAAACGGATCAGGAGTATGCAGAAACCTTCCTGGATTACTATCCGCGAAAAGACAAATACATCCAAACGCTGACCGAGGGGCTGGGAGAGGAAGAAGCTTTTTTTCAACGGGAGTTGATGGAAACTTTCTTCGAGCGGGATGTAAAAGGCGGATACGACAATCTTCGGTTTTGTACCGAAAAGTTGATGTCTTATCTGCGAAGTGGCAATCAGGCTACCATCCGGGTAGTCGGAAGCTCCAGCCCCCGGGGAGCAAGTGCGTACAATAAAATACTATCCCAAAGAAGGATCAACAGTGTGCTGAATTACCTCCTCTATTTTTCCAAGGGCGACATCGAGCCGTACATCCAGAACGGTAGCCTGAAAATAGTGGAAGAAGCCGTAGGTGAGCGTACGGGTAACCTCGAACTGCTTGATCAACTGGAAGATTTCGATGATGTAAGATCCTCAATATACAGTTTGCCGGCTTGTCTACCGCGAAGCGTTGAAATATCGGAGATCGAGATTACGCCCCAAACAGAATCCCATGAAATCACATCGGATAAGAAATAACCAACCGGACCGTCCCACCCGGGATCCGCTCCCAGCCGGATTCGGGCCCCGCAGCATGCCGCCCCTCCTTCTGTGTCTGACCTTTTTGCTACCCCAGCTCGCCCTGCAGGCTCAAAACAGCACGAAATTATCTCTGCAATGTCCTCCCGACATAATCATAGAAGAAAGAAGTGCCCCGGTCTGCATAGAA
This sequence comes from uncultured Saprospiraceae bacterium, assembly GCA_964640855.1. Classification (GTDB taxonomy): domain Bacteria; phylum Bacteroidota; class Bacteroidia; order Chitinophagales; family Saprospiraceae; genus JAJDFU01. The sequence continues at coordinate 80,845 of CAZXIX010000004.1, forward strand.
TTTGAGGAGTTTGAAGCCGGCGAGCTAATAGACCTTATCGAAACCCCGTGGGGAGATGTCAGGGTAGACTCGCGCACGGGCCGCCATCCCGATAAAAATGCGTCCATGGTATTTGATTCCGGTGATCCGACGCGTTTCGATGAAGATCTCGGCTCTCCCAATATGGATTTCGGAGGTCCGGGCACGGGCGCGGGGGGCGCCGCCGGTTCGCCTTACCGGCTGGACAAAGAGCAGGGCAAGGTTATGATCCTGACCCGGGACTTTGTTTCCGAAATTCCGAACGATGATGAATTCGGTGGAATAGTAACCTTCGACTTCTCTGCGCTGGCAGACGGGGTCACCTTGCACAGCATGGAGATCGTGGATATCGAAAAACCAGGCCTGATCGAGATACTGGACCTGAACGGGAATGTCGTGGAAACGGTCTTCATTCCCGTTGCCGGCGACAATGGTTTTGTTACCGTCGATCTGAAAGGAGCCCAAAACGTCGGTTCGCTCCGCGTTATGATCCCCGAATCCGGAAGCATTGATAAGATCTGTTTTTCCAGGGGCATTCCCTTGGGATTTGGAAAGGGCGAAAGTACCTGCCCTGGAGATGTTACCGTCCGGTTCACCGACGAGATCATCCCGGGTAGCTGTTCGGAAAACTATAGCATACTCCGGACTTACCTGGCTCTCGACGAATGCGGAAATGAAGAAACTTGCCTGCAGATCATACGGGTGATCAACACCCAAGCACCGGTCATTCTGAACTGCCCCACCGAACCTCTCGATCTGGGTTGCAATCCCGATAGCATTCCCCCCCTTCTCGTTCTGGAATTGGAGAGCAGCGGGGTCGGCAAACTGGATACGTTCATAGATTCGGATACCCTGATCTCTGGCTGTGAGTATCAGATCCTGCGAACTTATATAGTCGAAGACGAATGCGGAGTTCGAGACTCCTGTGTAGAGGAAATTCGATTTACGATCGACACCCTCCCGCCTGTGATTCTTGAGTTTCCGGCGGATACCCTCATTTTCATAGGGGATTCGCTAGCCGAAAATCCAATCCCCGATCAATGGGTGTTGCAGGACGATTGCGGAATAGCGGACACTACATTCCGGGACGTGACGGACACCCTGCCGGGAAAAAGACTCGTCATCCAACGCACCTTGACCATCACGGATTTCTGCGGAAACCAGGCCCAGGCTACCCAAACGATTCTTTCGCGGGATACCTCCTCGGGTTTTGGCTTCTGTATCGACAGTATCTTTTTCCTCAATCCGGAGGTACCCAACGGTTTGCCCGATTCTCTTCTTTGCGGTGAGCCCCTACCCGACCAGCCTGATCTTTGGTTCATCAATTCGCAAGGGGATTCCGTGGCAGCTCAAAAAGAATCCAGCCTGACGGTCGACTCCTGCGGCGGCTTTCTGATCTTTACCTGGACGGGAAGGGACACAACCTGCGTGGGCGGAAACCGACTGATCGCAGTGAAAATAATTGAGATCAAACCTATTCTCCCGGTCTTGCTGGCCCCGGCCGATGACACCGTCAGTTGTGATACGGTGGTTTCTACCCTACTGGAATATTCCAACGGTCAGCAGGACAGCATTTGCCGGATCGAGGGCAGCATCCCGGGCACACTTACCCTTACCAGGGGTACGCCCGAATGCCCCGAAGAATACCTGGAAAGTTGGACGCTCCTGATCTGCGGAGATACCCTGACCGCTTCCCGCATCCTGACCGTAGAGCCGAATAATCCGCCGGTGATCTTGCAGTGTCCGCCGGATGTTTTCTTTACGGATGCCCTCCCGGGCTATGATCCGGATAGCCTGATCCTCGAGGATGACTGCAGTATCCCTACGCTGACGATCCGTGAAGAGGTGGATTCTTTAAGCGATTGCGGCCTTTACCGCGTAATCCGGACCTTTACCGCTACCGATGGCTGCGGCGAGCAGGCCTCCTGCCAACAGGTGCTGACGCGAGTAGATTCCGGATTTGTCTGTACCCTGCCCCCGGATACCCTGATGGCCTGCCCGGGTGATACGGTTTTCCTGAATCCCCAGGGAGCAAACGAAACCTGTACGTACGTTTGGACGCCCCGGTCCGGGCTTTTCAATCCGGATAGCCCAAACCCTTTCTTTATAATGCCCGACGAAGCCCGGGTAGAATACGAGCTGGTGATCACATCCGAAGACGGCCTATGCGAGGTCGGGACCAAGGTCACGGTATTCCGGGATTCGTTGGTTGATCTTACGACTCCGGACCAGGTTTCCTCTTGTGGCGAGTTGGTCACCCTCCATGCGGTCAGTGCAGCCGCCTCCGAATTCGAATGGTCTGACGACCCCGGTTTTGACATGCTGCTGAGCGTAGATGACAGCCTGGTGGTCAACCCGGCGGAAAACACCGCTTACTATGTCCGGGCCCAGGCAAACGACTTGTGCCCGGAGACCAACGAGGTATTGGTGAATGTCGAAGCCATCGAAGCTAGTGTGAATGAACCCATTTTGTGCGAATTACCCGGCCAGGTAGAACTGACCGTCAGCCAGGGCCAATCCGATCAAAACCTCCGTTACTTCTGGCTGAACGAAGACTTGCTCATCGGACCCAACAACGGCCCCTCCGCCACCTATCGACTCGAAAGCCCGGAGACCCTGAAAGTCGTGCTGGAGAACGAAGCCAACTGCATCGATACCCTAAGCAGTCAAATTCGGGTGGTTTACCTGGCAGACAGCATAGCGATAGACGCATCTCCCGATACCATCTTTGCCGGTCAAAACAGCGAATTGAAGGTCACGGGCTGCGCAGAATGCGTATTCACCTGGGCTCCGACCGAAAGCCTGAGCGATCTCCAAAATACACAGGCAACCGCCAGCCCACTGGAAACTACTCTATATACCGTTTTTACCTCACTGGAAGGCTGCGAGTATTTAGATACCGTACAGGTGGCAGTGATCCAATTATGCGATAGCGAAAGCATTTTTATCCCCAATACCTTCACGCCTGGCATCACCCCGGGCATAAATGATTTTTTCCGCCCCCGAGGCCGGATTCTGGATGAGGAACTGGTCGAATTCTATGAATTCTCCGTTTACAATCGGTGGGGTGAGCGGGTTTATTTCTCCAACAATCCACTTGACGAAGGTTGGGACGGATACTTCAAAGGAGAGCTCATGGAACCCGGTGTATTTGGCTACATACTCGAACTCGAATGCCCGGGCGATGAACGCATTCGGAGGCAAGGAAATGTCACGCTGATCCGCTGATCGCTCAGGTATCTGTCGGTTGACGTAAATTATCCCCAGATGAAACAGATCGGCGGGCAGAGACTATCTTCCTTGCCCTTTCTTCGTCGGCTTAATTGTCTGAAAACCTTTGCGCTGCCTCGTTTTGCTTCTCCTACGGGGAGCAAAGGTGCCACAGGCCGATCTCTGCTTCTTGTGAAAAGTGTCGTTTCGCTGCCCAGCGGCTTGAATGGGCCAACTGCCGATTCCCGCTGTGGGCTGTGAGGGAAATAAACTGCCCTTTCGAGCAAGGCCGTGGGAGAATGCTGCATCCCTCACTATTTTCCCTATTTTTACCGGGTTGAAAGCCGACAAATGTGAAACCAACCCTTCTACTCGCTTTTGTACTGGTCCTCAGTCCGGGGATCGCATTCGGGCAGGCTCCCTGCCGGATGGAGGTCGATCAGATCGACGAATTCGATGGCACTCGTACCGTGATTACCGAATCCATACCTGTAGGATACCTGATCGCGAGCAATTTTGAGACGGTCGAAGGTTATAAAATGATCGATGAGGGACAGGTCATGTTCACCTTCACCCAAAACGATACCCTCGACGCCTTTTTCCTGGTTTTGGGCTTGCAAGAATACACCTATCGGTCCATACAGTCCGGCTTTAATTTTCTGATCCTGCTCGAAAACGGTGAGGTCATCGAATTGGTCAATTTCCCCGACCGGGGCGTCTTCAGCCGGGATACCAATATGCGCTTGTATATGCATACGGCAGCATTGCCTCTGGATATTTTTTATAAACTAATCTTCAATAAGATTCTGAAGATCCGGGTTGTTTACGAAGGTTTTCCACACACCCTCACCTTGCTTCCCGAACAACAAAAAGCCTTGAAGCAACAACTGCTCTGCCTGGGCAACCATCTGGACCTTCTTCCGGTCAAACCTTGATTACCTCTTCCCTAGTCCTGCATCAGGGGCACCGGATTGTTCAGGAGCCCGAAGGCAAAGGCCTCCAGTAGCATTTCAACCTGAGAAAGGTCGCCTTCTTCCGGGATCGTGATCTCGGTTAAAGAGGGCAGATGCAAGGCGAAATAGGTATGATTGTTCGCCATCTCCATCAGGGTACTGGCCAAAGCTCTTGGAAAAGGAAAATCCGGATTGACTTCCAAAATTATCTTGGCCAGCTGGCGATTGAGAGCCTTGTATGTCAAAAAGAAGCCGTCCTTGTTCTCCTCGTCGACCTGTTTGGTATGGTACCCTTTGGTCGATTCCGCGACTACGATCCGATGCAAAACGTCCTCGTCCACGAAAGAGATGGAAGTATTCTTCCGGGTAGTGTCTACGATGGAAGAGATGGCGATCCGTAGCTTGTCCGCCGGATCCTGGATATTCATGGTATTGTAATCGATGCGAAAACGCATCCATTCCCAGTACCAACAGAGGAGATAGACCAGCAAGAAATGCTTGTTTTCGAAGTATCGGTACACCGAAGCTTCGGTTGACCCTATTTTGAGAGCCAGCTTTTTGAAGGTAAAGTCCTCAATGCCGATCTCATCGATCAGCAGGATGCTGTTTTGAATGATCCGCCTGCCTAAATCCGTCTCCTGCGGATCCTTGAGGTACAATTTGTCATTGATCTTTACCTGAATGGAGAAACTCATATCCGTGATTTGCCATTCACCAATTGTATGTAAAAATAGGAATGCTTTTTCCTTTCAGCCAATTTTGGAGTCATTAATAGTATTACTTTACTCAACTGCGCATAGGGTGAATTGGATTACAGATACGAGGATATTTAGGATTTTTTTGATCCCAAACTCAGGTCTGCAACAAGGCTTGCTCTTCGCCGTTCTTTTGCCGGAGATAACTCAGGACCCAATTCCGGCAAGCGTGAAAGTCGGGAAAGATGTGAGCCTCCCCGACCAGGCCCGGTACCAGATTCAACTGTCGCAACAGATCCTCAGGCTGCCCGTGAAGGCCGGTAAATACCACCTCTATCCCTTGTCGTTCCAACTCCAGGATCCCTTCTTCCAAAGCGTAAAGGCCCGATTGATCAATATAGGGCACCTTGTCCATCCGGATAATGACGACCGAAATATCGGGTAGGGCCTTGATCATGGACTGGAAACGACTGGAGAATCCAAAGAAAAGCGGACCGTCCAGGTGTTTGATGTATATCCGGTCGCCAAAGCGATCGATCAGGTTTCCTTCATCCGGCCAGGGCGTCTCCCGGGAGAATTCGCGCAAAGAGGAAGATCCCGTCTCGGTGCGGTGTTCCATCACATCCGATATGCTTTTCATAAACAAAAGGGCAGCCATGATCATGCCGACCGCAACGGCTACCAACAGGTCTACAAATACCGTCAGGAAAAGCACCACCAACATGATCAGGGTATCGGTGCGAGGCACGGAACGGATATGGCGAAATGCCTTATAATCGATGATCCCGATCCCGACCGTAATCAGAATGCCGGCCAGGACGGCATCCGGAATATAGGTAACGACCGGCCCCAGGCCCAGCAACACTGCCAGCAAAAAAATCCCGGCCACTACGCCGGAGACCCGCGTTTTACCCCCTGACTGGATGTTGATCACGGTCCGCATGGTAGCGCCCGCCCCCGGTAGGCCGGCGATCAGGGCAGCGCCCATATTGCCTATCCCTTGTCCGATGAGTTCCCGATCGCTATTGTGCCGCGTTTTCGTCAGGTTATCGGCTACCACGGAGGTCAATAAGGAATCGATGGCCCCTAAAGCAGCCAGGGTAAAGGCAAACTTGAGCATAAGGGGAAGAAGACCCCATTCTCCGAAAATGCCGAAGAAATCCAGATGTAAGGGAGGAAACCCCTCTTCGACGGTCCCGATCATCGGGACCTGCCCCCGGAAAAAAAGGAAGGCCACCAGCGTTGCCAATACCAAAGCCACCAGCGAAGAAGGCACAGGTTTGGTTATCCGCTTAAAGCCGTAAATGATCAGCAGAGTAGCTACTCCGAGGGCAAAACCGATCCAGTTGACCCCGCCGGGCGTGGAAAAGGGTTCCATAAAAAAGCGCAGGGTCCCTACGGTGCCCGAGGTGATCCGCTCCGCTTGTCTTTCCGCTTCCGCCCGAATTTCTTCCTGGGTAACCTGCTGGGCCCGCCGGGTGGTTTCTTCCAGGTCTTCACGGCTCATCACCCCGCTCAGGACGCCCTCGGCTTCCTCTTCCCTCAGGATCCCCTCCAGGATCACTTCTTCGGCATGCACCAGACGGCTCGCTACCAACTCCTGGTCCTGCCGGGCCGAATACCCCAACAAAGGGAAGATCTGGGTTATAATGATGATCACTCCTATGCCGGACATGAATCCCGAAACCACCGGGTAGGGTATGTAATGAATGTATTTCCCCAATCGGATCAGACCGAAAAGCATTTCCACAAAACCCGCCAGGAAGAAAGTGGCCAGGATCAAAGGTAAGGCCTCCCCGACGGTCTCTGCTCCCGATTCCGTGATCGCCTGAGCGATAACGGCGGCAGAAACTACGGTCATAGGAGCCGTCGGGCCGCTGATCTGCGTCCGGGTACCGCCAAAAAGAGCGGCCAGAATGGCCAATGCAATGGCTCCGTACAGCCCCGCCATAGCACCTAATGCCGTCTGGGCTCCAAATGCCAGAGCCAGGGGCAGGGCAACAATGCCAGATGTCAGACCACCGAAAAAGTCACCCCTCAGATTGGAAATGTCCAGTTGACCCAGGAGCTTCATAGAAATGTATGAATATTTTAAAGTAGGAAGATTCTTTCAAAAAGTAAAAGCCTTCCTGTCCGATAGGGAGAATAGCCATGTAGCCCCGAAATGGAATACCCGGGGATTAACTATCAGAAGAGGGTTTCTCCAGCACGGGGACTTCCATCTCTTTACCCATGTACACGAGTTGGTATCCTTCCTCGCTCATGTCAAAGGAGTCCAGAGACTTGGGCAACACCTGTAGATTCCCGGAAGGCTCCTTAATGAAAAGCGGAATGGCCAGTTTCACATGGGTGGCTTGCTCTAAAAGTCTTTCAAGCTGTTCTTTGCTGTGAAAGTCGATTTCATGGACCTCCCCGAAATCACGGGCCACTTCATTCAGGTTCAGGAAATCGTCCGTATAGGAGAAGAGTCCTTTTGCCGGCAGGGCCTGTTTTTCTTTCTGCAGTTCTTCCGGGCTTACCAAGCGGAAGGTTCCATGCTCGCCGAAGATGCGTTCGTATCGCCGCACCGCGTAGTTATTGACCTCCGAGTTGCTCGTCATGGCGATCATATAGCCCATGTCGACCAATTCGAAGTCCTCGGCCAGGTCATCGGTGTAAATGTTGATCGCAAAGGCTTCCAACCCCATGGATTTGGCCTTTCGGATATTGGATTCGTTGCTGTCGACCACTACCACATGTCGATTATTATCGTGCAGGTATTTGGCCAGTACGCGGGCGGCCAGGTTAGCTCCTACGACCAGCACCCCCTCGGAAGAGCGCTGAATGACATTCAGCAGATGGGCCAGCGGCCGGGCCGTGGTGGCATTCAGGCTGACCGTTCCCAAAACGATCATAAAAACAAGAGGCGTTATGTATTCGGCATCCTCCACGCCGGCTTCGTACAAGGTGATCCCAAACAGGGAGGCAATACCCGCAGCGACAATTCCGCGGGGTCCCATCCAGGAAATGAAGATCTTTTCACGGTGCAGCAGGTCGCTTCCCCACGTACTGACGGCCACGCTGAGAGGGCGAAGCAGGAGAATAACCCCAAAAAGGACCAGTGCGCGCCAATCGTTCCACAGCAGCCGCAGATCCTCCATGTCGATATTCGCCGCCAGCAGAATAAAGAGTATGGAGATCAGCAAAACGCTCAGCGATTCCTTGAAAGACAGGATCTCCTTGAGCCGGGGCACATCCAGGTTACCGAGGACCATCCCCATCACGACTACGGAGAGCAGGCCCGACTCCTTTTCGATCAGGTCCGAAGACACGAAAATAGCCAGTACAAAAGCCAGGGTAACTACGTTGAGGAGATAGTGCGGTATCCATTCCCGCTTGATCATCTGGTACAGCACGATGGCCGCCAGCGTGCCCTCCGTAAATCCGATGAACAGGATCTGAAGAAATTGCATAAAGGCCTGGGTGGTCAGACCGGTGCCGGCTTCGGAGGTCCGGATAAACTCAAATACCAAAACGGCAATCAGGGCTCCGATCGGGTCGATCAGAATGCCTTCCCACTTCAGAACGGTGGCTACATTACGGTTCAGCGGTACATTCTGCAGAATGGGAGCGATGACGGTTGGACCGGTAACTACGATCAAGGCGCCGAACAACCAGGCAATATTCCAGTTCAGCCCCATGATGTAGTGGGCTGCCAGGCCTCCGCCCAGGAAGGTGATCAAAGATCCCAGAGTGATCAGTTTTAAAATCACCGGGCCCACCACGGCTACTTCCCGCCGTTTCAAGGTGAGGCCCCCTTCGAAAAGGATCACACCGATGGCCAGGGATACGAAGTAGTACAGCGATTTCCCGGGAAAAAGCCCTTTACCCACCTCCGGATCGAATACCGGATCGATCAGTTTCAGGGAATCCGGCATCCAGAGGGTTGCAAGGGGCCCCACGAGGAGACCGATCAAAATGAGAGGCAAAATGGCGGGCACCTTGATCCGCCAGGCGAGCCATTGAGCCAAAATCCCGAGTATGATTATTCCTGCAAGCTCCAGCATATACTATCAAATAAGTATGCAGCCAAAAACACAAAATACAACGTGCAACCCGGGAAAAAGATTTATTCGCCGAATTGACGTCGATCCGGACAAACCTCAGGAGCGCTTTTACCACCCTTTTTGACTAAATTTGCGGCCGCAAGATTTAACCGGACAGGATTGTATATGAATCGTTTGGAAGAAATACAGCGCAGGCGCACCTTCGGCATCATCAGCCACCCGGATGCCGGGAAAACCACCCTGACGGAAAAGCTCCTCCTTTTCGGGGGAGCGATCCAGGTCGCCGGGGCTGTCAAATCCAATAAAATTAAGAAAAGCGCGACCTCCGACTTCATGGACATCGAGCGCCAGCGGGGTATCTCCGTCGCCACCTCTGTGATGGCCTTCGACTACAAAGGCCAAAAGATCAACATTCTCGATACGCCGGGGCACCAGGATTTTGCCGAGGATACCTACCGGACGCTGACGGCCGTGGACAGCGTCATCGTGGTGATCGACGTCGCCAAGGGGGTAGAAACCCAGACGGAAAAGCTGGTCGAGGTGTGCCGCATGCGCAAAACGCCCATCATCGTCTTCATCAATAAGCTGGATCGCGAAGGGCTCGACGGCTTTGACCTGCTGGACGAAACGGAGGAAAAACTAGGTCTTACCGTCCGGCCACTCAGCTGGCCGGTGGGCATGGGCCAGCGATTCCAGGGGGTTTATAATCTGTACGAGAAAAAACTCGTCCTCTTCCGGCCCCACGGAAAGCAAAAGGAGGAAGACACCATCGAAATCACGGACCTGAAAGACGAAAGACTTGACCAACTGGTCGGTGAAAAACCGGCCGCCGAATTGCGGGAGGAAGTTCGCATGATTCAGGAAGTCTATCCGCCCTTCGACCGGGAAGAATACCTCAAGGGCGATCTGTCCCCGGTCTTTTTCGGAAGCGCTATCAACAACTTCGGGGTCAAGGAATTGCTGGATTGTTTCGTAGAAATCGCCCCACCCCCACTGCCCCGGATCACCGAAGAGCGCGTGGTGGATCCCAAAGAGGAACAGTTTGCCGGCTTCGTGTTTAAGATCCATGCCAATATGGATCCCAAACATCGCGACCGGATCGCCTTCATGCGCATCTGTTCGGGCACCTTCCAACGCAACACCAACTACCTGCACGTGCGCCAGGACCGGAAGCTCAAGTTTTCCAACCCCACCTCTTTCATGGCCGCCAAAAAAACGGTGGTCGACGAAGCCTATCCCGGCGATGTGGTAGGCCTGTATGATTCGGGCAACTTCAAGATCGGTGATTCGGTGACCGAAGGCGAGCAACTGCATTTCAAGGGCATTCCCAGCTTCAGCCCGGAAAATTTCCGCTACGTCAACAATGCCGATCCGCTCAAATCCAAGCAACTGGCCAAGGGGCTGGAACAACTCATGGACGAGGGAGTCGCCCAGTTGTTCACCCTGCTCAGCAACAACCGCAAGATCATCGGTACGGTAGGGCCGCTCCAATTCGATGTCATCCAGTACCGCCTCAAGCACGAATACGGCGCCTCCTGCGAATATGAGCCCGTAAACCTCCACAAGGCCTGCTGGGTCACCTGCCAGGATGCCGCCGCCCTGAAGGAATTCGAGCAGCGCCGAAAAAATGACCTGGCTCACGACAAGCACGGAAATCTGGTCTTCCTGGCCCCCTCTGCCTGGGCTCTCAAGATGGCGCAAGAGAACCACCCGGAAGTGGAGTTTCACTTTACGAGCGAATATTGATAAGAGGAGTCGAAACCAAGAGGCTTCCCACAGATGTTGGGGAATACCTCTTCTTTCTCAATGGAATCCCGCATTACTTCCAGCTTCGTCCCTTCCAGGCTTTTCTTATTCCCGTTTGGGAAAGGCTGCCCACCCCTAGGATGTAAAGCATATAAAAAGGAGCCGCTAACCCATAGGATCTCAGCAGATTGTCTTGCTGCAGAAAACGGACGCCCGCCCGGATCCAGAAGTAATCGATGCCTGCTTTCCAGAGGAATAGAGCCCATGCCATCCACCACCACTCCCGGAACAGGAAAATCCCTCCGACAAGGCCCATGGCCATTAAAGCGTAATAGCCGAACACCCAGGCCTGGATCAGACGCAGTCCAAAGTCCACCCTTTTTCCGGCCCAGCGCAGGCGTTGAGCCAGAAGGTCCGCCCAGCTTCGCTCGGGAAAAGTATCGATAACGGCATCCCGATGTTTGATAAAGCCGACACCCGCCCCCGAGTCGACCCATTTTTGAAGGAGAAAGAGATCGTCCCCCGAGGGCTCATCGAGGTTTCCTTCATACCCGTCCAGTCGCAAAAAGGTACTCCTCCGGAAGGCCAGATTGGCCCCGTTCCCCAAAACCCATCTGCCGGAGGATAGCCCTGCCGCTGTCAACAAAAGGGAGGCCGCATTATCCAACGCCTGGAACCGGGCCAGAAAACCTCGATCGTACCCATAGCGTACCGGACCGGCCAGGGCATCTACTCCCTGGTTTTCCGCATAAAAAGCCAGCGTTCTGAGCCAGCCCGGTCGGGAAAGGGTGTCCGCGTCTGTCGTGAGGATCCAGTCTCCCCTGGCTTCCTGAACGCCGTAGGTCAAAGCCGCTTTTTTGAAGGCGACTACCGGCTTCCCGGCCAGAAAATCCTTCAACCGGAGTACCCGGACCTGATCTCCGTAGTATTCCTTCACCCACTCCGGCGTACCGTCCGTTGAGTGATCGTCTATGACAATGACTTCCCATAAAGAACGAGGATAATCCTGCTGAAACAGGGCCTCCAGGCAGGCGGGCAAATGCTCCCGCTCGTTTCGGGCGGGGATGAGCACAGAAATGAAGGTGTTGGGTTGGAAGGATTCCGGCACAGAGATTTCGGAGGCTTCATGCCATTTGAGGATCACCCAAAGGAAAAAGATCCCGTAAACGAGGCTGAAGATCAAACCCACTAAGAGGAAAAGGGCGGGAATCACCGTTTGTTGATCCTGCTGTTTAAACACTTGAGTAATCCGGGATACAAAAACCTGGAACGGTGCAAGAGAGCCTAAACCATCCCCTCGAGGCCATCGCCCTTATTCTTGTCCTTTACCTTCCGCTTTTCCCTTTTTTCCAGTTCTTCAAAGTCAATGTATTCACCCAATTCCAGCGGGTCGCCCGCATCGGATTTGCGCTGCTTGCGAAGGCTGTAGTTGCGATAGGCTTGCCAGAACCAAAAAACGGACACCACCGGAAAACCGATGACGGAAAGAAGGATGGCTGCTATACCTAAAGGCAGGTTTTTCTGCGTTGTTTTTTTAAGCCATCGGAAATATCCGACAATGACCTTATAGTCAAGCAGAGCTGCGCCGATCACGAAAAGCGGAAAAATGATCCAGAGGAGCCGCATGATCTGCCCGGCCAGCCAAAACATCCCGAACAATACAGCCAGAAAAATGATCAGGCCCAGAATGACCCCCCAGGGATTATTATCAAATCGATATTCGCGTTCCATCTCTTTTGCTTTATTTCTACAATATAACAAACTGAGATGGGGCCTGAAGCTATTTCGACGGGGAGCGATTGGGTTTTCGATGAGCGTGCCCCGGGTTCGCCTGTTGGTTTTTCTTATTTTTGAGAAAATAATCCCTGGAAATGCAGTTTTTTTATTCCCTTCTCATTCTTTTGGCTTGTCCTGTAGCTTTCCTGGCTCAGGGGAGCGAGCAGATCTCCCTCATTGCCGAGATCGAACAGAATGACAAGCCTCTGAAATTATATCAATTCGACGGCTTCAACTTAGCCCTTTTCCAAACCCAACCCCAAGCCCCGGAGAGCGAAGCGGTCATCTTCAAGCTTCCCAAAACACAGGCCCGGTTTTACTACCTCGGGTACGACAATCAGAAGGCCAAACCCTTCCTGGCCGGGTCTGAGGATTCGCTCCGGCTGGTCGGGGATGCCCGCAACATAACGGGCGTCAAGGTCGTAGACTCGGAAGTCAACGCGGCCTATTCCCAACTCCTCAACGAGATCGGCCAGGATAAGCAATCCATCAATCAACTCATCCAGGCTTTTTACCAATCCCCGGATGCCAATAAGGACTCCTTGCTGGCTGAAATGCGCAAACTGGACCAGGAGCAGGTGGACCGCCTGGCCCGGATGAAAGAGAAGGACCCCTTTCTGGGCCGCGTAGCTTCGCTGAACACTTACCTGAGCTGGCTCAACAGCGACAAGGATTATCCCGACGAGATCAGCTATTTCGCCAATGAATTTTTCGCCTATGCAGATCTCTTTGATCCGGAGTTTTCCTACTCCCCCTGGGTCTATCAATCCTTTTCGCAATATACCGCCACCCTGGTGAATACCGGATTGCCGGAAGAAAGCTTGCGAAAAATACTGGACATCCAACTCATGCGAGCCGAATCCGTACCTGCTGTCCATCAAATGGCATACGGAGGTGTTCTGTCGGCCCTCCGGCAGATGAAGCACCCGGAGTTCGCCTACTTCGCCAAGTCCTTTGTGGAAAAGTACGGGGAAAGCCGGCCCGAAGCGGCGGAGCAGCTTACGGCCGAGCTGGAGAACACCCGACGCTTAATGCCGGGGGCGGAAGCGCCTGATTTCACACAAGCTACGCCGGAAGGCGAAGAACTGGCCCTCAGCGAGCTGCGCGGAAAGGTCGTATTGATCGACTTTTGGGCCAGTTGGTGTGGCCCTTGCCGGAAGGAAAACCCCAACGTCGTTCGGATGTACAACAAATACAAGGAAAAGGGATTCGAGATCCTGGGTGTCAGCCTGGACAACAACCGGGAACGGTGGCTGGGCGCCATCGAAAAGGATAACCTCACCTGGCAGCATGTGAGCGACCTCAAAGGCTGGAGCAACGAAGTCGCTCAGCAATACCAGGTAAGTTCCATCCCACAAACTTTTTTGCTCGACGCAGAAGGGAAGATCATCGCCCGCAACCTGAGGGGCCCCTCGCTGGAGCGAAAATTGGAGGAGTTGTTCGGAAACCCCTAGAGAAGTGGAGGGTTGAGGGTTGAGAGTAGCCTTGAATTTTCAGTCCTCGCTCTGGAATAAGAAATCATAAATTACTGAAGCACATATCTTTGGAACGCAACCTCAACCAGCTGCTCCATCCATACTGCGAAGCGCATTCTTCTCCTCCTTCCGGGCTGCTTCACCGGCTGGAGCGGGAAACCCACCTAAAGACCTTGGCTCCCCAGATGCTGAGCGGCCGGCTGCAGGGGCAATTGCTACGCTGGATCAGCCTGTTCATGATGCCGGAACGCATTCTGGAGGTGGGGACCTTCACCGGCTACGGGGCCCTGTGCCTGGCGGAAGGGCTTGGTGAAAACGGCATCCTGCACACTATCGAGGGTAATCCCGAATTGGAATACCTGATCCGGAAGTACATCCGGGAGGCCGGCCTGGAGGAAAAGATCCGACTCCACCTGGGCGATGCCTTGCAGGTCATCCCCGAACTGGAGGAAGCCTTTGACCTGATCTACCTGGACGCCAACAAGCGGGACTACGAGGCCTACTACGATCTATGTTTTCCCAAACTCAAGGTTGGCGGCATTATCCTGGCCGACAATGTCCTGTGGGGCGGAAAAGTAGTGGATGAGGAACAAGACGATCCGGATACGCGTATGATGCGCGCCTTCAACGACCGCCTCCGGGATGACGAGCGGGTCGAGACTTTGATGCTCCCCATCCGGGACGGGATTTTGATGGCGAGGAAGATTATTTGATTCGGGGATTCGGGGATTCGGGGATTCGGGGATTCGGGGATTCGGGGATTCGG
>CAZXIX010000004.1:95629-97240 GCA_964640855.1 uncultured Saprospiraceae bacterium
GGATTCGGGGATTCGGGGATTCGGGGATTCGGGGATTCGGGGATTCGGGGATTCGACATTAATTTAAATTATTTGTTTTCTTTTGAAAAAAGAAATACATTTCCTTGCTAAAATCCTCAGTTATGAAAAAAAGAAATGAAATCCTGGAGCTTAGTTTTCAGTTTGCCCAAAAAGTCATTGCCTATTGTGAACAACTGGAACTCTCCAAAAAGTATGTTGTCTCCAGACAACTCCTGAAAGCAGGTACTTCTATCGGAGCGAATGTGCGGGAAGCCCAATCGCCAGAAAGTAAAGCCGATTTTACCCACAAAATGATGATCGCGCTAAAGGAGGCTCGCGAAACCGAATACTGGCTGGAACTTTGTCAAGTTAGCCAGAATTACCCCAATCCCACTGACTTGACGGTAATGATTGTTTCTATCAGAAAAATCCTCGGAAAAATTGTCTCTACATCAAAAAGGTCATAAATACCCTCACATCGTAAATCCCCACATCGTAAATCCCCACATCGTAAATCCTCGTATCAACGACTCTTGAAAGCGAACCAAGACATCCCGGCTACACAAAAGGCCTATCGTAACCTATGCCACAAGACATCAGACATCCAAATCTTCGCTCAAGCCTGGTACCTGGATGCGCTGCCCGATCCCTTTCAGTGGGATGCCGTGGTGATAGAGGAAAAAGGAAAGGTCGTAGCGGTCCTACCCTATGTGATCCGGAAGCGCTTGGGGATGACACTGGCCACCATGCCGCCCCTGGTCAAAATGCTGGGCCCCTGGCTGGCGCCGGAAAAGCGAAGCCTGAGCGACCAGCACAAATACTACCAACGGCTTATAGAGGGACTTCCCAAGCTGGCTTCTTTTGACCAGGGTTTCCACTACCGGGTTACCAACTGGCTGCCGTTTTACTGGAATGGCTTCCAACAGACCACACGCTATTCCTATCAGCTCCAACTGGACGATATGGAGCGAGTTTGGTCCGGGATTAAAGGCAATGTCCGGCGGGAGATCAAGAAAGCAGAGGAAACCCTGACCGTCCGGCACGATCTGGGGCTGGAAGAGTTCTACCGGGTAGCCATGCTATCCTTCGGGCGGCAGGGCATGAAGCATCCGTACTCCCTCGACTACCTGAAAAAGCTCGATGAAGCTTTGGTAAAACATAATGCCCGGGAGCTCTTCTTTGCCGTGGATGCAGAAGGTCAGATCCATTCCGTGGTTTACCTGATCTGGGACCGGATGGGCAGCTACTTTCACATCGCCGGGGATGATCCCGATCTCCGGGATAGCAATGCCGGCAAGTTGCTGGTTTGGGAAGCCATCCAATACACCAAAGAGGTACTTAATCTACCCCAATTCGACTTCGAAGGCAGCATGCTTCCTGCAGTAGAACCCTTACGCCGGCGCTTCGGAGCGGAACAGGTGCCCTACCTGCGCGTATGGAAGGACTGGAACCAGGGGGTTGGGGTGTATCGGGTCCTGAAAAGCTTGTACCGGCTTTAGGACCGGCGACTTTAGTCGCCGTGACCGGTGGTTAAAACCGCCGGCCCAATCAGTAAAGTGCACTTCCCTGATTAGTGTTGACCGTTTTTAAAGATTTCGGTTATCAAAAATG
>CAZXIX010000005.1:0-19571 GCA_964640855.1 uncultured Saprospiraceae bacterium
CGGTCTCTGTCAAACATGGTTTTCGGGTTTTGCTAGACCATTAGATTAGAACTGACTGCATCGCTGGATTCGATAAGCCCGTCGCGCAGGCGGATGATCCGCTGGGTCAAGGCGGAGATCTCATTCTCGTGGGTGACGACCACGACGGTCATGCCGTCGCGGTTGACTTTCTGGAAGATCTTCATGACCTCTTCGGAGGTGCGGCTGTCCAACGCTCCGGTCGGCTCGTCTGCCAGGATTACCTTGGGATCGGTGATCAGCGCCCGGGCTATGGCGACCCGCTGCTGCTGTCCGCCGGAGAGCTGATTGGGATAATGGGTGGCCCACTCCTTCAACCCCACCCGTTCGAGATAGTCCAGGGCCTTGGCTTGCCTTTCCATCCGCTCGATCTTCTGATAATAGAGCGGCAGGGCTACATTTTCCAGGGCTGTCTTAAAGGGAAGGAGGTTGAAGGATTGGAAAACAAAGCCGATCAGCCGGTTCCGTAATTTAGCGGCCTCCGTTTCGCTGATCTTCTTGATGAGCTTGCCGTCCAGCCGGTACTCTCCGGAATCGTATTCGTCGAGTATGCCCAGGAGGTTAAGTAAAGTGGACTTGCCCGAACCGGAGGGTCCCATGATGGAGACAAACTCCCCGGCCTCAATGTCGAGGTCGATGCCTTTCAGTACTTCCAGTTGGGTGAATTCTGTACGGTAAGCCTTTCGTATGGATCGAAGTTGAATCATCAGGTCGGGTTTTCGGGGCTCATTTAGATTATTTAATTTCAGGGAAAATTGGGTGCCGATGAAGGCTCGCTTCCCCTTTTTCGATCAAGTCAGATCAGGCCGGGCTTAACCTGCCCATTCTATAGATGGGAGAATAGGCCCGCATCCCCTATTCCCGTCGTTTAATCCTCGAAATACCCGGCCAATGGAGTGGGAGGAAGAGATGTCGATCGAAAATGTATTGGGAACGGGATTAATTTGTTTTTTCCGCTTGAAAAGTTTGTCTAAACTGTACCTTCGGACCGCCAAAAGCGCGTTACTTGATTGAATCAGACTTCCCATGAAACAGTTGTTCCTATTGGCAGAAGTGGTAATCTTTTCTTCCTTGTTCTCGTGTCAGCCCAAAACGGAGCCCGAAAACACCTACTGGGAAAAAGTTGACTTTTCCCTTGACCAACTCGATGAGGAGGGCCTGGTGGGGCCGATTGATGGAAAACGGGCTCTCACCTACGAATTCTGCATACCCCCTGAAAAGGCGAGTGAGATATCGCGGATCGATGGTACGGCGCAGTTCCTTCGGACCCGGGGGCGTATCGGCTGTACTCCGGATCAGGTCCTTTGCCTGGGACACACCCATCAACCGGAATTTCGACAAGTCCTTCGTCGACTGGCTTCTCTGGATTACGTGGTCGAAATCCGGGAAGTACATTTTGAGTAAACCAAAACGGTCCTAACCCTGACCGGACCGATGCTCCTTCAGCGTTTTCGATAGGGTCTTGAAAAAAGGCTTGAGATCATCGAGGATGTAATTCCGATTCTCGCGGCTTAGCAATTCCAGTCCTTCTATCAGGGCGATTATTTCTTCCTGCCGATCGAGAAACTTCTGCGCGGCATCCAGCAAGGGCGGATCGATGGCCGGGAATTCAACCTCTTTTTGCTGGGCATAGGGGGCATTCACCCATCGGCTGAAATCGAAATCATAGGGCACCGCTACCACCTTTTCGGATTCATCTTCTGATCTCAGGATCTCGATGTTGCGGTTTAGGTTGAAAGACCAGTCGTGATTGCCGATCATATATTGGAAAAGACTAAGCGTAGCCCGGTTGTCGTCCCGGAAGGTGTGGGCCTGCATCCCGTAACAATCCTTGCATTCCTTGCGATGGAAACGTTCGGCCATTTCATCCTCATCTTCCAGCAGGATCCCATAGCGTACGTCGTATTTGGAGAGGGAATCGGCATCGATGTAGTAGATCTTGACCAGTTGTGCCCGGAAACTCTCGGGGCTCAACTTTTCGTACATTTTGTAGATCAGATACTCCTTGAAGACGAGCTGGTCGTCATGGGCATCCCCCAAACAGTGGCTGACGAGTTTGAAGTCGTTGTGTTCTCCCAATCCCATTTCCTTCATCTTCTTCTTCGGAAATTTGAACTTGAGAGGAGGAAAGTCGCAGACCCGCCGGCGATAGTTGCCTCTGGGCCGGATCTCAATGACCCATTCCTGCTTGTTTCCCTGGTTATCTACAAACTGGATCCGGCCCGGCTGCCAGATTTCGGTATTCTTATTGGCCAGCAACGTCTGGATATCGGTGCTGAGAGAGACTTGAAGAACCTCTTCCTCGGATACCATAAGATCGAACAGGCTATTCGCAGAAAGGAAAAGCGGAAGGGTGAGAAAAAGAAGCAAACTGGTAAGTCGGGGAATCGTATTTCGATCAGGCATTGAGTCGAACTATTTAATTTACAAAGACAAGGCCATCATCCAGAAGTTGCAAATCAGGTTCTTAGCGGCACATGAAACCCATTGAATCCGGCCCATTCTGTACTCTCTCAAAAACGGGTTTCCAAAGGCGGAGCCTCGGCAATGATTTTTTCAAGGTCCCCTTTTTCCAGCTCCCGGTAGAAGCTTTTGATGTATTTCAGCATGTCTTTCCTGGTGGCATCCGAGAGGCCTTCCGTGTTTTCAATAATCTGCTCGATGGCTTCCCGCTTTTCCAGAAACAAAGCAAAAACCCTTTCACAATCCTCGGCTTCCTCAGGCGATCCCAGATAGATCCGATCCTCCAGCCTGGATTGGCCCAGCTGCTTCCGCGGTAGGGCATAGGAGGGGCTTACCAAAGCTGAAAAATCGAAATCGTAAGGGACCGGGATGAGTTCGGTATTCCCTTCGGCGGGGCCAATGACTTTCATATTTTTGGCCAGGTGTCCTGACCAGTCGGTGTTGCCGATCATATATTGGAACACAGCTACGCGCAGCAGATCTTCTCCTTCATAATTATCGCGGGTCATTCCCATGCAATCCTTACACTCCTCCATATCCAGGCGTTTGCGAAGCTGGTCGATGCTTTCGATCAGAATTCCGATGTTTTCGATGGATCGGCTGGAGCGGACGTCTTTGTAGGTCACATTGACCAACTGGGTTCGGAAGGCCACATCGGTGAGTTGCTCGTACATCTGGTATACGACCCACTCCCGCAAGATGTTTTCCCGGGCCTCTTCCGCTTCGAGGCAATGGGTGACCAATTTTATGTCGTCGTACTTGTATAATCCCCTGTCTTTGAGCTCTGATTTGACGAAGTTCAATTTCAGCGGTGGGACGTCGCATTTTCTCCGGCGAAAGGCTCCTCGAAGTTCCAGTTTGAGTTCCCAGATTTCCTGATCTCCATCCTGGGTTTCAAAAGAAATTTTGGCAGGGAGTTCGGTTACTTCCGCATTGAGCAGGCTGTCCATATCGAAAAGCACGAGCAAGTTCCCCTTGCTGTCGTCAGAGCGGTAGAAAAGGTCGAAAATACTCTGCTTTTCCGATTCCGGATCGGTATGTTGAGCCACGGAAAAAAGCGGGAGGAAGAAGAAGAAAATCAGGAGAATAGAGAGGGAAGATAAGCGCATAAAAAGCCCGTTTTAGGTTCTCCAAGGTAAAAACTTATGTTATGAAATCCTTGTTGTTTTTCGGAATTATCCGCTTACAATCAAGGGTTTGTAAAAAGGATGTTAGGAGAAGCGCTCTATGCCGCCGGGGGATGCCTTTTTGCCCGGCAGAAAGAGGAATAAACCGTACCCGGATTCGATCCTGATTTTTTATCAAATTATTAACCAACCAACCGGAAGGGCTTTCGTTTCTTTAAGCAAAGCCACCAAACCATGAATCATTTCCCAAGCCGAATTCAAGTGCCGATCCGAAATCTCCTTTTTCTTTTGATGCTCTGTCCGCTATCCGTTTTCGGGCAGGATATGACCTCAACTCAGGATTCCGATCCCCGGGCGACCCGCATCCTGAACGACCTCCGGGCCAAATACGAAAGCTACCCGCTGCTGGAGGTGGAATTCGATTTCATCCTGGAACAGCCTGAATCGCCGAAAGAGATCCAGAAGGGCAATCTGGTCAGGCAAGACGACCGATTCCAGGTGAATTTAGGAAATCAAACCATCCTTTCCGACGGAAAAGCCTACTATTTGATCCTCCACAACAACAAGGAAGTTCAGATCAATGATCTGCCGGAGCCCGGGGAGATGACCGTTCTTTCTCCCCAATCGCTTTTTTCCTTTTACGAAAGCGGTGAATTCGTGTATGCCTTGATCAACGAGCTGTCTGAAGGAGGCCGTGTCATCCAACAGATCGAATTCAAGCCCCTGGATTCGGCTTCGGAATACCACAAGATCCGTTTTGAGATCGACAAAGCCAAGAAACAGCCCGTACAGGTAATTGCCTTCTCGAGGGATGGGGGCCGCTACACCATCCGCTTTACCTCTTTGAAGCGGGGCGAGAAGAAAGATCCCGGATTTTTCGCATTTTCGGAAGATAAGTATCCGGACTATTACGTGGAGGACCTGCGCCAATGAGGCCCCACCCGGGATTGTTCTACCTTTGCACCCACATCAATAGCTGATAGGTATGGCCTGGAAGTCAAGCTTGCTGAAACCGTTGGCCTGGTGGGTGGCGAAATCCATCGATAAATGGGCCCAACAGGCCGAGCTTTCTCAGGAAAAGATACGGGCACAGTTGCTCAAGGTGGGAGAGCAAACGGCATTCGGCCGGGATCACGGCCTGTCGGCCGGGATGACCTACGAGGATTTCAAAAAACAAATTCCGATCCGGGATTACGAGGGTTTAAAACCTTACGTAGAACGCATCCGGCAGGGGGAGGCTGACGTACTCTGGAAAGGCCGCCCGGCGTATTTTGCCAAAACTTCGGGCACCACCTCCGGCGTAAAGTATATTCCGCTGACCCGGGACAGCCTCCCCAATCATTTCGGGACCGCTCGCAATGCGCTGTTCAATTTTTATGCCCGTTCGGGCAAGGGCTCCTGGCTGGATGGAAAAATGATCTTCCTTTCGGGCAGCCCCGAAATGGAAGACGTCAATGGCATACCGACCGGCCGGCTTTCGGGTATTGTCAATCATCAGGTCCCCTCCTGGCTGCAAACCCATCAGATGCCGAGTTACCGGACCAACTGCATCGAGGAATGGGAAGACAAACTGGATGCCATCGTGGAGGAAACCCTGGATCAGGACATGCGGCTGATCAGCGGGATCCCTCCCTGGGTGCAGATGTACTACGAGCGCCTGTTGGAGCGATCGGGCAAATCCACCGTAAAGGAGCTGTTCCCTCATTTCAGTATGTTCGTTTACGGGGGAGTCAACTTCGAACCCTATCGGAGCAAACTGGAAGCTCTGGTGGGCGAACGCATCGATAGCGTAGAGACCTACCCGGCTTCCGAGGGCTTCATAGCTTTCCAGGATCGGCCAGAGCATGCCGGGCTTTTGCTCAATTCCCATTCCGGCATCTTCTTTGAATTCGTGCCGGCGGGAGAGATCTTCAACGAGCATCCGACCCGGGTCGCTTTGCCCGATGTGGAGCCAGGGGTCAATTATGCCCTGGTCATTCACAACAATGCCGGGCTTTGGGGCTATAATCTCGGGGATACGGTAGAATTTGTCTCGCTGAACCCCCATCGTCTTCGGGTGACCGGCCGGATCAAGCATTTTATTTCGGCTTTCGGCGAACACGTGATCGGCAAGGAAGTGGAGGAAGCTATGCTGCGGGTTTCCACGGCCATGGAGACCCAGATCGTAGAGTTCACCGTAGCTCCCCAGGTAAACCCGCCGGCCGGGGAGGCCCCTTTTCACGAGTGGTTTGTGGAATTTGGTAAACCGCCCGCCGATCTGGAATCCTTTGCCCGAAAATTGGATGCCGAGATGGTGGAGCAGAATATTTATTACCGGGATTTGATCGAAGGGAAGATCCTGCAGCCCCTGAAAGTAAGGCCTATGCAAACAGACGCTTTTCGCGATTTCATGAAAAGCCAGGGTAAGTTGGGGGGGCAAAATAAAGTCCCTCGCCTGTCCAACGACCGCTCGCTGGCAGATTTTCTGGAAAATCGCATCCTGGTCTGATCCGCATTTGCTGTTGAGCTTGGGAGCGTACTAATTGGAGGTCAGGGGATTGTGAAAAGTTGAAAAAATTCTCTACCTTCTTGGGATATCAAAAAATCCAATCATGGGAAAAGGAGATAAACGATCCCGAAAAGGAAAGATTTGGCGCAAATCTCACGGGAAAACCCGGCCGAAGAAAAACAAGAAGAACAAGGAACAACCGAAGCCTTCAGAGGAAAAATCCTGAGTCCGGCCTTCTTTCCGATCTTCCGGTGGGGTCTCGTTTTTTATCTGTCTGCCGATGGGAGGTGTATCCCGGGGAAATGGGGCTGCTTTTTTCTGCTGCCAGACCATTACCTTTATCTTTTGCTTACCTTTTATAGGCAAAATCCCTATTTTCCCCAAAGAACACCTATTAGATGGAAGTTTTGCACATCAGTGCGGAATGTTATCCTGCGGCCAAGGCCGGCGGGCTGGCAGATGTGGTAGGCACGCTCCCCAAATATCTGACGGCTTCCGGATTGAGATCGGCAGTGATCATGCCGAAGTACCACACCCCCTGGATCCTGCAGCAAGAACTGGAATTCGACCATGCCGGGGTCATTCACCTGGGGAAGCTCACCATCCCTTTCGCCATTGAAAAAGTGGTGGGCGATCCTTTGGGATTCCCGCTTTATCTGGCCAACATTCCGGGAAAATTCGACCGGCTGGGCATCTATGCCGACCCGGGCGGTTGGTATTATCCGGACGATGTCGAGCGATTCCTGAGTTTTCAGCAGGCTGCGCTGAATTGGGTTCTGAGCCTGAAAAAAAGGCCCAAGCTGCTGCATTGCCACGATCACCACACGGGGTTGATCCCTTTTATGGTTCAATTTGCAAAGGATTTTGATTTGCTTAAGAATACCCCAACCGTTTTCACCATACATAATGCCGAGTACGATGGTGCTTTCGGTTGGGAACGAGAAAATCTGTTGCCGGCTTTTGTAGAGCAAGCCCGCGGCATACTCGACTGGAACCAGCGGATCAACCCGCTGACCACCGGCATCAAAACGGCTTGGCGGATCACAACGGTTTCTCCCAACTACATGGAGGAACTCAAACAGGATACCGGTGGACTGGGTTGGTTGCTGCAGCACGAGTCGGATAAAACCAGCGGTATTCTGAACGGCATTGATGTGGAGGTTTGGGATCCCGCTACCGACCCCTTCCTGACCTATCGCCTGGAAGAGGATATAACCGACTTTAAAGCCGCCAGCAAAGGGGTGCTTTACCAACGGTTTAACCTGCAACGGGAGTTGCCGATCCTGACTTTTATCGGCAGGCTGGTCCGGGAGAAAGGAGGCGATCTGTTGCCCGACCTTTTCAGCCGGTTGTTACACGCCGGCCTGCCTATGAATTACCTGGTCCTGGGTACCGGTGAGCCCCAACTGCACGAAGCCTTTCAGAGCCTGGCCTATCACCATCCCGGCTATTTCGATTGTGCGTTGGAATACAACGAAGGCTTAGCCCATCAGCTTTATGCGGGCTCGGACTTTTTGATCATGCCTTCCCGGGTCGAGCCTTGCGGTCTCAATCAGATGTACGCCATGCGGTATGGCACCATCCCCGTTGTACGCTCCGTAGGCGGGCTGAAGGATTCGGTGCCTGATCTGGATGAGGAACCGGAAGAGGGGCTGGGCATTCGATTCGATGAATTTTCGCTGGAATCCGGGGAAATCGCTCTTCAAAGGGCATCCGCCCTTTTTCAGGACAAAGACCGGCTGCGATCGGTCCGGGAGCGGGTGATGCAGGCGGACTATTCCTGGGAACGCTCGGCCAGCGCCTATGCGCAACTGTACAATGATTTATTTGAACTTATAAAACTGTGATGACATGGTCATAAATATGATAGCGCTTATTCTGGGAGGAGGCGCCGGTACCCGACTTTATCCCCTTACCAGCCAACGATCCAAACCCGCCGTTCCCATCGGGGGGAAATATCGTCTCATCGATATTCCCATTTCCAACTGCCTGAATTCCGGCGTGCGGCGCATGTTCGTTCTCACCCAGTTCAATTCGGCTTCTCTGAACCAGCACATCAAGAACACCTTCACCTTCGACCACTTCTCCGAAGCTTTTGTCGACATCCTGGCGGCTGAGCAGACCCCCACAAGCGATAAATGGTTCCAGGGTACGGCCGATGCGGTCAGGCAGAGTATGCATCACCTCAATAACCACAAACACGACTACATCCTCATTCTGTCGGGGGACCAGTTGTATCAAATGAATTTTGAGGAGTTGGCTCTTTATCACGTCAACAAGGATGCCGATGTGACCATCGCCACCATACCCGTCGAGGCAGAACAGGCATCCGCTTTCGGAATCCTGAAAACCGACGAGGATAGCTGGATCCGGAGTTTTACGGAAAAACCGAAACAGGATATTTTGGCAGACTGGTCTTCTCCGGTCCCTGAAAAGTACAGCCGGCAAAACAAGATCTACCTGGCTTCCATGGGAATCTACATTTTCAAAAAAGAGGCCTTGATGAAGCTTTTCAAGGACCATCCGGATGCCGTGGATTTCGGAAAGGAGATCCTTCCGCAGGCGATCCGGGAAAACCTCAAGGTGGCCAGCTTTCCCTACGGCGGCTATTGGGAGGATATCGGGACCGTCCGCTCTTTCTATGAGGCCAACATTGCCATGGCAGATGACATCCCCGAGTTCAATCTTTTTGACAATGAGAATGTCATTTATACCCGTCCGCGTTTGCTGGCTCCCTCCAAGATCTTCGGGACCCGATTCAACCGGTCGGTGGTGGCGGAAGGCTGTATCCTCATGGCCAACGAGATAACCGATTCCATCGTAGGTATCCGGTCGCGGATAGGAAAAGGCACAACCATCAACAGGGCCGTTGTTTTCGGGCATGATTATTACGAAACCCTGGAGGAGATCCAGAGTCCTTATGGGGGTGTCCCGATGGGAATCGGTGAAAACTGCTACATCGAGCAGGCCATCATCGAAAAGAATACCCGGATCGGTCACAACTGTGTGATTTGCGGGTCCGATGAACTGGAGGATGCGGAAACGGAACTCTACGTGATTCGGAGCGGGGTGATCGTCCTTAAAAAAGGGGTGATCGTGCCCTCGGGAACCACGATCGGAAAAGCGGTTACTGTGGGTTGATCCTTCCCCGACAGACCGGGATCATTTGCAGAAAATGGAAAGCACCTCTGAGTACCAGTCGGTAGAGGCAATGGCCCGGGCTTTGCCGATGTCTGCACAGGCCTTCTCATACTCCTTCTGGTTGAGATAGATCTCTCCGCGGAACAGCAACAGGGAAGCGTCTCCAGGCAGCAAGCCAATGGCTTCATCCAATTTGGCCAGGGCCTCCTCCGGGTTCTCTTCTTCCACCAGAGAGCGGGCCTCGTTCTCCAGCCGGCGTGCGGTTTCGAACCGCTCTACCTGCGCCGAACAATGAGGCTCATCGGGAAGAAAAGGAATGGAAATATTGAAAGCGTAAGGTACATCCCGGCCCTCATAGCGAGCAGGCTGCCACATGCCGAAAGTAGACAGGGAAGCCGTCACGGCCTGGTCCCAGAAATCGTAGCCCAGATCGTTCATGTCTGTGATCTCGAGTACCTTGACGGAGCCGTCTGTATTGATCAGCAATTGAGCTTCCAGAATGCCGGCGCGGCAGCTGTCTTTCCAGGCTTCGGGATAGGTTAGTTTTTCCTGGTAATAATCGGAAAGGGATTGATCGGCAGTGAACACCGGAAAAGAATCAATGAGGGTATAAACGGTATCTCTTCCCACCAGCGAATAGGGGAGGGGCTGTTCGATTCGAAATCGGAGCGGTACGGTCATCCGGGCCCGAACGGTATCTCCTTCCTTCACGGCCGGCACCCAGCGCATGCCCATTTCCTGCATGCCGGTTACTACGCGGAGAGCTTCCTCGCCGCAACCCCCGCCTATATCCTTTACGATGGAGGGCTGTGTGATGAAGCCGTTTTTTTCCACGACAAAGGAGAGTACCACAATGCCTTCCAGGTTTTCCTGCAGGGCTGCTGCGGGGTATCGGATATTTTCATACATGAAAGCCAGGAAAGCCTCGTCTGCACACTTCTTTTTGACCGCCAGGGTCGTATCCAGGCCTTCGCAAATGGGGAATCGAGGCATTTGCTCTGCAAAAGAGTAAATGGTGGTGTCGCCTGGGCTTTGCCCCTCCAATGAAAAGGGAAGCCAGCCGGCAATGGAACTGATGAGCAAAAGAAAAGCCCAACGCTGCATATTCGATCTGTTTATTTCAGTCGGCGAAGTTAGGCATTCTGAACGGGTCTGATGCGGGCAATTGCCATTTGGTCATCGTCCGTCATAAAGCGGGGCTCCAGGTCAGCTGGGATTTTGGGCATATTTTTCGACGGCTCTCCATACCCGGAAAACGTTCTGATAACAGATCTTGGCGATATCCTCTTCAGAATAGCCGCGCCGGAGCAGTTCTTCGATCAGGTTGGGATACTGGCTGACATCCTTGAGGCCCGCCGGCAGAGAATCTCCGACGCCGTCAAAATCAGAACCCAGCCCTACATGGTCGATCCCGGCAATTTTCACCACGTGATCAATGTGATCGGCGACTCGCTGGACATCGCTGTAGAGTATATCCTGGTTGGCGAGTTTGAATGAGTCCACCAGCGACCGGGCGGCTTCCTCCTCGGGCTCCCATCCTCTGCTTGAGAGCAAGTTTCGCAGTTCGGCCAGTTTTTTGCTTCGGGCCGACCGCAGCTTTCCGTCCAGGAAACCGGTCCCGAAATTGATCTGTATGACGCCTCCGTTGCCGGCCAGTTCCCGCAACATGTCGTCGCTCATATTCCGCTCGAAACCCGGGGTGAAGTGGCGGCATGAGGAGTGGGAGGCGATCACGGGCACCTCGGTGATCTCCATGACATCGAAAAAGGCATCGTAGGAAATGTGGCTCACGTCCACCATAATGCCGACGCGATTCATCTCCGCCACTACTTTTCGGCCGAAGGGGCTCAGCCCTCCCCAGGTACCGGTGGTGTCGTAACTGGAGTCGCAGATGAGGTTGTCCCGGGCATGGGTGAGGGTGATGTAGCGGATTCCTCTTTTATAAAAATATGCCACGTTGGCCAGATCATCTTCGATACCAGCTCCGTTCTCCATCCCCATGGGAAGGGAAATCAAACCTTTTTGGAATTGCTTTTCCACTTCATCCGGACTGGTGGCCACGGCAAATTTATCCGGATGTGCACCGGCAATGCCCAGGACCATATTGATGAGCGAGTCCGCCAGCTTTTTGGCTTCTCCGCGGGTATTCTGGGTTTCCGAGGGAAGGTAAATGGACATGAAGGGAGCATCCAGCCCGCCTTGTTTGGCTCTCACGTAATCGAAATCTCCTTTGTCCGTTTCGATGGGGATGCCAATGTATTCTTTCTGAAGTCGGAAGTTGGCCGTCTTCAGGCGATAGGGCAGATCAACGTGTCCGTCGGTGATGATGTATTCGTGAGCCAGCCGCTGGGCTTTTTCCGCCAGGGTTTCCTCCTTGGCCTGGGATGGTTGCTCCGCTCCGGATGAGGTACAAGAACCCAGGAAAAGAACGGCCAGAAGCAGAAAGATCAGCGGGAGATGTCGTTTTTGGATCATGAATGTGGATTTATGCTATGGATTGGGAATCGTTTTTTTTAGGAATACGGTACCGGTGAACAGGGCTACGGGGCGATCCTGGCCGTCCTTGAAAACATCGACGGCATATCGTCCCAGGCTTCGCGAGCGATGGAGCTCCCGGGCCGCAGCGATCAATTGCTCTCCGGGAAAAACCGGACTGAGGTGAGAGATGGAGGTTTCGATCGAGACGGCCTGTGGACCCCGGCTGTTGGACGCGAAAGCCAAGGCGCTATCTGCCAGGGAAAAGGCAATCCCTCCGTGAGCCATCCCGAAGCCATTTGTCATTTCCTCCCGCACGGTCATGGCAATCCGGCACCTTCCCGGGCCGACCTCCAGAAAATCGATGCCCAACCACTGGCTGAAAGAGTCCTTTCGATACATTTCGTGCACCACCTGTCGGGCAATTTCCATCTCATCCCGGGCCATTGGATTCGAATTCGGTTTCGGATTCGTTTTGGAGAGAGCTCCCAAATCGAGGGGAAAGTAAGGATTTTGGACTTATTTGCTCCTTTAAGGGAGGCAATTCCTAATTCGGCATTTTTGAAGGGTTGATAAAATCGTATATTGGAAAATAGCGTTCTATCTTTGATGTAATCGATTCCAATTACCGATTCCCCTGCATTCAGGGACCGGTTTAAACTTGAGGCGAACCCGTGACAGACAGAGATCTGGTCAAAGGATGTGTAAAAGAGGATCGCGTCTCTCAGGAGGCGTTCTTCCGGCGTTTTGCCGGAAAGATGATGGGGGTTTGCCTACGGTATGGCCGAAATCGAATGGAGGCAGAAGATATTCTCCAGGATGCTTTCATTCGGGTCTTCGATCATTTGGCAGATTTTAAAGGTCAGGGATCGCTTGAGGGATGGGTCCGGAGGATAGTGGTCAACACGGCTCTAATGCACTATCGGTCCCGAAAACCGGTACAGACGGATACTGCCCCGCTGGATCCGGATATAGCCTCCTACGAACCGGGGGTGTATGCTGATCTGGGGGAAAAAGAACTGCTGGGCATGATCAATCGCTTGCCGGAGGGCTATAAAGTAGTGTTCAACCTTTATGTGATCGAAGGGTTCAGTCATGCAGAAATTGCCGATCAACTGAACATAAGTGAGAGTACATCGCGTTCTCAATTGGTAAAATCCCGGAAAATGCTTCAAAGCATGTTATTGGAACTCCAACGAATTGCTGTATGAAAACAAATCTACCCATAGACGATACCTTCCGGCTGAATCTTCAGGATTATGCCGAAAACCCGCCCATGCATGTTTTTGACCACATCATGGAGATCCGGGCGCAGCGGCGCAACAAACGTCCTATACCCGTCATCCTGGTGGCTCTTCTGTCCCTGCTGATCGCCGCGGCGATCGCTTATTTGACCTGGTTGCGTCCGGCGGATGTGCAACTCGACAGCTTCCCCGTACCCATTAAACTGGCTAAAACCCAGGAATTGCCGGCCGACATGCCTTTACTGAAGATCGATCCCAGCAAGATCACCCCTGCCTGATTTTTTCGTTTTCATGCCAACGAAGCAACAGCGCCAAAGACCTCTTTGGCCTGCCGTTATGTTTTGCGGAAAAGCCTCCGAAAATTTCCCAATTACCTTGCATTAGAGTATAACCTGCTGGCAGCCAACCTTTAGATTGAAGGCTGCCGATTGGCGTCCAAAAAAAATCAAAAAAAATAAGAGGTCAGGCAACGAAAGGAGACGATACCGCATCTTATCTGTAGAGAATCGATAGTTAGACAATTGCGTCAAACTCTTTACACCAAGTTTTCCTTCATTTAGAGTGGGGCCGTAAGTTGCAAAACTTACGGCCTCGTTTTTTTAATCCGCCTCTTCCACCAGTTCCATATCGATCTGGCGTTTGGCCAGGTCGGCCCGAAG
Source organism: uncultured Saprospiraceae bacterium (assembly GCA_964640855.1). Lineage (GTDB taxonomy): Bacteria > Bacteroidota > Bacteroidia > Chitinophagales > Saprospiraceae > JAJDFU01. The sequence goes on from CAZXIX010000005.1 coordinate 13,616, forward strand.
GATTTTCACTTTGACCGGGTCTCCCATTTTGTAAGTCTTTCCGGATTGTTTTCCCTGGAATTGATGCCCGCCGTTCAGAAGTTCGATCCGTTCGGGCAGTGAGTCGAAATCGACCATGCCCTCCGCATGAGAATCCGTCAGTTCGACAAAGAATCCTCTTTCGATCATGCCGTTGATGAAGCCTTCGAAGACTTCGCCTATGTGCTCTTCCATGTATTCGACCAGTTTGAATTTAACCGATTCCCTTTCTGCATCCATAGCGCGCCGCTCCATCCGGCTGACGTGTTTGCACTGCTCTTCCAAAGCCGTTTTGGAGACGCGGAAGGGCTCTTTCCGCAGCAGATTTTCATACAGGATGCGATGGGCCAGAACATCGGAATAACGTCGAATAGGCGAAGTGAAATGAGTATAGTGCTCGAAACCCAGTCCGTAGTGGCCGATATTCTCGGTGGTATACTCTGCCTTGGCCATAGTCCGGATGGCCATTGGAGCCAGGATGCGGAGACCGGGATTGGACTCCGAAGCTTTCATGAGCCGGTTGTAGGAGTTGGCAATGGAGCGGGGCGAATCGGTTTTGATGTCGAAGCCCATTTCCCGGGCAAAGCGGGAAAGCTCTTCCACCTTTTCCGGGTCGGGTTCGTCGTGCACCCGGTAAACAAAGGGGATCTCATTGCCATTCTGTTGGCGCTGGCCGATGTATTCGGCAACGGCCCGGTTGGCCAGGAGCATGAAATCTTCCACCAGCAAGTGAGCGTCCTTCCGTTCTTTGACGTAGATGCTTTCCGGTTTTCCTTGATCGTCCAGCCGGAACTGGATCTCTTGCGTTTCAAAGTTGATCGCCCCGTTGCGAAAGCGTTTTTTGCGCAGCTGGTGCGCCAGTTTGTTGAGCAGCCTCAATTCGCGAACGAATTCGCCTTCCCCGGAATCGATCACCTGCTGAGCCTCCTCGTAGGTAAAGCGGCGGTTGGAATGCGTGAAGGTCTTCCCAATCCATCGATTGATCAATCGGCCGTTGGAATCAAAGGTAAAAACACAGGAAAAGGTAAACTTGTCCTCGCCCGGGCGCAGAGAACAAAGTTCATTGGACAGGCGCTCGGGCAGCATGGGCAAGACCCGATCGACCAGGTAGACCGAAGTGGATCGCTTGAAGGCTTCTTTGTCCAGGGCGGTTTTGGGTTGCACGAAATGCGTGACGTCGGCAATGTGGACCCCGATTTCGATCTTACCGTCCTCCTTCCATTCTACCGAGAGCGCGTCGTCAAAATCCTTGGCCGTGAGGGGATCGATGGTGAAGGTGTTCACCGGGCGCATGTCGCGCCTTTTTTCCAGATCTTCCGGCCGGATCTCATCGGTCAATTTTTCGGATTCTTCGCCGACCTCTTGCGGGAAGTCCAGTTCGAAACCATTGTTGATCAGAATGGCCTTCATTTCGATATCGTTGCTTCCCGGGAGGCCCAGAACGGTGGTGATCTCGCCAATGGGTTGCGGAAATTTATCCCGGGTCCAGCCCTTAATCCGCACAACTACTTTTTCGCCATCCGAGGCTTCTGCTTCCTCTCCGAGGGGGATCAGTATGTCTTGCGGCATTTTTCCCTGAGGAGCTACCAGCCCGTATTTTTCGTATTTCCAGTAAGTGCCCAGGTAGTGTTTGGTGGCGCGTTCAAGCACCTCCACGACCTCCCCTTCGCGTCTTTGACGGCCCCGGTGGCTCCAGGTTCGGATCCGGACCTTGTCGCCGTCGAGAGCGGTATTCAGATTGCGGGCATTCACCCGAACGTCATCCTCCAGTTCATCCACCAGGATATAGGCTGCTCCGGAAAAGGTCAGGTCAACGGTACCGATGTATTCCTTTGAGGGTTGAGCGGCGCCCGGCATCTTGCGAACCTGGTACATGTAGTTGCCCAGGGCAATGATGCGGTTGTCTTCGGCTAATTGATCGAGAGCATGCTGGATGCTGTCCCGGTTGTTGGCGATCTTTAGCTTGAGTCCGAGTTGCTTGGGGTTGAATCTTTTCTTGGGATGTCGGGAGAGGACTTTCAGGAGTTCATTTTGCAGTTCTTTGGAACTCAATTTTCGTTCCTTCCCTTGTTTTTGTTTCTTTTTGGTCATAAAAATTGGTGTGCCAGATGCATTCGGTGCAGACCACGGCCAAATCTATCCATGTATTGGTTTATTCTTGGTTTACGATAGTGCCGTTAGGAAGTATCTCGAGATAATAGATGGTGCTGCTTGCGGGATCAAGTCCCTGGCCTCCTTCAGCCTGGCCCGATGCTATGGTAATGATTAAGTCTTCGTCAATGGTTGCGATAGAATGGGTCAACGTTTCCCCGTCGCTGTAAGTTCCGGCGATCACCCTCCGGTCCAGCCACTGCCCTTTGTCCGTATAAGTTAAAAGGACGTATTGATAATCCATGAGCCCGGCCTTCCAGTAGACCAGAGCGATCAGTTTTTCCACGTTTGCGATCCGAAAACAGGGAACGAACTCTGTCCATTCATCCATCTCCCCTTCTTCATGGGGAAAGATGAACTGGTTGGTCAGCGCCTGGGGCAGGGGATCATTCAGTCTGGAGAAAGTGTGATGTGTGTTTTCCCCCAGCGTAAGCGGGGTTTCCAAGGGAGGGAATTTATCCAGGAAAGATCGAAAGCTGCTGACGGGTCCGGACATAATATTTCCTTGGCGTATGTACTTATTTGAAATGATTCTAAATAATTTAGAATTCCAGGCCCCCTGTTAATCCCAAATTGGGTTTGAGGCTTTATTCAGTTAGATTTGTGAAAAAGCAAATCCTTGACAGCTGAAGGGCGCGAACCGCCTGCAAAACTACATATTTAAACAAAACAATAACACATGAGTTGGTTTATCCGGTTCATTACATCGTCGGTTGGGAAAAAATTAGTTATGAGCCTGACCGGGTTGTTCCTCATTCTCTTTTTGGTCGTTCACCTGGCTGGGAACCTGCAGCTTCTGATGAATGACGGAGGGGATGCATTCAATGCCTACGCCTATTTTATGACTCACTTTTTACCCATAACCGTCATCTCCTGGGGGCTTTATTTTTTTATTCTTCTGCACGCTGTACAAGGCGTTTTGATATGGCGTCAGAACCAGGCGGCAAGAGGGAAAGGTCGATATGCGGTGAAAGTGACCCGTACGGTAAAAACCAGCAGTTTCGCCAGTAAAAACATGGCTTGGCTGGGAATTATCATTTTCGTTTTTATCGCGATCCACATGTATCAGTTCTGGTTCAAAATGCACTGGGGGCCTATTGATACGGTCATGGTAAATGGAAAAGAGGTGAAAGATCTATACGCCGTCGTTGCGGCGGCATACACTCAGATAGGCTTCGTCATTTTTTACGTAGTTAGCATGGTCGTGGTAGCTATCCATTTGTGGCATGGTTTCCAGAGTTCGTTCCAAACCCTGGGGCTTAATCACAAGAAGTACACGCCGGTCATCCGGTTTCTGGGAATGGCTTATTCAATTGTCATACCCTTTTTGTTCGCCATTATTCCGGTCTTAATGCTCTTAAATATCTCATTCTAAGGTATTTTCCTTGGAAGTTCGCTTAAAATGCCAATACGAAATGAAACTTGATAGTAAGATACCCCCTGGTCCTTTGGCTGAGAAATGGACCCAATATCGCTCTACCATGAATTTGGTAGCGCCGAACAATAAAAGGCGTCTAGATGTGATCGTGGTCGGTACGGGTCTGGCCGGCGCATCTGCCGCCGCGACACTGGGCGAGCTTGGCTATAACGTCAAGGCTTTCACCTTCCATGATAGTCCGCGCAGAGCTCACTCCATTGCTGCTCAGGGCGGGATCAATGCCGCCAAAAACTATCAAAACGATGGCGACAGTGTTTATCGCCTCTTTTATGATACCATTAAGGGGGGAGATTACCGTTCGCGCGAGGCCAACGTACATCGCCTGGCTGAAGTCAGCGTCAACATCATTGATCAGGCGGTAGCGCAAGGCGTGCCTTTCGCCCGCGAATACGGGGGGCTTCTGGCGAACCGTTCCTTCGGAGGCGTTCAGGTGAGCCGAACCTTTTATGCCAAGGGGCAAACCGGCCAGCAGCTTCTGCTGGGAGCCTACCAGGGCATGAGTCGCCAGGTGGCTTTGGGCAACGTAGAATTGTTCAACCGCCATGAGATGCTCGATTTGGTCGTAAAGGATGGAAAGGCTCGGGGCATCATTACCCGGAATCTGCTGAACGGAAAGATCGAACGTCATGCTGCCCATGCCGTCGTGCTGGCGACAGGTGGTTACGGGAACGTTTTCTACCTGAGTACCAATGCCATGAATTGCAACGGTACAGCCGCCTGGCGGGCTGTGAAGCGAGGTGCCCTGATGGCGAATCCCTGCTTCACTCAGATCCACCCGACCTGTATTCCCGTTTCGGGAGATTATCAAAGCAAATTGACTTTGATGTCCGAGTCCCTTCGAAATGACGGTCGAGTATGGGTGCCGAAGAAAATCGAAGACGTAGAAGCCATTCGCGAAGGAAGGCTGAAGCCCACCGAGATTGCTGAAGAGGACCGGGATTACTATCTCGAGCGCCGATATCCGGCTTTTGGAAACCTGGTACCCCGAGACGTTGCTTCCCGGGCAGCCAAACAGGTCTGCGATGAGGGCCGTGGCGTCAACCAGGCCGGCCTGGCGGTCTACCTCGACTTCAGCGATGCTATCATGCGCTACGGCAAGTCGGAGGCCCATGCGCGAGGACTGGATGCGAACCGGGAAGACACGGTGCGTGAACTGGGCGAAAAAGTGATCGAAGCCAAGTACGGCAACCTTTTTGAAATGTACGAAAAAATCAAGGGCGACAATCCCTACAAGACGCCCATGATGATCTATCCGGCCGTACATTACACCATGGGAGGCGTCTGGGTGGATTACAATCTGGAAACGAATATTCCGGGCTTGTTTGCTACCGGAGAGTGCAACTTCAGCGATCACGGAGCCAACCGCCTGGGAGCATCCGCTCTGATGCAGGGCCTTGCAGATGGCTATTTTGTATTGCCCTACACCATCGGCCAGTTCCTGAGCAACGAGATCCGGACCGGAAAAATAGATCCCAACGAACCCGCCTTCGAGGAAGCTGAACAAAATGTGCGCGATCAGATTAATAAGTTGATCGGTATTCAGGGAAGCAAATCGCCGGAGAGCATGCATCGCCGTCTGGGCCGGATCATGTGGGATTATTGCGGCATGTCCCGCAACGGAGAAGGCTTGAAGAGCGCCCGCCAGATGATCCGCGAATTGCGGGATGAATTTTGGAACGACCTTTACGTCGCCGGCACCAATGAGGAATACAATCCCGAATTGGAGAAGGCCTACCGGGTGGCCGATTTCATGGAACTGGGTGAGCTCATGATCGTGGATGCGCTGCAGCGGGAAGAAAGCTGCGGAGGCCACTTCCGCGAAGAGTTCCAGACGGAAGAAGGCGAAGCTCTTCGCAACGACGAGGATTTCACCTTCGTCTCGGCATGGGAGTACAAAGGCTGGGAAGAGGAGCCGGTCCTGCACAAAGAAGAATTGGTATTCGAGAATGTGGAACTGAAGACCCGTTCTTACAAATAACCACTCTCGCAAAACCGTAAAATAAAATCCAAAATGAAACTCAAATTAAAAATATGGCGCGAAGGAGGCGAATATCCGAAAGGACAGTTCGTAACCTATGAGATGAAGGACGAAGAGGTCAATGAGCACATGTCCTTCCTGGAAATGCTGGATGTGCTCAACGAAAGACTCGTGGCTGAAAAGAAGGTGCCCGTCGCTTTCGAACACGACTGTCGGGAAGGAATCTGCGGTACGTGCAGCATGGTAGTCAACGGCCATCCTCACGGATCGCTGAAAGGGACAACTGTCTGCCAGCTCCATATGCGGCATTTCAACGATGGAGAAACCGTTACCATCGAACCCTTCCGGGCAAAGGCTTTTCCGGTACTCCG
>CAZXIX010000005.1:19581-90754 GCA_964640855.1 uncultured Saprospiraceae bacterium
CGGGGGCCTTCCCGTGGTTTCGGCCGGCCGCTGACTCCGCGACCTGGTGGTGGATCGCTCTTCTTTTGATCGCATCATACAGGCAGGAGGCTATATTTCCGTCAACACCGGACAGGCGCGGGATGCCAATGCCATAGCCGTCGAGAAAGAATATGCCGATGAATCCATGGATGCGGCTTCCTGCATCGGATGCGGAGCCTGCGTGGCTGCTTGCCCCAATGCATCGGCCATGCTCTTCACCGCAGCTAAGGTTTCCCACCTGGCGCTCTTGCCGCAAGGGAAGCCGGAAACCAACCGGAGAGCTCAGGCCATGGTAGCACAGATGGATAAAGAAGGTTTTGGCAACTGTTCCAACATCACGGCTTGCGAAGCAGAATGCCCGAAAGGGATCTCCGTCGAGAACATTGCCCGCTTGAATCGGGAGTACCTGGGTTCCGTGTTGGGATCCGAAACGTCCATTGGATAAGGCTTGCGAAAAAGCCGGAAAGGAAGATGAGCTCCGTTCTCAAACGGGGCTCTTTTTGTTTTGGTGCAGAGATCTCTTTTTCCACGGCGGTCGAAACAGGGCCGTTCTTCATAGAACACTTTTCCCGATCTCGATGGCAGACCTTACTTTTCGGAGAAAATTCAACCTATGGTCTCCGAGTTTGTCAGAGCGATCCTGGCTTACGGCCGGGCTTTCCGGACGATCACCCGCCTGCGCCTTTGGCGGTATATGTTGGTGCCCGTTCTGATCAGCCTGGCTCTGGCCCTGCTGATCGGCAGCCTGGCGTGGGGGCTCGGGGATGAGATGGGGAAGTGGTTGGCGGAATGGTATCCCTGGGAAAAGGGCAAGGCTTGGTTTTCAGGAGCCGCCCACACACTGGGTGTCATCCTCATTTTAGCTTTGGGGATCCTCTTTTACCGGCAACTCGTCATGGGTTTGGCCTCACCCTTTATGAGTCCCTTGAGTGAAAAGATTGAGCGTGAGCGGTCAGGGGAGTCGGTGCCGGTCAGGTTTTCTGCCCGGCAATTTACAGATGACCTGGTGCGGGGGCTCCGCATCTCCATGCGCAACCTGGTTCGGGAACTGGCCCTGACCCTACTCCTTTTCGGGTTGGGGTTCATACCGGTTTTCAGTCTCTTCAGTCCGATCCTGATCTTTCTGGTGCAATCTTACTATGCCGGTTACGGCAATATGGACTATACCATGGAAAGACATTTCCGGGTTCGGGAAACCGTCTATTTCGTGCGGAAGCACCGTGGCCTGGCTCTTGGCAACGGTATCGTTTTTATGGGGCTGCTTCTGACCGGTTTCGGGTTTCTGATTGCCCTTCCGCTGGGGGCTGTAGCGGCTACGGAAGAAACGCTGAAGGTCATTCCCAAGGCTTGAGTCAGTCTGTTTTTGAGCCGGGTTTTTCTTGCAAAAGCCCTTTGAGAGCTATTCAGGCAGGCCGAGACGACATTATTGTTGCGGGAGGCTTTCTTTCTTCGGGCATAGGGGGACTTATACCAATTATGGGGTACCGAGAAGGGAATTTCATCTCAACGGGAGTCGAAATCCTGGCCACGGTATTCCAGGATAGCAAGTTTGAGTTTAGGCCTCGAAAGCTTGAAAAGCCCGATCCCGCGCCTGAAAAAGGCAAACGTCTGGAAAAAAAGGCAGGATAGCTGATAAAATACTGTGGATATTTATTAGAATTCTTGTGATATTCAGGAAACTGTTGGTTAAAAGCTTTTGCCTTTTCTGCCGGTTCCCAGCCGATATTATGCACATGCTAAATACCCGTAATTCATGATAGCTCTTTTCAGGAGAGGATTTCTGACAGGTCTGTTCGCCTTATTTTCTTGGTGGATGCTGCAAGCCCAGGATCCTGCCCGAGTACAGTTCGTACATAATGCAGCCGATCCGCTTGTCCAGGCCGTAGATGTATATTTTGTCATTTTTGGCGATACCACCTTGCTTCCGCTTCTGGACGACTTGTCTTTCCGAAAAGCGACTCCCTTTCTCTTGATACCTTCCGGGATCCCCATCGAAATGGTCGTTGCTCCGGGCTCCAGTAGCAGTGCCCGGGAAGCGCTGGCCACTTTCGATCTGAACCTGGATCCCAGTGAGTTCTATTATCTGGTGGCCAACGGCGTGGTCGACACGGGCTTGGCTGAGAATCCGGACGGTGTGGACATCGGTTTCAATTTGTATTCCCTGGCGGGAGCCCGGGAAACGGCCTCCACGTTTGATTCCGTTGATATAAATATTTTTCATGGCGCTACGGATGCCCCCCAGGTAGGTCTCGATCTCAATGGCGAGACGCTGACACCGGGATTCTCTTACGGGGACCTTACCGGCTTTTTCAGCATTCCTCCCGATTCCTATCAGCTGGATATTACGCTCGGCGGCCAGCCTTTGTATAGCTTTCAGGCAGATCTGAGCGAGGCCGCCGGTACGCCTGCCTTCATCCTCGCCTCCGGCTTCGTGGATCCGGAAGCCAATAACGACGGTGCTTCTTTTGCCCTTTTGGTGGTGAATCCCGACGGCACTACCGTCACCCTCCGTCCGGAATTGCCGAGCCCGGGGCTTCAAGTGCTGGACAGCGCAAACAAGATCCTGATCCGGGACCTGATGGATGGCGGGATCATCGACCTAGCTGAAACCGGAGATATCCCCTTGAATTTTAAGTTTATACCCACCGTGGCAGAGGTCGGTAGCATGGCTTTCGACCTGGAAGGCCCCTTGTCTTATTCCCGTATCGAAAACGCAGCTCCCTATTTCGCTTTTGGGGACGATCCGGAGGATGCTACCAGCAATGATGCCCGGAACCTGCCGCTGGGTTCTTATTCGCTCACGATTCGCGTTTTCAGCGGGCCGGAGGGCGACGGCAATTTGCTGGATTCCGTTGCGGTTGCTTTCGAAGTCGTCGATTCATCCAGGCTTATTGCGCGGAGTTTCGATGCCATCGACGAGGAAAAAGAGGTCGTGATCGAAGGTCTGGAAGACGGAGAGGTCATTGATTTGGCCGCCCTGGGAAACATCCCGCTGAATTTTCAGGCCAATTTCGACGATCAACCCGGCAGCGTTCGCATGGAACTGTCCGGCCCGCTTTCCTGGATGATGCCTGAGCATTTTCCTCCCTACACCGTTTTTGGAGACGACCCTGAATCGACCCGCAACAATGCTCAGAAGTTGCCGGTCGGCGAATATACCCTGAGCGCCACGCCCTATGCGTTGCCTCATTTCGGGGGGAAGGAGGGAATTCCCGTAACCATCACCTTTACCGTTGTAGACAGTATTCCGGTGGTGGAAAGCCGGGATAGAAGCGGACTCGTTCCGCAAGGAAGCCTGCAGGTCTTTCCCAATCCGACTTCCCGGCGAATCAACTTTCAAATAAGAGATTCCCATGAGGGGAAACTGGATGTTTTTATTTTCCATTCTTCGGGTAAGCTTGTCCGGCAATTCAATTTTGCAAAATCCAGGGGTTCCTTTACGGGTACCGTCGATCTTCCGGATCTGGCCAATGGCACATATTATCTCCAAACTGTCGTAGCTGGAAGTCCTCTGCAAAAGCCCTTTCTGATCGTTAAATAAGCGCCTCCCTGCCGAGCTATCCATCGATCGGTGGGATGGAGGACGGGAAATGCTCCTGCATGCCCGAGTGACCTTTCTATGGAGCCCCCGACCGGGGAGTCATGTCCCTGCGGATGGGTTTGGGAATAGACTTTTTGGATAAAAAAGCCCATTTGCAGGTACGCTTGCTGGCGTGGAGTGCAGGGGCAGAGCCATGGGATCCTGCGTTTGTGCTCATGTGTCTTCCAGGCTTGATCGGTCGATTTCAGCAAGGGAACGTAATAATCCCTTGAGGCTATGGAAAAGCCCGCTCCGGGTGATTAGGTACTCCTCATGTTCCTGGCAGGCAGTAGTAAGGTCCCTTTCAAAGGATAAAAAAATTTTCAATCTTGCGGGCGGGAAAATTTAACTCAGTATTATCTCAGCGTAAACTCCATCCTAATAATCCGGCAAAGTTGGAAAAAATAAGTGCTCCCGGAACCTCTGGACGAGCGCAAGGCTTACTTTTAATCGAGGTTACTACAACATTCCCAAATGAACCGATTTCGTTTCCGAAAAGCAATTCTTTGCTTGTTGGCCATCTTTTCGTCTCTGGCCGTGTGCGGACAAAACGCCGTGCTGCGCGGAAAGGTCACCGACGCGGAGACAGGAGAACCTTTGCTGGGGGCTTCCATCGTTTTACAGCAAAACGAAAACTTTCTGGCCGGAACCTCCTCGGATCTGGACGGAGCCTATGAGTTGTCTGCCGAACCCGGTTCCTACCAACTGATCGTCTCCTATGTTTCTTATGTGCCGGATACGATCGAGATTGAAGCCGAGCCCGGAGCCAGGATCTTCAACGAAAGCATTCTATACATAGCAGGTACCTTGTTGGGCGAGGTGGTGGTCAAATCCAAAGCCGTTGGCACCACGGATCTGGCCATCAATCTAATCAAGCAAAATTCCATAAATGCCGTCGACGGTATCTCCATCGATCTCATCAAACGCACAGGAGATGCCAATATCGCGGGGGCTCTATCCCGGGTGACGGGGGTTTCGGTGGAAGGTGGAAAGTACGTCACGGTTCGGGGTTTGGGTGATCGGTACAGCAAAACCTTGCTCGGAGGTGGGGAAATACCTGCCCTGGACCCGGAACGCAATACCCCTCAACTTGACATATTCCCCTCCAACCTCATTGAAAATATCGTCGTATATAAAAATTTCACACCGGATCTTCCCGGGAGCTTTACGGGAGGTCTGGTCGATATAACCACCCGAAGCCATCCTGAAAATTTTCAATTGACGGCCTCGGCGTCGTTCACCTCCAACCCGACGGCCACCTTGAGGGACGACTACCTGACCTACAATACCGGCGACCTGGATAATCTGGGATTTGATGACGGCAACGCCAGATTCCCGGGCTGGTCCGGGAAGTTGAAAGGGGATTCAACCTGGACGGGGACACCATTTTTCAAATCCCGAGGGTGCGGAATTCGACCACCGACAGCACAGAGGCTATACTGGCCGACGACGTAGCCGCTTCTTTCCCGGAATATTACACCCTTAGGAGGAAGCGCTCCGGGTTGGGTCAGAACTACCAGCTTTCAGTCGGGGATCAGTATTACCTGGCCGGCCGGCCTCTCGGCTTCATCCTGGGATTATCCTATCGAAAAACCATTAATTACCAGGAAGGCCTGAGCATAGGGCGATTCGATTTGCCGGACAGCAACAACGTACGTGAAATCCGGGACATAGTGGGGGAATATACGGAGGAAGAGGTATTGTGGGGGGTGATCGGAGGCCTGTCTTTCAAGCCCAGTGACCGAAGCAAGCTTACCTTCACCTACATGCACAATCAAAGCGGCATCAACAACACCCGATTCCAGTCCGGGACGGATGCCTTTGACCTGGGGCCCAGTACAGACTCGCTGCGCGACCGCACCCTGTCTTTTGTACAACGCTCCCTGGATGCCTTCCAGTTGAGGGGAGATCATGTGTTTGGAAACAACGAGATCAAATTGAACTGGATCGGCAGTTATACCCTGTCCCGGGATGATCAACCCGATTTCCGCATTATCCAACATAACTCCATCGTTCGTGCCTTTCCCCGATTTGACGAAAATGGCTTACCGATTTTCGATGAGAATGGCGAACTGATCGTGGATTCGATACGCGTTTTCGAAATACAACCCTCCATTAATAACCTTCCTCAGCGCTATTATCGAGACCTGGATGAAAAAAATGCCGATGTCAAGCTCAACCTGGACATTCCCTTCGGAGTTTGGGGCGGGCGGGTAGCGAACCTCAAGCTGGGGGGAGCCTTCACCTACAAAGACCGGGATTTTATTGAGAAGCAATACAACGTAGACATCAATCAGGGTACCTTCAATTCCCTGGATTCCAGCTTTGCCATGACGGGTGACCTGGCAGAAGCCCTGGATCCGGAACGATTCGGCATTTCTTCTGTAGAATCCACCCCCTCCCGGACGAGATACAATTTTGATTTGAGCTATTTCGAAGCCTCGAATGCTTTGAACTCCTACTTTGCTGAACAGACGATATGGGCGGGTTATGCCATGATCGAGCTTCCTATCCTGAAAGCCGTAAAGTTTATTGGCGGGATCCGTTTTGAAACCACCCGTATCAATCTGAGAACGGGAACCCGACCCGATGGAACCTTTGTGACGGGTGAGCTCGATGAAAGGGACCTCCTGCCGGCAGCCCATCTCATCTTTAAGCTTCGGGAAAATATAAATCTTCGAACGGCCTATTTCCGGACCCTCGCCCGACCCAGCTTCCGGGAATTCGCCCCTTATACCAACTTTTCGTTCGTCGGCGATTTTACCCTCACCGGGAACCCGGACCTGGAACGAACCCTGATCGACAACTACGATCTGCGCCTGGAGTGGTTCCCTTCTGCCGGAGACGTAATCTCGATCAGTGGATTTTACAAATTATTAAAAAACCCCATTGAAAGAGGTTTCGGGCGGTTCAGCCAAACGGATCCGGATGACATTTTCATCTTCAATGTGCCGGAAGGCGAATCTTACGGTATGGAGATTGAAGTGGTGAAAAACTTTGGGTTCCTGTCCGAGTCTTTGAGACCGATCCAGTTGAGCGCCAATTTCGCCCTGATTGAGTCCCGCGTGGATCTGGATTCCGCCACGGCCGAGGTGGCAAGCGGGATCTTCGGTCTGCCGACTACCCGACCCTTGCTGGGGCAACCGGATTATACGCTTAACGTGGAACTGGCCTACATCGACAATCTCAAACTGGGGCTTCAGGCAAGCATCAGTTACAATGTTTTCGGGCAAAGATTGTCCTACGTCGGGGGTAGTAATTTTAATGTGTATGAACAATCCCGGGGGTTGCTCAACTTTTCCATACGGAAGAACATCGGTAAGTACTTTGCTGTGCAGTTCCGGGCCCAAAATTTACTGGACCCGGAGTACAAGCAAGTGTACAAGCAGCGTCCGGAAGATTCCGAAGAGTTCAACTTCGAAACCTACCGCCTGGGGAGCAATTACTCACTTGGGCTTTCCTTTACGCTTTAAAGACGAAAAAGATAATCCATAATCCATTATCATATGAAGTCAACATGTACCTCGCCGAGAAGCTGTACCATTCAGATTCTGTTTGTCTGCTTACTTCCTTTGATTCCCCTTTCCAGTGCGAAAAGCCAGACCCTGTCTGACTCGCTAAAATCCATTTTGGAGGCCAACAGTTCGGCCATATTCGAATTGTCGGGGCTCTCATTCGGGGGAGCTTCTACGGCTCTGATCAGCCCGTCCGGCAATGTGACGACTGCAGTTTCCGGCACCAGTATTCCGGGCGTGGACATGACGCCGGAGAACTTGCTGGGAGCTTCCGACTTCACCCAGACCCTGATGGCCGTTTTGACATTCGCCCTGGCGGAGGAAGGAGCCCTCAGCCTGGCGGACCCGGTCGGTACCTATCTTTCAGTGGATTCATTAAACAACGTGCCCGGCAACCTTACGCTGGAGCAATTGCTGAGTCATACCTCCGGGCTTTTTAACTTTTCGGATGCCAGCGATTACAAGAGCACGCTTCTTTTTGATGTCACCCGCGCCTTTTCGCCCGGTGAGATTACTCAATTATTTGTGGAAGGCGCTTCTTCGCCGGGTAGCTTCTCCTATACCAATACCGGATATCTGGTGTTGGGGATGGTTCTCGAGTCGGCCAATGGATCGGAAACGCTTCAGGAGAGTATGGACAGGCTGGTGCTCAATCCCGCTGGAGTCCAAAATATGCCGATCTATCAGGCCAGCGATCCGGAAAACCTGGCGCCCTTGTTTGACGACGTTTTTGGTACCGGCTTTCCCAATCAATTGACTCCTCATACCTCTGTATTTACGGGGGCCGGTTTTGCCGGGAATGTGTCGGGCACTCCTTCGGATATGATCCGGGTGATGCAGGCCCTGGCGGCGGGAGAATTGATCAGCGAGAATAGCCTGCAACAAATGTTAACCTTCACGGCGGTCAACGGCCGACTAGCCGATCGATATGGCCTCGGGGTAGAGGAGTTCAGCCTGGAGGTTGGCGGAGAAGAAAAACCCTACATCGGTCACTCGGGGGGTATCAATTACCAGACTTTGGTCCTGTATTCTTTGGAGGACTCGGTGGGTGTGGCCCTGAGCACGAATAATGCCCTGGGAAGCCGGGAGGCTTTGTTGGAGACCGCCAATCAGTACTTTCAGGCATTCGATGCTTTGGAAGACGATACGGTTACCAGCCTTGTACCGGTGATCCCGGGTGAGGTTCCCTTTTCTCTTTTTCCCAACCCGGTAAGCGATCAGCTAACGGTAAGTTTTGAATTGTCGGAAAGCGCCTGGGTCGGCATGACCCTGCGGGATGCTGCCGGCCGGGAAATCCAGACGATGCAGGTTCAGCAAAGAGCGGCAGGAAAATATCAGGAACCGATCTCCGTGGTAGGAAATCTGCCGGCCGGATACTATTTCCTCCAAATAAGCATAAACGGGAAACCCAGTGCCCGGGCTTTTGTGAAGCAGTAAGGGTTTTATCTGCGATTTTTTAAGCCGGCAAGGCAGGCCCTGATTTTTGCTTTTGTTTTTTGGGTAATGTATGGAATATAAAAAATCGCTGTTTTATTAAATTGAGTATTCTGTTTAGGAAATAAAAATAATAATATTTTATAAAAACATTATGCTGGCGTTACAGATAAAAAAAGATGGAATTTACCCACTTATTTAATTATCGATTGAACTCTGGTATTTCACTAAAAGGCTAGGGAAAAAACCCTTTAGCTTGGATTTTGTTCAAAAAATCGGTCGTGTTGGCAGGATAGGCGGTTAACAGAATATTAATATTTAATATGCTCAAAATTAAAATTCCTTTAATAGACAGAGTTAGATTATTGGCCGGTAATTTCTCAATTTAAAGCTTCGGTGATAAAGAGCATGCTCTTTTCTTGCCGAGTATCCCCTGACATTTTTTAACCACTTAATGCTCATAATTATGTATTCTCTTTTCCACAAAGGGGTATTAACAAGTTTGTTAGTGCTCTCTTCTGTGCTCTCTGTTAAGGCACAGGATGTAACGATTGTTGTTTCCGGCAACATCACTGCTGACGTAACCTGGGTTTCCACCGAGGTTTACCGTCTTGACGGCTTCGTGTTCGTGGAGCCTGGCGTAACCCTCACCATCGAGCCTGGTACGGTGATCAAGGGGTTGGAAGATCCTTCCAACGATGACAATGCCAGTGCATTGATCATTGCCCGCGGCGCTACGATCATTGCCGATGGTACGGAAGAAGCTCCGATTATCTTCACCGCTGAGGATGACGACACCTCGGATCCCTTTGACCTGGATCAATTCCAGACGGGACTGTGGGGAGGCTTGATCCTGCTGGGCAATGCCCCCTTGAACTCGCCCGAAAGTGGATTCAACGGCGAATTCATCGAAGAATTCATCGAAGGGATTCCCGAAGAAAGAAGTCCGCTGGGAGCCTTTGGTGGAAACAACCCGGAAGACAATTCGGGTATTGTACGCTACGTATCCATCCGCCACGCAGGTGCTGAATTGATTGCCAATGAGGAGATCAATGGCTTGACTCTGGGCGGTGTAGGTAGAGGAACCATCGTGGATTTCATAGAAGTTTATGCCAACGACGACGACGGAATCGAGTGGTTTGGCGGCAATGTGGACGTGAAGCATGCCGTGGTTGCTTTCGTTGCGGATGATTCCTACGATTACGATCAGGGAGCCAACTTCAGAGGCCAGTTCTGGTTCTCTATCGGAGCCAACGAGGCGGGGTCCAACCGTGCCGGTGAGCACGACGGTGCTACCTCTCCGGAGAGTGCTCAGCCCTTTACTACGCCCAACATTTCCAATGTTACCTACATTGGTAAGGGTATTGCTCCTCAGGGAGAGCCCGAGATCATCCTTTTCCGTGACAACGCGGTGGCCGCTATCGCAATTCTCTTTTCTGCGAGTCCAACTCCGGACACCGTGTCGAGTTGAACTTTGATGAGCCGCTGACTTCCAATACACAGTTGAACGCCGGCAACCTGCAGGTTCAATTCTCTACTTTCGGTGGAGGCCTGCTGTTCATCTCCAGCGTTGCTTTCAACATTTCTGAAGCCAACCAGGTGCCTTCTGACGATCCTGATTTTGCGCTTCAGAACAACCAGTTGAACCTGGCCCGTAACGTAGCCGCCGGCATCTTCGGTGCTCCCACTGCGCTGAACGTATTGGCCCAGACCTGCCCGGTCGTATCCATCAGCCGCGAAGACAACAGCGGCGGTTTGGATCCTCGTACCACTTCCGATGAAGCGACCAACTTCTCCGGCAATATTTTTGGCGACGACTTCTTTGAGCAGGTTGATTACCGGGGTGCTTTCGGACCGAATGTAGAAGATTTCTGGGCCGGCTGGACTTACGTCGCCAAGCGCAACATCTTCGCTGCCGAACTGCAGAACAATTAATTATTTGATCTACTAAAACTCACGAAATGAATTTTTGGAACCAAATTGGCTCCAATAGGCAAATGCTTAAAACAGCCCTGAGGGGTATGTTTCTGGCTCTTTGCTTGTTGAGCATTAACCTGGTTTACGGCCAGCTAGCCTACGTGGCTAACAACGCATCGAATGATGTGGCAGTCGTAGACCTTTCTACCGGCGATGTGGTGGCTACCATCGCATTGACGGGGGCACCGGTGAAAATCGCCGTAGCCCCGGACGGCTCGCAGATCGCTGCTGCGGGTACCACCTTTGTTTCTTTCCTCGATCCCTCTGACAACAGTGTGATCAATGAGGTAACCAACGGAACGGAGGTACGTGAAGTCCTTTACTCTCCAGATGGCAGCACGGTCTATACTGTTGACCAGTTGACTACCCTGATCCAGCCTTTCGATGCTGCCACTCAGGCTGAAGGTGCCTTCGGCTTCTTGCTGAGCGGTACCGGGCCTTTGGCGGGCGCTTTCGATCCTGCCACCGGAAATCTATTGGTTGTGAACAATGGTTCCGGTAACCTGGCCAACTTTACGGTCGGACCACTGACTCAGCAATTACCGAACATCCCTGTCGGGCAGGCCCCGCAGGATATCGTTTTCGACCCAAGCGGCAACATTGCCTATGTTCCCAACTTCAACAACAACAACGTTTCAGTTGTAGATATCTCAGCCGGTACGTCTACCACCATCGCTGGTTTCGACAGCCCGATCGCTGCGGAGATCACCCCCGACGGATCCACCCTTTTTGTGATTAACGATGGGGACAACACCATTGCCGTTGTGGACATCGCTTCCGGTGAGATCACAAGCACCCTTACCGTAGGTTCTGAACCTCGCGGGCTGGCGGTTTCTGCAGATGGCTCCATCCTCGTCGTAACCAACTCCGCAGACGATAACATCAGCGTGATTGACGTAGCTACCGGAACCGTTACCAGCACCATTGACGGAGTAGGTGACAGCCCGGTTAGCGTCGTAATCGTCGCTGGCGAGGAAACTGGAGGACCTGATCTCCAGGAAGCCATCGACGAGGTCGTAAGCAACCAGACGATCACTGAGGTTCTGGGCCTTAACTTCGGCGGCGTCAGCACCGGAGTCATTGCTGCTGACGGCACGGTTTTTACCTCCGTAAGCGGCGTATCTATTCCCGATGTGGACTTGACTCCGGACCAGCGCCTGGGGGTCTCCGAGTTCACTCAGACGGTATTGGCTACATTGGCTCTTGCTTTGGAAGAAGACGGAGCTTTGACGCTCGATCAGACCGTAGGCGACCTGATCGACGTTTCCGGCCTGACCAACATACCCGGTGACCGTACGGTTGAGCAGTTGCTGAACCACACCAGCGGCTATGCCAACTTTGCCGATTCGGACGATTACCAGAGTACCATTCTGTTTGATGCCACCCGGGCATTCACCCCGGAAGAGATCACCGAGCTTTTCGTAGGTCCGGCTGCCGGTGCAGGTACCTTTTCTTACTCCAACACCAACTTCCTGGTATTGGGTCTGGTACTGGAAGCTGCCGGAGGCGGGACGCTGCAATCTCTGATCGATGATCTCATTGCCGGCCCTGCCGGGTTGAGCGGCGTTGAACTGTATTCCGGCACAGATCCCGACGATCTGGCACTCCTCTTCGCCGACGTGTTCGGAACCGGATTTCCCCAACAGCTTTCCCCCAATACTTCCGTACTGACTGGCGCCAGCTTTGCCGGCAATCTGCTGGCTACTCCGGCTGATATGGTACAATTCATCCAGGCAGTAGATCAGGGAAATGTGATCTCGGAAGCAGGTGTTGAAAAGCTGTTGACCTTCATGCCTTCCGCCGATCGTATTGGAACCGGATATGGTCTCGGTATCGAGGAATTTGAAGTAGAGATCAACGGAACCGCAACTACAGTGGTCGGTCATACAGGGAATATCAACTACGTTTCTACTCTGCTTTACAGCCCCCTGGCAGATGTGGGCGCCTACGTGGTGACCTCCAACGGAGTGGCTACCGAGCAGCAGGTATTTGACCTGGCCCTTGAATTGCTGAATGTTTCTGTAGATTCCATTCCTGAGCCCCCTGTTGAGGAAGGAGATACGGCTTTTGTACAGATCGTACACAACGCAGCCGATCCGGCTGCCGAAGTAGTCGACATCTACGTCGTGGAGGGTATGGATACCACCAAGCTGGATGATGTTGCCTTCCGCACAGCCACGGCCTTCCTGCCGCTTCCTGCCGGCACGGACCTCGAAGTAGTGGTTGCCGGACCGGACAGCGAGAGTGCTGACGAAGGGCTGGCTACCTTCACCTTCAATCTGGCTGCCGACTCTTCTTACTATCTGGTCGCCAACGGCGTCCTGGAAGTGGATTCTTTCGCAGCCAACCCGGAAGGTTTGGACATTGGGTTCAACCTGTTCCCCTTTGAAGGAGCCCGCCAGGAAGGTGTTACGGACACCCTGGTTGACGTCAACGTCTTCCACGGATCCACAGACGCACCCAATGTGGGCGTAAATGCCAACGGAGGCGTTATCATTCCCGGATTCTCTTACGGTGACTTCTCAGGCTACCTGAGCGTACCGGCTCAGGCTTATCAGTTGGACATAACTCCGGGTGGAGATACCAGCACGGTATTGTTCTCCTTCGAAGCAGACCTGAGCGGAGCTGCCGGAGGGGCAGCCCTTGTTTTGGCCAGTGGCTTTGTAGACACAGCGGCTAATGCGGGTGGTGCCGAATTCGGTCTGTTGGCTGTTTTCGCCGACGGTAGTTCTGCTTTGTTGCCCGTGGTAGCGGATACAGTTCCTCCTGCCGGAGATACGGCTTTTGTACAGATCGTACACAACGCAGCCGATCCCGCTGCCGGGGTAGTCGACATTTACGTCGTGGAGGGTATGGATACCACCAAGCTGGATGATGTTGCCTTCCGCACAGCCACGGCCTTCCTGCCGCTTCCTGCCGGCACGGACCTCGAAGTAGTGGTTGCCGGACCGGACAGCGAGAGTGCTGACGAAGGGCTGGCTACCTTCACCTTCAATCTGGCTGCCGACTCTTCTTACTATCTGGTCGCCAACGGCGTCCTGGAAGTGGATTCTTTCGCAGCCAACCCGGAAGGTTTGGACATTGGGTTCAACCTGTTCCCCTTTGAAGGAGCCCGCCAGGAAGGTGTTACGGACACCCTGGTTGACGTCAACGTCTTCCACGGATCCACAGACGCACCCAATGTGGGCGTAAATGCCAACGGAGGCGTTATCATTCCCGGATTCTCTTACGGTGACTTCTCAGGCTACCTGAGCGTACCGGCTCAGGCTTATCAGTTGGACATAACTCCGGGTGGAGATACCAGCACGGTATTGTTCTCCTTCGAAGCAGACCTGAGCGGAGCTGCCGGAGGGGCAGCCCTTGTTTTGGCCAGTGGCTTTGTAGACACAGCGGCTAATGCGGGTGGTGCCGAATTCGGTCTGTTGGCTGTTTTCGCTGATGGTATGGCGGTGCTACTGCCTGCTGTTCAGGACACTGTGCCTGCGGATACCGGTGCCTTTACCCTGCAACTGTTTCACGCTTCCGACCTCGAAGGTGGCGTTGACGCTATCGATAATGCTCCGAACTTCGCGGCTATCATCGATACGCTGGAAGGCGAATTCGAGAACACCTTGATCCTTTCCGGTGGTGACAACTTCATCCCCGGTCCGTTCTTCAATGCGGCCGGCGACGGTTCTCTGCGTCCTGTTTTCCAGGATATTTATCAGACATTGTTCGACGAACCCGGCCTGACCAATATTCGGGAAGCGCCCGGACGCGCCGACATTACCATCATGAACATCATTGGTTTTGATGCTTCGGCTGTGGGTAACCATGAATTTGATGCGGGTACGGATGCCTTAGCGGACATCATTGGAACCGATATTCGCGGTGAAGCCTTGAGTGATGTACGCTGGTTGGGCGCTCAGTTCCCGTATTTGTCTGCCAACCTGGATTTCAGTGGAGATGGAGCCTTGAGCGAACTAGCCACCATGGATATCCTCGACAATACGGCTTTCCGTTCTACTCCTGGCGACCTTGCGGCTGCTGCCGAAGCTCCGAAGCTGGCTCCTGCCACGACCATCGAGCGGGGTGGTGAGACCATCGGTGTCATCGGTGCCACTACACAGTTTGTGGAATCTATTTCTTCTACCGGTGGTGTGGAGGAAACCAGCAGTGACGGTACGATAAGCATGTCTGCTTTGCTGCGGTCATACAGCCGGTGATCGACGGATTTACGGCTCAGGGTATCGATAAAGTGATCCTGACAACGCACCTTCAGCAAATTGCACTGGAGAAGGAGCTGGCTACGCTTCTGAGCGGCATCGACATCATCGTTGCCGGAGGTTCTGATGTGCTCATGGCTCAGGAGGACGATGTCCTTCGCCCCGGCGATACAGCGGAAGAGGAATACCCGTTCCTGACCACCAACCTGGACGGTGATCCTGTTGCCATTGTCAGTACGGACGGCGAATATACCTATGTAGGACGTCTGGTAGTGAACTTCAATAATGAAGGGGTGATCGACACGGCTTCCCTGTCGGATCCGATCAATGGAGCCTATGCTGCTATCGAGGAGGTGGTGAATGATGTTTGGGGCGGTGAAGATCCCTTCGTGGAAGACAGCAAGGGAGAACTGGTTTCCCGCCTAACGGGTGCCATCACCGAGTTTGTAAATTCCCTGGACAGCATCATCGTAGGTCGTACTGACGTCTTCCTGGAAGGAAGAAGGGATTTCGTGCGGACCGAGGAAACCAACCTGGGAAGCCTGACGGCTGATGCCAACCTGGCCATTGCTCAGGCTTTTGACACAACCGTCGTTATTTCCCTGAAGAACGGTGGCGGTATTCGTGCCGCGATCGGTACGGTTGACATCGATGGCAATCTGCTGCCTCCTCCCGCCAACTCTGAAACGGGCAAGGAAGATGGTGACGTATCTGCGTTGGATGTGGTGAACTCGCTGCGCTTCAACAATACCCTTACCTTGTTGACCCTGACAGCCGAAGAGCTGAAGGCCGTTCTGGAACATGCCGTCGCAGCATCTTCTGAGGATCTGGGCAATCAGCCGGGTCGCTTCCCGCAACTGGGCGGTGTCAGCATCCTGGTGGATCTTAGCAAGCCGGAAGGTTCCCGCGTCGGAGAAGCCTTGTTGATCGATGCAGACGGAAACGCTACCGATACCATCATTGCCGGTGGGGAGTTGGCGGATCCGGCTTCCACTTACCGTATTGTTACGCTGAACTTCCTGGCTGACGGTGGTGATGGATACCCATTCCCCGCCACGGATCGCGTGGAACTGTCCGATGAGTTGACCGAACCGGGCAACTTTGAATTTGCCGATCCCGGTACCGAGCAGGATGCTTTCGCTGAATACATGTTTACCAACTTCTTCGATACGCCTTTTGCCGAGGCTGAGACGCCGAGAGATGAGGATACCCGGATTCGCTTTGGAGAATTCCAGGCTCCGCCGGATCCCGGTGTGGAAGAAGCGCTTCAAGCTATCCTGGATGAATCTACCCTCACAGAAGTCCTTCCCGGACTGAGCTTCGGAGGTATTTCTACTTCTGTCGTTACCAGTGACGGGCAGTCCTTCGAACTGGTGTCCGGCGATGCTTCTCCCGGTGCTGAGTTGACCGCTGAAGCCCGTCTGGGTGCTTCCGAGGTTTCTCAGACGCTGGCTGCTGCGCTGACCCTGGCTCTGATGGAAGAAGGTGCCTTGATGCTTTCTCAGACGGTGGGTGACTTCATCGAGGTTAGCGGATTGACCAACGTTTCGGCTGATATCACCATTGAGCAACTGCTGTCTCACACCAGTGGATTGGATGACTTTGGTTCGGATGAGGACTACAAGAGCACCATCCTCTTTGATGTAAGCCGCGAGTTCACCGCCGATACCCTCACGCAATTGTTTGTAGATGCCCCCGGCGAAACCGGAACCTTCTCCTATTCCAATACCAACTTCCTGGTGTTGGGTCTGGTCCTGGAGGCTGCCAATGGCGATGAAACGCTCCAGGAGTCTTCCGATCGCCTGATCAGCACACCTCTTGGTCTGAGCGGATTGGAGATCTACGAGAACAGCGGAGATCCTGCCGACAGCTTGACCTTTGGAGATCCTGCTGACCTGGCGCCCTTGTTTGCCGATGTCTTCGGTACCGGGTTCCCGCAGCAGGTCCGCCCGCATACTTCTGTATTCAGCGGTGCCGGTGCTGCCGGTGACCTCATCGGAACTTCTGCCAGCTTCCTGGCTATCCTGGAAGGACTCGCCAACGGAGAGGTTGTTGCTGACAGCAACTTCATGCGGATGGTTGATTTCGTGGATATCGATGGCCGCCTGAGCGATGCTTACGGTCTGGGTATCGAAGAGTTCAACCTGAACATCAACGGTGCTGAGGTTCCGTTTATCGGACACGTAGGAAGCATCAACTACGTTACGGTTGCTCTTTACAATGTCGAGACCGGTGCCGGTGTACATCTGGCCACCAACAACGGAATTGTATCGGAGGAAGATGCCCTCGAATTGGCCAGACAGTTGCTCCAGGTAGCTGCATCCGATATAGGGGTCGATACTGCCGTTGCCCTCGCACAGGTCATCCACAATGCGGCTGATCCTGCTGCCGAGGTGGTAGACATCTATGTCGTTGATGGAGACGAAGTGACCAAGCTGGATGACGTGGCTTTCCGCACAGCTACCGGGTTCCTGGAATTGCCGGCTGCTCGCGAGATCGAAGTAGTCGTTGCCGGACCGGACAGCGAAAGTGAGGCCGACGGTATTGCTACCTTCCCTGTGACCTTGGAAGCTGACAAGTCCTACTACATCACAGCTACCGGTGTACTGAATCCTGACGATTTCGTACCCAACCCGGATGGCGAGAATATTGCTTTCAACCTGTTCGTGACCGAGGGCGCTCGTGAAGCAGCTCTTGATTCCACACTGGTTGATCTGAATGTATTCCACGGAGCTACCGACGTAGTGGCTGTTGGTGTACTGGCTGACGGCGCTGAGCTGATCGGTTCTACCGCTTATGGCAACTACTCGGGTTTTGTAAGCGTACCGCCTGCCGAGTATCTGTTGGAGCTGACCTCCAGAGGTCTGTCTTCTGCCGTGATCGACTCTTTCATTGCAGATGTTTCCGGCTTGGCCGGCGCTGCCGGATTGGTCGTTGCTTCTGGTTTCAATAATCCAGATGCCAATCAGGGTGGAGAACCGTTCGGCTTGTTTCTCGCACTGCCAACGGGCGGTGAACTGATCGAACTGCCTCGTCCACTGCCGCCAGTCGACACCGCAGACAGTTTCCTTCAGGTATTGGATCGCGATAACAATGTTATCGTTGAGGATCTGGTCGATGGAACCGTTATCGATTTGAATACCCTGGGCAACATTCCGCTCAACATCAAGGCAATGCCTGAAATGGAAGGAGTCGGAAGTATTATTTTCGAACTGGAAGGACCTTTAGAGGTTAATCGCACGGAAAATTCAGCGCCCTTCTTCTTGTTTGGAGATGTGCAGGATGATCCGACCTTCAACCTGGCACAAAGGTTGCCGTTGGGTTCTTACACGCTGAACGTGCAGGTATTCAGCCAAATCTTAGGCATGGGCGAATTGTTGGATGAGGTTGTCGTATCCTTCGAAGTAGTGGACGAGACCTTCCTGACAGCCACCTCCTTTGATGTATTGGACATGCAGAACAACGTCTTGATCGAAGGTCTGGAAGAAGGAGCCGTTATCAATCTGGCTGATTTCGATAACATTCCTCTGAACTTCCGGGCAAATTTCGGTAACAATCCTGGCAGTGTTCTCATGAAGCTGGATGGCCCCGTAAGCGATGAAAGGCTTGAATTCTTTGCTCCTTACACGGTTTTCGGTGACGATCCCAACGGAGACAACGTAGCCAGAAAGCTGGAGGTGGGTAGCTACACCCTCTCTGCAACGGCCTTTGAGCTTCCCTTTATGGAAGGTGCAGAGGGCGAACTGGTTTCTGTTTCCTTTACCGTGATCGACGGAACTCCCGAATTGGATGAGGAAGAGAATTCTCTTACCGACGCCGCTGAAGGATTCACCGTATTCCCGAACCCCTCTCGCGGAATCGTGAATATCCAGTTGAACGATAGAACGGAAGGTCAACTGAACGTTTCTATCCTGAATGCTTCGGGTAGAGTGGTACGTCAATTCAATTTTGCCAAAGGCAGAGGTGCTCTGGTCGAAACCATGGACCTAACCAGCCTTGCCAATGGTATTTATGTGATCCGTACCATCGTAGGGGACAATATGCAGTTCCAGCGTTTCATGATTACCAAATAATCTCTTTGGATTTTTCGAAATCCTTTCAAAGGGGTCGCTCCGGTTTCGGAGCGGCCTCTTTTTTTTCGAAAGGCCTGGCTTGTCTTCGTCCAAAAGAGAAACTCCCAACACCCGATGGTTTTCGGAGGACCTGGAAATTTGGGATATTCCTTATTTTTAACATACGGGTTTCCTCAAATACGTAGACGACGGAAGGGTACCGAAGACAACTTCGGTTGTCAGGCATTTTCCGTTTGAGGGCCTTTTCTTGTAAGCATAATCAGATGCGAAGGGTTGGCTTGTCCAAAGTCTCACCAACCACTTCGCCAGCGGTAAAAATTTCGCTATGAATAAAATCATTTGTTGGTTCAAGGACCTGATCCGTAAGAGCCGGAAACCACAAATTCAGTATCAGGAAGAAGATCAAACGCTCTGGATTGAGGACGGACAGCAAGAGAACATGGCATTGATCAAAATTGTCCTGCTGGTAAATCTGCTGAATACGGTCCTGATCGGCGGCAGTCCTTTGCGAAGTCCGGATCCTTACGAGGAGATGGAAACTTTGATCATTTGGGGTTTGGTTGGCCTGGCTTCCCTGGTTTCGTTGCTGGTGATGCAGTTTTCGAAAAATTCTTTTCAGGAAAAGATCCCATTGGGTCAAATAGACTCCTGGGCGGAGTGGACAGTATTGGGGGTAAAAAATTACGGGCTATTGCTAAAAAACGGAAAGCGAAGGAGTCTAAACCCGCTGCTCAAGAAAATGTCGGCCTCGGAGGTTAAGTCCCGGTTCCGGGAGTTTGGGATCCAGGGTTTGGATGAGTCATGGGCTGGATCCCAGCAAACGGAATAAACCCGTGTTGTTATGAAGCGAATTGCCGTTAGTGCTGATGAACATACCCACATGGTGGACGTACTGATCCGGGAATTGGAATCCAGGGGGCACGAAGTGCGATATCTGGGGCCCGTAGAAGGAGAAGAAGCGCAAGACTGGCCGGATGTGACGCGGCAGGCAGCCGTTTTGGTGCGGGATGGGGAGGTGGATGAAGCTGTAGTTTGTTGCTGGACGGGTACAGGTGCCAGCATAGCCGCCAATAAGGTGAAAGGAATTCGGGCGGCGCTTTGCGGAGATTCGGAAACGGCTCGCGGAGCCCGCGTCTGGAACCATGCCAATGTTCTGGCTCTCAGTCTGCGCGCTACCTCCGAAGCCGTTTTGAAAGAGATTCTCGATGGTTGGCTGAGTACGGCCTACAGCGAGGACAATTGGAATCGGGAGCAGATTCGAAAAATCCGTCAAATGGAGGAATCTCAGGAATAAATCGGATCTGCACGAAATGGCTTTAACACAAAATCAGCCCATATGTAAAGTAAGGGCCTGGATTGTGATCCCACAGCAAAACGCCTTGGCATTCGGGAAAATTACGGGAGGCAGTTCCGGATCGTTTCCCTTCGACTTCATCTGCCAAACCACTCGGATCGGGCAAAAGCCGGATAGGTCCGGGCTCGCTTTCTCTCCGGGTTTACTATTTTCGCCCTTCAAACCGCCAAAACCGTCATATTGGAAATCATCACCTATCAGACGTGTCCACTTTGTGGAAGTGAGGCCATTCATGCAGAGCTTAAGGTGAAAGACCATGCCATCAGCCAGGAGGAGTTTGAACTCTTTCGGTGCTCGAATTGCGATTTTCTATTCACGCAGCATGTTCCTGCTCCCGAGGCAATCGGAAAGTATTATCAGAGCGAAGCCTACATCTCGCATTCGGATACCCGGGAGGGACTCGTCAATAAACTGTACCATCAGGCCCGTCAGTTTATGCTGGGCCAGAAATACAAGCTGATCCGGGCAAAGGGTGGGGGCAAAAAATTGCTGGACGTAGGTTGCGGTACCGGCTATTTCCTGGATTACATGATCCAAAAGGGGTATGAAGGCAGCGGGGTAGAGATGGACGAAGGCGCCCGGGAATTCGGCCAAAAGCAATTTGGGCTGACTATTCATCCCCCCCTGGCACTGAAGGACGGGCGCATTCAGGGGCCTTTTTCGGTGATCACGCTTTGGCATGTGCTTGAGCACTTACATGATCTTCACGAACAGATGGACATCTATCACCAACTTCTGGCAGAAGAAGGAATGCTAGTGATAGCCGTCCCCAATCACACCTGTTACGACAGCCGAACATACGGGGCCCGGTGGGCGGGTTATGACGTTCCCCGCCACCTTTGGCACTTTTCTCCCTCGACCTTGATGCGACTGGCTGGACAGCACGGATTTGCGATTTCCGACAAAAAACTCATGCCTCTGGATCCCTTTTACAACTCCATGCTGAGCGAGAAATACCGGGGGAAATCCCTGGGGTTGATCACCGGAGGTTTCACCGGATTGAATGCTTTGTTACAGGGGCGGGCCCAGGTAGATAAAGCGAGTTCCATCATCTACCTTTTGAAAAAGGCATAGGGCTCCCAGTCTGCAACTCCCTCCATTCGGTGCGTGCGGCGTAATCCCTTTCCTACCCTACGAACTTATATCCTACGCCTCGTACCGAAAGGAAAAACTCGGGTTGCTTGGGGTCCTTTTCGAAGTATTTCCGAAAGGAAAGGATGAAGTTGTCGATGGTACGCGTACTGGGATAGACATCGTATCCCCAGACGGATTGGAGGATCTGTTGCCGGGAGACCACTTCGTTCTTTCGCTCGATCAGGAGTTTGAGAAGCAGGGCCTCCTTCTTGGTCAGGTTGAAATGACCGGGATTGCCGTCGGCCTCGTAAGTGGCAAAGTTTACCTTATTGTTTCCAAATTCATACACCTCGGGGGTGTTCTCAGGCGCTTTACTTGTGCGACGGATCAGGTTATTGACCCTTAGCAGGAGTTCCTCCAGCACAAAGGGTTTGGTAATGTAATCATCGGCGCCTCTTTTCAGTCCCGTGATCCGGTCGTTGGCATTATCCTTGGCGGTCACGAACATGATGGGCACATCGCTGTTTCGGAGGCGGACTTGCTCACATATCTGATAGCCATCGACTTCAGGAAGCATGATGTCCAGGATGAGGAGGTCGAAATGTTGCTCACGGGTGTATTTAAGGGCTTGTCTGCCGTCACCGGTGGCGACCACTTCGTAATCTTCCAGCTCCAGGTTGAGCTTGATGAGGTCACGGATGTTTTCTTCGTCTTCTACCAGCAGTACGCGATTCATGTGTTTGGTTTCATTTGGGTTTGGCTGCCGTTGATCTGCAACGGCAGGCGAATCGAGAATAAAGTGCCCTGGGGCTGATTATTGAGCACTTTGATCGTGCCGTTATGCGCCTCCACGACTTCCTTCACGATGTACAACCCCAATCCGGTACCCTTTGTTTTGCGGGTGTCTTCGTTGCCTACGCGGTAGAATTTTTCAAAGATCCGCTTCTTTTCCTTATCCGGTATTCCCCTTCCCTGATCTTCAATATCGATCCGTACATCCTTTCCCTCCCAGGCGATCCGGGTAATTACGGAGCCAGGACCCTCCGTATACTTGGCGGCATTTTCCAGCAAATTGAATGCCACACTTGTCATGCCCAGGCGATCTCCCTCCAGATCCGTCAGGGGAAAATCTTCCTCCAACTGGAATTCGATCTGTGGATACCGGGGTTCTAATCGGTAGATCACATCCTGAAAGAGCTCCCGGAGATTGATCTTATCGGTCTGTACCTGGTAGGCGGACTCGAGGCGGGCAGATAGCAATAAATCGTTGACCAGCTTGTGTAGTCGTTCGGTTTCCTGCAATCCGGAGCGCGACAATTGGTCGAGCTTTTCCTTGGGCAGGTTCCGCTTCGTAAAGGTGTCCAGAACCAGTCGGATCGATGCGATGGGCGATTTCAGTTCGTGGGTGATGGAAAGCAAAAAATTTCGCTGTTGCTGGCTGGCCTGCATTTCGCGATGGTAGGCGCGGTTGATGAGCCACATTCCCACCAGCAGGATGATAATGAAAACCACGGCTTCTCCGAGTATCATCCACTCCTGTCGATTGTACTGCTTTTTCAGGCTCAGGTATCGTTCGGATTGGTAGAATTCCTCCGAACTCTGGACCACCCCCTCGGCAACCATACCTATTTTGAGCAATTCGGCTTTGGCGCGGAAGGCATCCTGATTTTTGGTATACAGCAACACGGACCACCAGGAGAAAGCCAGCAGCATGTAGACGATGACGACCAGTGAAAGGATCCGGAGTTGATAGTTGATTTTCATGCGAAGACGATATCCAATACCTCCTCCATGGCGGAAGCTGCCTTCCGCAGGTCCTCCATTTCGTGGGCTGCGGAGACAAAGCCTACCTCATAGCCTGAAGGACCGAGATAGATTCCCCGCTGGAGCAACTCGTGATGGAGGCGCTTGAATTTTTCCATTCCTTCGGCTTCAATCTGGTCGGCGGAAACGATCGGATCTGAGCTGAAGGACAACCAGAAAATGGATCCGATATGCGGTACCCGAAGTGCGTAGCCTTTCTCCCGGGCATAGGTTTCCAGCCGATCGGCGAGATAGTGGGTTTTTGTTTCCAGGGATTCGTAGAAGCCATCTTCCAGGCAAAGTTCCAGGGCCGCTTTTCCCGCAGCCATAGCAACAGGATTGGCCGACAGGGTTCCGGCCTGATATACAGGGCCTTCCGGTGCAACGTGTCGCATGTACTCGGCCGGGCCACCGTAGGCGCCTACCGGCATGCCGCCGCCGATGATCTTGCCGAAGGTCAGCAAGTCCGGCTTCACCCCGTAGTGACCTGCCGCCCCTTCGAATCCGACTCGGAAGCCTGAGATCACCTCGTCGAAAATAAGGAGACATCCATATTTGTAAGCCTTGAGGCGTAGGCATTCCAGGAAAGATTGTTCCTGCAAAAGCAGGCCGTTGTTGGCCGGTATGGGCTCAACGATAATGCAGGCAATCTCATCACCGTAATCCCGCAGAGCCCGGTCCAGCATGGGGCGGTTGTTCAGAGGCAGAACGATCGTCTCCCGGGCAAAGGATTCGGGTATGCCGGCTGAGGTACTCTCCCCGAAGGTAGCCAGCCCCGAGCCAGCTTTGACCAAAAGGGAATCCACATGCCCGTGATAGCAGCCTTCAAACTTTATCACCTTGCTTCTTCCGGTAATGCCCCGCGCCAGCCGGATGGCCGACATGACCGCTTCGGTGCCGGAGCTGACGAAGCGGATCCGCTCCAGGTATTGGTGGTGGTCCATGATGAGTTTGCCCAGCTCGTTCCCCAGGCGGGTAGGCGTACCGAATGAGGTGCCGCGCCCGACGGTTTCGATCACTTTTTCGCGGATGTAAGGATGGTTATGGCCGTGAATCAAGGGGCCCCAGGAGCAGCAAAAATCGAGGAACAGGTTGCCATCCTCGTCGGTCATGCGGCTTCCCTGCCCTTCACGGATAAAAAGAGGCGGGCCCGAAACGGATTTGAAGGCTCGCACAGGCGAGTTTACTCCTCCGGGGAAATAGTGTTTGGCTTCCTCAAACAAAGCAGCGGAAGTGGAACGCATGGATACATCCGTGAGCATAGAAAAATCTATTTGGAACAAAAATAGGGAAATTGCGAACCGGATCGGTCCTTGCTTGTCAGGGAAGGGTAAAACAGCTTTGGGTCAACGCGTCTGGTTTTCCAGCACGACATAAGGAATCCCTTGTTGGACCCATTTCTCGATCAGGCCCATTTTAGGGATGACTTCGAAGGTCAGGCTTCCCAGGGCCAGGTCCAGGTCGCCCTCGCCGTCGGCATCGCCTTCCGTCATGACGATCCAACGGCCGAGAGGCATCCGGGGCAAAGCGTGGGCCTCGAAACGATCCTGCCCCTGGTTTTCCCAAAGCAGAAAGGCTTCTTCCGGCCGGTTTGGGAAATCGGGGAAAAAGGATATGGCGGCCAGATCCAGGTCGCCGTCCAGGTCGAAATCGGCGGGGACAGCCGCGTAAGCGCCGTTTTGAGGAAGGTGAAAAAGCTTCTTGTACCTGAAGTTGCCCTCGTTTCGGAAAAGGTATAAGCCATGGTAAGGCTTGAGAACCGGTGGGTAATCTGCATTGTCGCCCGCGGCGTAAAGGATGTCTTCCAGCCCGTCCCCGTCCCAGTCGACCAGGCGCATGAAACTGGAGCCGTAGGTAGCGGGGAAGGAGAGAAGGGTTTGTTCGCGGAACTCTTCGTCCCCCAGGTTGATGAATGCCCGGATGCTTTCATTGCCCTGGCCGAATAAAGCCAGAATATCGGGTAGACCGTCCTCGTTCAGGTCCCTCACAAAGGCCTTGGTAGCTCCCGTCAGGGAAGACAACTGGTGGACCTGAAACGCCCCGTTTTCATTTTGCTCCCACCAGGCCAGCCGCCCGGCCCATTTACCAAATTCGCAGATGACGAAATCCGGACGGCCGTCGGCATTGAGGTCGGCCTTTGAAAAATGAACCGGTCTGCGCAATTGATCGATCAACACCCGGGGAGGCTCATTCCGGTCGGGCAGGTACATGAGAAAACCGCCGGGATTGTCGGTCGGCGAAAAGGAACCCATGACCAGGATGAATTGCCCAAACGCGTCGCGCTCCATCCAAACGGCCCCCTCTCGCACAAAAGCTTTCTTTTTTATCCCGCCATTCTTGTCTAATTGATAGAAGGCCTGGCTGTTGGCATCTCCCAGGAAAAATCCAGGGCCGGAGGGGTCAAAATCCAACAATGTCGTGCTTGGCGGACGCAATTTTATTTTGGGAATTTTTACGGTAAAAGGGGCGGTATTGCGGTGAATTTTATATTTTAAGGAATCTTTGAGGACATCTGGTGCGGAGGAAACGTAAAAATCCTTTATCTTTGTTCAACTGAGGCTATCCAAAGCAGGTCTTTCCGGAAACAATCCATTAGCCAATACAAGGCCTTTTCCGGGACCTGATTCCAAAAAACTATTTCTGGTAATCAAATCGGGGAATATTCCCAACAAATATCCCATGCGCGGCAGTACATGCTGCCTCCACGTTTCTCGGGGAAGTTCGTCTGGCCGGGGAAACAGATGGCAGCCACTGCAGTGAACTTTCGCCAAATCATTCGCATTTCCCGATTGACCGCCATTCGAGATTTCTGTTTGACACCCCATGAGGTTCAAACCGAAGACCAGTACGATAAAACGAAACTTTTTCATAGGAAGCGCACAAAATCGAAAATCCGAGAAGGAGAGAAAGGAAAATTGCATTAACAGTTCATTAAATTTGGTTGGGCCAAGTTCCGGCCATGTAGCATGAGAAACCCTGATCCTGACAAAAAAACGACCAAAGTAAGAAAAGATGTGAGCGCATATCTTAAGGAGCTCCTATATGAGCAGGATCGGGTCTTCCTTCCCGGGTTGGGAACTTTTGTCACGCAGGCCCAGGAAGCCCGCCGGGACCCCCTCGGCGGAACCATTGCCCCCCCTACCAAGATCGTCCAATTCAATGCCAGCCTGTTTTACGATGACGGAAGTCTGAAGCGGGAATTGGCCAAAGAATACAATGTCTCCCAAAAGGTATCAGCCCGCTTGGTCAATGAATACGTCCAGCGCCTGAAGCGCCGTTTAACCCGTCACCGGGAGGCCCGGATTACCGGCCTGGGCATACTGGCCTACGATCAGAGCGGGCAGATCCAATTTAATCCCAACAAGACCAACTTCCGGGCCGATGTATTTGGCCTTCCGAACGTAAATGCCCAACTTCTGATCGGGCGCCCCGCCGCTGCTCCGGTCAGCCGTCCCACCATGCCGATCCCTCCGTCGACCCAGCCAGCGGCTGTCCCCGGATGGTTTGCCCGGAATCGGATCCTCATTGCCGGCGCCGCCTTTGCCGTCGTCATCGTCGCTTTCCTGGTTTTGATTGGGATGCCGGAGCAAAATGCCCCCGTAACTGTTAACAAAAATACACCCACTGCCACGCCCACTCCTCAGATGACCGAGGAGGAAGGCGTTCCTGCACTGCCGCCTCCCGAAGTGGTCGAACGAAACGAACAGGCAGTAAGCGAATCCACTCCCCAGCCTCCCCAGCAACCTGCCGTCACACGCGGTGGCGAAGCTCCCATGAGCAAGAAGAAGACCTATATCATTCTCCTGGGAAGCTACGACGAGCTCTTCACGGTTCAACAGATCATCGTCCAGATTAAGGAAATGGGTTTGGAACCTTATACCGAACGGGCAGAAGGAGGAACTCTGGTAGGCTTTAAAAATTCCTACTCCTCCGATGAGGAAGTAGATCAAGCCCTGGAAATTGCCCAGTCGGAGTTCACCCCCGATGCCTACATTTTTACCAAGTAATAATGGTAATGCTTCTGGCATGGCATGCCCGCTGATTAATCGGAACTCTCAACCTGTGTCTGTTGCCTTTTTTTCCTGCGGGGATTAGCACAAAAGGAGCATCAGGCGCCTGACGGGTGCAAACCGAAGGCGACGCAAAACTCCTGCCGACCACTCTCATTTTGGAAAACCTTCAGCAGAGCCCGATGCGAGAAAGGAAATGCCCCAACCCAATTTCCGGACCTCCCGTCGCAAAAGGCTGGGAAAAAATGTCCGGAATCCGAACCCCGGGCACCAGGTTGGGTAAATACTTTACCTAACTAAAGAGAAAACCTCTTTACCCGGCGAACTCCATCTTGACGAAAAACAAAGGCCGGAGCCCAGGGAAACCAACTCGTCTCTGGACTCCGGCCTGTTGTATAACTCTGTTGCGGACTGAGTTAATTTTAATTATTTACCGTGAGTTATCTGGTCGGCACCAATAAACGCTAGTAAACGCCTCCGATTTTCCGATCATTCCATTCCGGCTTGTTTTCAAATTCCGGGAGGCGGGCAGGTACTGTTGTCATACCGGTGGTATCCGTAAGGCTTTCCATGAAAGCAATGACGTCACCGATTTCCTCCCGGGTCAGATTGAGATTATCGAAAGGCAGAGTCTGGTGGGGTAGCACGATTCCCATGCCTTTGCCGCCTCCTCGATTGTAGAAATCCATGACCTCTTCCAGGGAACCATACACCCCGTTGTGCATATAGGGAGCTGTCAGTTCGATATTCCGGACGGTAGGCGTCTTGAAGGAGAAGGCATAAAAGTAGGCCTGATCATGCGGCACTCCGCTGGCAATACGGCCCGGATCCGGATCCAAGGGCGGATTGAGCGTATCCTTGTTTGCCGGGACGCCCAATACTTCGGATTCGGAATCCTGGAAGCGGGGTGGCACCAGGCCGTTGAAAGTGGGTGCAAAATGGCAGGTGCCGCAAGCTCCCTTACCCATGAATATGTTGAACCCCCTGGCCACTGCCGGATCGATCTCCTCGGTTTCCCCCCGCACATACTGGTCAAAAGGACTGTTGAAGCTCGCAAGCGTAGTCAAATAGGTAGCAATGGCGTTGGAAAAAGACCATTTGGTAAAACGGTATTCCGGCAGTTTGTCAGAATAGGCTTCCTCAAAGAGTGCATGGTATTCCCGGCTTTGCTTCAGCTTATCCAGAATTTCGAAGAAGTCGGTATCAAATTCATGCTGATTCAATACCACATGCTTGATCTGACGAGCCAGGCTGTGCTCCCGGAGGTCGTAGAAATACTTTTCGGCAAAAAGGGCATTGATCAAAGTAGGGGCGTTGCGTTGGATCTTTCCCTCTCCTCCCATGGCCAGGCTTTTGTCCAGGCCGTCCGTAAAGGCTTTATCCGGATGGTGGCAGGAAGCGCAGGAACGCTCGTTGTTGGAAGAAAGGATGGGATCGAAAAATAACATCCGCCCGAGTTCAACCCGATTTCTCTTTTGGATAGCCTCTTCGGTTGTGTTGGCATAGAAGCTGGAATTGAAAAAGTCGCTCTGGAAGAAGGAAGAGGCTTCATAATCATAGGGCGTGTGCTCGACCGTTGATTCCCGGTGGGTTTCGATGCCCAGCCTAAGTTGTAGATCCAGGATCCGGGCAAAAAGCGGATTGACATATTCCCGCAAAAAATGAGTACGGTCAAAGGATTCGAAATCGGGATGATCGAGCAGATATTGCTCGGCCCCGGAAAAAAGAACCGCCAGGTTGTCGGCTAATTCGGGATGGGAGATTTTGGCTCCTTCGATATACCCGGCCAGTCCTTCGTTTACCGCAGACAGAGCTACATAGGCTTCGTCTACCGCTTGCTCCGAGCCGCCCGGAGTATCAAAGCCGGTAAGCCCCAAAGTGAAAATGCGGATGATCTCCTCCCGGGCCGCTTCGAAGATAAAACGGTGTTGAATACCGGATATACGCACGGATGAAAAGGCAGGCCCCATCTGCAGGTCCAGCTTGTGGACCATATCCAGGATGGCTTCCTTTTCAGATTCCGGATCGTCACTGAATACGAGTTCGTCCAACACTTGAAGGCCTTCCGGCTCGAGAATAAGAATACCCGGCTGTGAACGGTCCACGGCGGGCAGCGGAGCGCCATTCAGGTATAGCTTGACCACATCGTGGTCCAGATATTCGATAAGGTATTCGGCTTTTTTAAAAGCCCGGCGGGTGGCCAGGTGATTGTTTTTCAATTCGGTCACAGAGGTTTGCCCCAAGGCGAATGCTTCAGCAGTCTGCAGGTAGTTTTTTTGGGCATCCCCCAGTGATTTCAGGTTGGCAAAAAAGATATTGGAAGCATCCGCAAGAGCCTCTGCCAGAGAGGCTTCCAGGGAAACGGGTTTAGGTGAAAAACTGATGAGGAAGGTACCGGTGATCAGAATACCTGCAATGAGTAGAGTTTTTCTCATGATTTTCAACCTTTTTTAGGGAACGAGGGTGAGTAGATAGATCCTGCTTGTACTACCGAGGCGGCCTAAACGGTCCGTTGACGCGGGGCAGCAAATTCCTTTTCAAGCGAAAGAATTCGTCGGTAGCATTGTTTCAAGCTGATTTTGAAAGGATTTAAATAGGAATGGCACCCCCTCAGGAATGCCATTCCATAAATTACATGTCATCCATCAAGCTTACTGCTTGATGAGTTTCTTGGTCACTTCGAAACCATCGTTGTTCTTCAGCATGATGTAGTAGGTGCCTTTGGCCAGGCGAGATACATTGATTTGCTGAACCTGACGGTGTACGCTGATACGCTGAGCAGCATTGTTGTAGATAGCTGCATCCACGATCTCGCTGAACTGAACGTTTTCCATTACCGGGTTCGGGTAGATCTGGATTTCATTCAATCCACCTTGGAACTCAACTTCTTGCAGATCAGTGACGGTGAGTTGATCGAAACCGTTGATTGCGAAGGTCAGAGAGTGATTCCAGGGAAATTCCAGCGATGCAGAAGGGTGCTGAGAGTTAACCAGCAGAGAAGCTCCATCGGAAGTAGGCTGCGCACCGGTAACTTCTGCGCCAAAAGGTACAGCAGAGATACGGATCAGGTTGCTGTAATCCGTTTGGAAGGTATCGTTAACCAAGGTGGTCTGCTGGCCAGCGGAAGTGGGCAGAAGCCACAGCTCGTTCAAACGGCCAGCGAAGCCGTCAGGAATACGGTTCCAGTTGCTACCATTGATATCTTCGCAGATAACCAGGAAAGACTGAACTCCACCTTCATCATCGTTGATGTAGATTACGTTCAGACCATCCGGGTTGGATAGATGCTTCTCAGGATAAACACCGATCGGGTCGTTTTCAGCTGCATCAGCTTCAGGACCGCCGGCGATCCAAATGTAGTTGGAATCCAGTTCGGGATTGTATACCCAAACGGCGCCGTAGTAGTTGGGGTATGCAGGATCGGTAGGACCTGACAATCCCAGTTGATTCGCACGGCGAACGTGGTACTCATCATTGGTAGAGCCGTTTGCCTCAGAGGCGGCGAAAGTGGTACCCGGGCTGTCAAAACCGGTTTCGGTCCAGTAGATGTAGCCGTCAGTTGTATCAATAGCAACCCATTCGATCCGGTTATACTGAGTACCACCAAGGGCTTCGGCAGCCGACTGGAAGTCCAGTACGTTTTCGCGAGTTTGAGGAACTTCTACCCACTTGCCATCAGGGCTGGAAGCCGGCTTGTCGGCCTTGTAGATGTAGTACTTACCCTTGGTGTAGTCAATGTTGTTGCGGTCGGAATTGTCTTCCGGAACGAATTTACCCCAGTAGCCGGGCGTGGCATCAGGTCCGAGATAAACCGTACCGTCGGCAGCAATAGTACCCCCTTCCCATCCTTGACGGAACCAGTTCACCTGCTTGCGGATGGCCTTGGCTTCGAAAGGACTGATCTCAACCATGTAGTTGAAGGTCTGGAATTTCTGAAGTGGCTCGGTTCCCAGAATAGCACCCCATTCGCCTGCCTGGTCAAATTCAGCGATTTCTACAGCAGCCGTGTCACGAACCCCCTGGTTAACGTTGGTTGAACCTCCCGGGCGGATGGGAGCATCAGAACCCGGACGATTGGGCTCGGAGCTGTTCCAGATCGATCCGGTGCTACGGCGGAACCACTCTTCAGCAGTCCAGATACGGCCGGAATATACGTCGGTGATACCACCGCAGTTCATACCGGTTTCTCCTACAGTGTTCACAAAGTCAACCGCGTGGTACACACCAGTACGCTCGGTTTCAACGGTGTCAAGTGTCTCTCCCAGTTCAGACCAAACAACGGCGGTTGCCGGAATGGTGGTTTCCATAACTTCGAGGGAACCATCTTCCAGGCACTTCACATAGAACATGGTGTTTCCACCACCGTCGCCGATGTAGTCGTCCCGGTAGATCATCTCGTGATTAACAGAAACCCATCCGAGGCCGCCTTTGGAATCATCCGGAGTGAATCCGATGAAATCGTGCCATTCTTTGGCGATAGCGCGTCCCTGAGGGTTTCCATAAGTACTGTTGACAGTAACCAGATCATGGCCACCTACGAACAGCACCTGAAGGCTCAAAGGACTCGGAGGCATAACCACCTCAGTGGGATCTTCGGTGAATTCTGGAAGGCTTGGCGGGAAAACAGGGCCCTAAGCAGCCACCATTCCCGCAAACAGGCATACAAAGCCCATTGACAGTAAAATACGAGTCATTACAGATAAGGATTTGGTGAATGAATCTTAATTCGGTGCCGAAGATCAAGAGTTGAAATGAAATAACAGTAAAAAATAAGTTAGGAGTAGTTTACTTATGTGTAAACAAAAGGTTAAGCCGTTACGGGCAAGGCTTTTCAAACAGCAAACGAATGGTTTTTTTCGCCCCGGAATGGCAAGGGAGTACTTTGTTTTCTCTTCCGGTCGGGAGGTTATCCCAAATCGGTTGGGAAAAGACGCGAGATCCTAACCTTGTCCGTTTACCGCATCAGGGTTACTTCTCCACGCCGGAGTTCCGTGCTGTCGTCCGGATATTGGATCTCGACCACATAAATGTATATCCCGGGAGGCATGGGTTTGCCTCTGAACGTACCGTCCCAGCCCTGGGAGGCATCCAATTGGGGCAGGTTTTCGACCTGAAATACCCGTTCTCCCCAGCGGTCGTACACTTCGAATCTCAGAACCGAATTCCCTTCTTCCGTAAAAGGTAGGAAGCGGTCATTCGCTCCGTCTGCATTGGGGCTGAAGGCGCTGGGCACGTAGACGCGCCTGGGTTGAACGACGCGTATAAGTACCTCCCGGCTGAGAATACAGCCCTCCTGAGACTGAACCCCCAGCGTGTAGGTCGTGGTGGTGGTCGGAGAGGCCGTCACATTGAGGCTTGTCGGATCGGAGATCCCATCCGCAGGAGTCCAGGAAACGGCAACCGGTGAAAAGTTGACCTGGGGCTCGATGGATACGCTCTCCCCGTTAAAAATGGTGAATTCATCGGGTACCTCCAGGATCAGTTCATTTCCGGGATCCGGAACTTCAATCGTATCGATCCGTTCGCAACCGTTGTCGTCGCGAAGAAAGATCTGCTGCTGCCCGGGCGGGATGGCTACCAATGGAAAGGGGATAGGTCCTACAGAAGCAAAAGAGACGCCGTTGAGGGACCAGGAGAAAGGACCTACGCCCCCGGAAAGGCTATCCAGCAGGAGGTCGGTGCCGGAGTTGGGATCGCAGGCTTGAGCCGGGATCACATAGACGGCCCCGATGGGAGCAGGAGCCAAGGCCTCCACGCTGTCGACACGGCTGCATCCGCTATCGTCTGTAACGGTTACGGCATACGTGCCTTCCATCAATCCGGTGATGGTCTGAGTGGTGTCTCCGTTGTTCCAATCGACCCGATAAGGAGGGGTTCCTCCGGAAATATTGATCGATATGCTTCCATTATCTCCCCCGGCGCAACTGACAGTAAAGCCGTTGAAAACATCCAGCGGGTCCAGGTCCAGTTGGATGGGATTCGCATCCAGGGTTACCGGCAAGACCAGGGTGTCGGCACAACCGCTGCTGTTCACCCCCACCGCATAGAACTGACTATCCCGGTCGATCTGCACGATCGGGGAAGCCAATTCGTTCGCCGGGGTAGGAGGGAAGGCACTGTGGAAACGGATCTGGGTAGAGGTATCTACAGGAGGTAACAATTGTACCCCGTTGCTCAGATCTACGGGATTGTTTTCGCAGGATACCAGGTTTTGGTTCGGACCCAAAAAGACGCCGGGAAGGACATCTACGGTCAGGGTGTCGGGGTCCGGCAAATAGGATGCCGAGCAACCGTTGGTGGTGGTAACGCTGATCAGAGCCAGGTCTGCACTTTCATTCAGAGCGAGGGAAATGGTGGCCGGTGCAAAAACCTGTTGGATCACCAGCGAGTCATTGATCGAAATGGCAAACTGGTATAAATCCGGCGCAGGGGCATCCAGGTCGAGCCGAAGGTCCACGGGAGCACATCCGAGGTTGGAGGAATTGATGCTCAACGAAAAATCATTCGGATCCGGGGCCGGAATGCTTTGAAAAGTAATGGTATCCGGGCCGGCTGTGCAACCGGAATCCGATACGGCGATTACCTCACCCTCAAAAGATGGCCCTGTGAAGGAAAAGGGATTGGGCAGGGGAGTACCGCCGACATCTCCCGTATTGAAAAGAGTAAGCTGACCCTCCAGGCCGGGACTGATGTTGTTGACAACACTATCCAGGTCGACCACCGTAGGGTCTCCCGGCAACGTACAAAAGCTCAGGGTTACGGGATTGACGACCGGTTGTGCATTGGCATTCAAAAAAACACTTACAGGGGGTGCCGGGCAGCCCGGATTGCCTACAGAGGCATACAGGGTATCGTAAACGGCCAACGGAAAGGCACCCGGGTTAGCAACCAGCTGGGTCAGTTGATCGTCTTCATACCAGGCAACGGGTAGGAATTCTCCGCCCGTGAGGGTATCCTCCAGGCTGAGCAGGTTGAAAGCGGCCGGGAAAAGGATGCAGGTGTCGATCGTCAGCGAGTTGAAAGGCAAGGCAGGAGGTCCTACGGTGAAGGTTACGGGTGTACCGAGATCACTCTGTACCGGGCAACCGGCGGTTGCCACCTGCAACAAAGTGAAGGTAGTCGTCGTATCCAGCGGAATGGGTTGGAAGGATCCGTCCACCAATCCGCTGTTGGTAAAGGTATCCACGCCATTGGTGTAGGTAGCGGAGTAAATGCCGGTCTGAGGAAGCTCAAAGAAAAGTTGCGCCAGAAAGGGCGGGCAACCGCTACAATTCGAGCAAGTCAGATCGATGCCGCTGGGTAGAATCTCAAAGTCGGAATAGTTGGGCACCGCAGCGCAGTCCGGAACCAGACTCCAGTTGGAGGGCTCGCGCAGCCGTTGGGACCATTGCAACTGGGTTGCCGGACCGAGATCCCCGAAATAGGCAACGTGGGTCCAGATTGGGCCCGGAGATCGAAGCCGATTGCAATTGTTGAGGTCGGGGTGCTGGCCCGAATCCTCGGGGGTATTCTGGCCGGGCAACCATTCCGACTTGATATTGAAGGCGGACAGGATCGTACCGCCAATATAGTCTGCGTCATGATTATTGACCGTGCCTTCTACAAAGTTGCCGCCCTGCAAAAAGTAGATCTGGTCTCCGGTCGTGCCATTGAGGTTGGCCGGGAAGGGATTCCCGGCAGAAAGTTCAAAGATATTCCAGTCGGCATCGGGAAGGGTGGCGGCATAGCCTCCTCCGATTTGGGTGGGCAACTGGATCCGGATGGGTGTTCCGGCCGGGATGACCCCCCCTGTCCGGACCATCCGAACAAAGCCTTCGGTGTTGCCCCAAAGCCCGGGATTGTCCCTTTCCCACCCATTATCGGTAAAATCGATGACGGTACCGGGTAGAATGTCCTGGAAGGAAATGAAGGTGATTAGATCCTCTCCTCCATTGGGGTTTCCGGTACAGGGGCTTGAATTGGTAGATACCGAGATCACCCAAATATCACCCGGATTGAGCTGTGTGCCCTGGCCGAGCAGGGGTTGGGCACCCAGGATAAAGAGCGGCAGCCAAAGGAAAAGGTATGTCGGGTATCGGGTGGTCATTCGGATTATGCTTGTCCGGTTCAATGGGTAATTTGCCATGGCAAAGTAATAGCTTTCCTATCGGATAAAAACGCCAAACCTGTTTGGGTCCTATATACATCAAACTTGAATTCGGTAAAAATATTTCAGAGAAAAAACCTATCTTTGCATCCGCTTTTGCAAAAGGCAGAAGAAGGAGAGGGTTGGTCCGAAGCGCTTAAAAATGCATCTTTGCGTTGACCCTCTCCTGGAACAAAAAGACCGATTGAAATGGATCCCTTAGTGCAATACCGTCTCCCCTTAAAAGGAATGGGTGAAGGAGTCCATCATTTTTCTTTTCATGTGAAACGGGATTTTTTCTCGCAGTTTGCGGACTCCCCGGTGAATGATGGCGACATTGAATTGGATTTGGAAGTGGACAAGCGGCCGGGATTGTACGATCTGGCATTCGCTTTTCGGGGTACGATAGCCACCGAATGTGATCGCTGCCTGTCGGATATTGATCTTCCCATCTCGGGTGAACAAAGGTTGTTGGTCAAATTGGCCGAAGAAGAAAGGAATGAGGAAGCTGATGTGATCTACATCCATCCCGAAGATCCTTTTCTGAACGTTGCCCGGTTCGTATACGAGTTCATCGTTCTGGCCATACCCATGATCAAGGCTTACGATTGTGAGGACGAACAACCCAGAAGGTGCAATGAACCCATGCTGGCTTTTCTGGAGGCCCAGTCGGAAAATGACGGAACGGAAGAATCGAATCCCCTTTGGGATGAATTGAAAAAATTGAACATTAATCAGGATTGAAAAAGGAAAATCCCTTTTTTCACGGCAAATAGAAGCGAGTTATGGCACATCCTAAGAGTAGAATTTCGAAGCAGCGGAAAAGGAAGCGCAGAACACATAAGAAAATTGTAGCTCCTCAGGTAGCTACTTGCCCGACAACCGGAGAAAAGCACCTCCGGCACCGCGCATATTCCGATGCGGAAGGCAATTTGTACTACCGGGGAAAAATGTTGGTCAAGGCGGATACGGAGGAAATCTGATTTCCCTCTCTGCCTGATTGAAAGCATAGAAAAAAGCTCCCATCCCGCAGATGAGGAGCTTTTCCCGTTTCATCTGGAACCAAAGCCATATTTATGAAGAAAATCATCGAAACCAAGCTAGCACCCGCACCCGTGGGCCCCTACAACCAGGCCGTCATACATAACGATACTCTTTATGTATCCGGACAAATCGCCCTGGATCCGGCCACAGGTCAAATGGTCCAGGATGATATTGAGACCGAAACCCGCCAGGTAATGAATAACCTGGGGGCGATCCTGAAAGAAGCCGGACTCGGGTTTGCCGATGTATTGAAATGTTCCGTATTCGTTCGGGATATGGACATGTATAGCCGGATCAATGCGGTTTATGCGGAATTTTTCGAGGAAGCCACCGCACCTGCCCGGGAGTTGGTGCAAGTTGTCCGCTTACCCAAAGACGGCAACGTGGAGATCTCTCTGATCGCTATGTTCGATTAAGCCGGCAGTTAACCGTTTGAGGGTTATGTGGCTTTCCATAAGGCGGTCTCTTGAGCCATAAAATAGAACCTCTCCCTGGATTTCCTTCCCC
This sequence comes from uncultured Saprospiraceae bacterium, assembly GCA_964640855.1. Taxonomy (GTDB): domain Bacteria; phylum Bacteroidota; class Bacteroidia; order Chitinophagales; family Saprospiraceae; genus JAJDFU01. The sequence goes on from CAZXIX010000005.1 coordinate 56,304, forward strand.
AATTGTTAAACCACGAATCGCCTAAACTTTTCGGGCAGATGGAGAATCGAAAACGAGTTTTATCCTTGATCCAGCCCACGGGGCACATGCATTTCGGCAATTATTTCGGTGCCGTAAAAAACTGGGTGGGCCTGCAGGAAAAGTACGATTGTTATTATGGTGTGGCGGACTACCACGCCATGACCATGCCTTATCAGCCCAAAAAGCTTCGGGAAAGCACCTGGGAGCTGGTTTTCAATCTCCTGGCTACCGGCGTAAAAGCCGAAAACCTCTTCGTCCAATCCCTGATTCCCGAGCACGTGGAATTGGCTTGGATCTTCAACTGCTTCGCTTCCTACGGCATGCTGACCCGGATGACCCAATTCAAGGATAAGAGCCAGCAATCGAAAGAAAAAGGAGGAGAAGGCTTTATTTCCGTGGGGCTGTTCGATTATCCCGTTTTGCAGGCTGCCGACATCCTGATCTACCGGGCCGACTACGTTCCCATCGGCAAGGATCAGGACCAGCATCTGGAGCTTTCGCGGGATATAGCCCAGCGATTCAACAACCAGGTGGGGAAAGAATACTTTGTGCTGCCGGAAGCGCTTTACACGGAGGTGCCCAAGGTATTGTCTACCGCTGATCCCGACCGGAAGATGAGCAAGAGCGCGGGGGAAAAACACTACATCAACGTTTTTGCCGACGACGGCCGCATCCGGAAGCAGATCCGTTCCGCCGTCACCGACACCGGCCAACCGGCCGAGAACGGCGAAATGAGTCCGGGGGTGGCCAATCTGTTTGGCCTGCTTCGGGCTTCGGGGCAGCAAGAAGCCCATGACAGTCTGATGGCCGATTACCAGGCCGGCAGCCTGAAATACGTAGAGCTCAAGGAGTCCGTTGCCGAAGGGCTCATTGCCGTCAGCCAACCCATTCGGGAGCGCAAAGCCGAGATCCTGGCCGATAAGAAAGAGTTTCGCAACCAGATCAAAGCCTCTTCGGTAGAAATCCGCAAACGCGCCCAGGAAACATTGCGGGAGGTGAAGGAACTGGCAGGATTGCTGAATGTTAAGTTTTGAATTTTTAGTGCCTAATGCCCAGTGTACCTTATTAAAAATTTAGCCTTCAGAATCCATGAAGATCATCTGCATCGGCCGCAACTACATCGAACACGCCAAAGAGCTTGACAATCCCGTTCCGGAAAAGCCGGTGGTCTTCATGAAGCCGCCCTCCGCTTTGCTGGTCAACAACAAGCCTTTCTATTACCCGGAATTCACCCGGGATCTGCATTATGAAGTAGAGGTCGTGATCAAGATTGGAAAGAACGGCCGGCACATCCAACCGGAATTCGCCCCGGATTATGTGCAGGAAATAGGGCTGGGCATCGACTTTACGGCCCGGGACCTGCAGGCCGAATGCAAACAGAAAGGATATCCCTGGGAGATTGCCAAAGGATTCGACGGGGCAGCCGTTATCAGTTCCTTCGTTCCGGTCAGTGAGGTCAATCGCGAGGCCATCGAGTTCGAACTTCGGAAAAACGGAACGACCGTCCAGCACGGCAATACAAAGGATCTCATTTTCTCTTTCGCGGATATTCTGGTGTATGTGTCTCAATTTTTCAAACTGCAAATGGGCGACCTGATCTATACGGGCACCCCCGAAGGCGTGGGACCAGTGGATATCGGCGACCGCCTGCAAGGCTTCCTCCACACCCGCACCGAGGTGAAGGAAATGTTCGACCTTGAAGTAAGGTAACAGGTGCTAAGCAGCCGCTGACGCGTCGTTTGCGAGTAGCTGTCAGGCCCTTTGAGGGGCTTGTGAGGCGGTTCTATTGGATCCCAAAGCAACTTGCCGGCTACTTGCACACCACTTGAAAACGACTTGTTTACTACTTGCCAACTGCTTGTCCACCCTTTGCACACTACTTGCCATCGCGATCGAGCCCCTGCCGACAAGCGTCTACTTTGCCAATTGGATCGGGCTAAGCTGTCTCATTGTTGAAAATAAAAGCTTGAAATTCACGAATAAGCTGCTTTTTCTATTTTTGCCCTGCTGAATGGATTGGAGGCGTTCTGGATTACAAGGCAAGCTCTCCAAGTACCAATTATCAAATATTAATCATTGTTGTATTACCATGGCATATCTGTTTACTTCCGAATCCGTCTCCGAAGGACACCCCGACAAAATTGCAGACCAGATCTCCGATGCTCTGCTCGACCACTTCATTGCTTTTGATCCCTCCTCCAAGGTGGCCTGCGAGACCCTGGTAACCACCGGACAGGTTGTACTGGCCGGTGAGGTCAAGACCAAAGTTTACCTGGATGTTCAGAAAATTGCCCGGGATGTCATCCGGCGCATCGGCTACAACCGGTCTGAATATATGTTTGACGCCGACTCCTGCGGCATCCTGTCTGCTATCCATGAGCAATCTCCCGACATCAACCAGGGAGTAGAGCGCAAAGATCCCGAAGAGCAAGGAGCCGGCGACCAGGGTATGATGTTTGGTTATGCCTGCAACGAGACCGAAAGCTACATGCCCCTTCCCCTGGCCATCAGCCACCAGATCCTGATCGAGCTGGCCCGGATCCGCAAGGAGGGCAAAGAAATGACCTATCTCCGCCCGGATGCCAAGGCACAGGTAACCATTGAATACTCGGACGATCACAAACCTCAGCGGATCGACACCATTGTTGTCTCCACTCAGCACGATGATTTTGACGAGGATGAAAAGATGCTGGCGAAGATCAAGAAGGATGTGATCGATATCGTCATCCCCCGTATCAAAACACAAATGAAGCCCGAACTGCAGCATCTGTTCAACGACCAGATCACTTACCACGTCAATCCGACGGGCAAGTTCGTGATCGGTGGCCCCCACGGAGATACGGGCCTCACCGGACGTAAGATCATCGTTGACACCTATGGCGGACGCGGTGCGCACGGCGGCGGAGCTTTCTCGGGAAAAGACCCCTCCAAGGTAGACCGCTCGGCAGCTTATGCCACCCGCCACATCGCCAAGAACCTGGTTGCAGCCGGCGTTTGCGACGAGGTGCTGGTGCAGGTTTCTTATGCCATCGGCGTAGCCAACCCCACCAATATCTACCTCAATACCTACGGCACCTCCCACGTAGATCTCACGGACGACCAGATCGCCGCCAAGGTGAGAGAGATCTTCGACATGCGCCCCTACTCCATCGAGAAGCGCCTGAAGCTGCGCAACCCGATCTATTCGGAGACGGCTGCCTACGGGCACATGGGCCGCGACTCTGAGATCAAGAAAGTAACGATGACCAACGGCGACGGCAGCGTCCACGAATTCGAGGTGGAAACCTTTACCTGGGAGAAACTGGACTATGTGGATAAGGTAAAAGAGGCGTTTGAATTGTAGAAACCGAAGTTTTTTGATAGAAGATTTAAGCGGGATTATCTGTCATAAGGTGGTCCCGCTTCGTTTTTCCGGGACCCTGAACTCTGCTTAACGTAGTTTTGGAATGAGGGCCCTCTATTTTGGACTTATACCGCAGAAGGGGTTTCGGTGGATAAATCCATCGGTTCTTAGACGGATCGGTTGCTCCTGTCCTGACCGAGGCACGAGCGTCAGGGTTAGCTACCGGGTTTGAAGAAGTCGGCGGATAAATCCGCCGGTCCTATTCGGTGACTGGAAGTCGCCGGTCCATGTTTCCAACAATTTGTGTAAATTGAAAAGCTAAACCAGATACCATGCCTGACTTCACCGACCTCCAACCGATCACCGGACGCCTCGAATTCCCCAGCGATATGACTGCGGAGGAATTTGAGGCCTACTGCGCTGCCTACAACCATACCGGTATTCGTATGGAGCGAAATCCCGATGGGAGCATTGTGATGGAGCCGCCTGTGAATTACGACTCATCATTCTTTGAGACTGAGGTTATCGGGATCCTTAGAGCATGGAATCTGGAGCAAAGGCAGGTTGAAGGAATGGTTACCGGATCGACAGCAGGTTTTGTACTGAATAATGGTGCCATACGTTCTCCCGATGCCTCCTGGATTTCCGTGCAAAGGTTGAATGAGGTCGCCAAAAAAGATCTAAAAAAATTCTTGCCTAAGTGCCCGGAATTTATCGCAGAGGTTCGCTCCGGTTCTGACAGCTTGCAAAAAATGAAAGCCAAAATGCAGGAATGGATCGAGAATGGAGCTTTACTCGCCTGGCTGATCGATCCCACGCAGGAAAAAGCCTGGATTTATCGAGCGGATGGATCGGTTGAAACAGTGCCGGATTTTGAGACTCCGTTACTTGGAGAAGAAGTGCTGCCGGGATTTGTGTTTGATCTGAAGCTGCTGCGATTCCCCTTTTAAATGAAGGAATTATTTGAGACGATCCCTGTGTAAGGGAATACCTTCGGATCTATCCTTGATCCATCCTCGATCTGCCAGTCGCCGGTCCATGTTTCCAACAATTTGTGTAAATTGTAAAGCGAAAGCAGATACCATGCCTGACTTCACCAACCTCCAACCCATTACCGGACGCATCGAATTCCCCAGCGATATGACTGCGGAGGAATTCTACGCCTACTGTGCTGCCTACAACCATACCGGTATTCGTATGGAGCGAAATCCCGATGGGAGCATTGTGATGGAGCCGCCTGCTGGCTATGAGTCCGATTACTACGAACTGGAATTAGGTTTTGCCTTAAAAGTTTGGAATCGAAGTCAGACTGAATTAGAAGGCTATGTTTCTGGATCTAATGCAGGCTTTGTGTTACCCAATGGTTCGATTCGCTCTCCAGATGCCGCTTGGACTTCCAAGGAGAAGTTGAAAACCTTTTCAGTCGAAGACCTGAAGAAGTTCTTACCCGCATGCCCCGAATTTGTCGCAGAGGTCCGATCCCCGTCTGATAATTTGATTACAATCCAATCCAAAATGCAGGAATGGATCGAGAATGGGGCTCTACTGGCCTGGCTGATCGATCCCACTCAAGAAAAAGCCTGGATTTATCGAGCAGATGGATCGGTTGAAACAGTGCCGGATTTTGAGACTCCGTTACTTGGAGAAGAAGTGCTGCCGGGATTTGTGTTTGATCTGAAGCTGCTGCGATTCCCCTTTTAAATGAAGGAATGAATAATGAAATAATGAAGGAATTATTTGAGATGATCCCTGCGTAAGGGAATACCTTCGGATCTATCCTTGACCCATCCTCGATCTGCAAGCTACCCGATACTTCCTTATTTCCTTGTCCTGACGAAGCAAGCCTGTCAGCCTCTTCGATTCGAATGTTCGAGGGTTCCTCTGTTCTGTGGGACTGAAGGTTGCCGGCCCTATTTCCCTTTCCCCTGCACCAACACCAGGATCGTGTAAAACAGGATCTTGAAATCCAGGGCCAGACTCCGGTTCTCGATGTACAGGATGTCATATTTCAAACGCTGGATCATCTGGTCAACGTTGGAAGCATAGCCGTATTTGACCTGGCCCCAGGAAGTAATGCCGGGCCGGACCTTGAGCAGGTGTTTGTAGTGAGGCGCCCGTTCTGTGATGAGATCGATGTAGTATTTCCGTTCCGGCCGGGGGCCTACCAGGCTCATATCTCCCTTAAGTACATTCCAGAATTGGGGCAGTTCGTCCAGCCGCCATTTGCGGAGAATGGAGCCGTAGGGGGTGCAGCGTGAGTCCCCGTCGTGCGAGAGTTGGGGGCCGTTCCGCTCCGCATCTACATACATGGAGCGAAACTTATAGATCATAAACGGTTTGCCGTAAAGACCGATCCGCTCCTGCTTGAAAAAGATTGGCCCTTTAGACGACAGCCGCACCCGCAAGGCGATGTAGGCATACAAGGGAGAAAGGAGAAGCAGAAGCAGCAAGGCCGTCCCAAAATCGATCAGCCGCTTGAGGAGGCGCTGCCACTTGGGCATCAGGTCGCGCTGGATCTCGATCAGTACAGCCCCGAAAACGTGATTCATCTTAACGGTGCCCAGCAGGATGTCGTACATGTCGGGAATGATCCGGACCAGCAGCCGGTCGTCGTAATCGAAAAGGATGTTGAGGATCTCGCTCAGGCGATTGTGCTCCGAAGTTTCAATGGCGATGATGGCATCCTCGATCCCGTATTCTTCAATGATAGAGGGAATTTCCTGGATCCGGCCCAGGTTCGGCAGGTAATCCAGCAGCTCCTGTTTGTGGTTGCCGTTGGTATCGATATAACCCACGAACCGGAATCCCAGGCCCTTGGCCTGCCCCATAATGTCCTGGTACAGGTCCAACGCATTCTGGTTGCCTCCGATGAGCAGGGTGTTAAAGGAGATCCTTCCGGATTTTACCCGTCGGGAAGCCCGGGTCAGCAAGATCATCCGGCTGGTGGCTGTGAGGATGAAATGCAGGAATAACAGGGCCGCGAAGGACTGGTAATAGGTTTTGAAATTCGTGATCTGATCGTCGAGGATCAGGGTAAAAAAAAGGATCAGCGCGCCAAAAAAGCTGAGAAAAAGAGTGCGCGCCAGGGTGGCTACGCGCGAAAGCCGGTAAATGTCCCGGTATCGGTCGAATATGCCGTAGAACAGAACCCATCCCGTGGGAATGATCAGAATCCCGTACCAGAAATTAGGATCCTGGAGGATATCCTGCCCGAATTGATCTCCTTCAATCCATTTGCGATACAGATAAAACAGCGCCCAGGCTACAGCAGCGGAAAAAAAATCGGCCACCTTGTATTGCAAGGTATGCCACCTGCGGGTAGAAACGGTTAAGGGTGTGGTCGAATCGGTGGCTCCGGCATGGCGGGGGGAAATGGATCCCGAGGGTAAAGGCTGAGGAGGTGGATCACTTTGGTTCAGGATACGGGCCACACAGAAATTTTTTCGATTGTTATCCTAAATCGGAAAGCCTCTATTCGTTAAAAGGCGGGTAAAAAGAAAATTACCCCATCGGATCGGTATTGGCCTCCGCCTTTTCTGCCAAGGTGCGGATACGGCTGTCAATATCATGGGCGATCCGGTGGGCCACTTCCAGGGCTTCGAAGCCGTCTTCTACGTCGACGCGGGGCCGTTCTCCCTTCTGGATGCTTTCCGCCAGGCTTTCCAATTCCATCTTGATGGCATTGACCGGTTCGATCTCCGGCATGCTCATGTGGATGAGCCTTTTCCCTTTCGGGGTATCCAGTTCGAGGGTGTTCCCATCTGAAGGGCGGCTTTCTTCGCCCTCGTTAGGAAGCATGCGGACCACCTGGGCTTCTTTACTCAGAAAATCCAGGCTTATATAGGCTTCGGGTTGGAAAAGCCTCACTTTCCTCATTTGCTTGAGCGAGATCCGACTGGCGGTGAGGTTGGCAACGCAGCCATTTTCAAACTCCAGCCGGGCATTGGCTATGTCGGGCGTGTCGCTGACCACCGAAACGCCGCTGGCCGAGAGGAAAGTCAGCCTGGAGTTGACCAGACTGAGTACGATATCGATATCGTGGATCATCAGATCCAGAACGACCGACACATCCGTGCCCCGGGGATTGAACTGGGCCAGTCGATGCGCTTCCACAAACATAGGGCGCAGCCCCATGTCGCCCAGGGCCAGAAGAGCCGGGTTGAAACGCTCTACGTGGCCTACTTGCACTTTTACCCCCAGCTCCCGGCTCAGGCGGACCAATTCAGCGCCCTGCTCCAAGGTTTGCGTGAGCGGTTTTTCGATAAAGAGATGTTTTTTCTTCAAAATGGCTTCCCGGGCCAGCCGGTAATGCGTAGGGGTGGGGGTGACGATATCCACCACGTCAACCGCTTCGATGAGAGCCTCAGCCGTGTCGAAAGCCGGAATGTTGAATTCCCGGGAAACCCGTTCGGCCGCAAGCGGGTCGACATCGTAGAAGCCAGCCAGTTCGTAGTGGTCGCCGGCCAGCTGAATGCACTTCAGATGAATCTTTCCCAAATGGCCAACGCCAAGTACGCCGATTTTGAGCATGTTGCTTGGGTTTGGTGGATACCTGATGTAAAACTAAGAGAATTTGGGTTCTACCCGGCCAAATCGCCCTTTGGTTTCACCGATAATACATCAAAACGGCGCCAAACAAGCTAATCAAGGCCACGAGTACCGAAGCCATCCGGATGGATTTCTGTAGAAAGCCGGAAAAGTCCCGGATTTCGTCCGCCACTTCCGGATAGCGGGGAATGATCTCCCGTTCCATTTTCTCCCGACTGAAAACATGCCGGTGGTCAAACTCCACTTTGTTCTGCACCAGGACCCGATAAGCTTTCAGGACTTTAGCCCGAAAGTAGAGGTTTAGGAAAAGCATGGCCAAAAAGATCAGGATGATCACAGTGGTTAGAAACAAATACATGCCGCCTTTTGGGCAAAGGTATTGAAACTCCTCCGTTGAATTCGGATAGGGGGCTGTTTCCCTCAATGGGAAAAAAGAGAGGAGGGGATCGCCCTTTCAGCCCCGGGCTCCTTAGGCAAAGCAGGTCCTTTTTACGGATGACAACCGACGGGAAATCTCCGCGAGGGCTTATTCGAAAACGGCAAAGACCAATCCGTCCGTTTTGGAAGGCCAGTTGGGCAGGTTCAGCGTTCGTCCGTTGAAAAGAACTTTGGTGTATTGGGATCTGGAGCCCGGGATAAAGAGATCCACCCCCGACAGGAAGGGGGTGATGTTGTAGAGCGTATAGGGATCTCCGGAACTGTCCGAATCGCCGTCGTCAAACAGGAAAAAAGCGCTGGTGTGCTCATCACTTCTGGATAGCTCTTCGTTGGATAGCTTGAAACCGCCGGCCAAAACGGCATCCCGCTGGGCAAAAACCGTCTGGGAAGCAGAAAAAATGCCCATAACGGATTGCTTATCATCCTTCGGGATGATGGAGAAGAACAAATGAGTTGGATGATCTGTGCCTGGCGGCGTGCGGAAATAAACCAACGGATTATCGCCGAAAAAAGGCTCCCTGTAAAAATGGATCGGACGGGCTCCAGAGCGGGACGGCTGCAGGAAAAATTCGTAGTAGGTATCGGGTTTGACGGTCACCGGTCCCCAATTTCCAAGGGAATCTGTAAAGAAGGTGAAGTCCGGGCTGCCTCTTCGGCGTTGTCCCGTGCCGGCAATCACTTCGTACACCTCTACGTAGGCATGGGCGGAGGGTTTATTGCCTCCGATTTCCAGGGCTCTTCCCCGGATGACCGGTTCGGCAGATTTCCGGGGGGTGTTGGACAGTGGGACCAGGCCGCCGCTGAAAAATTCATACACTGCGTGGAAGGTTTCCTTGCTGGTAGCCGTTTGGTAGTGATCTTTGCCGATCAGGAAAACGTTGCGTGCGCCTGCTATATCGCCCCTCTTACGAATGAACTGGTCGTCGGGGCTCCAGAGGTTGAGAATGGGGACCTTGTTGTCCGGCGGCCCGGGAAGGGAATCGGCCTGAAAGCTGCCTAAATGGGCATAGGCGGCTACTTTTGCGGCCCGGCTCGGCCGACCAAGAAACTCATACAGCATACCTCCCGCGGTGGCGTGGGCTACGATCTTGACCTTTTGCTCTCCCGTTTCCTCAAGTACCCGATCAATAAATGCCTCCAATCTCCATTGGTCCGGCCGGGTTTCCTGGATGGATGCATTCCAGTCAAATACGTAAAAGTTTTGCTGACAGGTGTTGTTGCTCAGCAAGCGCCGGAATTGCAGGGCCCATAAATCTCCGGCGGATAGAGCGCCGTGGACAAAGATCAGGGGACCGAGCTTATCGCAATCGCTGCGGTATTGTTCGGAGAGGGATTCATTCAGGGTGGGCTCATCGGGTTCGACGCTGCAATGGGACAGCAACAAGGCAAGTGAGATCAAACCAAAGATTCCACGAAAGGAGAGAGAGATCGGTCCGCATAAGCCACACATAATCGAATCGGATTGGGTTAACAAGTCTTCACAACTTTCCTGCACAGGATCATCATCCCAGTAAAGACTGCAGTTTCATAGCCACGCCCATATCGCCTTTCACTTTGATCTTTCCGCTCATGAAGGCATTCATGGGGTTGAGATCTCCCTGGAGAATGGATGAAAAATCCTCTTCGCTTACGCTTATGGTACAATCGGCATCTTTGTCCTCTTCGGACACCTGGTTTTCTGAACCGGTGCCGTCCAGAAAGATCTGTTTGCCCCCCAGGTCGAATTTGAGGGTATTTCCGAAAGGGGAGGTTTTGCTGGCGCGTTCCCGGATGGCGTTCAGAATGGTCTCTGCATTCATTGGATCGGCGATGATTTTTAAAGTGGAACAGAAGGCCGGTCCGGCTGGAATTTCCAGACGACCTCTTCTTTGGTGAAAATAAAAATACGATAAATTCCCGGACGCCCTTTCTCCCTTTAGAGCGTTTTTTGGCCAAACGAAGGGTTTGATCAGGATTCCCCGGATCTCAATTTCCGTAGTAAAATATCCTCGTAGCGAGAGGGTAACAGCCGAACCACCCGATCGATGAACTGGGCGCCCTTGCCGACCAGGATGCGGGCTTTCTTTTTCTGAATGCCTTTCAAAATGACCCGGGCCGCTTGTTCGGAAGAAGTTTTGGACATATCGTCGAAAACCTGCGCCATCTTTTTTTGATCTTCCGCATTCATCCCTTCAATGTTCCATACAATGTTGGTCCTGATCCCCGCCGGATAGACCGTTGAGACGGCGACTGAGCTTTTCTTCATTTCGTTGCGTAGGGTTTCGGTAAAGGCCCGAACTCCGAATTTGGAAATGGAATAGGGCCCCTGCAGCGGGCTTCCCATAAGACCGAAAACGCTCGACATGTTGACCAGAGCGGCTTCGGGTTGTGTTTTCAGGAAGGGGAGAAAGGCGAAAGTTCCGTAGATCGTACCCCAGAGATTGACCTCGATGACCTTCCGGAAGTCGGATTCCTTGATGTATTCCATCTGCACGGGAGGTAAGGTCATGCCGGCATTGTTGACGACGATGTCCACCTGCCCGAACTGATCCTGGACCTGCCCGGCGAAGGAGTCCATCTCTTTTCGTTGGCTTACATCGAAAGCTGCCGTGAATACGGTATCGTCGAGGCTCCGGCGGGTTTCTTCCAGGGTTTCGGCCTTCCAATCGTTCAGGGCCAGACGGGCTCCCTGTTGATGAAAGGCCGTTGCCAGGGCTTTCCCGATCCCCGAACCGGCGCCGGTAATGACCACGACTTTGTCTTTAAATTCTTTCATGAAGGGTTTCAGGTCTTTGGGAGTAAAATCAGTGGGCAAGCTGAAGAGGTTTGGAAGAAGCCGGGGGATGCTGATCCTCCCACCCGGGCGCCTCTTTCGGGATTTCATTCAGTAGCCTCTTCAGGTAAGGATGGAAATGGACTTCTATGGTATGCCGTTTGGCCCGCAGGAAATTCTTTTGGATGTCATCGGATTCCTGCTCGGCGCGCCGGGCATAATCTTCCGGTAGGGACCAGCGGCCGGCGATGTAGTTGGCGGCCAGTTTGCTCTGCGCATCGCTCAACGGCCAAATGGCTCCCTGGGGCTGGGCCAGGCCGATGAAGATCAGCCGGGGATGCTCCGGGTGGAACATGCGCAGGTAAAGCGGTACCCGGTCTGCGTGCTCGTAGCTGATGAAGGCCGGGTCAAAAAAGGGAAAGGAAATCTTGTAGCCCGTCGCTGCCAGGATGACGTCGTATTCTTCCGTCAGACCGTCGGAGAACGTCACCAGCTTTCCCTCAATCTTCCGGATGCCCCGCCGGGGATGCACCTTCCCGTGCCGGATCCTGTACAGTAACTCGGAATTCAGGGTAGGGTGATCCCGGGTTACGGGAAAATCCGGATTTTCCAATCCGTATTTGCGATAGTCCCCTACCTGAATACGCAGGGTCAGTCTATGCACCCAATCGACGAGGAAGCGAGGCAATCGCGACAGGCTTTGATTGAACGTGTCCGTGGGTTTTCCCAAAAAAAACTTGGGTATGATGTAATGCGGCCTCCGCATACTGATGCTGACCTGCCGGGCTACCCGGCTAATCTCCACGGCACAATCGCAACCCGAGTTGCCGGATCCGATCACCAGTACCTTCTTATCCTGGAAGGGCCCGTTGGTTTTGTAGGCGTGGGCATGGAGGTAGGTGCCCGAAAAAGGGCCCGGCAGTTCGGGATGGCGAGGTACCGAATGATGTCCGTTTGCCACCAGGAGAAAATCAAAAGATTCTTCTGTACCATCCCCCAAACGGATGCTCCAATCCCCGATTGCGGTTTTCCGTACGAATTCTACGCCAGTCCCGAAGCGGATATAGGGATAGAGTCCGAAGTGCCGGGCATACGAACGAAAATAGGAAAGCACCTGCTCGTGGCTGGGGTAATCCGGATACTCGTCCGGCATGGGGAAATCCAGGTATTGGCTCAGGGATTTAGAACTGATGAGGTGCGTGGTTTCACAAACGCTCGAGTGGGAGGGTTGCGAACTGAATATCCAGTTTCCGCCGATGTCGTCATTTTGTTCGAAGCAAACCACTTCTTTCAAACCTGCCTGGAGGCAATTTTTTAGGGCCGTGATGCCGCTGCACCCGGCGCCGATAATGGCTACGCGGTAATTTTTCTTTCCTGCTTTTTCCATGGTTCTTCCGGCTAAAAGGTCTTGGAGGAAGGCTGTTAATAAGGGGAAAATGTTCCTGAAAAGGAAAAAAGGCCATCTCAATTTATGGAATTTCGGGGACAGCGCCCTCTTAATAGGTAAACATGGGTGCTTGAATTTCGATCCATGACGGGACCTCAGAAGGCCTGGTGAAAAAAGCGATTTCGTTAGCCGAAAGATATTTAGTCGGAGAGATGGTTGGAAATACCGCATCGCAATGGTGGTGCGGTTATCTTTTATCCGGAGTTCGCCTCCTTGAAAGCCTGGTACAGTTCCTTGTAGTCCAGCTTTCCCTGGGCCCATTTGAGGTAGTCGGCGATCACCAGAGCCTTGGGAAGCCGGGTATCGGATTTTTTGGGTTTGCCTACAAGGTGAATCAATGATCTTTGTTTACCCGGACTGAGTTCGTGAAAGTAGCGGGAGAATTCTGGATCCATCTCAAAAAGGGCTTCCAGTTCCTCCGGCAGAGGCATACCGTAGGGGCTGTCGTCTTTTTGGAGTTGGACCCGAAGCTCCATACCTTGCCGGATCCCCAGCTTTTTTCGTATTTCCTTGTTTACGGTGATGAACCAGGAGCCCTTGCCGCCGGACATCAGGGCGCAATGAAAAGTATGTTCCTCATTCAAGGTGCAGAGGACCCTGCGGTCCACGGGGCTGGCGACGAAGGTTTCGGCGATGGCTGGGGGGATGGGGATGAAGTAGCCCCAGATATCCGATTCCATCACCTTCAGCCGGGTGGTGAAGGTTTCCATGCGGCTTATTTGGATTTCGAAGGGTACCTTTCTTCCAATGCGGTCAGAGACTCTGTGATCATTTCTTCCAGTACCCTCAGATCAACATCCTCCAGCTTTTTGATGTTCAGGCAGGCTTTTCCGGACTTGAATTTACCCAACCGACTTTTCAGAGATTCCGTGTGATCCGCCGATTCGGGGGGCAGATATATCGACAGATAATTTTTGCGAGGGGAAAAGCCCACCCGAAACCAATCGCCTTCGCGTCCGGATTTGTAAACGTAATGGTAGCGTCCGAAACCCACGATGGCCTTGCCCCACATGACGGGCGGCTGACCGGTGAGTCTTCCCATCAGATCCAGCAGGCGTTTGCAGTCGGCATATTTCTGCCCGTCTTCCACCGAGGCAAGAAATTGCTCGACATCCGAAGAGTTGGCCTTGGTTTTCAGTTCATTAGGCATAGCGTATAATCTTTCCCTTTTTTCAATATACAAAACCCCTGTGAGCGGAGCCACCCTTTTCATCTCTGGCCGGAATACCGTATTTCAGCAGGTTTTCCGGCCGACCAATAGAAGGATATTCGGGTTGGGGATTAAACCATTTTGCTATGATTTTCTTATAATTGGGACCTCCAAAATCTTTCGGTAACCAAAATAATCACGAAATCATGAAGCGGATTTTAAATTACAGCCTCTTGGCAGGGATGTTCCTGGCCGGTTCGGTAGCGCTTTTTGCGCAAGAGGAAGCCACAGCGGCATCCCTGTACAACGATGGTGTAGCCAAGTACAAGGAACAAGACTATCTCGGTGCAATGGAACTGTTCGAGCAGGCGCTCGAAATTGCTGACCCCTCCAGTGAGACCGACAATAAGGTCATCGATTTGGCAAAAAAGAACGGTGCCGTAGCGGCTTACCGGGCCGCCACGACCAAACGCAAGGAGAAAGAATACGATACCGCCATCGAGATCTACGAGAAGGGCATGGAATGGGCTCCCGATTCTTACAGCAACTTTCTGGGTCGCGCCATGGCTCTGGATCGCAAAGGGGAAGACACCGAAGCCGTGAAGGCTTATCTCAAAGCGGCCGAGGTAGCAGAATCGACCGGCAAGGCGGACAAAGCCGCTCAGTACGTTGCCAAGGCTGAGGTAACGGTTGAAAAGGCGGCCGTATCCAAGAACTGGGACCAGGTATTCGAGATGGCAGAAGCTTTCGGCGATCGCCAGTCCGCAGACCTGCACAATTGCATGACCCGCGCCTACATTGCCAAGAACGACGAACTTCAAGCTTTGAAGCATGCCCAGAAAGCCGTCGGTATGGCGACCAAGGAACAGGATAAATATCAATTTTACCTGGCTAAAGCCTACGAAGCCAACGGGGAGGTTTCCAAAGCAGCAGCAGCTTACAGCAAGGTTCCCGAAGGTAAATATTACGAGAACGCCCAATACAAAGCCAAAGAGCTTTCCGGAGACTTCAGATAATCCGGCGACTCTTTTCGGGGAATAGGCCGGCTGATCATTCAGCCGGCCTTTTTGGTATCCGATCTGCCGGAAACCACCGATTGGATCAGGATCCGGCTTGCCCAGCGAATGATTTCCCGACTTTCACCGGAAGAAAGGCGACAGGCGTCCTTGAGGACCAGCAGGGCCTCCAGAGAGGTAAAGATGCATAGGGCATATTTCAAATGCTGGATCTCAGATTCCGATACCCCATCCCCAGGCAGGGAAAGTAACTCTTCAAAGAGTTCCAGTCGTCGATTCCCTCTCGTTCCACGCTCCTTGCTCTCCGGAGTCCAATCCCCCAGGGTAATGCTCATAAATTTCCGCAGAGAGCCTTCGTGTTCTTCCATGATATCCAGCCACCTCTCTTGAAACCGCAACACCTGTTCCGATACGGGCTTCCCCTCCAGCCCTGCCAGGAGTCTGGGTTTACCCGGCATCTGGGTTTCGATGACGGCCTCAATGGTCAGCGCCTCTACTGAGGAATAATAGCGGTAAGCCGTTGCCCGGGATACCATCGCTTCTTCGGCCACACTTTCAATGCTTAGCTTTTTGCCGGCCTCGAGGAGCTTTTGAGCCGCCTGGAGCAAGGCGCGGCGCGTACGCATTTTCTGTCTTATCCTTCCGCTGTTGGATTCCGGGCTTTTATTCATAATTATGAGATTAATGTCTTTTTATGAGACAATTGTCTTGCAAGAAAAGTTCCTTTATGATACATTTGTCTCGTAAAGATACAACCATCTAAAAACCCAATTATGAAGACAACCGATTCTATGTACGTACTGGGTCATTTGATCCATCCGATCGAGGCCAACGAGAGCTTTTCCCTGGCATTTGGCGAAACCCCGCCCCATGCGGACGGTCCTCCTCCTCATTTCCACAACCGTTGCGAGGAACTGTTCACGGTTGTAGAGGGAGAGATGAGTTTCTTCCTGAACGGTTCCTGGCAGACTTTGGAGCCCGGGATGACCATTAAACTAAAGAAGGGGCAGTTGCATACCTTCCGGAATGCCTCCGACAAGCCCCTCAAGTTCATCAATGTGCACTACCCGGGCGGGTTCGAGGCCGTTTTTGCCAAAATGGGGATCCCGGCTTCCGAAGAAAATGCATTCGAGAGATCGGTCTCGGAGGAATCGATCTCCAACGTCATGCGTATTGTACAGGATCCTGTCAATGATTTTATCGTTCCGGAACCTGAAAAGGCAGGATAAGATCGAATCCTGTTATGTGGTAATTTCATTCGGGGGTACCTTTTCAGGGTACCCTTTTTTTTGATCTCCTTATTTCTCCCGGCGAATGCGGTGCAGGGTAAAGGATTCCGGGTCTTCCCGGGAAAGCAGGGCGAAGCGGATGGTGTTCTCATCTTCCGGAAAACCGGCATAAATGTGCTTCTGGTGGATATCATCCTGAATGGTGTAACAGGGAGCGCAATTTTTGGGCAATTCTAAACCCAATTCCGAAGCCAGTTCCCGACTTTCGTCCGGAGCCCGGAGATGAAAGTCAATTTCCAGTCTGTTTTCCATCAATTCCCGAATGGCTTCCTCGTATTTCTGCTGTGGAATCAGCCTGGCTTGGCACAAGCTGTTTTCTTTGTTGCAAGGACCAATACGAACGAGCACATTTGTCATAAGCTCGGAATAATCCATTTCCCCACGCTCATACTGGATTATTTCCCAATCGCCGGAGAGGTAAGCGTAGGGATCGGTTTGTCCAAAGGATGGATTACAGCCGAGAAGGAAAAACAGGGGGCACAGAAGCAGCAGAAAAAAGATCAAAGCTCGCATATGACGCCAAATTTGCATTCAGAATTCCAGCCGGAAAGATACGGGAACTCTCTTTTCTCTTATATTTTTGAAGAGGACAAAAGTGGTGGCTTGGCCATCTGATTTTTTACTTCGCGTCTTCCGGTCGCGTCTTGGAACCTGAAAAGCTCCGAACCTATGTTTTCCATTTTTTTGTTTGCCTTGCTGAATCTGTTCTTTTTGCCTGAAGAAGAGGTTTATACGGCGACCTTTGATGTCATGCACGGAAATACGGTGGTCGGGGAGTTGGTAGTCGAAAAAAGAAAGGTCGGAGACCAGGTCACCTACACGACGCTGAGCAAAAGCTCTTTTAACTTTTTGGGCAAACACACGATCATGCACTCGGTGGAGGCCACCTACCGGGATGGATTTCTTTATTCCAGCGAAATGAGTTCGGTCAAAGACGGCAAGCCACGGAACGAGACAAGCATTGTCTGGCGAGGTGGGCATTATGAGATCACGGAAGACGGAAATACCCGCCAACACAGCGGCCGGGTAGACATGACCTCTGTTATGTTGTACTTTACCCAACCTCCCCTGCAGAAAAAAGTGATGTCGGAGCGGGACGGTTCCTGGCGGGTGGTCGAGGCCGGCCCTTCGCCCGACGTGCTTACCCTCACCAGCGGAAAAAGGAACGACAGCCAGGATTACACTTACAACGACGGCGAGGTGCAACATGTGGAGGTTCGCAATACTTTGTTCACCATCGAAATCCGCCGCCAGTAGCTTTCCGCCCGGCTATTCTTCTTTTTTTCGGAAATAGGCCGGATGCAGGCCACACTCGGTTTGTCCGTTGGCCATCCAGCGTCCGGATCTGCCGGCGCCTTTCTCTGTACAATGGGTACAGCCTACCGAACCGAAGCCCAGCGCCTCCAACGGATGTGCCGGCAACCCCTGTCGCCCCACCTGATAGCGCCATTCGCCTTCGTCCAGATCGATGAGCGGATGGAATTTCAGGATTTCCCCCTGTTGCTCAAAGACCTGCAGGCGAGACCGGTAATCGGTTTGCCAACGCATGAGGCCGGAGATCCAGACCTTGTGGCGGGCTTTGATCGGTTCCAGCGGGGCTACCTTATTGATCTGGCAGCACATGCGCGGGTGGTCTTTCCACCATTGATTTTCCCGGGTCAGCAAATTGGCTTCGACCTCGGGTAGCACATCGACGACCTGGAGCCCAAATTGTTCGGTCAACTGTTTTTTGTAAGCGATGGTCTCCGGGAAGTGGTAGGTCGTATCGATGAAGTGCACCTTCTGATCGGGCCGGATCCTGCTGAGCAGGTGCAGCAAAAAGACCGAGCGCGTACCGAAGGAGGAGGTGACCAGGATTTCTTCGGGCTTGTAAAAGCGGTACAGGAATTTGAGCCGCCGTTCGTAAGCGAGCGGTTCAAACAAGAGGTTGAGGGTGTCTACTTTCCCAAAGGGTTTGAACCGGGTCATGAAATTTTGAAAAGCAGTCATGTGTACGTGTTTGGCTGTTTGTTTTTCCGGTTTGGGTCGGTCACCGGTTGGCTTCTACGGTTACGGTTCGAAAAGGCTGGGGTACCCCTGACTGATGGATGCGAAATGAGTGGGCAGATGGTATTTCAGAAATTCGAAAGCCTTTCCGGATCCATCCGGAAAGGCTTCTTGAACATGTGTTTTCGGTGAATAAGCTGCTGGATCCGGATCGATTAGACGATTTTCTGTTGACGACAACAAGGCTTTCCGATCGTAGAGCCGGACATATTTTTAGCGTTTCGCTTGGCAATTATATCCTGAAAAATGCTGACAACCAAACAAGTAAAGATCATATGATCATTTCATTTTATAAAGGAGGAGCGGGATGGGGATCTTCGGACAGGCAGTTTTGATCCAATTCGCGCGCAGGAATCGTAAATCATAGATCCAGCGCCCTGCTGAGATCCCCCTTCAAATCCTCCACCTCTTCCAAACCGACCGAAATGCGGATCAGCTGCTCGGAGACCCCCAACTCCCGGCGCTTGTCCGGCCCTATTTTGGCCAGGAAGGACGAGGCCGGATGGGTAATGATGGACCGCGAATCGCCCAGATTGGAAGACATAGAGAACAATTGAGTTTGGTCAATGAAACGGTAGATGGCCTCTTTATCCCCATCCAATTCAAAAGAAAGCATCCCGCCGCCCAACTTCATTTGTTTCTGCGCCAGGTCTTTTTGCGGATGGGAATCCAGGAAGGGGTAGATCACCCGTTTCACCCGGGGCTGGGTGTTCAAAAACCGTGCCAGTTCGAGTGCATTCTTGCAGTGGCGGTCCATCCGCAGGCTGAGCGTCTCCAGGCTTTTGCTCAGCACCCAGGCATTGAAAGGGGAGAGGCTCGGCCCCGTATGCCGCACGAAGGAACGGATCGGCGAGATCAGTTCCTCTTTGCCGACTACGAGCCCGCCCAGTACGCGACCTTGCCCATCCATATATTTGGTACTCGAATGGATGCTAAGGTCGGCGCCGAACCGCAGCGGCTTCTGCAGATAGGGGGTGGCGAAGCAATTGTCCACTATGTAGATGGCTCCCTGCCTTTGGGCCAACTTGCCGATCGCTTCGAGATCAACGATCTGCAATAAGGGGTTGGAAGGCGTCTCCAGGTAGATAAGCCGGGTATTGGATTGAATCTTCTGCTCCCAGTCCTGAAGATCATCGGGTCGGGCATAGCTGTAGGTGATACCCCACTTGCTGAAAATATCCTCCAGGATGCGGTAGGTAGAACCAAACAATGCCCGGGAAGCCAGCACATGATCGCCCGCTTTTAGCAGTCCGGCCATAGTCGCAAAGACCGCCGCCATACCGGAAGCCATCGCCAATCCGTCCTCGGCCCCTTCCATTTGACAGACCTTCTGCACCAGTTCCTCCGTATTTGGATTGCTGTAGCGGGAATAGACGTTCCGGTCGATCCGGTCGTGAAAGGCATCCTCCATCTGTGCCATGTCCTCGAATACGAAGCTGGAGGTCAGGAATAGGGGTGTGGAATGTTCGCCGTATGAGGTGCGTTCGGTTTGAGTACGGACGGCTCGGGTTTGTTCCTGCATGGATCCTGAGTTTGGAAGAAAGGCAAAAGTAGAGAATGTCAGGGACTGGAGGGGTGTTCGCTATCGCTCAGGTTTTTGCTTGCTACCTCCGGTAACCAGGCATATGATCGCGGGATCAGTTTGCTGACGCACGCTCTTTTAGGCTGGGAAAACCTTTAGCCTGCAAACTCTAAATGTAATGACAAACGGACTTGTGGGTTTTTTTGAAACTTTTTTTCCTATTCTACGGCTCCGGGACGAGAGTCCAGAGAATAATTCCTTTACTGACTCGTCTCTGGTCACTGGCCTCTGGTCGGCCCCCATCAAGATCGAGGCGAGAGTCAATCATTTTTACTATAAGTTCAATTGTCATTATATCTCCACTCCTCTAAACGCTCAACCCTAAACCCTCAACTCCTCTTTGACCTTCTCCACCCCCTTCTCAATCGCCCGGTCCAGTCCGCTGGCATCTTTGCCTCCCGCGGTAGCGAAGAAGGGCTGTCCGCCGCCACCGCCTTTGATCTCTTTGGCGAGTTCGCGCACCATATCGCCGGCGTGCAGTTTGCCCCCTTCCGCAATATCCTTGCTGACGGCGACCATAAGCTGCGGCTTTCCGTTGATTTCCGCGCCGAAAATAACCACCACCTTTTCCATTTCCCGTTCCAACTGGAACGCCAGGTTCTTCAGGGCGCCGCTGTCAGTCAAAGGTAAGCGGGCGGCGATGAGCTGAATGCCATTGAGGGATTGGGCGTTCCGGATGAGATCTTCTTTCAGGGCGCCCGCCTGGGCCGCCAGCAGTTTTTCGACCTCTTTCCGGAGCTTTTTATTCTCCTCCTGCAAGCCTTCGACCAATTTGGCGGTGTTGGCCGATGCTTTGAGCAGGTGGCGGACCTGAGCCAGCTCTCCCAATTCTTTTTTCAGATATTTTTCCGCATTCCCGGCCGTGACGGCTTCAATGCGGCGGATGCCGGCCGCCACGCTGCTCTCGCTCGTGATCTTGAACAGGCCGATCTCTCCGGTGGCCTCCACGTGGGTACCCCCGCAAAGTTCGCGGGAGAAATCCGGATCGAAAGTGATCACCCGGACCAGGTCGCCGTATTTTTCCCCGAAAAGCATCAGGGCACCGCTTTCTTTTGCCTCTTCGATGGGCATTTCCCGGACCTCCTCCCGGGCGATGTTGGCCCGGATCTTTTCGTTGACGATACCTTCTATCTGCTCGATCTCCTCAGCCGACACTTTTTCGAAATGCGAGAAATCGAATCGCAGACGATCCGGATCCACGTCCTGCCCTTTCTGGAGCGCGTGCTCACCCAATACTTCGTGCAGGGCCGCATGCATGAGGTGAACGGCCGAGTGGTTGCTGCTGGTCAGCTGACGTTTGACCGGATCTACCTGCGCCCGAACGGACTGCTTCAGGTCTTTGGGAAGCTTATCGACTATGTGTACGGTGAGGTCATTTTCTTTCTGCGTATCCCATACCCGGATCTTTTCGTCCCCGAAAAAAAGCAGGCCGGTATCGCCTCGCTGGCCCCCACTTTCTCCGTAAAAGGGAGTCTTGTTCAATACGATCTGGTATTGCGGTTTCTTTTTGACCGTCAGGGTGCGGTATTTCAGCACATGCGCCTTATCCACGCTCAGCTGGTCGTAGCCTACGAACTGCACCTCTTCGCCTTTCCGGAGTTGCGTCCAATCACCTACCTCCTTCGCCGCATCGGCGCGGGAACGCTCTTTTTGTTCGGCCAGGGCTTTTTCAAAACCTTTCTCGTCAATGCTCAAACCCTTTTCTTCGGCCAGCAAACGAGTGAGATCTATGGGGAAACCGTAGGTGTCATACAGCTCAAAAGCATCCTTCCCCTGGATCTTTTTTCCCCGGGTTTCCAACTGTGCGAATCGGCTGAGCCCATTCTCCAGGGTGTGCAAAAAGGCCTTTTCTTCCCCTTCAATGATGCGGGCGATCTGTTCTTGTTGAGCGCGGATCTCGGGGAAGGTATCTCCGAAATGCTCTGCCAGAAGCGGCATCAGGCTATGAAGGAAAGGCTCCTGGATGTCCAGAAAGGAATAGTAATATCGAACAGCGCGTCGCAGGATACGCCGGATGACGTAGCCGGCTCCGGTATTCCCGGGAAGCTGCCCGTCGGCAATGGTAAAGGCCACGGCCCGCAGGTGGTCGACCACCACGCGCATGGCGATATCGGATTTGGCTTCCTCGGAATACTTACCGGTGTACTTTTTACCGGAGGCTTGCTCGATAAACTTCAGAAAGGGGGAAAAGAGATCGGTATCGTAACTGGAGGTCTTGCCTTGCAGGGCCATGCACAGGCGTTCGAAGCCCATGCCGGTATCTATGTGCTTGGCCGGCAAGTCCTGGAGTTTGCCGTCAGCCTTTCGATTATATTGAATGAAAACGAGGTTCCATATCTCTACGACTTCCGGGTGATCGGCATTCACGAGAGTGGCGCCATCCACTTTTTGGCGATCGTCCTCTGACCTAAGGTCGATGTGGATCTCCGAACAGGGGCCGCAAGGCCCGGTATCGCCCATTTCCCAGAAGTTATCTTTTTTTCCAAAGCGGAGAATGCGTTCTTCCGGTAGCCACTTCTTCCAATAGCCAAAAGCTTCTTCATCCGGTTCGAGCTCTTCCGACGGATCTCCTTCGAAGATGGAAGCGTATAGCCGATCCTTGGGGAGTTGGTACACTTCGGTCAGCAATTCCCATGCCCAGTTGATGGCTTCCTCCTTGAAATAGTCGCCAAAAGACCAGTTGCCCAGCATCTCGAACATGGTATGGTGATAGCTGTCGCGGCCTACTTCTTCCAGGTCGTTGTGTTTCCCGGAAACGCGGAGGCACTTTTGCGTATCGGCAATGCGGCTGGCTTCCGGCTCCTGGTTGCCCAGAAAATAATCTTTGAACTGGTTCATCCCGGCGTTGGTAAACATCAGGCTGGGATCTTGCTTGTTCACGATGGGTGCAGAAGGAACGATCTTATGATCCTTTTGCTCGAAAAACTTCAGAAAAGATTGACGTATTTCCTGGGCATTCATGCGGAATAGCGGATTTTTCAATGGCTGAAATAAACCAAAAAGCAATTATCCTGTTGGAAGGGCTGTAAAATTAGGCGAAAAATCAAGGATTCAGATAGGCTTGCCTGCTGCCAAATGTGGGAAAAAGACTGAGGAAACGTAACCTATTTGGTGATATCTGGCCCATTTGGGCAGTATAAAGGAGTTTGAACGCTTTATTTTTCCACTTTATTTGGCAATAATGCGAGGCCACAGTACATTTATCCTCGCTAAGACGAAATCAGCTTTGAATTAGGGGAGGAGGGGGAAACTAATTTTCAAATAGGTCTACGAAATATTTGAAGGATTAGTTCACAAGTCTTCAAGGAATACAAACCATGGCGCGAGAAAAATTCATTTACAACCCCCAAACGCTCAGATACGAAAAAGTCCAACCATCGCTAGGCATCCAGGCGCTTCGGGTTTTCGGGTTCTTTTCTGCCGTCCTCGTATTTGCAGTCATCATCAGCATTTTAACGCACAAATTCATGCCGGATCCTACCAAGAACCGGCTGGTCAGGGAGAACCTGCAGTTGCAGGAGGACCTGAAAAATGCGTCCCAGACGATCGATGAGATGTCGGAGGGGCTGGCCTACCTTCAGCAAAAAGATGCTTACGCTTACCGGATGGTTTTCGGTATGGATCCCATCGATCCGGGTATTTGGGACGGCGGCGTAGGCGGGCATGAGGAATATGCCGAACTCAAAGAATATTCCTCCGGGGAACTGATGGTTTCCCTACGCCAACGCATTCGCAAGATCAAACAGCAATATGTGCTGCAAACCGAATCGCTCGACCAACTGATCGCCAAGGCCGACAATAAAGAGGAAATGCTCCGGGCGATGCCATCCATCAAGCCCGTTCGCTCCGATAAGTTGGCCCGCCGGGTACGCTTGCTTTCCGGCTTCGGCTATCGAATCCACCCGATCTTCAAGCGCAAGAAATTTCACGCCGGCATTGATTTCACGGCTCCTGTCGGAACGCCCATCTATGCCACAGGCTCCGGTGTGGTCAAACGAGTTCAAAAGCAAAAGTCCGGTTACGGATGGAACGTTTTGATAGACCACGGATACGGTTATGAAACGCTCTATGCGCACATGAGTGCCATCGACGTGGAAGAGGGGCAAGCGGTTTCCCGCGGTCAGGAAATCGGGGAAGTAGGAAATACGGGAACCTCCACGGCCCCGCATTGCCACTACGAAGTGCATTACAAAGGCGAAAAGGTAAACCCCATTCATTATGTAATGGACGGTTTAAGTCCGGAAGAATATCAGGAACTTGTCGAAGCGGCTCAGCAAAGCAACCAGTCCTTTGACTAAACCTTGACCATCTATGCGATCTCGCGGAAAAGACCTTCGATTCGGAGGTCTTTTTTTCATTATGCTGGTGACCACCAGCCTCTCGTTGTCCGGGCAGATCAGTCGGGATCTGCCTGAGACCCTCCTTCCGTTTCGGCAAATCACCCTGAGCCGGCAACCCCTGGATACCCTACCGGATTGGACCCTCCGCGATACCCTCCGTTTTCCGGATACGGCCTGGACGATCGTCGGGGTGGGGGATATGATGCTCGGCACTCATTTTCCCAACGACAGCTATCTGCCGGCGAATGGAGGGCGAGATCTCCTCCGGGCCGTTGCGCCCTGGATAGATTCGGCGGATGTGGCCTTCGGAAACCTGGAGGGTACCCTGATCGATAGAGGAGGCACAGTCAAACGGTGTTCTAACCCAAGCCTCTGCTATGCTTTTCGGTCGCCCGAATCGTACGGCGCTTTGCTCCGAAAAGCGGGCTTTGATCTCTTGAGCCTGGCGAACAACCACTCCGGGGATTTTGGAGCGGAAGGTCGGCGCAGGACGAAAGCCGTCCTGGATTCCAACGGTATTGCTTATGCCGGCCTGGCAGGGACGGACGAGTATACCCTGATCGAGCGCAACGGCCTGCGGGTAGGTATGTGCGCTTTTGCTCCCAATACGGGTACCTGCAGTATACACGATCTCCCAAAGGCTACCGCTTTGGTCCGTTTTCTGGCCGACAGTTGCGATGTGGTGATCGTTTCCTTCCACGGTGGGGCCGAGGGGGCCGACCATCAGCATGTACCCCGGCGATCGGAAACCTACTACGGGGAAAACCGCGGCGATGTCTATCGCTTTGCCCATGCCGTCATAGACGCGGGGGCAGATCTTGTTTTTGGCCACGGGCCTCATGTGCCCCGCGCCTCCGAGCTTTACAAGGGCCGATTCATCACCTACAGCATGGGAAATTTCTCCACCTACGGACGCTTTAGCTTGCGCGGCCCTGCCGGGTATGCCCCCCTTTTTCGGATCCGGGTCAACAAGGAAGGGGCTTTTCTGGATGGCCAGTTGATTTCCGTTTACCAGGGAAAGCACCACGGTCCTCTTCCGGACCCGCAGAAAAGGGCTCTTCGAAAGGTTCGCGAACTGAGTCGGACGGATTTTCCCGAATCTCCTCTTATTTTTGAGGAGGATGGCACCCTTGCCATCCGTCGATAGCAGCCGTAAACCGCAGGTAATGCAGGAAGAAGAATGGGTATCCAGCCCGGTTTGTTTCAATTGTGGCGAAAAGCTTCCCAGGGGAAAAGGATATTGTCCGGCCTGTGGTCAAAAGGTACAGGCCCGGCGCGTACCCCTGATGGACCTGTTTCACGAACTGGGGGAAGCCTTTTTCAATGTCGACAACAAGATCTTTCTCACCCTTAAGGCGCTTGCTGTGCCGGGGAAACTCACCCAAATGTTTTTTGAGGGCAAGCGCAAACAATTTGTCCATCCGGCCCGACTTTTTCTGGTGACGGGCATTGTGTTTCTGGCGGTACTCAACTACATGGGCTTACACGAAGTTCGCGCGACTTTTGAGAGCGGCGAAGAAGCACTGCTGGAAAAGGCCTTTTTGCGTGAGTTTCGTTCGGATGTGGAGGTGCAATACCGGGATTTAAAGGAGCAAAATCCCAAAAATGCAGCCTGGCAAGCAGGCCTGGATACCATGATGCAAATAGTGGGCCTTCCCGGCGACGATTCCCTGGCATATGGGTATTTGACTCATCTGCCGGATTCGGGTTTCATCATAAAGCAAATCCGGATGGATCGCCTTGACATGATCCGGATGGAGCCGGATTCCTTGTTTGCGCATTACCGGATCCAGGGTTTCCTCGGGCAGACCATCATGCAGCAACTGGTGCGAGTGACCCGCCATCCGGCCGATTTCTGGAAGTTTGCCATGGGCCAGGTCATCTGGACCTTACTGGTCATGATGCCTGTTTTGGCTTTGCTGATGAAGCTGATCTACATTCGGCGAAATCGTTTCTTCATCGAGCATCTGTATTTCAGCTTCCACACGCACGCCTTCATTTTTCTGCTCTTCGCCCTTACTCTACTCATCCCTGCATCTTATGCGATCCGCTTGCCCATCGCCTTCGGCATTGGAGCCCTTTATGTGTATATGGCTTTTCTTCGATTTTACGGTCAGGGTTGGTTTAAAACCCTTTTAAAATTCACCTTTATCGTTCTGGCCTATCAATTCATCATTGTTTTCTTTACGGCAATCACCTTTTTAATTAGCGGTTTCACCTATTCCTGAGTTGACTGAACGGACATCATGAATTACGAACTGGTTATAGGATTGGAGGTACATGTGCAATTAAATACCCAAAGCAAAGCTTTTTGTGACGACCGGAACGAATTCGGAGCTCCGCCCAACACGCAGGTCAGTCCGGTCTCCCTGGCTTTGCCGGGCACCCTGCCCAGGGCCAACCGGGAGCATCTTTACAAGGGGATCCAGTTGGGACTTGCCCTGAATTGCGAAATAGCTCCGGTTTTGGGCTTTGACCGCAAACATTACTTTTATCCCGATCTCCCCAAGGGCTACCAGATCAGCCAGCACCGGCAACCGCTTTGCCGGAATGGGTGGATGGAACTACGACTAAAAGACGGGATCCGCAAGGTTCGCATCCACCAGATCCACCTGGAGGAGGATGCCGGAAAGAGTATGCATGAGGAGGGAGAGGATTTTTCGCGCATTGACCTGAACCGGGCAGGGGCGCCTTTGCTGGAAATCGTTACCGAACCCGACCTGCGCTCTCCCGAGGAAGTCGATACCCTGATGTCGGAAATGCGCCGGCTCGTACGCTGGTTGGATATATCGGATGGGCACATGGAACAGGGTTCCCTGCGATGTGATTGCAACATTTCCATCCGACCGCAAGGAGCCGACTATCTGATGCCGCGTTGCGAGATCAAAAACCTGAACTCCATGCGCTATGCCCGTCAGGCTATCCGCTATGAGAGGCAACGGCAGATTGAACTACTCGAGAGCGGGCAGGAGGTAGAGCAGGAAACCCGTCAGTTCGACCCCTCGAGCGGAACGACCCTGCCGCTTCGCGACAAAGAGGATGCCCAGGATTACCGTTATCTGCCCGAACCGGACCTGCCGATCGTAGAAGTGGATCCCGACTGGGTGGAGGCTATCGGGCAGGGGCTACCCGAGCTTCCGGACGCTCTTTATCTGCGATTGCAGAAAGAATTCGGACTTTCGGCCTACCAGGCTGATCTGCTCATCGAATCGCGGGAGACGGCGGGATTTTTCCTGGACCTTGCCGAACAGGTCGATGACAATGGACGAGCGGCCAACCTGGTCATCAATCAGATTTTTCCGGTTCTCAAAGAAAGCGGAATTCGGATTGTCGACTTTCCGGTGCCGGCGGAAGGACTGGCCCAGCTGTTGCGGTTGGTGGATCAGGGCCACATCAGTTATTCGCTTGCCATGCAGCAGTTGTACCCGGCTATGCTGGACCAACCCGACAAAGCGGTTGATGGCCTGGCCCGGGACATGGAGCTTTTTCAATTATCTGATGAAGACGAGTTGGAAAGCATAGTCCGGGCAGTGCTCGAAGAGAATCCGGATAAGGTAAAAACCTACCGGGCCGGCAAGAAAGGGCTCCTGGGTTTTTTTATGGGTCAGGTCATGGAAAAGACCCGGGGAAAAGCCGATCCGAAAAGGAGTAAAAAGCTGTTGCAGCAACAACTGGATTAAAGTCCGCCTTAAAATCGGGAGCTTTTCGTACTTTACCGGGTGGCTTATCCGTTCTCTATGCCCAAAATTCCAACCGACGACCTGAAACGCTACTACACCATCGGTGAGGTGGCCAGCATGTTTGACATTTCCAAATCTCTCATCCGTTTTTGGGAAACGGAGTTCGATCTGCTCAAGCCCCATAAGAACAGCAAGGGGGATCGTCGTTTCACCCCTCAAAACCTCGAGCAGTTGGAGACCATCTATCATCTGGTCAAAGAACGGGGATTTACCATATCCGGAGCAAAAGAGGAGATCCTTCGGCAAAAAGAATTTCAAAAGGAAAGGGATCGGCAGATCCAGGTCTTGCAGGAGGCGCGGGACTTTTTGGATCGTCTGCGGGAAAATCTTTGAAAAGGCTTACCTGCGTGCCTGCCTTTTGAAGTCCAGCACGTGGACCCGGTTCTGGCAGCTTTGCAAATCTTCTTCCACGTTGGAGGCGATGACCAGGGTCCGCCCGGGACTGAATTCCGCCAACAGGTCCTGGTACCAGCGTATGCCGGCTTCATCCAGATTGGAAGTGGGTTCGTCAAGAAGCAGGAGGGGGGCTGCTGAACAACAAGCAAGCGCCAGTTTCAATCGCTGTTTCATGCCCGATGAGAAGAAGCGCAGTTCTTTGTTGCGGTGCTGTTCGAAGCCCAGAATGGAGATCAATTCCCGGGAGTCGAGGTCCCGCAATGGGGGTTTCAGTTTCCGGTGGAATGAGATGGCCTCTTCCAGCTTGAATTCTTCGATGAGATCGATGTAGGGTGCGGCAAAGGCTACTTCGCGGTAGATTTCCGGGAGGGGGATTTCGTGCAAGCCTCGGAAGAACTTTCTTTGGCCTTTGGAAGGGCTGAGGTGTCCGGAAAGGATTTTCAGCAAGGTCGACTTTCCGGAACCATTGGGGCCGGTGACGGCCCAGGAGGTGTTTTCCTCTATGCGCAGGTCCACACCCCAGAGCACCCAATCGTTTTTAAAGCGTTTTTTAACCTGTGTCAGCTCAACTTTCACTGACATCCGAGCCGTTGATTTGGCGGAAGCCCCGCATGATCACCAGATCGGCTTCCCGGATAAAATGCAGGATGTGTTCTCTTTCTTCGGAATCCGGCACCTGGTCTTCTATCATCTCGATGGCTTTGGAAGTGTTGTACCCCTTGACGTAGAGAATGCGGTAAATGTCCCGGATCTGCTGGATCTGTTCGTTGGTGAAGTTTCTCCGTTGGAGGCCGATGTAATTGATGCCGGCATAGGAAAGCGGTTCCCGGGCGGCTTTTACATAGGGAGGGACGTTTTTCCGGACGAGCGAGCCTCCGGCGATGAAGCTGTGTTTTCCGATCCGGCAGAATTGCTGAACGCCTACCTGACCTTCGATGATGGCCCAATCTTCGATGACGACATGACCGGCCAGGTTGACGTTATTGGCCAGGATCACGTGATCGCCCAGAATGCAATCGTGGGCCACATGGACGTAAGCCATGAGCAGACAATTCTCGCCGACTACCGTTTTTTGAGCGTAGGCCGTACCCCGGTTGACGGTAACATACTCCCGGATGGTGGTATTGTCACCGATGATGGCCTGCGTGTATTCCCCTTTAAATTTGAGATCTTGCGGAATGCCCGCGATAACCGCTCCGGGGAAGATCCTTACCCCATTGCCTATTCGCGCACCGTTGAATAGGGTAACGTTCGGACCTATCCAGCAACCATCGCCGATCTCGACATCTTCCTCGATGTAGGAGAAAGGGCCAATGGTCACATTTTTTCCAATTTTTGCCCCGGGGTGAATCTGGGCGAATTCAGTCTGGTTTTTCATGTATCGGTACGCTTGACAATTTGAGCGGTAAGTTCAGCTTCGGATACGATCCGCTTGCCCACATAGGCGGTGCCTGTCATCTGGCAGATACCCCGTCGGATGGGGGCCATCAATTCCATTTTGAGCAGCACCGTATCTCCCGGTACGATCTTGTGTTTGAACTTCGCGTTATCGATTTTCAGAAAGTACGTATCCCAATTTCCCGGATCTTCCACCGTTGAAAGGGCCAGTATACCGCCGGTCTGGGCCATGGCCTCGATCTGCAAAACACCAGGCATTACCGGATTATTCGGAAAATGGCCCTGGAAGAAATGTTCATTAAAGGTAACATTTTTCACCCCAACGACATGCTTGTCAGACAGTTCAATGATTTTGTCGATCAGAAGCATGGGATACCGGTGCGGCAGCCATTGGGCAATTTGCACCGTATTGAATAAAGGTTCTTTGTTCGGATTGTACAGCGGCTTTCCGCGTAGCTTCTTTTGTTCCAGGTAGTGTTTACGGAGGATCTTGGTAAACTCCACGTTGGCCTGATGCCCGGGTTTGGTGGCAACGATCCGCCCCCGGATAGGGGCTCCCAGCAAGGCTACATCCCCGACGACATCCAACAGCTTGTGGCGGGCCGGTTCGTTTTGAAAATGGAGATCGACGGTGTTGAGGACTCCCTCTTTCTCTACTTTCACGGCCGGGCGACCCATTTTGTGGGCCAGTTCCTGGATCTCATCATCGTTCATGACCCGATCGACGATTACGATCGCATTGTTGAGATCTCCTCCCTGGATCAAACCGGCATCGAAAAGGGCCTCCAGTTCGCGCAGAAAAACAAAGGTCCGGTTGAGGGCGATTTCTTCCGGATAATCCTTAATGTTCTCCAGGGCGGCGTATTGCTGCCCCAATACGGGGGAATTGAAATCGATCAGGGTGGTGACTTCGAACTTTTTGGCGGGCAGCCCCATGATCTCGGTCCCGGTTTCTTCATCCCGATAGGTAATGGCCTCCTTGATCACAAAATACTCGCGCTCCGCATCCTGCTCCTCCAGGCCAGTGGCCTGAAAGGCGTCTACGTAGGGTTTGGCACTGCCATCCAGAATGGGAACTTCCGGGCCGTCCACCTGGATGAGTACGTTGTCTATTTCCATGCCCGACAAGGCAGAAAGTACGTGCTCAACGGTGCTGATCTGCGCTTCTCCCATTTGCAAGGTGGTGCCCCGGTGGGTATTGACCACTCGCGTTACATCCGCTGCGATGACGGGTTTTCCCTCCAGATCAATTCGTTGAAATTTGTATCCGTGATTGGGCGGGGCGGGTTGAAAGGTGAGATTGACCTCTTTTCCGGTATGCAAACCTATCCCGCTTACTGAGACTTGTCCCCGAAGCGTTTTTTGTTTCATTCTAGTGTTCGGTCGGCAATAAAAATCCCCGCAAAAATACAATTTTGAGGCAACCTGTCCCCTCTTTCTTCTATCCGAGAGGAATATTGTAGGCTATCTATTTGTCTTTCAATTCCTTGACGAGTCGTTCCAACTGCCCGATCTTTCGGTAAAGTTCAGGTAATTTTTTAAAGACGCCGTAAGATCGGATGTAATCCTTGTAGGGGATGGCCGGTGAGCCGAAAAACGCTTTCCCGGGCTCCCGAATGGAAGCGCCCACTCCGGACTGGGCCTGCATCTGCGTGCCATCGGCAATGGTTAGATGCCCGGAGAACCCTACCTGTCCGCCGATCCGGCAGTATTTTCCGATCTTGGTACTTCCGGCTATCCCGGATTGGCTGGCAATGACGGTATAGTCACCGATCTCTACATTATGCGCGATCATGATCAGGTTATCGAGCTTGACCCCATTTCCGATTCGGGTAGACCCCATGGTTGCCCGGTCTATGGTCGTATTCGAGCCGATCTCCACATCATCCCCGATGATCACATTGCCCACCTGGCTGATCTTTCGATAGCTGCCGTCCTCTTGCGGAGCGAAACCGAATCCGTCGCTGCCCACAACCACATTCGGATGGAGGAAACAATCCCGCCCCATTTCACAAGCATGCAAAAAGCGAACCCCGTTGCTGAGGCGGCAGTTGGCTCCGATACGGGCATCCCGCCCGATGAATACCTGTCCGCCGATCCGGCTGTTTTTGCCGATGTGGGCGCCGGCTTCAATGATCGCAAAAGGCCCTACGGAAACGCCTTCCTCCAGTACGGCTTCCGGGTGTACCTCTGCCTGAGGCGAAATATCCCCTTGCGGTTCCTCGGGAAGGGAGTTCCCAAAATGATCGAGCAGCTGCGCAATGGCAGCGTATACGTTCTCCACCCGGATCAAGGTCGCGGAAATGCTTTTTTTCGGCACGAAATCCCGACCGACCAGCAAGGCCGATGCCTGGGTGGTATAAGCGTATTCCTCGTATTTGGGGTTGCCCAGGAAACTGATCCCCCCGGGCTCGCCTTCCTCAATCTTGCAGGGTTTGGAAATGATCACCTCCGGATCACCTTCCACCGTGCCCCCGATCAGATCGGCTATATTCTGAGCATTCACTTGCATGCCGCAAAGGTAAAAAGGGAATGCATAAAATGGGCTATATGGGATGGACCCGAGACGGTTTACTAATTATATCTTTGCAGCCTAAACCAAGAGGCCTTGAGTAATATCATCCGAATCGGTACGCGGGGAAGTAAACTGGCCATGTGGCAGGCACAGCACACGAGTCGCCTTCTGAAGGAACAAGGGGTCCCCACCGAGATCCTCACGATCAAAACCCAGGGCGACCGCATTCAGCACCTTTCCTTTGATAAAATGGAGGGCAAGGGTTTCTTCACCAAGGAAATCGAAGAAGCCCTGTTGCAGGGGGAAGTGGATCTGGCGGTGCATTCCATGAAAGATTTATCGACGGACCAACCCCGGGGTCTGGTCATAGGCGGGGTTTCGGAGCGGGAGGATCCGGCCGATGCGCTGGTCATGCCGCTGGATAACAAGGAATCCGGAAGGCGTTGGGGATTGCCCGAAAATCCATTGATCGGCACGTCTTCCGCCCGAAGGAAAGCCTTGCTTCGGCATCTTTTGGGTTCGGTTCGTTTGCAGGATATCCGGGGCAATGTGCCTACCCGACTTGGCAAGATGGTCAGCCAGCAACTCGACGGGATTCTATTGGCCATGGCGGGTCTAAAACGGCTGCAGATAGATCAGAGCGCCTATCGGGTCATTCGTCTTAATCCCAGGGAGTTCGTTCCGGCTCCCGCCCAGGGCGTGCTGGCGTGGCAGGTACGCGAATCGGACAAAGAGCTTCGTTCGGCACTGTTGCGGATCCATCGGAAGGACGTAGCTTCTTGTACCAATGTCGAAAGGAAGATATTGAAACTGATGGATGGGGGATGTCACCTGCCTTTGGGTGCCTATTGCGAGCGAGACCGGGACGGGTATTATCATGTATGGGCAGCTTTAGGCGATCCGGGTGGCGATTCCTCGCTACGCACGGTGCAATATTCGTCCAGCACTTCTTTTGAATTGGCCGAACAGATCGTAGAATCCCTGAGGTCGACGGTATCATGAAAACCGTATTCGTCAGCCGGGACCTGGGGCCGAAAAGTCCCTTCCGCGAGCAGCTGGAAAAACAGGGTTGGCAGGTTACAGGGCAAAGTCTGATCCGCTTCGAGGCTGTTCCTTTTGACTGGCCCGGAGAGGCGGAATGGATCTTTTTTACCAGCCGGAAAGGGGTAGCCTTTTTCTGGGAAGGGATCGGAGAAGACCTGCCAAGCCTGCGGGGGTATCGCATTGCCTGCATGGGAAAAGGTACGGCCGCTGAGTGTGTCGATCGGGGCATGGTTCCGGACTTTATCGGCAATGGCAGGCCCGAGGCGGTAGCCTGTGATCTGGCCCAACAAGTGAAAGGAAGCAAGGTTCTTTTTCCCATCGGGGAGCGTTCGCTGAGATCTGTCCAATCGATATGGAAGGAGGACGTCCGGCAGGAAGATCTGATCGTCTACCGCCAGGAACCCAAGCGAGATCTGGCCCCCTTCCCGGCATCGATCTACGTATTGACCAGTCCCTTAAATTGCCGGATCTTATTGGGGCAAGAATTGGCAGATCGGAGAGCCATCTTTGTCGCCATTGGAAAAACGACGGCCAAGACGCTGGCCGGCTATGGTATCACCCACATTCGCGTTGCCAGCGAAGCCAGCGAAGAAGGATTGGCCAGGGCCGTTTCGATAAGCATTGAGGAGAACAGCTGAGAGGTCTGCTCCGATCCGGAAACTTTCTTCCCATCCGGCAGGGAGGAGCATTTGTTCGATTCATCCAAAAGGCTTTTAAAATAAACCTGAACATGCAAAAAATACTTTTCCTCCTCCTGTTGACGGGTTTCCTGTCGACCTGCGGCAGAGCCGGAGGGTCTGAAGAAGAAACCCCTACCAGTTCTTTCGAGGAGTTTCTCACCTTTTACGATCGTTTTTATCAGGATAGTTTGTACCAGATGACTCACATCCAGTTTCCTCTGGAAGGCTTGCCCTCCAATGCCGACAGCATCACCCTGACCCAAAGGGATTTTCGCTGGCAGGAGGAAGATTGGGTGCTTATGAAGGAGTTCAATACGGAGGTGGGGTTTGAAAGAACCTTCACCCCCTTGACGGAAACTCTGATCGTGGAACAGATCGTTCACGAATCCGGACGATACGGTTTGCAGCGCCGTTGGGCCAAACAGGGCAAGGAATGGTACCTGATCTACTATGCCGATATGAATATGCTGGATTTTGAGTAGAGGAAGGATTTGCCCGGTAAGAGGCAGCTGGGGAAGAAGGTGATCCCGGTACCCCTCATTTGTACTTGCGGGATCTGGATCTAAATGCAAACCCATAATTCTTGAAGTATTATTGGAATGTAGGGCTTCCCTTGGATGGTCATCCGGGTATCGGGTATGGGGGATCGGTTGATTAGTTAGTCGTCCCTGAAAAAGCCCTTTTTAGGCCATTCGGGGTTGTAAAA